>CAVFGN010000001.1:0-126025 GCA_963621965.1 Alistipes finegoldii
AGTTATAGTAGACTCTAGCTTTTTATATTTACACAAACTTTATGTTACTCTCAAAAAGTAAAGCAATTTTTATAAAAACTTGTAGTTTTCGCTTGTTTTTCTGATTTTTTTATTACATTTTTTAAAAAAAGTGGATAAATATGTGGTTAAAGTGTTGATAAAATGTGGATAATTATCAACATACTTAGACACACTGTGGGATTGTGGGAAACTTAAATAATGCTTTAGGTAAGGCATTATTTTTTAAAAATTTCCACTTTTTGTAAAATAAATTTTAAAATTATACATAAGAATCCCACATTTTATGTGGATAACTTTTTGTTTTCAATTGTGGGATTCATGCTATAATCATAAATGCAAAATAAAGATTTAAAAAAATTGACTTTTTTAGGAGAAAATATGGACTACTCTAAATATCAAAAACTTTGGGATAGTTCCAAACAAGAAATAAAAAAATCTATGGCACCTGATACGTATAACGACACTATCGATCAAGCCAAAAGCGTTGTAAAGTTTTTAAATGGAACTATTTATATCCTCTGCCCAAGTTTATTAATCAAAACAAAAATGAATAAAATGTTTTCAATAGGATTAAATGAAATACTTCAAACATTGACTGATGAAAATTTAAAGTTTAAATTTGTTACAAGCGAAGAAGTTACAACTAAAGAAACACCAAAAGAAACATCAAATTTATCACAATCAAATTTAAAGCCTGAATATACATTCGAAACATTTGTTGCCGGACCAAGCAACAAACTAGCCTACAGAACAAGTTTAACCTGTGCTCAACAAGGTGCTATGTTAGCTAATCCTTTATATATATTTGGAGGCGTAGGTCTAGGTAAAACACATATAATGCAAGCAATTGGTAACTATATATTAGATAATGATATAAATAAAAAAGTATTATATATAGAAACTCAAACATTTATTAATGAATATTCTAAAGCAGCACGAACTAATACATATGAAGAATTCGATAAAAAATTCGAAAATTTAGATGTCTTATTAATAGATGATATACAAATGTTATCAAATGCACCAAAATGTCAAAATAAATTCTTCGATATATTCACTTCAATGCATAACAAAGACAAACTAATAGTTTGTGCTTCAGATAGACCTAGTGATCAATTAAAAGATATCGTTGATAGACTTAAATCACGTTTTCAATGGGGTCTTCAAGTAGATATTGAAAAGCCTGATTTAGATTTACGTGTAAAAATACTTGAACGTAAGCTTCTAGAAACAAGTGAACAGGTTGTACCTGATGATGTAATTGAGTATATTGCAAAGAATTTTACTGATAATATTAGAGAACTTGAAGGAGCGCTACGCCGTGTATTGAGTTATGCGGTTACATTTGACCAAAACGTAACTTTAAGTTTAGCTAAAAAATCACTTGAAGCTCTTCTAAAGAACAAAAATGATTCAGGAGAGGATCAAGACTACGAAGCTTTAAAGAGTATTATATGTGATTTTTATCAAATTGAGATGTCAGACTTAATTTCGACAAAGAAAAGCGCGAAGTTTACTAATCCGCGCCATATATGTATGTATATATTACGTACTAAATATGATCTCCCTTATAAGAGAATCGGATATTTACTAGGTGGAAAGGATCACTCAAGTGTTTTAAGTGCTTGTGAAAAGATTTCCCTTCAAATTAAGACTGATAACGAATTAAAACTAGCTATTGATACAATACTTAAAAAAATAGGATAAAGTGTGGAATCCACAATTATAATGTTTATAAAAATGTTTATATATGATATAATAAAATGCGTTAGGTAAAGCATTTTTTAACATTACCCACAATTCCACATTTGATAATATTACTATTAATATAATAATAAATATAAAGGAGAAAATATGAACTTTGAAATTAACCGAAATATCTTACTTGATAATCTAAACATGATATCACATGGTCTACCTACAAAAACACCTATGCCAATACTTACAGGTGTTTTAATTGAAGCTACTGAAAGTGATATATACTTAACAAGTTCAAATGTAGATATTTCTATTGAAACTTTAATTGCTGATAAATCTTTAGTAATTCACGAAAAAGGTAAAGCTTTAGTATCTGGTAAACAATTACTTGATATTATTAGAAAATTAGATTGTGATACACTATATTTTTCATCAATTGAAAATCAATCTCTATTACTTAAAGCTGGTAAGGGTGAATATGAACTTCGTCTAATGAATTTTTTAGACTACCCTATAATTGATTTTGTAGCACTTGAAAATCCATTAACAATTAAAAGTTCAACTTTAAGAAAAATTATAAAGACAACTGTATTTGCTACCTCAAACGTAGAAACAAATCCAATCATCACAGGAGTTAACTTCAAACTTGAAGGCTCAACTCTTACAGCCTGCGCAACAGATTCATTTAGACTTAGTAAAAATCAAATTCAATTAGATAGTGAATTTAATGCGTTTAGTGTAACTATTCCTGCTAAATCATTAGATGAATTAAATAAAGCTCTTGATAGTGATGATATTGATATATCTATATATTTTTCAAGTAATAAATTACTTTTCAAATTTAAAAATGTATTATTCCAAACTAGACTTTTAGATGGTGAATACCCTAATACTAGTAAAGTATTTGTAAATACATTCCCTCAATCAATTTATTTTGATAAAGAAGCTTTAATTAGAGTAGTTGAACGTGTATCTATTTTAAGCCCTAGTGCTAGCGTTACTGATAAAGAGTTAAGTTATTCAGTAATTCGTTTATCTTTACTTGACAATAAGAATGTAGAACTTTCTACAACTAATAGTTTAATTGGTACTGCAAAGGAAGAAATTACTCCTACCCGTATATTAACTGAAGAACCTATTACAATTTCTTTTTCTAGTAAATATTTGCTTGATGCATTACGTGCTATAGATTCTTATGAAGTATCACTTAATTTCTGCGGTGATCTTCGTCCTGTAATTATTAAGTCTGATAAGATTGAAGGACTAAGCGAAGTAATTCTACCTATTAGAATAAGTTAATATAAAATAAAAGATATGCTAGGATTTAATTATCCTGGCTTTTTTATATTAACTTTGCATTTTTAAAATATAAATTCTCTAATGTATAGATTTATATTAGTAAAATTTTTAAAAGAAAGCTATAATATAAGTAATAAATAAAGGAGAGTTTATGGCTAATTTTTTTGAAAATTTAAACCAAAATTTCTTTAATGTTTTTACCGGTAGAAACAGAGAAATTAATTATGAACTATTAAGTTTAATAAATGATAGTATTGGTCTAAATGTCCATAACTACGCCTCTAGAGAAGAACTTATTGATATAATCGTGCATTATATCAGTGATCATCCTCAAATTCATTTTTATGAGGACGATACAAGTGAAGAGAATAATGAAACTGATATTAAAAAAATTGCAAGTTTAAAGGTTTCTTATTTTGTTAAAACAGGATGGCTATACGAGGAAGAAGATACAAACTTTAAATCGCGTTTCATGGTTGATGAAAATGCTATCCAAATATTAAAAGCTATGGCTAATATTACTAAAGCTCGTACTAATCAAAATGAATTATATGGATACGTTTATCAAATATATAACTCAATTAAAACATTTAATATCAACGAGTGTGTTGGTATTACAGAGCATATTGTAGATAGTAGCGAAACATTAGTTAATATGCTTAGAGGAGTAAATATAGTTATAAAAAAATATTTAACTTCTTTACTTCAAAACAAAGATTTAAAACCTAATGATATTCTTGAAAAACTACTTGTCGATTACAATGATAAGGTTGTATTAAAATCGCTTCAAAATTTACGTGAACGTGATAATCCTGAAACTTATAAGTTATATATAAATGAAAATTTAGACAGAATATATGATACAAGTAAAAACGAACTAATAGAACAATATCTAAAAGATAAATTAAACGGTATAGACACTATAGAAAATAGAGCTATAGCGGACATGTTCTTCTATGAGTCTTTTAATAAAGTTAAAGATGTTTTCAATAATATTAACGAACTAATTAAAATAATAAATACGAATAATGCAAAATATGTATCATCTGCTCGTAATAGAACTAATTTCTTAATCAATGATAATATTAATCTAGAGGGTCTTATTAATGATACACTTAAAAATATTAAAGACTACTTTGAAATAAATGATACAGACGAAATAGGTGAAGTATTTCAAATTTTCTCTCTTGGCTCAATTAGTGAGGATTCATTGTATACTGTGCGTCAACGACTTGTTCATGATTCTATAGTTAAAATAGAGGCAAGGGAAGAAATAACTAGTGAAGAGTTAACTGAAGTTCAAAATAATTTCTTTAAAGATAATTTATATAGTGCTTATAAGATTAATGAATATGTACTTAATTCAATGAATGAGAAAGACAAAATTGAAGCTCGAGATTTAATTAGCACAAATAAAGATGATGATACAATCAAACAATTCTTAGTATTGCTTTATAGCACAAATAAAAACGTTAATTATAAGGTTGATTTTGATACTAAACTAGATAGTTTTACACGTTTTGGTATTGAGTTTTCTAACTTTATAATAGAAAGGATTTAACTATGGCCTTATTATCAAAAATTGAAGCTTTAGAAAAATTTAATGAAGAATATAAAAGTTTAAATGATACTAAAAAAGAAGCTTTCTCACGTCTTGTAAATAAACTTTTAAAAGATAACTTTGTCTATGTTTCAATAGATAATGATAAACAGGATTATTATTCTATATTATCGATTCGTGATATTATTGAAGCTTATTTGTCTATTATTGATTATAATTTAATTCATGATGATAATAACAAGTTTTTCTATATTGAATCAAACATAGATAGAAATAAGATAAGCCTTAAAAAGATTGATACAGTTATACTTCTTGTTTTACGTTTAATGTATTACAAGGGTACACATGAAGTAACACTAAACTCTAATAGTGCAAA
The DNA here is from genome assembly GCA_963621965.1 of Alistipes finegoldii. Lineage (GTDB taxonomy): Bacteria > Bacillota_I > Bacilli_A > Acholeplasmatales > Anaeroplasmataceae > JAEELC01. The sequence goes on from CAVFGN010000001.1 coordinate 4,956, forward strand.
TGTTATAATTAAAACGTCTGAATTAATAGAAAACATTAATAATACGCAAATATTTATAAATGAAGCATACAAGACTGATATGTTAAATTCGTTACGTTTGCTTAAGCGTTACAAAATTATTGGTTTTAATTTCCAAAGGTTAGATGATGAGTCAGTAATAACAATATACCCTACTATTTTGCAAGTAGTCAAAAACGCAAATATTGAAACATTAAACGAACAACTATTAAGTTTTATTAAAGAAAGAGGTGAAACAAGTGATATTAAAGAAGATTAAGTTAATCAATTGGCACCTATTTACAAATGAAACTATTGATATAAAAGGAAATACGCTACTATCAGGTGAAAACGGAACAGGAAAATCTACGCTTGTAGATGCACTTTACTATTTGTTATCTGGTGGAGACGAGAAACATTTTAACCATGCGGCTAACCAAAACGCTAAACGTACACTTGAGACTTATATGAGATGTAAGACTGGTATTGAAAATAAAGAGTTTTTACGTCCTTTTGCTAATCTAATAAGCCATATAGCGCTAGTTTACGAAAGTAGTGATACTAAAGAGTCATTTACTCTAGGCGTTGTCTTAGAACTTGTAAGCGGAAACACAAAACCAAAACCTTATTTTTACTACGTTCCTAACTATGAAATAAATGAAGAAGATTATATAAGCGATTATGTTATTTCTAACTATAATAAACTTGAGAGAAATATTAAAAATCTTGTTTCTTTAGATAAAAACGGAGTAAAGAAAAGAAGGGAAGCTATTGCGCGAGATATTTTTAAACTTCAAAGTAGTGAAAAATACTTTGATCTTCTTGCTAAAGCTATCGCATTTAAGCCTATTGAAGAGGTAAATTCATTTGTAAACAGTTTCTTACTAAAAGAAAAAAATATTGATCTAGACTCTATTCGAACAGAGATGCGTAATTATAAAGAAATATACGAAACTTTAGTTCGTGAAGAAAATAAGATAGAGTGTTTAGAAACATTTATTACTCAAGCTATAAAATATGGGCAAAATTTAGAAAATTTAAAATATTTAAATGTGTTGTCAAATCTTGCTGATATAGAAAATTTAACTCAAGATAATAGGAAAAAAGATAGTAAGATTAGTGAAAATAAACTTAAAAATAAAGAATTAAATGATTTAAAATTAAGTTTAAACGAAAATTTAACCAATGTAACTAAAGAAATTGCGCTTCTTGAAAATAATGAGATAAGAAAAGCTTTGAATTTAAAAGAAGATAGATTAAAAAACATTCAAAATGAATATAAAAACGTTCTTTCAAATATTCAAAAAACTGACTCAGAAGTTGAGCATGAAGAGATTATCAGAAAAGAGATATCGAGCAAAAATAATTTCTTTAAATTATATTTAGAACACGACTATATCAATTTTATTAAAGAAATTAAAAAGTTTAGTGAAGAAATTTCTTCTAAAGATAACGAGTTTCGTAATAAATTAGCTAGACTAGAGATAGATACTAAAAACATATCTGATGAAATTACTGAAAAAAATAATCAGTTAAATCAAATAAATAAGGGTTTAAGACAATACAAAGAGAATCTAAATAACTTAATTCGTGAGATAAAAGACGAGATTAAACGTCAAACAAAGTTAGATGTTGATATAAAACCACTTTGTGAGTATTTAGAAATAAAAGATGAGTATAAAGAATGGTCTAATGCGCTTGAAGCATATTTAAATACTCAACGTTTTGATTTAATTGTTGAGCCTAAGTACTTCAATATAGCTATAAAAAAATACGAACAAATTAAAGACAAATATAATATTTATGGCTATGGTGTTGTAGATATTGAAAAGATTGAAACATTTAAAGAAAATGAAAACTCACTATATTATTGTCTAGATATTAATAATAGTTACGCAAAAAAATATGCAATGTATTTGCTTAATAGAGTTATTAGAGTAGATGATACTTCTATGCTTAATCAAAACAAGATATCTATTACTAAAACATGTATGTTATATCAAAACTATAGTGTACGTGCGTTAAATAAGGAATTATATCTAACACCTTATATCGGCCGCGACGCAATTAATAGACAAAAAGAAACGGTAATTTCTAATTTAAATGCTTTAAGTGCGAAACAACATGAAAATTATAAAATAATCAATCTATTAAAAGAAACTTTAAAGAAATTGAGTTTTAGTAATGCAAGAACTTTATGCGAGTCTGATAACTATTATCTAAAAGAACAAAACTTGAGCTTAGAGATTAAGAGTTTAGAAACTCAAATTGAAGAGGATAAAAAGAACCATAATCTTTTAGAACTTGAAAACAAAATTGAAAACGCAAGAAGAAAAGCAAGTGAATTGGGGGCAAAAATCAAAGATATAGAAATAACTATTAACAATATTATAAAAGAAATAGGTAGTCTAGAAGCTGATATTGAGCGAAATAAAGCGGAACTTCTAAACAAAGAAAATATCTATAATTTTGAAATGTTAAAAATAAAAGAAGATTCTATCTCTTATGAGATTTATTTAAGAAAAGAAGAGGAATATAAGACTAATAATAGTTTATCTAAAACTCGTATTATAAGCGATAAAAATAGTGCAGAGGCATCAAATAGAGCTATGCAGAGTGTAATTCTTAAGGGAATGCAAGTGTATTCACAAAAGTTTAAAAATGAACTTGTAGCTGATATCAATAGTCTTGATGACTTTATTACTGAATATTATAATGTAAAGAATTTAAATATAGTTGCTTATAAAGAACGAAGTGAAGAAGCTTACAAAAAGTGTGAACAAGGCTTTAGGCAAGTATTCTTAACAGGTATTAGAAACAATATTTATGAAGCTCAAAATGAAATTAAAAAGCTTAATAAGAATTTACGTCGTCATCCATTCGGTCGTGATGAAGAGGTTTATGAGTTTGTATTTAAAGCTTCAAGTGATTTAGCTGATTATTATAGAATTATAACAAGTGGAGATGAATTATATTCTAAAGATTTATTTACAAATACACTAAAGGATTCAGACAGTGCTTTAATTCTTGACTTATTTAACAAGATTGCACAAAGTGACCTATCACGCGAAACCGAGGCATATCTAGCTAAATATCTAGATTACAGATCATACATGAATTACGATATTAAAATCACAAATAAGTATGATGAAGTAAGTTATATATCTAAGACTACTAGAGAAAAATCAGGTGGTGAAACACAAACTCCTTTCTATGTTGTAATTGCGGCTTGTTTTGATGAATTAATGAAGAAAAACGAGGATGCATGTTGTCTTGTAATATTTGATGAAGCATTCAACAACATGGATGAAGGTAGAATAAATAATGTACTTGAGTTCTACAAAGAACTAAGTATTCAATTATTTATTGTTGTACCAGGAGTTAGAACGTACTCAATTGCGCCTTACATGGACTCAGTTGTAGGAATTGCGAAATCTAATAATCGTCTTATATTATTCCATGAACCAGGTAAATAATATGACAATATTTCAAAATACAATACTAAATAAATTACTTGATAAATATGAAAATTCGGTATTATCTAAAAATGGTAGTACAAAAGATATTAAGATAAAAATAAGTACAAGTGATCCTATAATGAAGTCGTATCATACTAGAGACTCATTTCGCTTTAGAGAGTCAAACGATAATGATATCTTAGAACTTGAAAAATTAGGATATATAAATGCCTATTTTGAAAAAAATGGTGATTTTTCATATCTTGAACTAAACATAGACAATGTTGATAAGGTATTTAGTTTGACTCAAAAAGTTAATCCTAAAGAAGAAACAAAAAGCATTAAAGATTATTTATCTAAATATAGTCCGAAATCTTTTATGATTAACTTTAAAAACTATATTTTGTGTGAGATAGAAAAGAAGGGTGTATTCCCGAAAGTTTATTTTAACTCATTAAATGATCTTAAGACTTTAATTTTAATTATTGAAGAAATGGTTAAACTAAAAGACGAAACAATGAAACGTGATTTTTCTGTTCGTGTTTTAAACGATTCAAAAAAGTTTACTCTCTTTGAAACAAGAGTTATTAGTATAATCAAAGATTTTGATCCAAACATGACAAATATAGAAAAAGAGGATATACTTGTTGAATATAATATTGTATCAAACTATTCGTATACATTAATTAAAAATAAATTAAAGTTTAAATTAAAAAACACAATTATAGATTTAAATGAATTTGCTTACGAGTTCTCTTTATCAAACAAAATGATTAAAGATATAGAGTTTTTAAGCACTGATATAAATACTATTATCACAGTAGAGAATTTAACTTCGTTTTATACGTTAGAAGAGAATGCGCTAGTTATATATCTTGCCGGATTCCATAACAAGATTAAGACATTGTTTTTAAAAAAATTATACAAAACCTACCCTAACGCGACTTATTATCATTTTTCAGATATAGATTGTGGAGGGTTCTATATATTTAACAATTTAATTAAAAAAACTAACATTCCTTTCATCCCTTATAAAATGGGTGTTTCTGAACTTAAAGAAAATACTTCTAATTTAAAAGAATTGAGTGAAAACGATAAAAAGAAATTAAACTTGATGCTTAAAGATAATGAATATGCTATATTTTTTGATACTATTAAATATATGATAAAAATAAACAAAAAACTTGAACAAGAAATCCTTGATTAAGTTAATAATTAGGTAGAATAAAATGCGCGTATATCTAAAATAGGCCCTAAATTGCACTTTAGAGCCTTTTTTTGCGTTTTTTGATAAAAAATAAGTTTTTAAGTAAAAACTCTAAAAACCTTTAAAAATCGATTATTTTATAGTATAATGTTATCGTGGTGATTTTATGGAAACTATAGAAATAAAAGAGGATAAAGAATTCATTACTTTAGGACAATTATTGAAGATAGTAGGTATAATCCAAACTGGTGGTGAAGCAAAAATATTCCTTGAAGAAAATGATATTTTAGTTAACGGAGAAGTTGACAAAAGAAGAGGTAAGAAACTTTATCGTAATACAGTAGTTGTTATTGGTAAAGAAACCTATAATATTATTTAAAATGATTAATAGTATTGAATTAACTAATTTTAGAAAATTTGATAAGTTGAATTTAGATTTATCTAATAAATTAGTATTTATCACCGGAGATAATGCGTGTGGGAAAACTAGTATACTTGAATCATTATATTTTCTAACTCGTCTTAAAAGCGAAAGAACAAATAATTACAGGGATTTAATTAAGTATGACGCACCTTACTCTAAGATAAAAGTAAAAACTGATGAAAGCTCATTTGAAGTGGTTTTAAGTGAAAACTCAAAACTATATAAAAAGAATAATATCGAAATCAAAAAAGCTAGCGAATTTGTAGGTCTTACAAAACTTTTATTGTTTTCTCCAAATGATATTAATTTAATTAAAGGCTCTCCAAGTATGAGAAGAAAATTTCTCGATATGGAAATTTCTTTGATTAATAAAAAATATCTAGATACACTAAGTAAAACGAATTACTACTTACGTCAAAGAAACATAGTGCTTCAAAGTGAAAACGCGGACTTACTAGCTATCAAGTTGTTTACTAAAAACTTAATTGAAGTAGAAACTTTGATAATTAAAAGTAGAATTAAATTTATAGAATTAATTAATGAAAAAATTAACCAAGTACATCAAGCAATTTGTCCTGGTGAACATATAAAACTAAATTATAAGTGTTCACTAGATCTTAGTGATATTTATAAAAACTACGAGGAAATATTTACTAAGGAACAAAAATACAAAACAACACTTATAGGGTTTCACAGAGATGATTTTTCGATTTTCTTAAATGACAAAGATGCATCTAAGTTTGCGAGTGAAGGACAAATGAGGAATATTGTTATTTCTTTAAAAATTGCCTTAGTACTTGTTTATGAAGCTTATTTAAACATATCACCAATTTTATTATTAGATGATTTATTTTCCTATTTGGATTTAAATAGACAAAGAAATATTGTTGAGTTCTTAAAAACAAGACCTCAAACAATTATTACAACAACATCCTTATCTAATTTAGATATAGATAAAGATAAAGCGCTTATTATAAAGCTATAGGAGGCTTATATGGCAAATTTAGAAGAAGAGAAAAAGTATAGTGCAGACTCGATAAGAGTACTTGAAGGATTAGAGCCAGTACGTGTTAGACCTGGTATGTATATCGGTTCTACATCAAGTAGAGGTTTACACCATTTAGTATGGGAAATTGTAGATAACTCAATTGATGAAGCCTTAGCAGGATTTTGTACACATATTGAGGTGGATTTACTTAAAGGTGAGATTATTAGTGTTACTGATAATGGACGTGGTATGCCTGTAGACATTCACCCTAAGACAGGTCGCCCTGCAGTTGAAACAATATTTACAGTACTTCATGCGGGTGGTAAATTTGACGGATCAAGTTATAAAGTATCAGGTGGTTTACACGGTGTAGGTGCTTCTGTAGTTAACGCTTTATCTGAATTTTTAACTGTAACTGTTAGAAGAAACGGACACATTTATGAAGAAACATTCGAGCGTGGTAAAGTTAAAGAAGATTTACATATAATTGGCGACTGCGATATTAATGACACAGGAAGTAACGTTAGGTTTAAAGCTGATGCGGAAATTTTTACAGAAACTACCGTATATAACTTTGAAACTTTAAGAACACGTGTACAAGAATTAGCTTTCTTAAATAAGAATTTACGTATTACAATTCGTGATTTAAGAGACGAAGAAAACAAGCAAGAATTCACTTATTTATACGAAGGTGGTATTATCGAATACGCTCGATTTATTGATTCTAATAAGTCCTTATTACCTCATAATCAAAACAACGTAATATATGTTGATCAAGTTGATGAAAAGACAAATATTACTGTAGAAGTTGCACTACACTATAATGCTTCGTATGATAGTGATGTTCGTACATTTACAAACAACATTCATACTATCGAAGGTGGTACTCACTTAGAGGGTTTCCAAACTGCTCTACGCAGAGAAATTAATAAGTATGCACATGACAAAAAGTTACTTAAAGATAATGATGAAGATTTAAAGAACGATGATTTTAAAGAAGGATTAACTGCGGTTATTTCTATTAAACACCCTAACCCTGAATTTGAAGGTCAAACAAAAACTAAACTTGGTAATTCTGAGGTTCGTGGTATTACAAGTAAGATATTTGGGGATGCACTTGAAAACTACTTACTTGAAAATCCTGAAAGTGCTAAAGAAATCGTTGAAAAATGTATGACTGCAGCACATGCAAGACAAGCTGCAGAAAAAGCTAGACAAGCTACAAGACGTAAGAGTCCTTTAGATTCATTTGGTATTGTATCTAAATTAGCTGATTGTCGTAGCAAAGATGCTGAAAAATGCGAATTATATCTAGTAGAGGGAGATTCTGCCGGTGGTTCAGCTAAACAAGGTAGAAACTCAATGTATCAAGCTATTTTACCTCTTCGTGGTAAAGTACTTAACGTTGAGAAAGCTAGTTATGAAAGAGCTGTTCAAAATAACGAAATTCAAACTATGTTAACTTGTATTGGTACAGGATTTAAGGCACATGATGAAAATGGTAATGTAATTGATACATTTGATATTACTAAAGCTAGATATCATAAAATTGTAATCATGACCGATGCGGATGTTGATGGTGACCATATTTGTATATTGTTACTTACTTATTTCTTCCGCTTTATGCCAGGTTTAATTGAAGCAGGTTATATTTATATTGCTAAACCACCTCTATACAAGATTCAATCAGGTAAACGTGTAGAGTATGCTTATAGCGATGAAGAAAAGGATAAATTCTTACAAGAAATTGGCGAAAGAGCTAATATTCAACGTTACAAAGGTTTAGGTGAAATGGATCCTAGCCAATTATGGGAAACAACTATGGATCCTGAAAGAAGAACACTTACTCGTGTTACTATTGAAGATGCGAAAGTGGCAGATATGTACTTTAATATGTTAATGGGTGACGAAGTAGAACCTCGTAAGGAATTTATTAAAGATAATGCACAATTTGCGACTATCGACGCATAAGGAGTAATTTATGGAAGATAAAGATAATGAAATGAAAAACGAAGAAACTCTAGATGAAGAATATCTTCAAGAAGGCGAAGTAAGTGATGAAAATTACACTCATGGTAATATTGATACAGTAAACCTAGAGGGGAAACTAAAACAATCTTTCTTAAACTATGCGATGAGTGTAATCGTTGATAGAGCATTACCTGATGCGCGCGACGGTTTAAAACCTGTTCAACGTCGTATTTTATACGATATGGATGGTTTAAAGATTACTTATAACGTAGCACATAAAAAATGTGCCCACATTGTCGGTGACGTTATGGGTAAATACCACCCACATGGTGACTCTTCAATTTATGAAGCTCTTGTACGTATGGCGCAAGACTTCTCTTATAGATATCCTTTAGTTGATGGACATGGAAACTTTGGTTCTGTAGATGGTGACGGTGCAGCTGCTTACCGTTATACAGAAGCTCGTATGAGTAAAATCTCAAGTGAGATGTTAAGAGATATTAGAAAGAATACTGTAGACTTTATACCAAACTATGATGGTACTGAAGAAGAACCATCGGTTTTACCAAGTAGAATTCCTAACTTACTTGTAAATGGTTCTACAGGTATTGCGGTAGGTTTAGCTACTAATATACCAAGTCATAACTTAGGCGAAGTTATTGACGGTGCTATTGCTTACATGGAAAACGAAGATATTACATGTGATGAATTAATGACTTATATCAAAGGTCCTGATTTCCCTACAGGTGGTATCATTATGGGCTTTGACGGACTTCGCGAAGCTTATCAAACAGGTCATGGTACAATTACAATTAGATCTAAGACTGAGATTTATGAACCTAAAAACAACAAAGGACATAACGAAATTATTGTTACAGAAATCCCTTATGGTCTTCGTAAGACTCAATTATTAGAGAGAATTGGTGCAGTATGTAAGGAACACGTAGTTGAGGGTGTATCTGATTTAAGAGATGAATCTTCAATGAAGGGAATGCGTATTGTTATTGAACTTAAAAATGATGCAAATCCTAATGTTGTTTTAAACAATTTATTTAAATATACTCCACTTCAATCAAGTTTTGGTATTAATATGATTGCGCTTGTAGATGGTGCGCCTGAAAGCTTATCTCTTAAGCGTGCTATAAGCGTATATATTGATCACCAATTATCTGTAATTACTCGTAGAATCCAATTTGATCTAGATCAAGATTTAAAGAGAATGCATTTACTTGAAGGATATATCATTGCCTGTGATAATACTGATGAAATTATCAAAATTATTAAATCAAGCACTGAAGAAGATGGTGGTAAGGCTCGTTTAATGTCTAGATTTAATCTAGATGATGTTCAAGCTCAAGCTATTTTAGATATGCAACTAAGAAGGCTATCAGGTTTAAACAGAGAAAAGACTTTAGAAGAGTACAAACAACTTGAAGAGGAAGTTAAGGGCCTTCGAGAAACTCTTGAATCAAAAGAAAAGAAGGAAGAAATCTTAAAAGCTGAACTTCTTGACATTAAGCAAAAGTACGGAGATAAGCGTAAGAGCGAACTTCAATTACATACTTCAATTTCAATTGAAAATGAAGACTTAATCCCTCGTGAGAAGATTATGGTTACAGTAACTGAACAAGGTTATACAAAGAGACTAAATCTTGAGGAATATCATTCTCAAAATAGAGGTGGTGTAGGAGTTTCTAGTATAAAAACTAAAGATAAAGATCACGTTAAGTTATTCTTATATGCAGAAACTCATGACTTCTTACTATTCTTCACAAATACAGGTCGTGTATATAAATTAAAAGCTTATAACATTCCTGAATCTAGTAAAAATGGTAAAGGAACACCTGTAGTTAATTTACTTAAACTTAAAGAAGGAGAAACTATTGAAGCTATTAGTTCAATTAGTTCAATTAAAGATAATACAAATTCATTATTCTTTGTAACAAAGAAAGGTATTATCAAGCGTTCTCCTTTATCTAATTTCCAAAATATCATGACTTCTGGTATTAAGGCAATTAATTTTAAAGAAGATGATTCACTTTTAACTGTATTAATTACAACAGGTGCCGACTATATCACACTAGGTGCTTCAAACGGTAAGTCTATTACATTTAAAGAAGACGACATTAGAGATATGGGTCGTGCCGCAAGTGGTATTAGAGGTATGCGTCTTGAAGAGGATGAAACTATCATTGGTGCTTCTGTAATTCATAATGAATCAGACATGATTTTATCTCTTAGCGCAAACGGATATGGTAAGATTACGCCTGCGACTGATTACCGCGTTCAAAGTAGAGGTGGCAAGGGTATTAAGACACTAAAGACTACTGAAAAGAATGGTAATTTAGTTGCTTTAGCTGCAGTAGATCCTACTCTTGATTTAATTATTACAACAAATAAAGGTATTACTATTAGAGTTCATATAAGTGAAATCTCTGAAACTGGAAGAAATAGCCAAGGTGTAAAAATTGTTAAGTTAAGAGATAACCAATACATTACAAATGTTGCGATTGTTCCTCAAAGTGAGGATGACGAGGAAGATGAAGCAGAGTCTACTGATAACGAGTAGTACTATATTGTATAAATGATTTTATAATGATAAAATAAAATATAAAATTTAATAAGGAAATGATGTTCTTCCTTGTTTTAAACTAAACCGCTTTAAGCTAATGACGTCTACATGTTTTTTCTCATGTAGATTTCGTTAGCTTTTTTCTTTTTGGAGGTAATTTATGATTTTTAGTTTAGGATTGATTATAGTTTGTGGTTTACTCATAGGATTTATTTTTAATAAGATAAAAATCCCATCTCTAGTAGGATTTATTCTACTTGGTTTGTTATTTGGACCTTATTTTTTAAATTTAATAGATTCGAAGCTCTTATCTATTTCTTCTGAATTAAGACAAATTGCGCTTATTATAATACTTACAAGATCAGGATTAAATCTTGATTTACAATCTCTTAAAAAAAACGGAAGGCCTGCAATACTTATGTGTTTCTTACCCGCTACTCTTGAAATAATAGGTGTAACAATTGCTTCATATTATTTATTAAATCTATCAATTTTTGAAGGAATGTTACTTGGAAGTGTATTAGCTGCAGTTAGTCCTGCCGTAGTATCTCCCCGCATGATAAAATTAATAAATGAAGGCTATAATGAAGAGCCTAAATTAGTACTAGCCGGAGCTAGCGTTGATGATATTTATGTGATTGTTTTATTTTATTCGTTTTTAGGTTTAACACAAAATAATAATTTAGATTTTGTATCAATCGCATTAATTCCTATTTCTATTATACTTGGAATAATCTTAGGTATGATTGTAGGTTTTTTAATTGTTTATTTATTAAAACGATTTGATTTTAATAATGTTACAGCTTTATTAATCGTATTGAGCTCTTCATTTTTAATGGTTGGTATAGAGTATTTGTTAAAACCTTATATTTCAATTTCCTCACTACTTTCTGTATTAGTTGTTGGAATAATTATATTATTCAAAACTAAAGATAAGGCAAAAACTTTAAGTAACTCCTATAACAACTTATGGCGTTTATTTGAAATATTATTATTTGTTTTAGTGGGTGCTAGTGTTAATTTCAAAGTTCTTAATGGTGGTGTATTTAATGCGTTAGCTGTTCTTTTCATAGGTCTTATTTTTAGAACTTTAGGCGTATTACTTTGTCTAATTAAAACAAGATTTAATATAAAAGAAAAATTATTTATCATTATATCTTATATGCCTAAGGCAACCGTTCAAGCGTCAATTGGTGGTATAGCATTTCAAATTGGTTTAAACTGCGGAGAGAAAGTCTTAATAGTATCTGTTTTATCCATTTTACTAACTGCACCCTTAGGCGCAATGTTAATAGATAATTTATCACATAAATTAATAAGTAAAGATATGTCTTTAGATTTAAAGGATGTGTCCTAAATGATGTGTAATTATTCAATAGGAAAAATATTGGATTACTATAAATAAAATTTAATTAATTTTTAGCAAAATGGTTTCTTTTTTGACAAAATTAGCCAAAAACTATAAAAAATGTAAAATTTATGATATATTAAAAATACTAAAAAGAAAAAGAAAAGAAAGGAGAATATACATGTTTTTAACACAATCATATGATGCGTTCACACACGTTGCTTCAAATGATCCGATTGTAAGTTTAATAGAAAAGATATCTGGATATGAATTTACAACACTTACATGGTATGCAATTTTGATAAGATTGATACTTGCGACTGCACTTGGATCCATAATTGGTGCTGAAAGAGCTACAAAGAGCCATGCGGCCGGGCTAAGAACATATATTTTAGTATGTATCGGTGCTTGTAGTGCTATGCTGGTAAATGAATTTATGATGGGAAATGCTGACTTGTCTCGTATTGGAGCTGGTGTAATAACAGGTATAGGTTTTATTGGTGCTGGTACTATAGTTATTACAAGTAGAAACCAAGTACGTGGTTTAACTACAGCTGCTGCCTTATGGGCTACTGCTTGTACAGGCCTTGCCTTTGGTGTAGGTTTCTATACTCTTGGAATATTTGCTTCTATTTTAATTATAGTTGTAGTAATGTTTTTACCAAAGGTTGAAGGACGTTTACAAAGTAAAGCTAAAATGTATGATATTCATGTCGAACTTTTAAGTCGTCCAGATTTAAAAAAATTACTTGAATATTTAAGAGAAAACAATATCTCTGTAAAATCTATTGCCTATGATCCTGCTTATGCTAATTCAGGATTATCTGTGTATACTTTGGGTTTATATTCAGCTGGTCAAAACTATATTTCGCGTGGAGAATTATTATCAAGGCTTGGTGACCTTGAATACGTTCATTACTGTGAAGGTATTGATCAATAACATAACTGAGGTTTATTAAAAGTAAGCCTCAATTTTTTTTAATATTTTATGTTATAATCGAATTAGACTAAAGGAGTGAGTTTTGTGAAAAGAACAATTGCGGTAAAAGAATTAGCACAATTTATATATTCATCAGGCGATTTAACACGTGAATTTTTTTCAAATAAGCCAAATCTTGATGGTAAAAAAGCTCATTCTTATTTACAAAATCAATACAATAATGAATCTAAAAAAGAATATTATATAAAAAGCGAGTTTTCCTATAAAGAAAATGAGTATATAATCCACGGATTTATTGATGGTGTTTTAGAGTCAAACGGAGTTATTATTTTAGAAGAAATAAAATCTACTCAAACTAAACTTAAAACAATAGATTTAGATTTTCATAAAGAATATTTAGCACAGTTATTACTATATGCGTATTTGTATATAAATATTAATTTACTTGATACAATTAATCTTCGTTTAACATATATTCATACACCAGACTACGAAACTAAAAGTTTTGATATGATTAAAACTAAAGATGAGCTTGAAACATTCTTTAATGATACGCTAGAGCGCTACACTTCTTGGCTTAATCTAGTAGAGGATTCTAATAACGAAACTCTAGAAACGGTTAAAAATGTCAAATTCCCATTTGAAACTAAAAGAGAAGGCCAACAAGATTTAATGCGTGCCACATATTATACTCTATGTAATAAAAATATATTATATGCGATTGCGCCTACAGGTATCGGCAAAACCATGGCCACGCTTTTTTCAGGGCTTAAAACTATTACAAAACGTGATGAAAAATTATTTTATCTAACCGCAAAATCGATGGGAAAATCGGTTGTAAGAGATTCTATTAATTTATTACTAGATAAAGGGTTAAAATTAAAAGCCATTGTTTTAACCAGTAAAGCAAAAGCGTGTTTTACAGGTGAAAAAATATGCAAACCTGATAAATGTAAATATGCGAAAGGATATTTTGATAGACTTAGAAATGCGGTTGAGGATATTTATGTTCATGAGTCTCTACTTAGTGAAGAAAAGATTAAAGAATATGCTATAAAATATAAAATATGTCCTTTCGAATTTTCTCTAGACCTATCTGAGTTTTGTGATTTAATCGTTGGTGACTTTAACTATGTATTTGATCCTAAAGCTCATTTAATTAGATATTTTGAGGATAATAAATATAAGATTAAGATACTATGCGATGAAGCACATAATTTAGTCGATAGATCACGTGAAATGTATTCTTCAAGCCTAAAACACACTGATGTGGTTAATTTAATAGAATGCTTAATGCAATTTGATAAGACATTATTTAGAAAAAAATCTATGCTTTTAAATATGTTAAAAGAGTTTGAAGATATAATGAGTGAAAATTTGTACTATTATTCACATTATCTAGATGAGGGCCTAATCAATTTACTTAAGCAAATTGAAAATATATCATTTAATATATTTTCAGACTACGAAGAATTTGATGGTAGAGACGATGCTTTAATCTATTATTTCAATTTAAAAGACTTACTAGATACTTCTGAATATTATAGTGAAAACCACATGTTTATGATTAAGAAGGTAGATAACATATTCCACATTGAAGTTCGTTGCATGGACGCAAGTTCTTTTTTGATGGATACAATAAACGCCTCTTCCCTTGGCATAGTATTTTTTAGTGCAACAATGTATCCAATAAACTATTACATGGATTTACTTACAAAAGGAAATGGTAAATATTTAACACTTGAATCCCCTTTTGATTCTAAGAGGTTAAAATTAATTGTAAATGATACAATTTCAACAAAATATAAAGATAGAGAAAACACGATTGATGAAATAGCTGATACAATTCGCTCTTTAGTGAATAGTAAAAAAGGCAACTATATAGCTTTTTTCCCAAGTTATAAATATATAGAACTTGTCTTTGATAAATTAAAAGATTTAGACACAACTATAGTCGTGCAAAATAGACTAATGAACGAAATTGATAGAGAAAATGTCTTAGAAATTTTTAAAAATACTTATGAAGCTCATCTAGGTTTATTTGTGCTTGGTGGATCATTTAGCGAAGGCGTGGATTTCCAAGGGGATTTACTTAATGGTGTTGTAGTTGTCGGAGTAGCATTACCTATGGTAAATATTGAAAATAATTTACTCTCAGAATTCTTTGAAAATAAGTATGGTAAAGGTTTTGATTACGCATATACTTACCCAGGATTCACTAAAGTTGTACAGGCAGCAGGACGTGTTATAAGAACGTTTAGTGATTATGGTGTAGTTATTTTAGTTGATAGACGTTATAAGTACAAAACTTATACGCAATTAATGCCAAATAGTTGGAATGAAAGAGATATTATTAGTAATAAGAAAGAACTTTTAGATAGTCTAGAAGCGTTTTGGTTAGAATATGACAAGTGAAATTGAAGATTTATATAATATTTATTTAAAAAAGAATAAATCTAATAGTGCCTTAGATAAACTATTATCTTCTTCAGAACTTGAAAAACTTATCAATAGTCAAATAAAAAAAATAAATATACACAATATAAACTATGAAGATTTATATCAAAACTGTTTAATAGCTTGTGAGAAACTAATAAAAAAATACGATATAAATAAAGACGTTCCCATTAAAGCATATTTAAATTCTAATTTGAAGTATACCTTGTATGATACAATCAATAACAATGCAGAAATTAAACGAGGAAAAGGTACGCAAATAAAGATTAGACGTGCAAAAGAATTATTTAATCTTTATTCTTTAGATGAAGCTAAAAAAATATTTAAAGAAGAGTTTGATATTAAAAAGAATAGCACTGTTGATAAGTATTTTTACTTTTATAACAATACTAGCGAGATTTTAGATGATAAAGATGAGGAAATTTATTTTAAATTAACTGATAAGGAACTAATAGAAGAATTAAAGAGAGAGGTTAAATTAACTGATAAAAGATTATTGTATGTTGTTTCTTATTTTGGACTTAATACAAAGAAAATGAAACCCTCTCAAATTGCAAAAACTCTTAACTGTTCTAAGGCAAATGTAAGTCAACAATTAAAAAAAGCATTGCGTCAAATTGCTGAATATAAAGAAGTGGCAGAAGAGTTGAAACTTAGAGTAAATAATGGCAATTAAAGTGCCATTTTTTCGTTATTTTTGGAAAAACCGATTTTTCATTGTGAAATATTTTTGAAGATAAGAGGAATCGTATATGTTTAGAAGAAAAATAGAAGAGAAATTTTTGAGCATTATCAAAACGCTGATCAAAAAATAATTGTGGTCGATGGAGCAAGACAAATTGGTAAAAGTTATATTATTAGAGAAACTGCAAAGAAAAATTTAAAAATTATATTGAAATCGATTTAAAAAGTGATTACAAAAATGAACAGTCGTTTTTAGATGTTAAATCAACTAAAGTGTTTCATATAACCATTGGTTCAATGTATGGTGATATGCTAGGAAATTTTGAGGACACCATAATTTTTCTAGTGAAAAAATTCAGTATTTAAAAGATTGTTTTACAAATAAAAGCCAAGTAGAAGAATCTATACATGTTAAAACACTTTCTTTATTTAAAGATTATTTAATATCAGGAGGTTTGCCTGATGCAGTGAAAGAATATGTAATTAATAGAAACGTTATAAATTTGAGAAGAGTACAAACACAAACATTTACTTATTATAAAGATGATGCGGCTAAATGTGACGTGGATAACAAATTAAAAACATCAAAATATGTATAGAAAAAGATGACTCGATAACGATGCCAATTTATTTAATTATGTTTGTATAAAATAAAAATGAGGACTAATGCCCTCAAATTAGTGGTTTATTTTAGCTAAAACCTCATCTAGTTTAATAGTAGATGAGTGATCGACATTAACTATTTTAAAATCATCACTCTCACTGTATCTAGGAACAATGTGTACATGCATATGCATAACACTTTGTCCGGCTACAGGATAAGAATTGTTAACGATGTTTATACCACTTGCGCCTAGATTATCTTTAATTTTAATAGCTAAATCTTGTGTTACACTAAAAACATGTTCTAATGTGTCTTTATCAAGATCTAAAAATGTTTCTACATGTTTTTTAGGCATAACTAATGTATGACCATAAGTGGCTTGACTCAAATCTAGAATAGCCAAAACATTGGCATCTTCATAAACAGTAGAAGATGGAATCTCTTTATTTATTATTTTACAAAATACGCACATAATTTATACCTCATATTTATATTATATAACAATTAAATAATATGGTATAATGAATTAGGTGAAAATATGCAAAAATTAGATAAAGTTAAGGTTTTTAGAGATCCAATATATGGGTTTATTAAAGTTGAATATAAAGTCATTATGGAATTAATAGATACAAAAGAATTCCAAAGATTACGTCGAATTCATCAATTGTCAGGTGTTCTTGAAGTCTTCCCTACAGCTGAACATTCACGTTTTACCCATTCACTCGGAACTTATGAATGTGCGCGTCTCATCATAAGTGAGGTACAAGGATTTTCAAATATTAGTGAGTACGAACGAGTATTATTCCTTGTTACAAGTTTGCTTCATGATATAGGACATGGTCCGTATAGTCATGCCTTTGAAGAGATTACAAGTTTATCTCATGAGTCTTTAGGGGCTTTAATTATTGAATCTAGTGAACTTGAAATTAGACATATTTTAGAAAGTAATGGCATAAAACCTCTAGATGTAACAAATATTTTACTTCACAAGGGGAAATTTCCACTACTAGAGACACTAATAAGTTCGCAAGTAGACGTTGATAGAATGGATTATTTAGTACGTGATGCATATTTTACAGGTGCTACATACGGCGCTATTGATAGAGATAGAATCATTAGATCAATGATTATAAAAGACAATAAATTATATTTTAAGGAATCTTCAGTTAATTCTCTTGAAAGCTATATAATGGCTAGGTATCATATGTACTGGCAAGTATATTACCACAAGGCTGCAAAAGGATATGATTTATTGCTTGAAACATTATACATGCGTATATATGAATTATATAAAAAAGGACTTATTAAGAAAGAAGAATATCCGGATTTTCTTAATTTCTTAGATGATAATAAAGATATTAAGTCCTATATTTTTCTAGATGATGGTTATATTTCATCAATGGTAAAAAAAATGTTAAGAAGTAGTGATGAAGTTTTAAGAGAACTAGCAAACTCAATAGAATCGCGCTGTTTGTTTAAGTGTATCGAAATAGATGATATAAGTGATTTAGACAAGATAATCGATAAATATAGTTATCTTCCTAATTGCTTTAAAAAAGTAGTGACAGTCTCACAGGTTGCCTATCTTGAGTCTAGTAGTACACTAAATAATGTATTGATTTTAAAAGATGACGGAGTTGTTGATTTAGTTGCATACTCTAAAATAATTGAGGGTTTAATTTCAAGTGGAAAGAGAAAAGTAATTAGATTTTATTATAAAGAAAGATTAAATGTATGAAAAAAAGTTTAATTGTTGTTGAAGGAATTCATGACGAAGAAAGAATAAAAAAAATATATAATGATGCGTTTGTTATTACTACGAACGGTTCAGAAATTTCTAAAATGACTTTAGATATGTTAAAAAATTACGCAGAAAACTATAACATTTTAGTATTTACTGATCCAGACTACCCAGGAGAAAGAATTCGCGCTAAGATTCACGAAGCAGTGCCAAGCGCAATCGATTTATTTTTACCTAAAAAACCTTGTATATCTAAAAACAAGAAAAAAGTAGGTATTGAACATGCGCCCGGAGAGCTTATAAAAGAAGCACTTGATACGTATATGTTTGGTTATGAAAAACTTAGTTCAGATATTACGTATGATTTTCTTTTAGATTTAGGTCTTGTAGGGAACAAGAACTCTAATATACTAAGAGGAAAAGTTTCGAATAGATTAAATATAGGTAATCCTAACGCAAAGACTTTCTTAAAAAGAGTAAATGCGCTTGGAATAAGCAAGAAAGAAATAGAACATATTATAGGTGAATTAGATGAAGAATAGTACTGGTAATTATGAAGCTATAAATAGATTATTACGCGATAATGATTTTTATATTAAAAAGAAATTCGGACAAAATTTTATAAAAGATGAAAATGTCTTAAATTCTATTGTTAATGTTGCAGATATTAAAGACTGTGATGTTATTGAAATAGGGCCAGGACTTGGTAGTTTAACTTTACCTTTATTAAAAGAAGCTCATAAAGTTGTTTCTTATGAAGTAGACGATGATTTAATCCCAATACTTGGTGAGTTATTTAAAGATTATTCTAACTTCACCTTAGTTCATAATGATATTTTAAAAGTAAATATTGAAGAAGAAATAGCTAAACATTTTGATATGAAACACAAAATATGTTTAGTCGCAAATTTGCCTTACTACATTACTACTCCAATTATATTAAAATTACTATCTGAAACTAATAAGATTAAGTCTTATACAATGATGATGCAAGAAGAGGTAGCGGATAGAATTTGTTCAAAACCTGATGTAAAAGATTATAACAGTTTATCTGTATTAATCCAGTATAAAGCTAGTGCTAAAAAGGCTCTTAGAATAAGTAGAAATATATTTATTCCTAAGCCTAACGTTGATAGCGCAGTTATTAGACTAGATGTTTATGATAAACTACCTTATAAAGCAATAAATGAGGATTTTTTCTATAAATTAATTAGAGATGCCTTCTCTATGAGAAGAAAGACTTTAGTTAATAATTTAAAAAATACAGGTTATGATAAAGAAAAAGTACTTAAGTTTATTGAAATACACAATTTTGAAGCATCTATTAGAAGCGAAGAGTTAAGTGTAAAAGATTTTGTTGATCTATCTGATTATTTAAGTGAGGAATAAGATGATTGAAGAAAAAGCTTATGCGAAAGTTAATTTAACACTAGAAGTAGGAGATACAAACAGTGAGGGATTTCATGATATTAAAACAATCATGGTCCCTGTTGATCTTTATGATACACTAACTTTTGAACGTATTAATGAAGGTATAATTTTACTTGATAATTCAGATATTAATCCAGAAGATAACATTGTTTATAAAGCTGCTACTTTAATGTTTGAAAAGTATAATCTAAAAGGTGGTGTTTTAATAACACTAAAAAAATCAATACCGCAAGAAGCAGGATTGGCCGGTGGATCTAGCGATTGTGCTGCTTGTTTAAGAGGTATAAACAAACTATTTGAACTTGATCTAACTTTAGCTGAATTAGCTGAAATCTCTACTTCTTTAGGTTCGGACATAGCTTATTGTATATACTCTAAGCCTTCTTTTTGCCAAGGTCGTGGAACTGATGTAGAATTACTGGATTTAGACATGCCTGAGTGGTACGTTCTTCTTATAAAGCCGCCATTTGGTTGTTCAACAAAAGAAATATATCAAAGATATGAAGTATCTAACATTGACCATGTAAAAAATCACGAGAATGTTACTAAAAGTATTAAGACAAGAAACATAGAATTGTTTTATGAAAATATATTTAATGATCTTGAAAAGCCAGCTTTTATGCTTAATTCAAAACTAAAAAAATTATCTGATAGTATCAATTTTAAAAAGAAAGCATTAATGTCAGGTAGTGGTTCTACTATATATGTGGTGTCTCAAAATAAGGAAGAATTAGAAACAATAAGGAAAGAAAATAGTAAATATTTTACCTATATCTTAACTAAATTTATAAATATAGATTAAAAAACACACTCTAAGAAGTTTTGCTTCCTAGAGTGTTTTCTATTTAAACAAGAATTTAAAACTTGTATATTGGCCTTCTTTAGAATCTAGATTAATTTTAATTTCATTATTGGCACAAATATGTTTAACGATACTTAAACCTAAACCTGTACCGCCTAGGGATTTGCTACGAGCTTTATCAATTCTAAAGAAACGTTCATAAATTCTATCTTTATACTTATCAGGAATTCCTATACCGGTATCCTTTATTTCTAATGTTCTCTCAATTGCATTAATATTTATAAAAATTTTACCATTGTCTTTGTTATATTTTATTGCATTTTCAATTATATTTTTTACTAATGAATAAATATCCTCACTTGTCATAAAGACATTAAAATCTTCATCATTTTTTATAACTTCGATATTCTTATCAAGTAGGTTTTGCCTGAACACATTTACTACTTTATTAATAGTGTCATCTATAGAATTATTCTCTTTATTACTAAGGACATCCTTTGTCTCAAGTCTAGATAATTCTAACATTTCAATAACTATTTCGTTCATTCTTTTAGCTTCAGCTAATATTCTATCAAGCGAAGAATCTATATCTTCTTTAGTAGATACGAACCCATTTTTTATCATCTCAGAATAACCAATAATACTTGTTAATGGACTTTTTAGTTCGTGGCTGGCATTTGCAAAGAAATCTTTTTTTGCATGTTTTAAATTGATTTCGTTTGTTATATCAAAGACTGATATACAAACAAGAATATTTCCGTTGTTTAAAGAACTTGTTTCTAAAGTTTTAGCTTGAAGAAGATAATTTCTTGAAGCAATATCAACTTCACATTCAATTTCTTTTTTTTCTAAAGATTCTCGAAAGATAGAACTAAACTCAGGCATTATAGTAATGTTTAATAATGAATCATTTTCTTTTTCTTTGTAAGAAAAAAGGTGCTTAATGAATTCATTTACAAGTATTACATTCATGTTTTTGTCTACTATTATTAATCCTTGTTGCATAGAATTCAATATGTAATTTAGTTTTTCTTTTTCCTTGTTAAGGGAGTTTATTTTTTCCTCAATTAAATCTTTAGTTTTATCTACTTCATTACTTAAGGAATCAATTTCAATTTCGCTAGGTGTTAAATAATCTCCTGTAACAATATAGTTAAGTCTATTTATTTCACGTTTTAAAGGCTTAAAAGAAGATTCTATAAATTTAAAGTCTATTAGTAAATTTAAAAGTAAAACTATTATAAACAAAAGTACAGCTACACATATATTTTGTTTGACTGCACTACTTACAGCGCTCATAGGCATAGAAACACGTATGTATAATGTATTTTCATTTTCTGTATAAATTCCTGCTAGATACATCATATTTGTATCAAGAGTTGAAGAATATCGAATAACGATTGTTCCTAGATTTTCTATTTCTTCACGGTTTAAATGATTCTCTTCAATAGTGTCTTTAGAAGAATCACTTATAACGTTACCTGACATGTCAATGATAGTTAAACGGATATTTTTAAAAGAAGAAGTAATAGAATTAGAGGCACTTTTTATATTTGAAGTTAAGTCATCACTATCTGCATTTGTTAACACATTACGCGTCATGTCTAGCGATTCGTGCAAGGTGGTTTCACAATTTTTTTTGTTTAAATCTTCGATAATAAAGATACTTGAGATTAATAGTATTAAAAGACTTACTATTATAATAAAGCCGTGTAATAAAAATAATTTTTTCTTCATTTTATCCGATTATATACCCCACTCCGTAAACAGTTTTAATAATAGAACCATCTTTATCATTTAATTTCTTTCTAAGACTTGCGACATGCATATCGATTGATCTAGATTCAATAGTGTTATCTGTTTGGTAGAGCGCTTGATTAATTTCTTCACGTTTTATAACACACGCTTTGTGTGTGAGCAAAAGACGCAATATATTGTATTCCATATTTGTTAAATCAATTTCTCTCTCACCTTTATACACGCAGTGAGAAGATTCATTTAATTTGATATCATTATATACTAATTCAGTTTTAGATTTTCTAAATCTAGCATTTATTCTACTAATTAGTTCAAGAATATCAAAAGGTTTTTCAATATAGTCATCAGCACCACTATCTAATCCCTCGATTTTGTCTAAAGTCATACGTTTTGCAGATATTATAATAATCTCTACATCATCGTATAAACTATTAGATCTAATATGCTTTAATACGTCTATTCCACTCGCATCCGGCAACATTATATCAAGCAAACACATATCAGGTGTTTTGCTATAAAATGCTTCAAGAAAAGTAGAAGCCTCAGAAAAAGAATGGACATCATATCCTACTTTTTTGAGAGAAACATTTAAAATTTTTTGAATATCTAAATCATCTTCAAGTGAATATATTACTTTCATACACATACCTTCCAATTAATTTTAATTTTACTACTATAAAGGAAATGTATCAAATAAATTAGATTATTTGTTTATCTTTATAATATCCGTTAATTATATAAATTACCCATTCAGCAATATTTGTTGAGTGGTCGGCGATACGCTCTAAATATTTAACAACAAGAGCTGTATAAACTGTATAATAACTTGAGATTTTGTTGTTTCTTTCTTCATCTTTAATTAAATCTAGAAGAATTTCTTCATACTCAAAATCTACGTGGTCGTCACGCTTTATTGTGTCACGCGCAAGCAATATATCACGGTTAATATAAGAGTAAATTGAATCATGAACCATATTCATTACAAATTTAATTAAAGATAAAATACGTGAATTATCGTTATTTGCTTTTCTTAAACGTAAAGAAAATTGTAAAATGTCTTTTGCGTGGTCTCCTAGACGCTCTATATCTTGTACTAAAGACATAATACCAGTTACTTTTCTTAAGTCGTCTGCATAAAGGCGCTCTTTAGTCATTAAGTGAAGACAATCTGTTTCCACCCATCTCTCATAAGCGTTAACTTTTTCGTCATCAATTACCTTATAATCTTTTAGTGGGTCGTAATTTTTATATACATCTAGTGCGTAATTTAAATTCCTCTCAACAATTCCAGACATTTCTTTAATCAAATTATCTAATTGTTTAATTTCTACTTCAATATCCATAAACTAACCAAACCTTCCTGTGATATAATCTTTTGTTTTAGTTTCTCTAGGGTGAGAGAATAATTCTTCAGTAGTATTTGTTTCAACAAGTTCGCCTAACATGAAAAATGATGTATAGTCGGAGATACGTGTTGCTTGTTGCATATTATGTGTAACAATAATTATTGTATAATTCTTTTTAAGTTCACTAATTAAATCTTCAATCTTTTTCGTTGCGATAGGATCAAGTGCGCTTGTAGGTTCGTCCATTAAAATTACATCAGGTTCCATTGCAATAGTGCGCGCGATACAAAGTCGTTGTTGTTGACCACCACTCATTCCAAGCGCTGATTCTTTAAGTCTATCTTTAACTTCTTCGTATAAAGAAGCAGCACGCAAGGCTTTTTCTACAATCTTATCTAATATTTCTTTTTTCTTTATACCTTGGCACCTTGGGCCGTAGGCGACATTATCATAAATTGACATAGGAAACGGATTTGGTTGTTGAAATACCATACCTACCATAGTTCGAAGTACCATTGGGTTGTATGAATTAATGTTTTCTTGTAAGTAATTAATTTCCCCTGTTATTTTACACGTAGGGATTAAGTCATTTAAACGATTTAAACAACGTAGGAATGTAGATTTACCGCATCCTGAAGGTCCGATAAAAGCCATTACAGTCTTCTTTCTAATTTCTAAATTAATATTTTTTAATACCTTGTGATCCCCGTATGATAAATCGACATTTTTGCAATCAAAAATTATTGGGTGGTTATCATTTTTTAATGTATCATTAACATTATTTAGAATTACATCGTTTTCTTTTTTTAGTATTTGTTCCATAAATTACCTCTTGAATTTCTTAACAAATTTAATAGATATTAGTTTAACTAATAAATTTAGTATTAAATCTATTAGTAATATGATGATTGCAACAGCCGAGCTTGCGTTATAATTAGGATTTTCTCCGGCACATAAACTCCAAATATGTATGGCAAGAGTAGCACTTGATTCTGTTAAAATAATTTTGTCCTTTATTGCACTACCTACGGCGTAAATTAAAGCTGCACTTTCACCAATAATTCTTCCAATTGAAAGTAAAATCGCAGTTAAAATACCAGGCAAGGCATTTGGCAACATTACTTTAAATATTGTTTGAGATTGGCTTGCGCCAAGGGCTAGGCTTGCACTCATATATGAGTCAGAAACGGTTTTTATAGCTTCCATAGTAGTTTTTATAATTGTTGGTAATAGTAATAAACTTAATGTTAGACTACCGGAAATTAAAGAGCCACCATCAGTTAATCCAATCTTGTTTAATATAGGAACAAAGATGATTGCGCCTGCTAAACCGTAAATAATAGAAGGAATACCACCAGCTAAATCTATTAAACTAGTTAGTATGTTTTTTGATCGTTCATTTTTGGCAAAAAATGATAAAAACACGGCAGAAGATATACCTAAGGGAAGTGCAAAAAGAAGAGTTAAACCTACTACAAGCAGTGTAGATATTAAACTACCTCTAATACCACCACCAAGTGTGGAAACTGTAAGTGAACTAATGCTTGTTGAATATTCAAAACATGAGGCCATTTTTTTCGCGCCATCTTTAGCACTTGCAAGAATTATTTCTTCCCCTTTTATAAGTAAACAGTTATCGATACTTTCCCCTATTTTAATCTCTACATACGTTGAGTCGCTACTTTTTTTCATATTGTTAAAAGGAGATGTATTATCAATATATGAAACAATTACGATTGCCTCCTTGTTATTATCATAAGAATCAGAGAAGCCAACTCCGTAATTACTTGCAAAATAAACTCCGTCTATATTAGGATTTTTAAATGTATCTGTTTTAGAGACATAGTTTAGCGTTAGTGTTTCTGTTTTTATGTTGTAGTTTGATGTAATAAACTTTAAAGATAAAATACTTTTTCCCTGACTAAATATAAAAATTAATATGAATAATAAAATTAGTACACCAAAAGAGGAAAAAACGTATGAGAATGTATTTCTTAAAACATCTTTTACACTCCTAAGTTTTCTGTTAGAATTTATCATTGTTTTGTATTTCCTTTTGATAATTTTTTGTTAATAAAATTAAGCAACAAGTTAGACAGTAGAATAATTATGATAAGTAGTAGCCCTACTGAAAAACGAATGTCGTATTTTAGTCCTGTAGCTTCACTAAAACCTGATAACATAGTTGTAGTAAGAGTACGTGTAGTTAAGAAGAGGTTAAAGTTAGGACCACTACCTGCGTTTCCGCACACCATAGTTACAGCTGTTGCCTCTCCTAGTGCACGCGCTACTCCTAATATTAAACCAGCAAATATAGTGCTTCTTGCACTTGTTAATACGACTTTAAAATTAGTTTCGCTTTTACTTGCACCAAGGGCCAAACTTGCAAGTTCTAAGTTTTTATTAACTGATTTAATTGCAGTTATAGATAACATTGTAACAGTAGGAACACTCATAATTGTTAGAACTAAGACACTAGAGAGTGTAGATAGTCCACCAGCTGACTGTAGATTAAATAAATCAGATATTTTCTTAACCATTACAGTAATTTTAGCTTGACCAAACATACCATAAATTACAGAAGGTATAGCAGCAAGGATTTCTATAATTGTATTTAAAATACTGCCAACAACTTTAGGACTCATTTTAACAATTACAAGTGCAGTCATTATAGAAATAGGAGCTGTAAGTAAAATAGTTAAGAATGTAACATAGATGCTGTTTACTAGAATAAAGCCAGCACCAAAACCTTTATCAGAACTTTCAGTCCATGCTGATCCTGTTAAAAAAGACCAAAAGTTTACTCTAATAGGAACAGAATCAACAGTGTATGTAGTAAAAAACGGTTTAATACCTTTAATTGCAATAAATGTAACAATGAATATTACGGCAGAAGAACTTAAAAGCGTTAATATAAATAAGAAAGCTCGGACAAGCTTGTCCGATCTAGTCTTATTATTAGCTTTAAGTTCTATTTTTTCTTTATCTATATAACCTAAGCTATTACTTGATTCCATAAAGTTTTATTTCCTTTATAAATATCAGATAAAGTAGTGCTATTAATGTTTGTAAGAGGGTTTTTAGAGTTTACAACTGCTACAATTGCATCAGTACAAATTTTACCTGAAGTACCCGCAACTACTGTCTCATTAGATTCAAATTCACGAGATAAGAAACCAACGTCAAGTTTTCCTGTAGCCGCATCTTTTTGTTCTCCTTGAGTGTGCTTAAACGCATCTCCGCTTCCTGTATGATTATGCTCGGCTACGAAGTTTCCACATAGTGGTGAAAATGCGGCTGTAAGTTTTTTTGCAATCTTTTCTACTGATGTAGAACCACCAAATACTACTTTAATAGAACTATTATCTTCAGTACATATTGGGTAATTTGCTTTAATATCATCCCATGATTTATCAGATGCATTAATAGTTAAAATTCCGTCGTTTGATTTGATTATTGCTTTTGCAGTAGATGTTGATAAATATGCAACAAATGCATCAACAATTTGGCCTACTTTGCTTGAAGACTCATAGTCAGCACGAATTACATAATTGAAGTTACGAGTCAATTCATAAGTTCCATTAAGTACGTTTTCTTCGCTTGGTATTACATTGTCATACTTTAATCCGTTTAACCCTGAAGATTCTAAACTTGATAAAGATATATAACCGATACCGTATTCATCTTGTTTAATTCTATTTACCATATCTCCGTTTGAAGATACTTCAACATATCCTTCAACTAAACCTTCGTTACTTGCTTTTTGTTTAGACATGCCAATTTTAGTGAAGAAACCATCTCTTGTACCACTTGTTGTATCTCTTGTGTATGCAGTTATTTTTTTTGATGTATCAAAAGTTTCTGTACTTGTTTGATTATTAGAACATGAAGCAACAAATGCAATTGTTCCAATCATTGATAAACCTATAGTTAAATTTTTAATTAAATGTTTCATATATTTGCCTTTTTCTCCTTAGACACCTATATTTTATTTTCATAAAAATTTTTAATCTATCTAACACTTGTAAACAATTGTAAAGAAATTGTAAAGAAGTTTATTTAAAATCCAAATTGTGTATTAATAAGTAACTTACTAACTTCTTGTAAATGTTTTCACATAATAAACTCTTTAAAAACTTTTTATTTGCTGTATAATAAAAATGATAAAAGTTTTAATAATAGGAGATAAAATTTAATCATGGAAAACAAAACAAAATTATTTGCTTTAAGCGCAAACCCAGAACTAGCAGAAGAAATTTCAAAGTTCTCAGGCTTACCTCTAGCTAAGTGCCAAGTATTACACTTTGCGGACGGTGAAATCAATGTAAACATTGATGAAACAGTAAGAGGATGCGATGTATTTGTAGTACAACCTACAAGTGCGCCTGCAAATGATCATTTAATGGAATTATTAATTATGTGTGATGCACTTAAAAGAGCTAGTGCTAAAACAATTAATTTAATTATTCCTTACTACGGATATAGCAGACAAGACAGAAAAGCTAAGAGCCGTCAACCAATCAGCGCTAAACTTGTAGCTGATTTAATTGAAAAAGCTGGAGCTGATCGTGTTATTGTTATGGATATCCATGCTGCTCAAATTCAAGGTTTCTTCAATATTCCTGTTGATAACCTAATGGGTTTATCTACACTTTCTAACTATTTATTAGATAAGAAACTTGAAAATGTTTGTGTTGTTTCGCCAGACCATGGTGGTGTTACTCGTGCTCGTGAATTAGCTAAGGTTTTAGAGGCTCCAATTGCAATCATTGATAAGCGTCGTCCTGAACCTAATAAGGCTGAAGTTATGAATATTATTGGTAACGTAGAAGGTATGAACTGCGTTATGATTGATGATATGATTGATACAGCTGGTACTATTTGTGCTGCAGCTGCTGCACTTAAGAAAAACGGAGCTAAAGACATTTATGCACTTGCAACTCACGGTGTTTTATCAGGTCCTGCTATTGAACGTATTAACGCATCTGAATTAAAAGAAGTTGTTGTTACTAACACAATTAGACAAGGCGAGGATAAGAAGTCTGATAAGATTAAAGTTTTATCTGTTGGTAAATTATTAGGACATGCAATTAATAGAATTGTCCATAATGAACCATTATCTGGATTATTTACATATTCATACGATAAGTCAAAGAGAGAATTATTATAATGAAACTTATTGTAGGTCTTGGAAATATAGGTAATGAATACGAAGGCACTAGACATAATGTTGGTTTTTCTACAATTGACATTTTAGCCCAAAAATTGAATGTAACTTTTAGTTTAGAACCTAAATTTAAAGGCCTTATCGCTATGACAAATGTAATGGGTGAAAAAGTAATTTTACTTAAACCTACTACATATATGAATTTATCAGGCGAAGCTGTTAGTTTAGTTATGAATTACTATAAGATTGATATTGAAGATTTTATAGTAATTTGTGATGATCTAGACATGGAAGTTGGAAAACTAAGATTTAGAACAAAAGGCAGTGCTGGGGGTCACAACGGACTAAAAAATATCATTTTACATTTAAATACAGATGTATTTAATCGCATTAAAATTGGTATTTCTCGTGATAAATTTATTCCTGTTGTCGACTATGTTTTAGGCCATTTTAATGGAGACGATAAAGATAAAATAGAAGTTGCATTTAACAAAGTTGCGGACTCTTTATATGATTATTTATCACACAAAGATATTCAAAAAATGGCACTAGATTTAACTAAATAAAATAAGCTTATTCGAAAGAATAAGCCTTTTTGTCTTAGGAGGTTAATATGATTTTAGATTATGTATCAAAAATTAATATTATAGATGATGTAATAAATAAGGAAAATGTAGATATTAAGCACGGAAACCAAGAGTTCTTCTTATCATGTGTTGTAAGTGACTTTTATAAGCATGATAATACAATATTTGTCGTTTATCCTAACTTATATTTAGCACAAAAAGCATATGATGAGCTTACTTTAATCGTATCGGATGAGTCTGTGCTTTTTTTTCCAGGAGATGAGCTTATAGCAGAAGAAATCCTAACAATGTCAGGGGACTTTAAATATGAGCGCATCAACACTATAATTTCATTACTTGATAAAACTAAGAAATATATTGTAATAATGAATTTAAATAGTGCTATTAAGTATGAACTAGAGCCAAAAAAGTGGATAGAATCTATACGTACAATTAGAAAAGATATGGATGTAGAGCCTAATGAACTATGCACTTACTTAACGGAAATAGGATATAAGGCTACATATACTGTAACTCGTACAGGTGAATTTAGTAAAAGAGGAGAAATCCTTGATATATACCCGCTAAACTATAATGCGCCACTACGCCTAGATTTCTTTGATACAACGATAGAAACCATAAAAGAATTTGATATTGAGACACAAAAATCTATCAAAGAGGTTAATAGTTTTTCTTTAATCCCAGTTTTTGAACTTTTCTATAATCATAACGATTTAAGTAGTGCTTTAAAAAAAGTAGAAGAGTACAAAAGTAGTTTAAATTTAAGTTTAGAGGAAAGCACTAAGTTTGATAATGATATTAATAATCTAAACCTAATGAATAATTTAGATAACTTAAATAGTTATATAAGATTCTTTAATGAGTCTAAAACAACAATATTTGATTTTAGTGATAAAAATAAAATTTATCTTTATGACATGTCTTCTCTAGTAAGTGATAACAAAAAGATGATAAGTGATCTAAAAGAATACTATGAGTCAGTTAATTTATCTAATTTATTTTCTTTAGAAAATTATTACCCACTTGAAGAATTAATAAAAAGATCTAGTGTTAAATGCGAGACTGTTATAGAGTATTTTAGCAAAGGACTTGACCCTAAATTATCACAAATAGAAGAGATGAAAGGTATTCCGGAAGTTATTGTAAAAAATGTTTTAGAGTTAAGTAAAAATACATTGGTATTGCTAATAAACTCCGAACTTCGACTAGTTAGAATAAAAGATATATTACTTGAAAATTCTATCCCTTACAATTCAGTTAGCCGTATAAGTGATATTAAAAAAGATATAGTAAATATTATTTATAAAGAATCTTTCTTTAATTTATCTTTAAATGATAAAGAAATAACTATAATTAATGAAAGTCGTTTATTTGATAATAAATATTCTTTTAAACGTCCTAAATATAAATCGGTTTATAAAAATACTACTAAGGTAAGCCATTATAACGAACTTAAATTAAATGATTATGTAGTTCATTTTGATTATGGAGTTGGTGTCTATGAAGGTCTTCAAACTCTAACTAACGATAATAAACTAAGAGACTATTTAAAAATAAGATATGAAGATGGTAGTCTTTATATTCCTCTTGAACAAATAAATAGAATTGAAAAGTTTAACACAGGTGATACTGATAACGTAACAATAAATAAACTAAAGAGTAACAAGTGGCATCAAGCTAAAGAAAAAGTTAGAGCACGTGTTAAAGATATATCTGATAAGCTTGTAAATATGTATAGTCAAAGACAAAAAGAAGTTGGATATGTTTTTGAACCTGATACAACACTTGATTTGGAATTTGCGACAAGTTTTCCATACGAATTAACAAGTGACCAAGAAAAAGCAATAAATGATGTTAAACGCGACATGGAAAGCGATAAGGTTATGGATAGACTTATCTGCGGAGATGTTGGTTATGGTAAGACGGAAGTGGCTCTTCGTGCTGCATTCAAAGCTGTATCAAACTCAAAACAAGTTGCACTTTTAGCCCCTACTACAATTCTTGTTCAACAACACTATCATACATTTAAAAATAGAATGGAAAGTTTTGGTGTTAGAGTTGAGTTTGTAAATAGATTTGTAAGCCGTAAGAATCAAACTCAAATTATAAATGATTTAAAAGAAGGAAATATTGATATATTAATAGGAACACATAGAATCTTATCTAGTGATTTTGTATATAAAGATTTAGGTTTACTTATAATAGACGAGGAACAAAGATTTGGCGTTATGCATAAAGAAAAAATAAGAGAAATAAAAGCGAACGTTGATACTATCACATTAAGTGCAACCCCTATTCCTCGTACACTTCAAATGTCTATAGCGGGTATGAAAGATTTATCAATGATTGAAACTCCTCCTAAAAATAGATACCCTATTCAAACATATGTTTTAGAGCGTAACGATGCAATTATAAAAGACGCGATTACACGTGAAATGGCTAGGGGCGGTCAAGTATTTTACATGTATAATTTTGTTTCAACAATTGAAGAGAAAGCTGATACGATTCAAAAACTTGTACCTGAAGCACGAATTTGTATAGCTCACGGACAAATGGATAAAAATGAGTTAGAAAACAAAATAAATGACTTCATTAACCACGAGTATGATGTTCTTGTATGTACTACTATTATTGAAACAGGTATAGATATTCCTGATTGTAACACACTTATTGTAGACGATGCGACACGTCTAGGACTTTCCCAACTTTATCAACTTCGTGGTAGAGTCGGTAGAAGCGATAGAATTGCCTATGCATATTTAATGTATACAAAAGATCAAGTGTTGACCGAAAATACTAAGAAACGCCTTGAAGCTATCAAAGAGTTTAATGAACTTGGTAGTGGTTATAAAATTGCGATGCGTGATTTAGCTATAAGAGGCGCTGGTGATGTGCTTGGTGGTGAACAATCAGGCTTTATTACGAGCGTTGGCCTTGAGACATTTATGCAAATCTTAAATGAAGAAATTGATAAAGTCAAAGACCAAGGTCAAAAACAAAAAATCGAAGATATTAAGCCACGAAATGTTCAACTTGTATCACGTACAATTAGTTCTAATTATATTGCAAACGAAGCAGTTAAAATCGAAATACATAAGAAAATTGATAAACTTAACAGTTTAAATGATGTAGAAATATTGTCAAATGAACTTATTGATAGATTTGGTATGTATGATGATACAATTAAATATTATATGTATGAAAAACTATTTACTAATTTAATTAATTTACACAATGTAGAACACATTGAATCGGGTGAATATGAAGTTAGCCTTTATTTCACTAAAGAAGAAAGTAGTAAGCTTGATGGAAATAAATTGTTTGAAACAAGTAACAAAATAGATAAAAACATTAGATTAAAATACATTAACAAGCAAATAGTTATTACTTATACTAAAGAGAAAAAAGATCCTAATAAATATTTAATTGTATTATCTAAGTTTTTAGAAGAACTATATAAATAATAGTTAATTTTTCCGAACCTAAATTTTAAATGTAGTAAAATGTTTATAAAATAGAGGTGTATAATATGGAATTACCATTTAATATTGATTTAAGTAATAAAGTAGTAGTTATAACAGGTGCAGGTGGCGTTATTTGTTCACATTTAGCTAAAGCTATAGCTAAGTGTAATGCAAAAGTTGCACTTTTAAACAGAACTAAGGCAAAGTCTGATCTTGTGGCTGAAGAGATTATTAAAGAATGCGGAATAGCTAAAAGCTATGAATGTAATGTTGTTGATAAAGAATCTTTAGAGAAAGTACACAAACAAGTGTTAGCTGATTTTGGACCTTGTGATATTTTAATAAATGGAGCTGGTGGAAACAATAGTGCAGCAAATACTGATAATGAGTATGCAGAAATCAGCGATTCTAAAAAGGACATCAAAACATTCTTTAATTTAGATGAAACTGGTATAGAATCAGTATTCAATTTGAACTTTATTGGTACTCTTTTACCATGCCAAGTGTTTGCTTCAGACATGGTAGGAAGAAGTGGGTGTTCTATACTAAATATTTCAAGTATGGCTGCTATCTTACCTTTAACTAAGACAGTTGCGTACAGTGCCGCAAAGGCTGGTATTGATAATTTCACTAAATGGTTAGCGGTTCATTTCTCTCATTTAAATATTAGAGTTAATGCGATTGCGCCGGGATTCTTTAGAACAACTCAAAATGAGAAGTTATTATTTGATGATAACGGTAATCCTACTGAGAGAACACATAAGATCTTAGCCGCAACACCAATGAACGAACTAGGAAAACTTGATGATCTTGTTGGCGCAACCCTTTTCTTAATTAGTGATAAAGCTGCTAGATTTATCACAGGAGTATCTCTTGCGATAGATGGTGGTTTCTCTAGTTATAGCGGAGTTTAATTGATTTTTTATTCTAATATATAAGACAGATTTCATCATTTAGATTTCTGTCTTTTTTTCTTGAAGAAAATTGATAAATAACTTTTAAAGCTATATAAAATTTGATATAATTAAGCGTAATGATTTATGAGGTATTTTTATGAAATATGATGTTGTAATTGTAGGCGCAGGCCCTTGTGGTATATTTTGTGCTTATGAATTAGTTGAAAAGAATAAAGATTTAAAAGTATTGTTAGTAGATAAAGGACATGATATTTATAAAAGAAGATGTCCTGTTTTAGAACATAAGATATCTAAATGTCCTCAAAATAAAGAAGGAATTTCAGGATGTTATCCATCTTGTTCAATCACTGATGGCTTTGGCGGAGCTGGTGCTTACTCTGATGGTAAATTTAATATTACATCTGAGTTTGGTGGTTGGATGACTGAATATCTTGATGATTCAACTGTGCTTGATTTAATTAAATACGTTGATGATATTCAACTTAAGTACGGTGCTACTACAGTTATCACTGATCCTACTACAAAAGTTGTACGAGATATTGAGCGTAGAGCAATTGGCGCAGGCCTTAAATTACTTCGTAGCCAAGTTAGACACCTAGGAACAGAATCAAACCAAGAAATTTTAAAGAAAATATATAATTACCTAGATGAACATATTGATATGCGTTATAACACTAAAGTAGATGATATTTTAGTGAGTGATAACAAGGTTGTTGGTGTTCAAATTGGAGACGAGGTAATTGATACAAACAAAGTGCTTTTAGCAGTTGGCCGAGACGGATCACTATGGCTTGAAAATATATGTAAAAAGCACGGTATTAGACTTAAGAACAATCAAGTAGACGTTGGTGTACGTGTTGAAACATCAAATCTAGTTATGGAAGAAATAAATGAAAATTTATACGAAGGTAAATTCGTTTACGCTACAAGCGTTGGTACAAAAGTTCGTACATTCTGCTCAAATCCATCGGGACACGTAGTAGTTGAGAACCATTCAGGAACTATTTTAGCAAATGGTCATGCATACGGCGATATTAAGCTTGGAACAAATAATACTAATTTTGCGCTTCTTGTGTCACATAAGTTTAGTGAACCATTTAATAAACCAAACGAGTATGCACATGAAGTTAGCCGTTTAGCTAACCAATTATCTTGTGGTTCTGTTATCGTTCAAAGATACGGAGATATCTTAAAGGGTAGAAGAACTACTGAAAAACGTTTAAGAGAAGGTTTCATTGAACCTAGTTTAAAAGAAGCTGTACCAGGCGATTTAGGCTTAGTATTACCTTATAATACTATGAAATCAATTATTGAAATGATCGAAGCTTTAGATCACATAACTCCAGGTATTGCAAACGAACATACATTGCTTTACGGCGTAGAAGCTAAATTTTATTCATCTCGTCCTATTGTAAATAATAAGTTTATGACTAAGGTAAGTGGCCTATATGTGGGCGGAGATGGTGCTGGTATTACTCGTGGACTCGCACAAGCTAGTGCAAACGGAGTATGGGTGGCACGTGATATGTTAGATTTAACAGGTGTAGAAAGCAAAGAAGTAAATATTGACTAAGGAGATAAATTTATGAGTACTTGTGTTGTAATGGGTAGCCAATGGGGCGACGAAGGTAAAGGAAAAATCACAGACTTTTTAGCTTGTGAAGCTGATGTAGTTGTTAGATATCAAGGTGGAAATAATGCCGGACATACTATTGTAATTGACGGCGTTAAATACGCTTTGCAATCAATTCCCTCAGGTATTTTTAATCCTCATATTGTAAATGTAGTAGCAAACGGTGTTGTTTTAAATCCACGTGCTTTTTTAGAAGAATTGCATGGTTTAGAGGCTAGAGGCATTACAAATTATCAACTTAAAATATCTGATCGTGCTTCTTTAATTATGCCATATCACTTGATGCTTGACGGCGCAAGTGAGAACCTTAAGGGCGATAAGAAAATTGGTACTACTAAAAAAGGTATTGGACCTTGTTATACTGATAAAGCAAGTAGAATTGGTCTTAGAGTAGGAGATCTTCTTGAACCAAAGTTCTTTAAAGAAAGACTTCATGAAGCTTTATTAATTAAGAATAAAGAACTTGAAATGTATGGTTTAGATAAAGTGAGTGAAGAAGAAATATATAATGAATACATGTCCTATGCGCGTGAATTATCTCCTTTTATTTGTGATACATCAGTATTATTAAATAAATACTTAGAAGAAGACAAAAAGGTACTTTTTGAAGGTGCTCAAGGTGCTATGCTTTGTTTAGATCATGGTACATTCCCATA
Source organism: Alistipes finegoldii (assembly GCA_963621965.1). Lineage (GTDB taxonomy): Bacteria > Bacillota_I > Bacilli_A > Acholeplasmatales > Anaeroplasmataceae > JAEELC01. Next base: position 41,108 of record CAVFGN010000001.1, read on the forward strand.
TGTTACTTCTTCAAGTCCACTCGCATCTTCAATTCCATTAAATGCAGGAATTGCGCCTAAATATATTAATACGGTTGTAGGTATTGCGAAGGCTTATAATACACGTGTAGGTGCTGGTCCTTTCCCTACTGAAATTGAAGGAGACCTTGCAAGCTTAATTCGCGAAAGAGGTCATGAATATGGTACAGTTACAAAGAGACCTAGAAGAGTTGGATATCTAGACCTTGTTGTACTTAAGAATGCAGTACGCTTAAGTGGTGTTACTAGCTGGAGTTTAATGTTATTTGATGTACTTACAGGAATTGATGAACTTAAAGTATGCACTGCCTACGAATTAGATGGAAAGCAAATTGACTATGAACCAGGATGCTTAGCTGTATTTGAAAGATGTAAACCAGTATATACAGTTTTACAAGGTTGGAAAGAAGATATTTCTAACTGTAAGTCTTTTGAAGAACTACCAGAAAATGCAAAGAAATATATTGAATTCATTGAAAAAGAAACTAAGGTTAGTGTTGATATGATATCTGTAGGTGCAGATCGTAATCAAACAATTGTTAGAAAGAAAGTATTCTAATGGAAAATATATTAGTAAGTGCTTGCTTACTAGGAATGAATGTTAAATATAATGGCGAAAACAACTATAACCCTAAAATTATAGAATTAATGAAATATTATAATTTGATTCCAATTTGTCCAGAGGTATTTGGAGGTTTAAGTACGCCACGCATACCATCAGAAATTAAAGATTTTAAAGTTATAAATAAATTAGGGAAAGACGTTACTCTTAATTTCGAAGCAGGTGCTCTGATTTCTTTAAATAAGGCAAAAGAAATGAACATACACAAGGCCCTATTAAAAGATAAAAGTCCGTCATGTGGAAAACGTTCATACGATGGGACATTTACTTCTCGTATAATAAATAGACCAGGGATTACTACTAAATTATTTTTAGATAATGATATACTTGTTTTTTCTGAAGATGAAATTGATAGACTTATAAATTTGAAATTAAATAAAAATTGCACTCACTGAAAAGTGGGTGTTTTATTATTGCTACAAGAAAAAGTATTTACAAAATTAAGCATGATAAATCAATGAGTCAGGATTATGAAAAACGAAGATAGAATTTAATAACTCAATTAATATTGCAATTTTGTAATTTTTTTCTTCCTTTAAGAAAAATCATAAGAGAGCAAAAATGACTCTAGTAAGATTTAATTTAAAATTAAACATTTCAAAATTCTTGAACCTAAGCATCAAAACTTCATGAGTCAAAACGGAATTCGGTAGTATTTGTGAGTGTGGATATAAACAAATTGATAGACATCAATTTAGCACATCTTTTTCAGGCGGAATGACAGTTTATAAATGTATTTTATGTAAAGTAACTATAAACGCAATAAATTTCACACAATAAGTGAGTAGGTGATTTTTTATGAAAATTTTTAAAATATCATTAATTTTTCTAATTTTAATTTTGGCTATAACATTTTCTACATTAACTATTTGTTCTATATATAAATATTATAATGGGATATATGAGCCTAATATTAAAGCGGATCAAATTTTTGAGGCGGATTACACTGACAAAGAAACTTACTTAGAAGAATACACTGCAAAAATTTACCCAATTCAAAAGGTATATTCTTTGATTTTAAATGTAGATAACGCTGTAAAAGAAGATGAAATATGTTATTCGATTTTAATTGAATTGATTCCAAACTATTGTATTAATAGAGCATCGAGTTAAACATTTTATGTCTATGATGAATCCTTAGGCTTTGATGCAACTTCTCCTGATAACAATTATAGTTTTAAGGTCGAATTTGGGCAAATTACTTTTTAGATTATTTATTAGAGGAACTTGATACAGAAATTAAATTTAACACTACTTCATATTATTGTGATTATGAACATACTATAAAATATTTTGAAAAAAATACTAGTAGTATGGTTGGTTCTTGTAGAACTTAATTTCATAGTAATTTAGAATTATCACAAGAATATTGCGAAAAATTTGTAAATAACAATTTAACATTTTTAAATTTATAAAAAGGCTTCTAAACATGAAAACTTCATGTTTAGAAACCCTTATTTTAATATATATTCGATTTTGATGTTATTATTTGTAACTTCGACATTCCCAACAGAACCACATAATATAGGGAAACAAGGTTTTAAATGCCCAAAGTCAGCATTTAAAATTATAGGAACATTAAATTCTTTTAATGTACTTATAATAGCTTCTTCATGAGTTAAATTGATAAAAGTTTCATTATATTTATAAGGACGACCAAAGATAAAACCTTTTACATATCTAAACCAACCAGCCCTTTTCATATGCATCAATGCCATTTTGACTAAACTTGGGTCTAAATCACAAGATTCCAAAAACCAGATGATACCGTTATCTTTGTATTTAAGAGAAAAATTGGACACATTATCATAGTTTGTACCGATAAGATATGTAAGTGAATCTAGACATCCTCCTATTAATCTACCACTAAAAGGTGCATAATTTATTGTTTTAATAATTTTATTACTATCTAAATTATATGATGCATAAGGATTGGTTTCACTTTTTATGGAATTAAGTTCAAACTTAGGATATCCTTCAAATTTAAGTTTTTGACCTTTCATTAACTTAATTTGATCGATTTGAGAAGTGTCTAAAACGTTTGATCCAAATTCGGGCGCATTATACCCATATATAGAGCAAACATCACAAAGTGTTGTAAGTAAAAAAGTTAGATGTGTATTATCTGAGTAACCCATAAAAAATGTCGGACTTAAAGTACGAATATAGTCAAAATCAATATCATCTAATATCTCGTTAAGTAAATTTCCTCCACCTACCGATAAAATAAAATTATTTTCTTTATAGGCATCAACAAATTCTTTAGCACAAAGGCTATTTGTATTTGACCTGTATCCGATAGATGAGTATATGTTAATACCTTCAAGACACTTTATTTCATATTCTTTAAAGTTTTCTATAGCTTTTCCTAAACGTGACTTATAAGGTTCTGTTGTACAACCAAAAGATGGTGCGATTAAATTTAATTTGTTGTTTAAAAAATGCGGATATCTCATATATTCCTCCAAACAATTTTTATTATACCTTAAATTTAGAATTTGAAAAATATGTGAGGAACCGACATTTGTTCAGTCTTCAAATTGAAATTGATAAATTTAAATGTTATAATGCATGAAAAAGGATTAAGCATATGTCACTAGTTAATATTATAGAAACAGATAAAGAAAAGAATAGAGTAAAGATGGATGAAGGACTAATTCCTTCAGTAGGATATTTTTATTTAAACAACTATACACAACTTAAATATGATTTAAAATATGCTAAAGATGAGGAAATATATAATAGTGAAACTATTCATATATATGCTAGAAAGTATAAGAATGTATTATTTAAGTTTATATTAACTGAATCACTTGAGGATATTAAATCGTTTGATTATTCTAATGAATCACTAAAGAATTTTGCATCTAAAAGAAACTTCGAACATTTTAATATTTGCGATTTAGATTTAGAGAAAACTGTATGTATTGTAATAATTAATGATAATCAAAGTCATGTAGAATTTATCAAAAAGTATTGCTTTTTAAATTCAAATCAAGATAAAAGTCATTATCAAATGGTTTATAGGTTTGTAGAAAATAAAAATATAATATTTAATTACAAATTACTAAAGGATTTCGGCTCATTATACAAAGAGTATAATACCGCTATGCGTTTTGATTTAGCCGCAACCAGAAACGGAGAAGAAGAATAATGAATGATTTTAAGTTACCACTTTTAATGAGACTTAATAAATGGTTATATTTAGTCTTTATGATAGCCTTTTTTGCATTAGGAATCGTTTTATCTTTCCTAGCCGCAACAAAAGATAATAACACACTATATATACTAGGAATTATTAGCTTTTTAATTTCAACGTTCTCAATGACTTCGTTTTTCTCTCGTATATTTAAATTTAAACAAAAGAAAGAAGTATACAAGACTTGTGATTATACTTATGAAGCTCCACTTGATTTAGTTTCTAGATTAAAACAAAATGGTTTTGAGTTTAGAAAGAATGGTTTTGGTTATGTTGCAAGTAAAATTGTTGGTAAAACTTGTTATAAAGTTACAATTGTTGAAAATGTAGGCGAATATTTAAACCCTGATAAGGATAAAACTGACAATACTAAGACTAAAGGAATTGATAGATGTACTGAGTTCGTAGCTTTTGAATTTTTCACGGTAAATACCGATAATATCTATGATAAAGCACCTCAATTATCGTTTGCAGGTGAAAAAGTAAGTTATACATCTTTTATCTATTTAGATAATTATATTCAAGAATGTAACGTAGTCGACCACTTAAACCACGAAAAGAGTAGACAAGACTTACTTACTATACTTAATTTAGAAAAAATAAATAAGGAATAATATATGAAGGAAGTTGTGCGAATTTATAAACCAGAGATTGATAAATGTCCCCTTTGTAATTCAAAACTTGTTTATAGATATACAACAAGTAATAAAATCATACAATTTTCTAATGGAAAAAAATTTAGAATTAAAAATCTAGGATATTCCTGTCCTAACCTAGAATGTAAGGCAAGTGATACAATATTTACAAGCCAAACAGCATCTAAGTTTTGTATTAAAGGCTATACGTATAGTGCTAAAGTTATTACACTTATTACAATTCTAAAAGAAAAAGGATGGCCAAGAGAAAAGATTTGTGCCCATTTAGAACTTATGGGAATTGAAATAAGTGATAGAAATATAGATAATATTGCACAAAAAGAAGAACTACTTAAGCATGAGAACTATTTAGATAATATTAAACGTGAGTACGATTTTATGGTTAAGCATTACGGGCAAATTAGAATCTCAATTGATTCTTTAGTGGTAAATGGTGTGCGCTCTGTATCTATTCGTGATAGTTTTCACAATCATCAAATTGGAGTTCATTATTTTGCCTCAGACGATTTAGTGGGACTAAAGAAAGTGTTAAGCGATTATGTAAGCGACCCAAACATAAAATGCATAACAACTGTTAGAAAAAATACAACTTTCTTTGAATGTTTAAAGGAAGTCGTAAATAGAGATATGGAATATATGCATTTCATAAAATACTAAGTAAAGGATGTTTATATGCTATTTTTTAAAAATGATTATAATTCTTTAGGCTGTCCTGAAATTATGAATAAACTAGCTTCTTTAGGCCTAGAAAACAATATTGGCTACGGAGAAGATATTCATTCTAAAAATGCAAGAGAATTAATTAGAAGCAAATTGAATGATAAAAATGCGCAAATATATTTTTTAAGTGGGGGTACTATAACTAATAGAATTGGACTTTATGCTTGCCTAAAACCATATGAGGCAGTAATTGGCGCAACTACTTCTCACATAAACGTTCATGAGACGGGCGCCCTTGAATCTACAGGCCATAAAGTTTTAACGGTTCCTACTTACGACGGAAAAATAAAAATAAAAGATATTGATTCACTACTTAGTATTCACAATTCAAATCACATGGTTAAGCCAAAATGTGTGTATATTTCAAATTCTACAGAACTAGGTACAACTTACACAAAAGAAGAAATAAGCGTACTTTATAAATATTGTAAAGAACATGATTTGTATTTATTCATAGACGGCGCGAGACTAGGAGTAGCAATGATTGATACAGGTATCGACTTGGAATTTATCGCTAAACACTCTGACGTGTTTTACATTGGTGGAACAAAAAATGGAGCTCCTTTAGGCGAGGCACTTGTAATTATAAATGATGAAATAAAAAAAGATTTTGCCTACCTACTTAAAAATCAAGGTGGTCTACTTGCGAAAGGCTTTTTGTGCGGCGTTATATTTGAAGAGTTTTTTAGAAACGACTTATATTTAAAAAACGCTAGAAACAGTTTTGAGTCTGCGCATAATCTTAGAGAAATATTTAAAAAGCATCATATAGAAGAAGTATATAAAAATAATACAAACCAAATATTTGTTAAATTAAACTATTCATTAAATGAAAAACTAAAAAAATATGTTTTATATGAAGAGTCTGAAAGAAATGAAGATTATTTAATTGTTCGTTTTGTTACTAATTTCAATACTAAAGCAGAAGAAATTAAAGAATTTGATAAAATTCTTACAAAAATTATAGATTAATATAAAATCAGCATTTAATCAAATTAGCAAAAAATTTACAATAACTAAATTATTTGCTATAATGAAAGTTGCAAAGGAGATATAAAGAAATGAAAGTATCATATGGTGAAAGAAGTAAAGCATTAGACATTTATGACAAAAAAATTCTTGAGAATTTACAAGAAGACGGTGGAATGACGAATCTTGAATTATCTAAACGTATTGGTTTAGCACCATCATCTTGTTTACTTAGAACAAAGGCTTTACGAGACGCTGGTATTATTGCAAAAACATCGATTATTGTTGATGAGAAAAAGTTAGGATATCAAATCGTAGCTTTTGCAAAAATTGAAATTTCTAAATTAACAAGAGAAATCTCTGATAATTTTGTTAAGACAGTAAGAGAAATACCACAAGTTGTTGAATGTTATACAATAACTGGTGACGGATCATTTTTACTAAAAATTGTAGCTAAAACTTTAGAGGAATATAGAAACTTTGTAGTTGATAAAATTATGGCTATTGAAAATGTAACAAACGTTGTATCGAGCCTTGTTGCATGTCAAGATAAGACTACTACAGTAATTCCTTTAACTGAAGAAAGTTACGAAGCATACGAAGACTAATTTTTAAAATTTATAACATTGGGCATTTGTTGAGACAAATGCCTTTTTAAATGCTAAAATTGTTGAAAAGTGAGGGATTATTATGAAGAAACTATTTACATGGTCAAAAAAGTATATCGTTCATTTAATAATTATTACTGTTTTATTATTTGCACTTGAATGGTTATATAGCTATTTATCACAAATTGTAGCTTTCGCAATTGCATTAATTAATAAAGAGGACTTAACAAATCAAACATATGTCCCTAATTTTATTAGTAATATATTGATTAAACAAAATGATACAAAAGGTGTTGTGTTTGCGGTCGCAATGACTGGTGTTACACTTGTTTTATTCCAAACAATTAGATCAATACTTCGTTTTACATCTAACTATATGCAAGGAGACGTTACCCAAAATATTGGTAGAGATATGCGTATTAAGTTCTATGATAAGGTAACTGATTTGTCTTATAGCGAGCTAAATAAAATCAACAGTGGCGATTTAATTCAACGTGCTACAAGTGATATTGATCAAGCATCAGGCTTTATTGGTAGTCAAATGCCTTCTTTGATAGATACCCTATTTACAGTTATCGTAGGAACAATTCGTATGTCTATGATATCTCTTCAAATGACTCTTGTAGGAGTTGTAATTATACCTTTTACTATTATTGCTTCTATTCTTTACTACCGTTACGTTACTAAATTAATTGATAATGTAGAACATAAGGAAAGTCTAATGACTACATCGATTCAAGAAGACATCAATTCAATTCGTGTTGTTAAAGCATTCGCAAATGAAAAATACGAAATTGAAAAGATGGATAAACTAAATAAAGATTACGCAAAGAGCGATAAGAAAGTAAATAATGTAATGTCTTTATATTGGGCTATATCAGATTCTATAACTCTTTTACAATACTTTGTGGCCGTTTTAATTGGTATAAATCTTACTCGTAAGGGTAGTATTACTATGAGCCAAATGGTTGCTTGTCTTGGCTTACTTGAAATGATTGTATGGCCTATGAGAGGTTTAGGTAGAACAGTTTCTAACTTTTCTAAAGCTGTTGTTAGTGCTAAGAGAATTGATGAAATTGTAACAAAAGAATCTGAGTTTGAACTTAACGGAACATTAACGCCAAAAATCACTGGTGATATTGTATTTAATAATGTTTCATTTAAGTTTGATGACGAGACAACACATTTATTAAATAATGTCTCATTTGATATTAAACCAGGAGAGACAATTGCAATTGTTGGTAAAACAGGAAGCGGTAAATCAACAATTTGTAATTTGCTTACTAGATTTTTAGAGGCTGATAACGGAGACATTTTAATTGATGGTGTATCTATTAGAAATATAGATAAAAAATACTTAAGACAAAATATCCGTATGGTTTTACAAGATCCTTTCTTATATTCGAAATCAGTTTATGAAAACATTTCAATTATGGATAAGAATATGTCTAAAGAAAAAGTAGAAGAAGTTTCAAAAATAGCTGATATTTATGACGAAATTAAAGGATTCAAACATGGTTATAAAACTATGGTTGGTGAAAAAGGAACTACCTTATCTGGTGGACAAAAACAACGTCTTGCGATCGCAAGAATACTTACAAGCGATTCACCTGTATTAATATTTGATGATTCCTTATCAGCCCTAGATACTAAAACTGATTTATTAATTAGACAAGCTTTAAAGAAACATAATTCAAATCAAACTATGATTATTATTACACATAGAATTACAACTGCTAAAGAAGCTGATAAGATTATTGTTTTAAACAATGGTACAGTTGAGGCTATAGGAAAACATGATGAATTAAAGAATAATGGTTTATATAAAGATTTATGGGAACTTCAAGGACAACTTGAAAATGAATTTAATCAAATACTTAATGAAGGGAGATAAATATGGAAGACGTAGTTGAATTAGAAGAACAAGAGTTTACAAACACTCATGCTTCAAAAGAAACTTGGGCACAAATTATTAAAACTGTATTTTTAGATAAGTTTGGCGCAATCGGTATGTTAATATCGGTAGCAATCGAAGCACTTATCGATATTACTTACCCGTTGATGAATAAATATGCATTAGAGCACTATTTTGTAGAAAATGCTAACTATGATTCTTTATCTTGGTTTATTCCTTTATACATATTTATTTGTATAGCTTTCGGTAGTGCAACTTATGCGTTCTTGCGTTTTGTTGGCCGTGTTCAGATAAACACTGCCTACACACTTCGTAAACAAAGTTTTGAACAATTACAAAAATTATCATTCTCCTATTTTGATGTAACACCATCAGGTTGGATAATGTCTCGTGTTACAAGTGACTCTAGAAAACTTGCTGAAATTCTTTCATGGGGATTACATGATTTCTTATGGGGAAGTTTAGACGTAATTGGTATAATCATCGTTATGTTTATATTTGTTGATTGGCGTCTTGGCTTAGTATCTGTTGCTTTCTTACCACTTTTAATGTTATTTGTAGTTCTTATTAACAAAAAAATACTAAAAGGATACAGAGAATCACGTAAAGTTAATAGTGAAGTCACAGGAAAGTTTAGTGAAGGATTCTTAGGAAGCAAAACAACTAAGAGTTTAGTAATTGAAGAAAAGAATAAATATGAATTTAACAGTTTAGCTAATAAATACAGAAAAACTACATTATTTGCAATCGTATTCTCGTCATTCTTTGGACCATTCGCATTTTTAATTACATATATTGATGTTTCAACAGTTATGTCTACAGGATTGCTATTTGGTCTATCAGGACCTGCGATTTATATTGGTGTAGATTACACGCTTAAAATGTTTGGACCTATTTTATCAATCGCCCAAATACTTGGTGATTTCAAGCAAGCACAAGCTTCAGCAGAGCGTATTATATCGCTTATAAACACAGAACCTGAGATTAAAGACAGCCCTGAGGTTATTGAAAAATACGGAGATATCTATAATCCTAAATATGAAAACTATGAAGAACTAGTTGGCGCAGTTGAATTTAGGAATGTATTTTTCTCGTATAATACTGGAGAAGAAGTATTACATGATTTTAATTTAAAAGTAACTCCTGGAATGTCTGTAGCGCTTGTAGGACACACAGGTAGTGGAAAATCTACGATTATTAACTTAATATCTAGATTTTATGAACCAACAAAAGGTGAAATATTAATTGATAATAAGAGTTATAAAGAACGTTCCGTTGGTTGGTTACATAAAAATTTAGGCTATGTTCTTCAAAGTCCTCAATTATTTAGTGGATCTATTTTAGATAATGTAAGATATGGTAATTTAAATGCTAGCGACGAGGAATGTAAGAAGGCACTAGATATAGTGGATGCGACCGAATTCATTATGTCATTACCTAACAAATATGATACAGAGGTTGGAGAAAGCGGTGCAAGACTTTCACAAGGCGAACGACAATTAATTAGTTTTGCGCGTGCTATAGTAGCAAACCCTAAACTATTAATCTTAGATGAAGCTACATCTAGTATTGATACTAAGAGTGAAGAACGTATTCAAAATGCTATTTCTAAAGTATTAGTAGGAAGAACTAGTTTTATAGTTGCTCATAGATTATCTACTATAGTAAATTCTGATTTGATTCTTGTTATGGATAAAGGTAAAGTAGTAGAAAGTGGCACTCACAGTGAGTTATTACACAAAAAAGGTTATTACTTTGAACTATATAAGAATCAATTTAAAAAGGAAATGGACGGAGTTTAATAAACATTTAACCAGCGCTATAGTGCTGGTTTTTGTTTTAAATGTAATAAATATTGAAAGATAAATTATAATATGTTATTATTTAATAAATCGATGCGAAGAACGAATTTAAGTAGATGTCTAGAGAGTTGATATGTGGTGAAAATCAATCTGAAGCTTAAAGGAGAACGCCTTCAAGAGATGGAAGAAATTTAGTAGAACCATCCGTATACCTGCGTTAAAGGATTGAGTGCAGACTATGTCTGAACTAAGGTGGTACCGCGTCATAGACGTCCTTAGATTTTAAGGATGTCTTTTTTATTTTTAAAGGAGAACATATGAAAAGAATAAAATTAAAAGAATTATCACAAAAATATAATGATTTTAGTGAAAAAGAAGTTTGTATTTGTGCATGGGTAAGAACTAATAGAGCTCAAGCTAAATTTGGCTTTCTAACTGTATCTGATGGTACATGTTTTTCTACTACACAAGTTGTATATGATAATGTACTTCAAAACTTTGATGATATTTCAAAAATAAGAGTTGGTGCAAGCGTTTGTGTAATTGGTAAAGTAGTATTAACACCTACTATGAAACAACCTTACGAAATTCATGCATCAAGCGTTCGATTACTTGGTGATTCACCTGAAAATTATCCAATTCAACCTAAGAGACATACAAAAGAATTTTTACGTGAAGTAGCACATTTACGTCCTCGTACAAATTTATTCCAAGCTGTATTTAGAGTCCGTAGTGTAGCGGCAATGGCCATTCACTCTTATTTTCAAAGTCATGGATATTTATATGTACATACTCCATTAATCACATCTGCTGACTGTGAAGGCAGTGATCAAATGTTTAAAATTACAGCTCTTGATGTAAATAATCCGCCATTAAACAAGGATGGCTCAATTGACTTTAGCGAAGATTTATTCGGGCACAAAGCGTTTATTACAGGTAGTGGTCAATTACAAGGTGAAACTTTCGCGATGGCATTTAGTGACATCTACACATTCGGTCCTACATTTAGAACTGAAAACTCAAATAATAAGACACATGCAAATGAATTCTGGATGATTGAACCAGAAATGGCATTTTGTGATCTAGACGGATGTATGGATGTTGAAGAAGAAATGCTAAAATATGTTATTAAGTATGTACTAGATAATGCAAGTGAAGAAATTAACTTTTGTGATCAATTTGTTGAAAAGGGTTTAAAGAAGCGCTTAGAAGATTTAACTTGCGCAAAATTCACACGTATTAAACATCACGATGTAGTGGATTTGCTTAAAGAAAGTGGCCAAAAGTGGGAATTCAAACCTGATTATGATGCTGATTTACAACATGAACACGAAGTATGGTTAACTAGTCATTTCAACGGTCCTGTGTTTGTTACTGACTGGCCAAAAGATATCAAAGCTTGGTACATGAAGGTAAATCCTGATAACAAAACTTGTGCAGCAGTAGATTTGCTTGTACCTGGCTCTGGTGAACTTATGGGTGGAAGCCAAAGAGAAGAAAACATCGATAAATTAATTAGCAGAATGGATGAAATGCATATCGATAAAGAAAAGATCGACTGGTATTTAGATACTAGAAGATATGGTGGATGTGTCCACTCTGGATTTGGTATGGGATTTGAGCGTCTTGTTATGTATTTAACAGGGGTAGATAACATTCGTGACGTTATTCCTTATCCACGCACTCCAAACAACTGTAATTACTAAAAACTATGACTATAAGATTAATTTCTTATGGTCTTTTTTTTAGTGAAATAATATCACATATTTAAGTCAAATTAAGAGAAAAAGAGAGTTATTTAGTTAACTACAAATTATATATAAATGATAAGGAATTTATTAAATTAACGTTTAAAAGTGTAAAAAAAGGTAAAATTGAGGTCTTGAGAGGTTAATTTTATTGTATAAAAAAATCTCTTATGATAAAATATATAGGCAAGGGAAATATACATTTGTAATGGAGGAATGTTTATGAAAATTACACTTGAACACCTTACTAAGGTGTTTGAAAACAAAAAAGCCGGACGTAAAGTTATTGCTGTTAATGACTTAAACGTTGAAATTCCATCTGGAAAACTTGTCGGCTTACTTGGCCCTTCAGGTTGCGGTAAATCTACAACATTATTCATGTTATCAGGACTTGAAGAACCAACTAGTGGTCGTATTTACTTCGGTGAAGATGACGTAACTGATTTAGCACCTGAAAAGCGTGGTATCGGTTTAGTATTCCAAAACTATGCATTATATCCTCATATGACAGTTGAACAAAACATCATGTTTCCACTATTAAATATGAGAATTAGCAAAGAAAATGCTAAAGTTCGTGCTGCTGAAGCTGCTAAGATGGTTCAAATTGAAGATTTACTTTCAAGAAAACCAAGCGAATTATCCGGTGGTCAACAACAACGTGTTGCAATTGCACGTGCACTTGTTAAATTTCCATCTGTATTATTACTTGATGAACCACTTTCAAACCTAGACGCTCGTTTACGTCTTCAAACACGTGAAGAAATTCGTCGTATTCAAAAAGAAACTGGTATCACAACAGTATTTGTTACACATGACCAAGAAGAAGCAATGTCAATTTGTGACCAAATGCTTGTTATGAAACTTGGCGTGCTTCAACAAGTAGGTGTTCCACAAGAAATTTATGATAACCCATCTAATAAATTCGTAGCTAACTTCTTAGGAACTCCACCAATTAACCTATTTGAAGGTGAAATTAAAAATGGTGAAGTAATTATTGGTGATGAAGTTATCGGACACACAACAATTAGTGATCAATTAATTTCTGTTGGTATTCGTCCTGAAGGATTTGTTGTTGACCCTAATGGTCCATTAACTTTATTAGTTGACCACGTTGATGTAATGGGTCGTGATAAGTCAATAGTTGCAAAGCATCCTAATAGTGAAAAAGATATAGTTCGTGCTATTATCGATTCTGATATTGTATTACCAAATACACAAACTATTAGATTTAGTTTAAAGCCAAATAAAGTATTCTTATTTAATAGAGAAACAGAAGTAAGACTTCAAGAAGGCAATGACAATACTAAGGAGGCTTAATAATGGAGCAAACTCAAGATATTATCTATGAGGATGACCGTGAAGTTCTTCACAAAAGACGTATGAAAGAACTTAAAGTAACAACAAAAGGTTGGTTATTTATTCTTCCTGTTGTTATTTTAATGGCTGTCTTCACATTCTATCCTCTTATTCGAAGCTTAATTACAGCGTTTCAAGTTAACTATGATTCATTAAATAGAAGTTTTGATGGATGGGGTATTGCAAACTTTAATCGTATTTTTACCTATGGTAAATTTAATTATTGTTTAATTAATACATTATTATTTGCATTCGTATCCGTACCTGTATCTACACTTCTAGCATTACTTATTTCAGTAGGATTAAATGCAATTAAGCCTTTAAGAGAAATTTATCAAACATTATTCTTTTTACCTTATTTAACTAACTCAATTGCGATTGGTGCAGTATTTGCCGCTATGTTCTCAGTTATTGGTATTAAGGGTGATGGTACAGCAAACTCATGGGGATTAATTAATACAATTTTTAATTCAAAAATTGACTGGATGAATACAAGTTCTGTAGTTCCTGAAGGAAGTAATGCATGGCTATATGCAATTATCGATCCTAAAATTTGGCCTGCACGTATCGTTGTATTGGTTTATGAAATCTGGGCTGGTTTACCATTTAAGATTCTTATCCTATTTGGTGCGTTACAAAATGTAAATAAGCAATATTATCAAGCAGCTAAAGTTGATGGTGCTTCTAAACATACGACACTATGGAAAGTTACAGTACCTCTAATTTCTCCTATGTTATCTTACTTAATTATTACAGGTTTCATTGGAGGATTTAAGTCATATACAGCACTTGTTGGTATTTTCGGAAGCCAAAAGGTATCTAACTCAAATATCAATACAGTTGTAGGTTTCATTTATGATAACATTGGTTCATCATCTACAGGCTTAGCCGCAGCTGCCGCTATTATACTATTAATTATTATCATGATATTTACATTCATTAACTTCTTAGCTGGTAAGAAGAGAGTACACTACTAGGAGGTAATTATGGATAAAGTTTATGACAATGAAACGATTAACGAAGAAATAAAAGCTCGTGTTGAAAAATTAAGACAAGAAAAGTCCGATGTAAAAGCAGAAGAAGCTAAAGATAAGAGAAAATCTATTGTTACTAAAATAATCACTTATATTTTATTAACTTTAGGTGCACTTACATGTATCTTCCCATTCTACTGGATGATTATGTCTTCATTTAAGACTATTACAGAATACGAAGCATTCGTACCTACTTATTGGCCACATGAGTGGACTAGTGAAGCTTACACAGTTGCATTCAATTATCAAAATGGTTTATTTAGTACAACATTAATTAACTCAATTATTGTTGGTTTTGTATCAACATTTGCTTCAGTAATTTTAACAATACTTGCAGCATATGCATTTGCGCGTATTGATTTTAAAGGAAAGAATTTAGTATTCTCTCTTTGCATGTTAACAATGATGGTTCCTGGTGAATTGTTTACAATTACTAACTATGTAACTGTTAATTCATTTGGTTGGAAAGATACATATGTAGTAATGATTCTTCCATTCTTATGTTCAATTTATTATATTTATCTTCTAAGAAACTCATTCAAATCTATTCCTGAAAGCTTATATAAAGCTGCTAAGGTTGATGGATGTTCGGACGTTCATTTCTTAGTAAAAGTTATGATTCCTCTATCAGGACCTACAATTATATCAATAACAATTTTAAAACTTATTGGTACATGGAACTCTTACATTTGGCCACAACTTGTAAACAGTCAAAAGATGCAACTAGTATCAAACTGGATGTCTAACTGTGGTTTAAATACAGATCGTACAGAATTTACAGATTACCCAGTTCGTATGGCCGCATCAATTATTATATCTATACCATTATTTATTGTATTTATTCTATTTAGAAAATATATAATGCGTGGTGTGTCTAAGAGTGGTATAAAAGGTTAGAAATTAGTCCGCTTGGGATAGGGCCGATTTCATTTAAAGTACAAAGTACAAAGGAGACAAACAAAAAATGAAAATTAAAAAAGTGATTTTACCTCTTGCATTAGGCGCAACAGGAATTTCTATGTTAGCTTTAACATCATGTGGTGGTTCAAAGAATACTAATACTATCACATTCTATACAACTGCCGGAGATTCATTAATGACAGTTTTAAATGCAGCTGCTGATGAATTTACAAAAGCAAACCCAGATTATAAGGTATCAATTTCAAATGGTTATTCATATGATACATTAAAGACAAAAATCCAAGGAGACCTTGGTGCAGGTGCTCAACCTTGTTTAGCTGTTGCTTATGGTGACCACGTTGCTACTTACTTAAAGAGTGGTAAGGTTCTTAACTTTGATGATTATGTTAATGATGCTGAAAATGGTTTAACAGCTGATGAAAAGGCTGATTTAGCTACTTATTGGTCAGAAGGTACTGTATTCTCTGAGGAAGGACGTTATACAATGCCATTCAATAAGTCAACAGATGTTCTATACTACAACAAGACTGTATGTGCACCTTATTTTGAAAAGTATGGTATTGATCCTGAAAATCCTACAAGTGATTTCTCTAAGTGGACTTGGGCAAATCTTTGGAGCATTTGTCAAGATATTAAGAAAGACTATCCAAAGTCTACACCTCTTGGCTATGACTCAGATTCAAGCTGGGTAATTTCTTACCTTGAAAGCCAAAGCGCTATGAACAATGGTACTAAGTATTATACAGATTCAAGTCAATCAGGCGAAAACAAGATTTTATTTGATAATGATACAACTAAGAACTTCTTCTTAGACTGTGTTAGTAAATATAGTGCTGGTTTAATGACTACAAAGGGTATCAGTGGTTCTTATACTTCTTCATTATTCACTAAGTATACAAGTTCAACTGATAAGAATACTTATGACGGATCATTCATTTCAATTGGTTCTTCAGGTGGTGCTTCTCACCAAATGCCAGCTGATGATGCATTTGAAGTTGCTATCGCAGGTACTCCTTCATATGATGGTACTGAAAATTCAGTTAAGATGATTTCTCAAGGTCCTTCATTCGTAATGTTCGATCAAGGAAATGATGATCTTGAATTAGCTACTTGGAAGTTTGTTAAATATTTATTAAGTGAAGATGTTCAAAAGGCTTATGCACTTGCATCTGGTGGTTATGCTCCTGCTTCAAGCAAAGCTTTAGCTGCTGTATTAGCAGATCCTTCTTGTACACAAGTTAACAAAGCTTGCTTAACAGCTATGCAATCTATGGCTAAGTATTTCTATACTTCAGACTGCTTCGATGGATCTGCTACAGCTCGTACACAAATTGGTGATGCATTCACTAATGCTGTAAAAGAAAAAGGAAATGAAGCTACAGTTAAGTCTTATATCAAGACTGCATCTGAAGAAGCTAAGTTCTACACAAAATAATAATTTATGAGAACAAGTTTAAAAGTTTTTGCTACAGGTTTTCTTTTAGCAGGTGCACTAAGTGCACTTGCTAGCTGTGGCAATAAAACAGTTGACTATACAGCTGAATGTAAATTAACTCGTGATTTTACAAATAAGAAGTTTAAAGGCGACGGAATTGAAGAAGTTACGCTTGTTCATACAACAGATGGTGATACTTCAACTTTTAAAACAGTAAATTCCTCAGTAACTTATACTATTAGGTATTTAGGAATCGATACACCTGAATCAACTGCTGGATATGAAAAATGGGGTAAGGCTGCATCTATATGGAATGCAAACATCTTAAATAATGCTTACCAAATTGTTATTGAAAGTAATGATTACAAAATAAACTATGATTCAAATGGTACAAGAGTTCTTGCTTATGTATGGTATAAAGCAACTGAAAGTTCTGAATGGAGAAACTTAAACATTGAAACTGTTCAAGAAGGATATTCAGATTACACTGGTACTTCTTCATCAATTAAAGAGGAATATCACGAAACCTTTACAAAAGCTTGTGACCAAGCCACTAAAAAGAAATTAAAAGTTCATGGTGACGAAGAAGATAAGTATTATCCTACTACTATAGAAGAAGTTACATTAAAAGATCTAAATGAAAATTATGATAGTTATTATGACAAAGAAAATGATATTCCTACACATGTTGCATTTGATGCATACTTAGTAGACTTAACATTCTCTTCATCAAGCTTTATTAATGCGACCGTTGAACAAATTGTAGACGATACTGCTTACCAATTTGATATCACTGTTGGATATTCTACAAGTGTTATTGGTCAAAAATTCACTTCATCTGATAAAGGTACACTATATCATATTGTAGGTTTTACAATGGATTCTAAATCTATTCATGGTTTAGTTCCTAAGACTTTATCTGATGGTCCTGAATTTACAATTCAAAAAGTTGCCGGTTATTCTATGAAATTTGAAGAGCATGAGGTAACTCAAATTATATCGACATCTTCTGATATCGTTAGAGTAAAAGTAAAGAAAGGTTCTAAGTATTATGAACTTGCAATTACTAAATCTGACGCTTCGTTTGAACTTGCTGTAGGTGATAAAATCACTACAGGAAATAGATATTTGCTTGATTCTTCAACTAATACTTACGCTATTTCAAGTTCAGATATTAAAATTACAAAATAAAACAAACAATTAATAGGAGATTAATAATGAAAAAATTTTATAAAGTATTATCTGCTGCAGCACTAGGTGCAATTTTTGCAACAGGCGTAGTAGCTACTGCTTCATGTGGTGAAAATAAAAATTCACAACAAAATACATCTACTCTAGATTCAGCTGTTAAAATGCTTGAAGCTAGTATTACAAACAACGGTGATAAGATTTCATCTGATTTCGAATTACCTGCTACAATTACTGAATATGGCAAAACATATGACATTGCTTGGGTATCAGACAATGCTGATATTTTAAACTTTAAAGTTATGTATAGAGAAGACGGAACAAAGTACGTTAAAACTATGATCACTCGCGCAGAAGACGAGGAAGGCAAAGACCCTAACCCTGATTATGAGGTTGCTACTTATCATGCAGTTTTAACTGACCGTGATTCTAAACAAACTAAGAATTCAAGTGATTTTAGAGTTCGTATTTTAAAGGTTGTTCCTGCTAGCGTTACGTTTGCTAAGTGGATCGACGGTTCTGAAACTCAATTTGAAGTTGAAGGATATGTACTTGCAAAACTAGGTTATAACGAATCGTATAAGGAAGCTAATATCATCGTTTGGGATGACGAGGCACAAGGCGCTTACTTTATTTACCAATGCTACCTAGATAAAGATGTATATGATTCTCTTGAAGGCGGAGAAAAAGTTAGTGTTACTAATGTTACTCGTAATCCTTATAATGGTTTAATTGAATCTAAGTATGGTGCTACTGCTACTGTTGATAAAAATGTAGATAAGTTTGATATTTCAAAACTTGGTACCGATATTACTTCTCTTGTTAAAGACGCAAATACTAATGCATTAATGAAGTTACAATCTTCAAAAGTTTCATTAAAGCAAGTAAAAGTAGTTTCTAAGAACGAAAAAGTTGATACTACTGATGGTAAGTTTGATACAACTATGACTACTGTTGTAACTGTAGGTGTTGGTGAAGAAACTTTAGATGTTGCATTATACCAAGGATTCACTGCATTTAGCGCTGATTCAACTAAAACTCTTGTAGAAAAATTACAAAGCAAAGTTGGTGGCTATGTAAACTTAGAAGGATATCTATCATGGGACTCAAATGGTCCTGTATTTATCATTAATGATGCATCGAAGATTGAAGATACAACAGAACCTGCTGATGGTAAGGTTCAAGCTGATTTAGATGCTGTTGCCTCTACAATTAGAAATAATTATGGTTCTGATGCAACTGTTACTCTTCCTGCTGAAGGAACTGTAAATAAGTCTGCTTTAACTTATGCGGTATCTGGAGATGGTGCAACTTTAGCTGATAATGTCTTAACATTAAAAGCTGGTACTACTGAGTCAATTGTAAAATTAACTATTACAGGTAAGATTGGTGATACAAAATTAACAAAAGAAGTTACTATACGTCTTGGTGTAACTGATGAAACTATCGCTAAAGAAGTAGCTGATGCTTACACATTTGATATTACTACAGCAGTTAGTAGAATTGCTTTATCTGATAATGATAAAGAAAGTGGAGTTACATTCACTTGGGCAGTTAAGGATTCTGCTGATGGCGTTGCTGAAATTAAAGATGGTAAGTTATACTTAATTGCAACTAACTCTGAAAAGAAGCCTGTAATTACATTAACAGCTAAATATTATGATGCTACTGTAACAAGAGACATCGAAATCACAGTTCCTGCTTATACTTTAACTGATTTAAGCAAGGTTGCCGAAGGTAAAGATAACAGTGGTAATGCCTTAACAGTTAATAAGTCTTATGTTGTAGTTGAAGGATATGTTTCTCAAGCTATGGATTCAAAGAATAACTGGTATATCTCTACTACAAACAATACTGATAAGACATTATTAATTTACTATGTACAAGATAATTATGGTACAAAAGTTACTACTGTTAATGACTTATATCCTGTTGGAACTAAAGTTACATTATGGGGATTATATACTGAATATAACTCAACAAAAGAACTTAAGAATGCAGTTGTATTAAAATACGAAGAAACTGATGATTCTAAGGCTAACGGTAAGCTTAATGCTGCTAGTAAATTATTTGCTAGTGAATATAATGAAAAATCAGAGATTACATTACCTGAAGGTGTTACAGCTGTAGTTACAGCTGGAACATCTGCAAAAGTTGCTAACGGCAAGTTAACAATTACTCCTACTGCAACTAGCGAAGAAGTTAGTGTTAAATTAACTGCTACTTCTGGCACTGTAAATAAAGAAAGCACAATTAAATTCACTTCAGTTTTAAGTACTTCTACTAAAACTACTGTAACAGTTAAAACAGTAACTGAGAATAAAAATCTTACAGATTCTGATGTAACAAGTTTATTTAATGTAGATGATAAAATCACTATAAGTTATGCTAAAAATGAATCTTCTAACGATGCTGCTATTTCAACTTCTGGTGAATTAAGATTATACAAAGCTGATAGTGGAAATGGTAATGCTATAACTATTACTGTTAAAGGTTATACAATTAAATCTATTACTTTAACTTATACTGATAGTAAGTATACAAATGCTACAGTATCAGGAGCTACTAATACTGCTGATGCTACAGCACTAACAGCAAAGTTCACTACTACAGGTGAAAGTGTCACAATTCAAAATAAGAAAACAGATAATCAAGTTAGAATTTCTTCAATCGTAGTTGAATACGACGTAAAGTAATCTATTTTTTATAAAAATTCAAAATTGGGAGAATTTAATTAATAATTCTCCTGATTTTTTTATAAAATTCGTAAAAAAGAATTAAAGGAGAAAAAATGAAAAAACTAATAAAAGTATTCTCTGTATCTTTTGTTCTTACCTCGGTACTTACAATCTCTGCATGTAATACAAATTTACCATCAATTAGTATTTCGCAAACTAGCAAACCAACAGAGTCAGGTAAAAGTTCTGAATCTACAAGAAGTGAATCTAGTAGTTCAAGTTCTACGCAATCTTCTTCATCTTCGACTTTTACTTACACTTTAAAAGAAGAATACAAACATGATACAATAAAGAGTACAGTTTACACCGGTACTTATTATGATTCAATTACTGCAACTGATAAAGATACATTAATCACAGAACTTAATACATTAATTAATACTGGATACAAAAAATATTCATATTCTGATCAAACTGATAATTTAAAATTAACGGATTCATATGATGGTACTTATGTTGAGTGTCTATATTCAGGTGAAAGATTAGATAAAGAAAATTTTGGTGCTGCTGCCGGACAATGGAATAAGGAACATATATGGGCGAAGACATATGGATTTAATGATAAAGATAGAAAAGATGACGCATATCAAGCTTATTCAGACCTTCAAATGCTACGTGTTACTGAAAGTTCTATAAATACTAATAGAAGTGATAAATATTTTGATGATGTTAGTTCAAGTGATTCACTAAACGGTTGTTCTTGGACAAATGATGCATTTGAACCAAGAGATGAAGTAAAGGGCGATGTAGCTCGTATAATGTTTTATATGACAGTTATGTATAATGACTCTAATCTAAATTTGGAATTAACTGATGATGTATCAAAAATAAATCAATCGGCTAGCGTTTTAGGCGGAACTGCATACCTTGGTAAATTATCAACATTATTAAAATGGGCGGCAGAGGATCCTGTAGACGAAAGAGAAATTTCAAGAAACAATAATATTTACACTATTCAAAACAATAGAAATCCATTCATTGATCATCCTGAATATGCCTATTATATTTATAAATCGGAATGTGATACGCTTGGTTTATCATATGATGATTTCTTTGATAATAATACCTTTGTAGCATCAAACAGTGAAGCTATTAATTACATGAATAGTTTAGTTGATTCGATTGGTGAAGTAACTTTAGAAAAAGAGAACTTAATCAATCAAATTAATGAATATTACACTCAACTTACAAGTGTTACAAGTTCGTTTTTTACAGGATACGCCAAACTTCAAGAAGCTACATATAAATTAGCCGAATTAAAAGATTTGAGTAATCGAGATACAACAATAGATACAGCTATTGATTTAACTATATTATCTAGTGCAAGCGGTAATACTGCAAAAAACGGTATTAGTGTTAATTTTGATAGTGTTCAGGCATTTCAAGGCAAAGGATTATATGCACAAACTAGTAAAGCAGTTACAATGATGGTAACTAATTTATATGATAGTATTAAAACTTGTGAAATAACTTATAAGTGTAATAAAAATAATCCTACTGGTGTGATTACTATTACTGATGGTACAAAAACAGAAACCTTAAACATTAGTACCACAACTTCTGCACAAGTTGCTTCACTTAATCTAACAGGCTTTGATTTAACAAAGGAAATTATTGTGACAATTTCTAATACAAAAACTAGTTCAATTATTATATCTAATATTACATTCAAAATTTAAAAAGAAAAAGCGATTCTTTAATGAGTCGCCTTTTTATTTCATTTATTTATTATACTTTGAAGTTTATTTGGAAGATTTAAACGATAAATCATTTTCTAATAAACAAGAAATAATAGATTATACTATCTTATTTTGTTATTTTTGGATACATATTGCTTATATGCTTATTGTGTATGCAAGTGAAAATAGTTTGTCCTAAAATTTAAATATGATAGGAATGGATATTTAGATATTATTCTAAATTTAATCCATTCTTTTTTAATTTATATTTAACATGTGAAGTATCAGTGATAAAAACATGGATTATTCTTTGTAAAAAATAAAATTTTGTGCTAAACTATTTTATTAAGACAAGGAGTAATTTATGTTAAAAGATTTACTAGATAAAATAAAAGAATATGATACTATCATCATTCACAGACATAGTCGCCCTGATGGGGATGCGCTTGGGAGCCAACTTGGTTTAAAACAAGCTTTAATTGATACGTACCCAAACAAGCACGTCTATGCTGTCGGAGATATTAATCCTCGTATTTCTTGGATTGGAGATATGGATCAAATAAGTGACGAAACATATAAGGGTGCGCTCGCAATCCTTTGTGATACGGCTTGTGACTATATGGTATCGGATTTAAGACTTAAAAATGCAAAAGAACTATTTGTAATTGATCACCATACAAATCCTTCAAATTTAGTTGACGATACTCACTTTATTGTAGATTCAACACGTGCAGCAGCAGCTGAACTAATTGCTGAAATATTATTAGATAACAATTTTGTTGTATCAAAAAAAACTGCAAGCCTTCTTTATACAGGTATAGTTACAGATAGTGGAAGATTTTTATATAATGAAACATCTTCAAGAACACTTCGTATAGCAGCGCGTTTGCTTGATACAGGCTTTAATCCTCAAGAAATATATGATAAGTTATATGTTGAAACTCTTGAAAAGAAGAAGTTAGTAGCTGAATTTACTAATAGATTTCAAGTTACTAAACATAATGTTGCTTATTTAATAAATACTAAAGAAACACTAGATAAATATAATATTAGTTTTAATGATTGTTCTCGCGGTATGGTAGGATGTATGGCTGGTATTGAAGGTATCAACATTTGGGCTAACTTTACATATGACGAAACTAGCGGTAAGGTTGTTTGTGAATTTAGATCACGTGGTTTCTCTATTGTTGATATAGCTAAAAAATATGGTGGTGGAGGACACGACCAAGCTTGTGGTGCAACAATAGATAATTTTGATATGGTAGAAGAAGTATTAAAAGATTTTGATGAAAGGATGATTGAAAATGGTTCACACTAATACTACATTTAAACAAATTTTAAAAAAGATTGAAGAATACGATACTATTATTATTCATGGTCATATTAGGCCAGACGGAGATTGCGTTGGTAGTCAATTTGGACTAAAGAATTTAATTCTTGATAATTACCCTAAGAAACACGTATATGTTGATGGAGACGTTTGTGACTACTGTTCGTTCTTAGGTACACCTATTAAAGTTAATGATGAAACATATAATAATTCATTATGCATTGTTGTAGACTGTGGAAATGAAGAAAGAATTAGTGATCAAAGATATAAAAATGGGGCTTTTTTAATTAAAATAGATCATCATATTCCTGATACTGATTACGGTGATTTATATTACGTAGAGGAAGAAGCCGCAAGCTGTACACAAATTATTGTTGATTTTGCGCGCGAAACAAAACTTACATTAACTAAGAATGCTGCCTACCCATTATATGTAGGTTTAGTTACAGATAGCGGTCGTTTTAGATTTGATAGTGTTACTCCTCATACATTTGAAAATGCGGCTATATTATTAAGTACAGGAGTAGATATAGCTGATGTTGATAATAAATTATCTGTTACAACTCTTGATACACTAAAACTTAATGGTTATACATTAAATCATATGAAGTGGACAGAACACGGTTTTATTTATATCATAATGACTCAAGAGGTTGTTAAAGAATATGGTGTAACTAATGAAGAGGCAGCTAATCAAGTATCTAATCTAGCAGGTATTGAAGGATTCCCTGTTTGGGGTTTAGTTATGGAATATCCTGATGAAATAAGAGTAAGACTTCGTTCACGTGGTCCTGAAGTTAAAACTTTGGCTAATAAGTATAACGGTGGAGGACACGAGAAGGCTAGCGGCGCTCACTTAGACTCATGGGATGATTTAGACAAATTCTTAAATGATTGTGATAACTTAGTTAAAGAATATAAAGAATCGTTATAAAAATAAACTGTAAAGAATTATAAATTAAAGTTCTTTACAGTTTTTTTGATTAGTTAAGGTTGTGTTGTGTCTTAAAATGTGATTGTAATAATACAAATCCAACGATTGGCGGAATTTTAATCCAACACTTGGCGAACTTACAATCCGACGATTGGTTAATTATATAAAGATTATTCGGACGAAACATTAATAAGAAAGGTGTTTTATTTTTTAAAAAATAAAAATTAGTTATCAATTTCATTATTGCTATTTAGAAAAAATGTAAAAAATTCACGAGTGAAATAATGGAAAAAATGCGGATTTCGCTAATTTATCACCTTGTGCTTTTACAAAATATAATATAAAACAAAAATATATGAGCGAAAAAACAAAAAAATTACTTTTTTCGCCAGAGGATTTATGATTGGAAGAAAAAAAGAAATAAATGAGTTATTAAATTTGTACAATAATAAAAAAAACTGAACTTGCTCTATATGGTAGAAGAAGAGTTGGGAAGACATATTTAATCATTCAGGTTTTTTAAGATAAATTTACTTTCAAACATACTGCACTTTAACCAGACGATTTTGAAAATGATAAAGAATTAATTTCTTTACAATTAGATTTGTTTTATAAAAATTTATTAAAACATGGTTTAGAAGGTGTAACTAGACCGAAAGATTGGTTTTAGGCGTTTGATTTATTAGAAAAACTTTTAAGACAAAAAGAAGAAGGACAAAGATTAGTAGTATTAATTGATGAATTGCCTTGGTTAGATACTAAGAAATCTCACACTTAGAAATGATAACGTAATTAATTTGTGTGAAATGAAATATTATCAAGATGATTTTGTAGTTGATTTATCTTATTATAAAAAGCTAAATTCACGCATTGAAGCAATAAGACCTTTTATTTCTAAAAAAATGTGTGCTTTTAATACATTAATTACAACTTACGGATTAAAAGAAAATGAATATAGTAATGCATTTCAAAATGTTATTACTTTAGATGAATTATTTGCTTAAACACACTATTTATAATTCACAACATTTTCTTCTAAAAGTTGATATAAGATGTTAGAATATGTTATAATCAACTTAGTTATGTAGGTGTTTTATGAATAAAAAAAGGAAAAAAGTTATAGCGGAATCAATTTTGATTATCGCTTTAATCATATTTGTAATATCTATTATTTTTAATATAGGAGACCCTAAAGAAATTTTAAATGCAATTAAAGGTGCAAGATATCGTTATTTCTTTGCTGCTATCGGCTTTTTAGTAATATACATAATTCTTTATAGTCTATCTTTAATTATTTTAACGAGAAGTTCAGGCGTTAAGAATGTTAAAACAACTGATCTTTTTTTAATATCAAGCTGTGAATTTTTCTTTAATGGTATTACTCCGGGAGCTGTTGGTGGTCAGCCTTTCCAAGTATTTGCGTATAATCAAGTAGGTGTTCCTGCTAGTAAATCTACAGGTATTGTTCTAACTAATTTTTTGTGCTCAATGATTGCACAAATAATTTTAACTTTAATATCTCTTATTTATTATCCCTTAATAGTAAAATATGCGCCAGGAATGATAGCTGTATTCTGGATTGGCTTTATTGTAAACTGTTTTGGAGCATTTATATTTATTTCCCTTGGCTGTTCAAAAAAAATTAAAAATGTTATAGTTAAAATATTTAATTGGTTTTGTAGTCTAAAAATTATGAGAAAAGCTAAAAATGCAAATGTTAAGTTTGAAAAATATATGAAGGATGCACAACAAGCATTTACTTCATGTTGGGCTAACAAACCTGCATTTTTGCTTGCGCTTGCTACAAAAATTTGTTCTTATTTTGCTTTGTATGCTATTCCTTTCTTCATTTTGAAAGCCTTAAAATTGCCTGTGGGTCACGAAAGAGGATACATT
The DNA here is from genome assembly GCA_963621965.1 of Alistipes finegoldii. Classification (GTDB taxonomy): domain Bacteria; phylum Bacillota_I; class Bacilli_A; order Acholeplasmatales; family Anaeroplasmataceae; genus JAEELC01. The sequence continues at coordinate 67,876 of CAVFGN010000001.1, forward strand.
GATTATACAATGATTTTTGAAATCATTTGTGTAACAAGCTTTGCGATGATTGCAGCTAACTATATCCCAACTCCAGGAGCTGCAGGTTTCTTAGAGTTTACATTCATGTATTTTTTCTTACCCATCTTAATTCAAACAGGTACAAGTCCTACTGTTCAAGAACAAGCAACAGCTAGTGCTGGAGTTCTTTTATGGCGTAGTGTGACATATTATATATTAATGTTATTCTCTTTTATAGATTATGTAGTATTTGTTAAGAAAAAACATATAATAAAAGTAGATTATACTTCAAGTAGTGAAGATACTTTAGAGCGTGAGAATGTAAGTACTGATGAGTACGATATTACTAAAAACTCTACGATTGTAGAAGTACTTGATTCTTTAGAAGAAAATAAAGATAAGAAAAGCATTAAAGATATAGATTAAAATTTATTAGGCTTCGTTTAAACGAGGCTTTTTCTTTTGACGAATATCGTTGAGACCAAATGTGACACCATGCATAATAAAATTGGAGGCATTAAGAATTTCAAAATGGGATAAACTATTAGCAAGAATATGCACTTTATCAAAAGACCTCCGATTTGATGAATTGCGTAAGGTATTGGAAAGCTATGGATATGTAATGAATGCTCCAAAGGGCAGAAGCAGTCATTACAATTTATTTAAGTGAGGTAAGTAATATCAATAATTTAATAGGATAATATTTTGAACTTAATTTATACCTAACTTATAAGTCTTTAATATCTTTACAAAATATAATAATTTTGTTAGAATATAGCCATACAAAACGAAGAAAAAGAAGAGTACTACGTATCTAAATTTCTAGCGAGAGTTGATAGTGAAAGAACTTATTTGAAGTACGTAAGAAAGACACTTTTGAGTGATTTTAAAACAATCCGTATCAGGCGTTAACGACTAGAGCTTTTATTAGAAAATAAGGTGGCACCACGTTACGACGTCCTTTGTATACGGGCGTTTTTTTTATGTTTTAGGAGGATTTTATGATAACTAGACCTAGAGGTTGTCAAGATATATTACCAGGCGAAGTGGAAAACTGGCAAAAACTTGAAAGCTATTTAAGACAAATTTGTGCTCTTTATAATTATAGAGAAATACGCACACCAATATTTGAATCAGGAAATCTTTTCCATAGAGACCAAAATGATTCATCAGATATGGTTACAAAAGAAACATATGATTTTAAAGATAGAGGAAATAGAGATTTAACGCTTCGCCCTGAAGGTACAGCCGGAGCTGCACGCGCATATATTGAAAATAAGTTATATGTAGATAATCAAGTGAATAAATTATTCTACATGGGTCCTATATTTAGATATGAACGTCCAAGTCTTGGTCGCCAAAGACAATTCCATCAATTTGGTATTGAAGCATATGGCTCTAATGATCCTTTACTTGATGCGGAAGTAATATCTCTTGCATGCACTGCTTTAAAGGGATTAGGATTAACTGGTATTAAGGTAAAGATTAATACATTAGGTGACGAAGAAAGTCGTAAGAAATACAAGGATGTTTTAGTATCTTATTTTAAACAATACGAAAATGATTTATGTGATGACTGTAAAAATAGACTTGTTAAAAACCCACTTAGAATTCTAGATTGTAAAGTGGACGGAGATAAAGACTATTTTAAGTCAGCACCTCTAATCACTGATTATTTATCAGACGATAGCAAAAAGCACTTTGAATCAGTTGTAAAAGCCCTAAAAGACATGGATATAAACTATGAAATAGATCCTACTCTTGTAAGAGGCCTTGATTACTATACATATACAGTATTTGAGATTGTAGCTGATATTAAGGACTTTGGTGCCGCTAATACTATTTGTGCTGGTGGAAGATATAACAATCTTGTTAAGGAATTAGAAGGTCCTGATACTCCTGCGGTTGGTCTTGCATTTGGCATGGAGCGTTTACTATTAGCTCTTAAAAATGAAGGTAAGTTTAAAGATAGTGAGCCTTTCACACATATTTACTTTATTGCTTTAGGACAAAATGCTAAATCAAAAGTAGCGCAAATGATGTCACAAATTCGTTATAGTGGATTAATTTGTGATATGGACTATACAAGTGGTTCTTTAAAGAGTCAATTTAAGAAAGCTGATAAGAACAATGCGTTATTTACTGCAATTTTAGGAGACGAAGAACTAAATAACAATAAGATTAACATCAAGAATAATAAAACTGATGTTCAAGAAACTATTGATATTGATTCTATAACTGATTATGTTATTGACTATATAAGAAGTACTACACATTCATGTAGTTGTTGTAAGAACAAGGAGGAATAATATGAAAAGAGTATTAATTAAAAATATTAAATTAGGGGAAGTAAATCACGTTGCTGGTTTTGTTGAAAATATTCGTAACAAAAAAAGCATGTGCTTTATTGTATTAAAGGATGTTTCAGGAAAACTTCAATTAACTATTGAAAAGGCTAAACACCCTGAATTAGAAGATGTTTTAAATCAAATTACAAATGATTCTGTAATTGAAGCTACTGGTTTAATTGAAGCTAGCGAATATGTTAAATTAAACGGTATGGAAATGTATCCTGATACAATCACTATTGATTCTATCGCCGAAGCTAATCCTATCGTTGCGCCTAAAGGTGAAGAAACTAACATTGATCTTCGTCTTGACTACAGATGGGTTGATTTAAGAACTGATAAAAATACTTTAATGTTTAAAGCTCAATCTTGCTTTGTAAATGCAATGAGAGAATTCTTAAATAATAATGAATTTATTGAAATTCATACTCCAAAGTTAATTGGAGCTGAATCTGAAAGTGGTGCTGGTGTATTTAAGGTTGAATATTTTAATACAAATGCATTCTTAGCTCAATCTCCTCAATTCTATAAGCAAATGGCAATGGCTTCAGGCTTTGAACGTATTTATGAAACAGGCCCTGTATTTAGAGCTGAAAAGTTTGCTTCTCGTAAGCATTCTACTGAATTCTCTTCATTTGATTTAGAGTTCTCTTATATTGAATCTTATGAAGACGTCATGAAGATGGAAGAGGATCTTGTTACATATGCGCTTGAGAAGTTAAGTCAAAAATACGGTAAAGAAATTAAGGAAGTATTTGGCGTTGATGTAGTTGTACCTACAAAACCATTCCCACGTATTGATTTACATGATTTATATGATGAATTAGAAACTAGATATGGTTATAAAGTTCCTGAAAGCGAAAAAGGCGATTTAACTACTGAAGGCGAAAGAATGTGTAAGCAATTTGCACAAGATAAGTACGGTCATGAGTTCTTATTTGTAACAGGTTATTCTAAAGAAAATAGAGCTTTCTATCATATGAGAAACGAAAAAGGTGTACCTTGTGGTTATGACCTTATTTGGAAGGGTTGTGAAATTACAACAGGTGCTCAACGTGAACATAGATACGAAATTTTAAAAGCTCAAGCTGCTGAAAAAGGTCTTGGAAAGGATATCGAATTCTATCTAAACTTCTTCAAATATGGTGTTCCACCACATGGAGGATTTGCGATTGGTATCGATAGAATGACTATGTTAATCTTTAATGTAGGTATTAAAGAGGCTGAATATCTATTCCGCGGTCCTGATAGATTAAATCCATAGGTGAGTTATGGGACATATCAGCTGGGATGAATATTTTATGGGGGTAGCTCTGCTATCTTCATATAGATCAAAAGATCCTCATACGAAAGTAGGAGCTTGTATCGTAAATAAGAAAAAACATATTGTTGGTATTGGTTATAATGGTTTCCCTGTTGGATGTTCTGATGAGGATTATCCTTGGGAAAATGATAAAGAATTAAAATTCTTAGATACTAAATATCCTTATGTAGTACATGCGGAAGCTAATGCTATATTAAACTCTACAGAACCGCTTGATGGTGCAACTCTATATGTATCACTATTTCCTTGTAACGAATGTGCCAAGTTAATTATTCAATCAGGGATTAAGCAAATTGTTTATATGGATGATAAATACAAAGAACAAGATAGTTTTATCGCAAGTAAAAAAATGTTTGATAGTGCTAATGTAGAATATAGAATGATTGAGCCTATAAAAGTTACAATAGGTGAATAGTATGGTTATATCATTTTTAATAGCAATAGTTGCAATTATTATAGATGCGATTACTAAAGTAGTTGTAATGAATAATATGACTTTAGGACAATCCTTTTGGGTTATTCCTAACTTCATTAAATTCACTTACGTAGAAAATACAGGTATGGCGTTTTCTATGTTGAGCGATTCTACTTGGGTATTAGTTTTAATTTCACTTGTTGCGAGTGTTATACTTGCTTTTTTGGTTGTTAAATATACAAATTGGATTAAAAGAAAATGTCTTTCAATCTCTTTAGCGCTTATGCTTGGGGGATGCGTTGGAAATTTAATTGACAGATTTTTAACAGTACTTCACTTACGTGGTGGAGTGATAGATTTTATAGAAATTTATTTTGGCTCATTTCATGCAATTGGCGGAAGTACTTTTAACGTAGCTGACATGTTTCTTGTAGTTGGCTGTATTTTACTTCTTGTTGAATACGCAATTATTGAGCCCCTAAAAGACAAGAAAAAAGAGAAAGGTAGTGTTATTGATGGAGAAAATAATAGTTGATGAATCGATTCAAAACGTTCGCCTAGACAAGGCTCTATCATTAAGACTTCCTAAATCTCGAACACAAATTGAATCTTATATAAAAGATGGTTTAGTTAAAGTTAATGGTAAGAGTGAAAAAGGTTCTTATAAGTTAGCGCTTAACGATATTATTGAAGTTGAGGATATCGAGGAAAAGGTTTTAGATATTGCAAAAGAAGATTTAAAACTTGATATAGTATATGAAGATGATGATGTAGCTGTTGTTAATAAACCAAGTGGTATGGTAGTGCACCCAGCCTGTGGAAATGAAGAACATACACTAGTTAATGGTTTACTTTACCAAATGGATATCACATCATCGATTAATGGTGTATTTAGACCTGGTATTGTTCATAGAATTGATAAAGACACATCAGGTCTTTTGATGGTCGCAAAAAATGATGAAGCAATGGCTGCTTTATCAAATCAGCTTAAAGATCATTCGTGTCACCGCGTGTATGTAGGACTTGTGTATGGAGTGATTGGTGAAAATGAAGGAAAGATTATTGCGCCAATTGGTAGAAGTGTGTCTGATAGAAAAAAGATGACAGTGACTAAAACTGGTAAAGATGCGGTTACACATTTTAAAGTTTTAGAACGCTATATGGATTATACACTTTGTGAGTTTAGACTTGAAACAGGTAGAACTCATCAAATAAGAGTACATATGAAATACATAGGTCATCCTCTTGTAGGAGACCCTACATATGGTCCTAGGCATACAATAGGAAATAATGGACAATTCTTACATGCAAAAACTATTGGATTTGTTCATCCTAGAACAAACGAGTATATGGAATTTACAAGTGAATTACCTGATTATTTTAAAGAATTTTTAATTACTTTAAAAAAGAGAGGATAAATGGTTTCAAAATCAGTTGGCTGGTCTTTTGCAGAACGTTTTAGTATTCTCTAAATTTTTCGCGATATGATACTATTTGTTTAGTCCGTAAATATATTATTAATAAATTTTTTAATAATATATTTATGGATTTTTTTACTCCATTCGAAGGAATATCTTCGATTATACAAGATATATATGATAATAAAATTAGGAATAGCAATATAATGCTTATTTTATCTTGGTCCAATTTGTCATTTATGGAAAAAGAGATGAATGATAAACAATCAGCTCTTTATAAAAGAATAACTATGAAAATGAAAGTTGAAAAGTTGCCTTTTAATGAAGCGTGCTTGTTTTTATAAAAATATTCTAATGAAGATAAAATTAAGCTTTTTTGCATGTTTGGTATGTATCCGTTTTATTTATCTAAGATAGATAATAATTTGACTTTTGAAGAAAATATAAAAGAACTTCTTTTTAATGAAAATTCTATTCTTTTAGACGAACCTAAATTGATTTTATCATATTCTAGTCGTGAACAAAGCTTTTACAATTCAATCTTACTTTGCCTTTCAGGCAAGAAAAAAGGCTTAACTGAACTTGCAAGATTGATGAATGAAGATGTTACTAAAATAAACAAATATATGAAAACACTTCTTGAATCACAAATTGTGGTAAAGAATGAAAAATTTAATTAAAAAAGACAAGTTTATTATTATATTGAAGATCCGGTTTTAAGGTTTTATTATGAATATCTTTTAAACAATATTAAAAAAATTGAAGCTGGTTATGGTAATATTCTATATGATAGACTTCAAGATAAAATTCATGATTTTATATCATTTTCTTTTGAGGACGTATCAATTTGTTATATGGATTATTTATTAAGTATCGGAAAACTTGATGGTATATTTTATCCAATACAAAATTTAGTAATTGAAAAATCTGAACTTAATAGATCTATTGAGATAGATGGAATAGCAAGAGACAACGATTCTTTGTTAGTTATTGAATGTAAATATACTAATAAAAAAAGGACAATTGAAGACTATAAGAAAATGAAAGAAAATGTTTCGATTAAAATGTTTTCAAATATTAAAAGAAAAATTTATTACATAATCTCAAAAAATGGATTTGATGAAGCACTTAAAAATTTAAAAGATGAAAATTTGCATCTTGTTTCAATTGATGACATGCTTAAATAATATTTAAAAAATTATCTCTGATTTATAGAATGGATAGTGATATATAACCATTATCCATTTTTTAAAATTCTCGTAGGTAATAATTTTGATCGAAGGAATTTAGTTATTGATTTTGGTTAAATTAATATACTTGGAAAAACAAAACAAAAAAACCTCTTGCAATTAAATCCATTTTATTTTATAATAATTTAGCAAGTTGAATATAGGACTATAGCCAAGCGGTAAGGCAAAGGACTTTGACTCCTTCACGCGCTGGTTCGAATCCAGCTAGTCCTGCCAGTTTGAAATTTATGCCTAAATTTAGGCATTTTTTTATTTTGCGGCGTAGTTAAAGTTGTAATGTATTACAAAAGAGTGGTTTGTGGAAAATGGTACAAGAACAACAAACCTAATTATTAAATATTTACATGAATTAAAGAAATTTTAAGATTAATTCGTACTTTTAACAAAGAGCATTTGTGTGAGCTTGTTAAATATAGAGCGACGTTGAAGGCAAATATGTGTGTTTAGTAGCAATTTAGAATTTAATCAAATTATACAAAGGACTTTTTAAATTGGTTCTAAAGTCAAAGACAAAATGTTAACAGTGATATAAAAAATTGAATAACTTTCATTTACAACGAATATGGTGAGTTTTCATCATCTTTTTTTACATATTAGTAAGTCTCAAAACTCGACAAAAACTCCCTAAAATTACAATTTTTTAGAAAATTTGAAGAATACGAAATCTATTTAATTTTAAATAAAAGAATATTAATATATTAGTTATTTAAACAGAGAGCGACATAAAGTTTGTCTAAATAGAAAAAGTTAGGATATGTTATAAATTTCAATATAAAACGCAGTAAGTACAAGATTTGTAATAGTTCTTGTTATTTAAATTTAAAAAATATTTTAGTAAATTCACATATTTATTTCTACTATTAAATGAGGTGAATTTATGAAAAAAAGAATGTTGATTATTTTATTAGTGTTTATTTGCGCACTATGCATTAACTTAAGGAGTAATGCGTCGTATAGTAATGATCTTCCTATATCAAATTCTACGTCTTATAATTTATTAAATCCTGAATATATAACAATAAGTGGCAATGTGATATCGTACGAAGGAAGGATTCAATATAAAGCTAATAAAAAATATTATTTAGGTATAAATGGAATTGAAACGAATAATGATGCGAGTGTAACAATTGATACGAGTGAACAAGGAAGTCAAAGTTTAAAAAGAGTAAAGGCTATTAAGTTTATATTTTTGCTAGATTTTTCTTCTTCAGGCCCTTTTACTCAAACGAGTAATTCGTCTACATTGTATTTTACATTCTCTAATTTAACATGTAGTTATTTACAAAATGTTTCTTTAGATACATTAAAAAATAGTATGTATGTGAAAAGTACTAGCGAAGGAAGTTATTATTCTCCTTATGTTGATGATACTAACACACTTGTTGATAAAAGCAAGGCAATTGTTACTTCTACTGATAACAAATTAGATTTAAATCAAATAGGTCAAAGTTTTAATGTAAACGGAAGAAGTAGTACTATTACATTAACGTCGGATGGAGGCTATAATGTTAATTATCAAACACCAGGTGTTTATATTGCAACTTACAACATTTCAACACCTGGACGAACCTTATCTAAAAGTGTCTCTATATATGTATTTGAAAAAGCATCGTGTCAACTATCAGGTCCAACTTCGTTAAGTTTTGAAACTGCAAGTAATATTGAAGGTTATTATACTTTCCAACAATATGTAGAAGCAAAATTTACTGCTACGTACGGGGATCGTCAAGTAACACTTGGCTATAAAATACTAGATTCTAGTGGAAAAACAATGAAATTTGAAGATGTAATTCAAAAAGCAGGAATATATAGCTTGTATATTATGGCATATTATAATAATGAAGTAGTGGCAGAAAATGATATTGAGTTAGAGATTGAAGACGATGAAGAAATTATTGAAGTTTATTTTCCTTATGTGATACTTGATCTAACTACAGTAAAGACTTATACTGAACCACAATTATGTGCCGAACTTGAAAAAACACTTCAGTTTAAGGGATTATCAGTTTCTAATGTATGTATCTTAAAATCAGAATATAATGAGTCGGCTGAAAAGGGTGAATATAATGTTGTTTACTCTTATGATGTGGATGGAACAACTTATATTAATCAGGCTACAATTAAAGTTGAAGATGAACAAACAAGTGCTGACGTTATTGACAATAATACAAAAGAAAAAGGATTATCAGGTGGTAGTATTGCACTTATATCTATAAGTTCTGTACTTTTAGTACTAGTTTTAGTATATACATTTATTCGTATCAAACATAAACATTAACGAAAGGCTCTTCGGAGCCTTTTTTCAATATAGAAAATTAAAATTATAAATGTTATAATACGTTGTAAAGTGAGGCAAAATTATGGTTAATGATGCGATTTGTGCGATTGCGACACCATATGGTGTAGGTGCTATTTCAATAATTAGATGTTCAGGGTTTAATTCGATAAAATTAGTCAATGATATTTTTAAAGGTAAAGATTTAACGAAAGTAAAAGGTAATACTATTAATTATGGATACATTAAGGATGACGAAACCATAATTGATGAGGTTATGGTTTCGGTGTTTAAAGGACCTCACTCTTTTACAGGCGAGGATTCTTGCGAGGTTAACTGTCATGGTGGTATTTATAACACTAATAGAGTTTTAGAATGCTTACTTTCGCACGGCTTTAAAATGGCTGAACCAGGAGAGTTTAGCCGTCGTGCTTTCTTAAATGGTAGAATTGATTTAACCCAATCTGAAGCTATCATGGACATAATTAATTCAGAGTCTGAATTAGCCCTAAGAGCAAGCGTAAACTCTTTAAGAAAATCAACTAATAAGCTTGTAGTTAATATGCGTAGTCATTTAGTTGACTTAATATCTAAAATTGAAGTTAATATTGATTATCCTGAATATGATGATGCGATTGTTATGACTGATGAAATCGCAATACCGATGTTAAAAGAGTTAATCAAGGAATGCGAAGATGTTTTAGAAAACTCGAAAATAAGTCAAGTCGCGGTTAATGGTATTAAAACGGCTATTATTGGTAAACCTAATGTAGGTAAGTCATCGTTACTTAATAGATTGTTAGCAGAAGAAAAAGCTATTGTAACAAATATAGCGGGTACTACAAGAGACACAATCGAGGGCAAACTTAATTTAGGCGGTGTTGTTTTAAAACTTATTGATACAGCAGGAATTAGAGAAAGTGCTGATGTTGTTGAACAAATAGGTATTCAAAAGAGCAAAAAGGCACTTGACGAAGCGGAACTTGTTTTATTACTTTTAAATCCTTCAAATGAATTAGATGATGTTGATAAACAATTACTTGATTTAACTAAAGATAAAAATAGAATTATAATTTATAATAAATCTGACTTAAAAAATGATTTTAAACCATTAGATAATTCTATATCAATTAGTGCATTAACAGGAGAAGGCATTGAGCTTCTTGAAAAGAAATTGATCGAGATTACAAAAATTAATGAATTTAATGTAAATGATTCAAACTACTTAACTAATACACGTCATATTGCTAAAATGCGCGAGACGCTTACTTCGCTTAAATCTGCACTTATGGGCGCAGAAAATCATATTGATATTGATATGATTGAATTAGATGTAAAACAAGCTTGGTATTCTCTTGGTGAAATAATTGGAGATACTAATAGTGATACATTAATAACAGAATTATTCTCTAGATTTTGTTTAGGTAAATAGAAGTCTTAAAAAGGGCTTCTTTTTTTATGTTAGAAATGCATTAAAATGCAACAACACAAAAAATAAAAAAATTAGCACTTTAGTGTTGACAGTGCCAAAATAAAGTTGTAATATATAGGTGTAAAGATTAGCACTCGATGAATTAGAGTGCCAAATCCGACAAAAAGAAAAGGACATGGTGATTTATATGTATAATGAAATAAATGAATTATTTAATGAAATGACAAAGGCATTCGAAGGAATAAGTAAAAAAGTCAAGAATCCAATTTTACTTGATGTAATAAAGAATGAAGATTCTTATAGTGTACTTGCTTGCTTACCTGGCGTATCTAAAGAAGATGTTAAGTTAAGTGTTGAAAATTCAAATTTAACTATAAGTGTGGAACCTAAGAAGGATGAAGAAAATAATACTGAAAAGAAATTTGTTTTAAAAGAACGTATTGAAGGTTATTCAAGCCGCTCAATATATTTAAAAGACATCGATGAATCAAGCATTAGTGCGAAGATGGAAGATGGTATCCTAAATATTAATGTTCCATTCAAAAAGAGAAACATAAGCAAAATAACAATTGAATAGTTTAAAAGGAATGAGGCGATATTATGTTATTTGGTGATGGATTAAATACAATTGGTGAATTTATTAACAATTTTAGTGATAGTTACTTTATGGCAACTGATATTGAAGAAAACGATAAGGCATATTTATTAACTGTTGATATGCCAGGTGTAAAGAAAGAAGATATTTCAATTGAATTTGAAGGTGAAAAATTAACTTTATCAGTTAAAACTAATAAAGATGAAAAGAAAGTAAACTATATTAAGAGAGAAAATTTCTCTTCTGATTACAAGAGAACATACATTTTAGCTGATAGTGATCAAGAAAACATTAAGGCTAAACTCGATAATGGTGTGCTTATGGTTGTAGTTGGTAAGAAGGTTAAGGAAGAAACAAAAAACGTAATCAATATTGAGTAATTTGAGCATATTATAATTGGGGCATTTATTGCCCCTTTTCTTTTTGCTTCAATAAGCACGCCTTTCTTTTTCTTTAATATTCTCTTTTAAAAATCGATAAAAGAGAATATAATTGAGTTGTATTTTGGAGGCATTTATGTCAATTCTATCTAACTATTCTAAAACAAAAGAAGCTAAAGGAAATGCTTTAGTTATCGGACAAGAAGCGAGAGCAGCTAAACAAAAAGACCATAGCGTTATAGATTCAACTATTGGTATGCTTTATGATGAAGACGGAAAATTTTTCGTTTTTAATACCGTTTCAAAAGCTGAACAAGATTTAAGTGGAGCACAAAAGTACTCATATGGCTCAACAATTGGTTCCCCTGCTTTTCATGATGCTGTATACGCATGGGTATTTAGACAATATTTAAATGAATTTAAGGAAAATTCTAATCTAAGATGTGTAGCGACTCCTGGTGGAACAGGTGCACTTTCGTGTGTCATAGCTAACTATTTAAATAAAGGAAATCACCTTGTTTTGCCTAATTATATGTGGACTAATTATATTCAAATGGTTAAAGAGAGAGAATGTGATTATTTAACATATGAATTATTTAATAAGGAAGGCGGATTTAATTTAGATAGTTTTGAACATGCATGTTTACAAGCAAAAAAGCAAGATGGACGTGTAGTTGTTCTAATTAACGACCCGTGTGAAAATCCTACAGGATATACAATGAACTACTCTGAGTGGATTGGTGTGTATCAAATTATTGAAAATATATCACGTGATGGTACACCTGTTGTACTTGTATATGATATGGCTTATGTTGATTATGATAAGCGTGGCTTTGATCAAAGTAGAAATAATATGAGATTATTCCAAAAGTTTAACGAAAACGTTGTAACTGCTATGTGTTTCTCTGGTAGCAAAACTCTTGGTTTATATGGACTTCGTGTAGGTGCTTTGATTTGTGTTACTAAGACAAAAGAAGCAGCGGATGAATTTGTTACTGCATGTGAATACACAGGTCGTGGTATATGGTCAGGTGTCTCAACACTAGGTCAAAGTGTTATCACTTTAGTTTTGAGCAAATATAAAGAAGAGTTTGCAAAAGAAATTGAGGTAGCAAGAAAATTATTAATTGATAGAGCTAACACCTTTATCTTTGAAAGTGAAAAAGTAGGGTTAAATCATTTACCTTATGATTGTGGTTTCTTTGTAACAATACCTTGTCAAAATCCTAAAGAGAAGTTTGAGGAACTAAAGAAAAAAGGTTTGTATATCTTACCAATTCAAAATGCAGTTCGTCTAACACTATCTTCTATAACGCTTGAAGAGGTTGTTAGAGCAGTTCATATTTTAAAAGAAGTAATGTAGAAAACGTCTAAGATAGGAATATCTTAGATTTTTCTTTTTAACAAACTAATTAAATTAAATAACGCCTAAAACATTAGTATAAACTAACAATAAAGCGTATCGAAAACATTTTCAATTATTTTAATATTCTTAATTGTTATTAAGTATGATAAAATAAACTTGTACAAACAAAACAAACAAATTTGAAAGGAATTACAATATGACAGATTTAGATATTGCGCAAAGCGTTAAACCAGTTAAGATAACAGAAGTAGCCTCAACTCTAGGTTTAAGTGAGGATGACTTAGAGTTATACGGAAATTATAAGGCCAAGATTGATTTAAAGTATTCAAAAAATCCACGCGGAAAATTAGTACTTGTAACTGCTATTAATCCTACAAGTGCAGGAGAAGGTAAATCAACAACTACAATTGGTTTAGCTGATGCGTTTCATCTTTTAAACAAAAAAGTTTGTGTTGCATTACGTGAACCAAGTTTCGGACCAGTTTTAGGTGTTAAAGGTGGAGCTTGTGGTGGCGGATATTCACAAGTTATTCCTATGGAAGATATAAACCTTCATTTTACTGGCGATTTCCATGCAATTACAACAGCTAATAACACTATCAGTGCATTTTTAGATAATTCAATTTATCAAGGAAATCCTTTAAGAATTGATCCTACTCGTGTTATTTGGCATAGATGTTTAGATATGAATGATAGAGCACTAAGAAATGTTATTGTTGGTCTTGGAGGCTCTACTAACGGAATTCCTAGAGAAGATCATTTCGATATTTCAGTTGCCTCAGAAATCATGGCTGCTTTATGCTTAGCTAGTGATTTTGAGGATTTAAGAGTACGAATTAGTCGTATGATAGTAGCATACGATTATGACAAAAATCCTGTAACAGTTGAGGACTTAAAGGCTACAGGTTGTGTTCTAATGATTTTAAAAGATGCAATTAAACCTAACCTTGTACAAACTCTTGCACATACTCCTGCTATAATTCATGGTGGACCTTTTGCAAATATAGCACATGGATGTAATTCTGTTATTGCTACAAAAACAGCTTTAAGTTTGGCTGATATAGCAATTACGGAAGCAGGATTTGGTGCAGATTTAGGGGCTGAAAAGTTCTTTGATATTAAGTGTAGAGAAGCTAACCTAACTCCTAATGCAGTTGTCGTAGTAGCAACTATCCGCGCATTAAAGATGCATGGTGGTGTCCTAAAAGAAGATTTAGATAAGGAGAACGTTGAAGCACTTAAAGAAGGTATTAAAAATCTTGAGAAACATATTGAAAATATTAAACAATTTAATGTTCCTTATGTAATTGCAATAAATAAATTTTTAAGCGATACAGATAGTGAAATAGAATGTTTACTATCATGGGCTAAAGAAAATGGACACGATATCTCATTATCTGACGTGTGGGCTAAAGGTGGTAATGGTGCTATTGATTTGGCTAACAAAGTATTAGCTAAATTAGACGAAGAAAGTAAGTTCAATTATTTATATGATCTTGAACTTCCAATAAAGAAGAAAATCGAGATTATTTGCAAAAATATTTACGGTGCAAACAATGTAATTTATACTGAAAAGGCTCGTAACGAATTAGCTCGTATGAAACGTCTAAACTTAACTAATTTAGCTATATGTATGGCTAAAACACAATATTCATTATCGGATAATCCAAAATTATTAGGTCGTCCTAGTGATTTTGATATCACTATTAGAGAAATAAAACCAAGCGTTGGCGCTGGATTCTTAGTTGTCTTAACCGGAGATGTTATGACTATGCCAGGTTTACCAAAAGAACCAGCAGGATGCAAAATGGACGTAGAGAATAATAAGATTGTTGGATTATTTTAAGGAGAAACAAAATGAACAAGAAATATGAAATCACAAAGAGAAGCATTATTTTTAATTTTAGTGCTGCTTACGCTAAAAATGAAGCTGAAGTTTTAAGTAGTGATGCATTTAAAGATGTGTTAACTAGATACATTAATCATCTTGAAGAAATTGAAAATTCAAATCTACTTAAAGTAATTCACTTAGTTAGTGATCCTGTCAAGGTTTTAACTAATGTATTTAAATTACTTTTGAGTTTTGATATTGAAGAAATTCAAACAGTAAACAAAGAATTCGATTTAATTCTTGAAAATAAAGATACATTATATGAACTAGTTGAAAACTTTTATGATTATTGGCGCCGTTTAGAACGTTACGCGGTTGTAAAGAGCCCTCAAGAACGTCATACAATTGAGTCTGTTAATTTTATTGCGGAAACTGAAACATTTAACCAACTAATTTTAAAAACATATAGAGCTATTGCTCAAAAACTTCAAGGCGTTGATTTCTATATTTATCGTCAACTTACTGCTGGTGTTAATGCAAGTTTATCAATCTGCACTAACAAGTGGGCAAGCGCGGATTCAATTTATTCTAAACTGAATAATATATCATTCATCAATCATGTTGTTATTAGACCTCCATTTATCTATTATTCAGATAAAAATACAAGAAAAGGAATATTCCCAATTGTAGAAACTAATCCAGTTAGTGAAATTAAGGATTTTGCGGAAAATGATTGGTTCTGCTATCCTACTATGGTTGGATCAAGTTTAACATATGTATACTTCCATAAAGATTATATGGATCATGGTATTGCATTATCTAACTTATTTGAATTCGTTCATATTGAAGATTGTATCTCAAAAAAACCTGATTTAATTGTATTCTTTGGCGCCAAAGTTAGTGGTGAGCCTAGATATCATTATGACAAAGAAAATGATATTTATGTAGGTCTTTGTCCTCATGGTAAAGAAATTGACTATTTTGGTTATATGAAGAAGATGTTATTAACATGTCATAACACTAAAATGTTAAAAGAAGGATATTTACCAATACATGGTGCTGGTGTACTTATCAAACTTAAATCTGGTGTTGAGAAAATGCTTGTGCTTATGGGAGATAGTGGAGCTGGTAAGAGCGAAACATTAGAAGCACTTAAAGCTCATGCAGGAAACGATATTGTATCTACAAAGACTGTATTTGATGATATGGGTACATTTAAGATTAAAGATGGAGAGGTTTATGCATACGGTACAGAAACAGGTGCTTTCGTTCGTCTTGATGATCTTGAAAATGGTTATGCATATAAAGAAATGGATAGATCTATATTCATGAATCCTAATCAAACAAATGCACGTTTAGTTATGCCGGTTGCAACCTACGCAACAATTATGAAGGGCTATAAAGTTGATATGTTCTTCTATGCAAATAATTATAGCGAAGATGATGATATTCTAGTAAAATTTAATGATAAAGCTAAAGCTATTAGTGTGTTTAAAAAAGGTGCACGTGTAGCAAAAGGAACTACAAGCGAAAAGGGTCTTGTAGAATCATATTTTGCAAATCCATTCGGACCTACACAATGCCAAGATTTGTGTAATCCGCTACTTGAAAAGTATTTCGATACTTTATTCAAAAACGAAATACCTGTAGGTGAAATTCATACACGTCTAGCGGTAAGTGGTATGGAACACAAAGGGCCTCAAGAGGTTGCAAAATTCTTATTTGAACTTGTTAAGAAGGAGAATTAGGGCTTAGTTTTGCTAAGCCCTTAGTTATATGATATATGACAAAGATAATTAGTGGAAAAGAATTAGCTAGTGAGCTTAAGCAAAACATAAAAGACGAAATTTCTAAAATTAAAGAAGTCGGATCTCGACTTCCAAAACTTTCTGTTATTCTTGTAGGAGAAGACGCGGGTAGTGTAAGTTATGTTAAAGGTAAAGAAAAAGCTTGTTTAGAATGTGGCATTTTAAATGAGACTATAAAATTTGACGAAAGTATCACCGAAGAGGAATTAATTTCTAAAATTAAAGAACTTAATAATGATAATACAGTTGATGGTATCCTTGTTCAATTACCATTACCAAAACACATAAACGAGTCACATGTAATTGAAGCAGTCGATTACTCTAAAGACGTAGATGGTTTTAGTAATATAAATGTAGCTAATTTATATAAAGCTCATAAATGTATTAAACCATGCACTCCAATGGGTATTATCAAACTTATTAAGAAAGCAAATATTAACCTAGATGGTGCAAATGCAGTTGTAATAGGTAGAAGTAATATAGTCGGTCAACCTGTAGCTAAACTTTTAACTCGTGAGAATGCGACTGTAACTATTTGTCACTCGCACACTAAAAATATTAAAAGTATCACAAAGCATGCTGATATATTAGTAGTAGCTGTGGGCAAAGCTAAATATGTTAACAAATCATTTGTTAAACACGATGCATGCGTAATAGATGTAGGAGTTAATAGAGATCCTATTACAAATAAATTATGTGGTGATTGCGATTTTGATTCTCTAAATGGTTATGTTAAAGTATTAACTAAAGTTCCTGGTGGTGTTGGCCCGATGACTATTGCTTGCTTAATGGAAAATACTTTAATTTGTTACAAATATCATAATAAGTAAAAGCTATTAGACTAGTTTAAGGCTAGTTTAATGGCTTTTTCTTTTCTTTACTTAGATAAGAAATATTTTCGACAGTGTTCGACAACAATTTTTAATTTTGTCGAAAAAATACAAATAATATCAATTTTACTATCTTGTTATTGGTAATTTTACGATTTATAATGAAAGCGATTACAAAATATGTTGTTTTTATAAAAGGAGCAAAGAATAATGAAAAGACATGTTAAAATTTTAGGAGCATTAACAGTAGCTGCGTTAGCTACTGCAACTATCGCTTCGTGTGGTAATGACACACCAAGCAGTCCTCAAAGTGAAAGTTCGACTGAGTCAGGTAAATCTAATAGTAGTACTCAATCAACAGAAGTAACTTCATTTACTATTGATACTACAAATGCGACTACAAAGTTTTTAATTGGTGAAACTTTTAGTGCAAAAGGAATTGTAGTAAAAGACAATTTAGGTAATGTTGTTGAAGATTATTCAATCGACGAGAGCGAGTATGTTAAAGATACAGCAGGCGAATATACAATCACTATTTACAAAAAGATTGACGGAAAAACTATTAAAGGAACATATAGTGTAAAAGTTTTAACTGAAATAGTTGAAGAGGTTTCTACAGTTGAAGAATTCTTAAATGCAAGAAACTATAAGAATGAAAGTTCAATAAATAATTTAACTATTAAGTTAACTGCAGATATAGATTTATTAGGTGTTACATTAGCACCTACTGATTCTACATTTATAGGTACTTTTGATGGTAATGGTCATACTATTTCTAATGCAAGTTTTACACAAACTTCATCTAAGGAAGGTTTATTATTCGATAATATCGATAACGGTACTGTCAAAAATGTAAAATTCTTCAATACCGAAGTTATTGGTAAAGTTGCAGAGACTGTAGGTATTGTATGTGGTGAAGTCAAATCAGGCGCAACTTTCGAAAACATTGAATTCTCAATGTGTACAGTAGATAATACCGGTTGTAACTACGGAGGTCTACTTTTCGGTCGTCAAGAAGGAACTGCAGGTACAATTAATGTATCAAAGATCACTGTTAAGAATTTAACAAGTGTATCTTGTGCTCAATATGGCGGTCTCTTGATGGGAGATATTTTAAAAGGCGCAACTTTAAATATTTCAGACTGCGATGTTGATGGTGTTTGGAAGACTGTTTCTGGTAACGGTTCATATTTATGCGGTAGAACTCGTGGTGGTAAGATTACTATTAGTAATGTAATTTTGCGTGGTGAAATTTCAAGCGAAAATCCATTAGTAAATATTGGATTTGTTACTTCAAACGCAAGTGTTGAATCTTTAAAAATTTCAAATTTATTATTGTTAGATGTTAAGGCTAATTTTGGCACATCTCAAGGTGTACTAGATTTAATATATGGTAATAAAAAACCAACTGCTAAAGAATATTCACATGTTTATCTAAAGAGCAGTGAGACTTTAGCATGTGCTACTAAAGAAGAAGTAGTAGACTTGACAAGTGATGTTACATTTGAATTGTTAACAGGTGAGTCTTTTGGTTTGTCTAGCGATACTTGGGAAAAAGACGATACTAAGATTGTTAAGATTAAAGGATCTAGTTCAAACACACCAAGCAAGGATGCGACAGTAAGTAAATTAATTGCATCTACAGGTGCAGTACAAAGTATTTACTATACTGATCAAAACAATATTCCTTCAACTGATGGTTTAGTGATTGCTGCTCAATATTCTGACGGATGCGTTGTTGCATTAGACAACTCTAAATTAACTGTTAAATATACAAAAGCTGACGGCACAGTTGTTGATGCCTCTAAGGGACTAGACAAGGGTGTTTATAACTGTGTAGTTTCTTATAATAATCAAGAAGTATCATATAAGATTTATGTTGCTACTCTTGAATCTATTTCAATTAACACTGAAGATGTTGCAACAGCTTATACAAGTGGAGATACAACAGAACTTGACAAAGCAAATTTACATGTATATGCAAACTACTCAGATGGTACAAATATATATACTGAAATTGCAAATTCTGATGCATACACAATTAAAGTAACTGATAAGGATAACAATGATGTTACTAAATTAAATAGAGAAGGTGAGTACAGTGTAACAGTTACATCAACTGTTGAATGTACAACAAAATCTGCCTCATATACTATTAATGTAGTTGAAGCACAAAAAGATAGTGCTGAAGTTAAAGTATATGTTGGTGCTAGTAAAGAAAATGGAAAGAAAGACACAAATGGAAATTATAGCTTTAAGACAATTGAAAAAGCCTTAAGCTACTTAAAAGCGCTTGATTTAAAGGATGAATCTATTAAGACAATTTTCCTTGAAGCAGGAACATATAATGAACAATTAGATATTGATATTCCTAATTTAAGATTAATCGGTACTGGTTCTTCATTTGACAAAACAATTATCACTTACTCTGCAGCTGCAGGAAGCGAGAAACGTGATTTAACAGGTACTGTTGGTACTTATTCTTCAGCAAGTGTATTTGTTGAAGCAAGTGCTACTAACTTTGTAGCAAGTAACATTTATTTCAAAAATGATTTTGATTACAATAATTCAAAATTATCTGATAAACAAGCTGTTGCACTTCGTTGTGATGCAGACAAGTCTTACTTCTTAAATTGTGGATTCTACGGAAACCAAGATACATTATTTGCAAAGACTGGTAGACAATATTATAAGTCATGTAAGATTTATGGTAATGTAGACTATATATTTGGCGAAGATGCAGTCGCATTATTCAAAGATTGTGATATTGTTTCAATTGCACGTGAAGGCGGCGAAACTAATAATGGTTATGTTGTTGCTACTAAGGGTAGTGGCGTAGAATACGGATTCTTATTTGATGGATGCCGTTTCTCATCAGATGAGAAAGTAAACGCTGGTTCAATGAGTATTGCACGTCCTTGGGCAAACCAAAGTAGAGTTGCAGTAATTAATTCTACAATTAGTGCAGCTTACTCTAAGGTTGCATATGATGGTACTACAAAGTCTCGTTATGCAAATATGAGTGGAGTTGACCCTAGTGGAGACATGTTTGTTGAATACAATAACACAGGAGATGGTGCTATTCAGAGTGCAGTTACTGGTATGAAGTTCTTAACAGAAGCTGAAGCTAAAGCATATCAATCAAATATATTTGCACAAACAAACGGAACAGTTAAGTTTGATTCTAGTTGGGATATAACAGGACTTGATAGTGAAACTAGATATGTTGTTTATTACTCTCAAAAGACTTATAACGTAGGTGACACTTATGAAAAACCTGGTGTAGATGTTTATAAGTTAACAGGTGCTATTAATAGTGAATATGTAGTAGCTAATATAACTGATTACACTATTGTTATTAAGAATTCTAAGGGTGAAACAGTAGAAGAATCTAAGGTAACAAGCACAGCTGGTGACTATACTGTTCAAATTATGGATGGAAGTAGTGTTGCATACACAACTACATTATCTGTAAATTCTAATTCGGGAATAACTTTAACTACTTATAAGGCAAGCGAAAGCGCGGTTGCTATTGGGGACCTTAATGATGCTTGGACTTGGGTAGGAACTAGTGGCAGTTCTAAATGTAAAACTGGTGTAATTGGTGAGGATTTAAATAGTAATGATGCTAAAAACGGTTCTATCGTATTACCTAAATTATTAGTTTCTAAGGAAGCTAATCCTACAGAATACATTATTTCAAAAGAATTTAGTGCTTCAAAAAAAGCTACTGTAAAAATCACAGCTGGATCTACTGCTACAGGCAATGCACTTACTGTTGTTGTACAAGCTTTAGATGCAAACGGTAGTGTTGTTACAAGTGCTAGCGTAAATACATATACTGGTAAGTTAATTAGTGAAGGTGTATTTGAATTAAACTCTGATACTGAATTTACTAAATTAAGAATTGTATGTACTGCTCCTGATGGAAAGAATATTGCAATTGCTAAAATTGAAGCCGTAATTGGCTAATAAAATTAAATTTCAAAATACTAGGGGATTTTCCCCTAGTTGTTTTGAGTAAAGGAGAAAATATGAAATTAAAAAAAATCATAGTTCCTATTCTTGTAGGAACTAGTATAATTGGAATTGCATCATGTAGAAACAATGACACGCCTAGTGGAAGTTCTGATATATCAAATGATCAAAGCAGTTCAAGCGCTTCATCAAGTAGTGGTGAACCTGATTACATGGGAGCTGCACTAACTGAATTAGCTGTTGGTGCTGGTTCAGCTAAAACATCTTATTCATTAGGAGAAAAATTGAATTGTGATGGTATCTTTGTTACAGCTATTTTTGCAGATAGTCAAAAGAGAAACTTAACAAGTAGTCAATATTCTATTGATGATTCTGAATTTAGAAGTGACAAAGAAGGCGTATATAACATTCATGTTATTTATAAACAAGGAACAATTAGAAAAACTGCTACCTACACTGTTACTGTCAGTTCAATACTAAATAAATTGAGTACGAAGTATTTACTAGGTATAACTGCTAGCGGTATGAAGTTAGACTATATGTTTGGTGAGAGTCTAGATACAAATGGTCTAAAAGTAACTGCTACTTATTCTGATTTTTCAGAAGAAGACGTTACAAGTAAAGTTACAAGTGATTATTCATTATATGATTCATCTAGACTTGGTGCTTATATGCTTAAGTTTAATTACGAAGAAACTTACACATTAGGTAACCAAACAGAGACAAAATCAAGTTCTACATTCTTACTTGCAACAGTTGATGGTAAGATTAAAGATATAGAATTTGAATCAGGTACTACAACAGTAGAACAAGATAGTGTTGGGCCTGATGGAACACTAAGTACTCTTGATATGTCTGACTGGAAGGTTAAAGCTACATTTATTAATAACGACTATGATGAAGTGAGCGCTTACGTTTCACCTTCGGAATTAGTTTTATCTGATTTCAACAGTGGTATTGCCGGAAAACAAAGTGCTACCATTTCTTATACACATGGTACAATGACTAGAAGTTGTAAGGTGGAAATAAACGTATCATCAATTGCAGAACCTGATTATTTCTTTAATGCATCTACATTAACACAAGCTAATAATACAACATTAGCAGAAGAAACTGTTATTAGTGACGTACTAAGTGCTGGTAATAAGTGTCAAATTAAAGATGAATCTACTCCTAAGGAGTTTGGTGATTTATCATTTAGCAAACGTATTCAAACAAATGGTGCTGGTAAACCTGATGTTTCAAATTATATTAAGTTTACATTAACTAGTGATGCGACTGTCGCTATTATTGCGCGTGCTTCAAGTACTGATAAACCAGTAACTGCGGCCGGATTCTATGATTCAAATATGAGCTTAAAGAGTGATTCTTATCAATATTCTACAAATATTTCTAAATATAAATATGAACTTAAAGCTGGTACATATTATTTCTGTGATGTACAATATGCTGTTCAAATTTATGGAATTCAAATTTGGTATAAATAGAAAGGAGTAAATTATGAAAAGAAAAAAAATAATGCTTGGTTTATCAGGCCTAGTTTGTCTACTTGGTTTATCAACTTTAGCTTATAATTCAAAAGCTGATACAGATATGCCTAAAGACTCGACTGATTTAGATAAAAAAGTTGATATTTTCGATAATCTTGTGTCTGAAACAATTTATGCATCTCCAGACCAAACTGTTGAATTTAATTTTGAAAAAGAAGTCAACGAAGAACTTCAGGATGAACCAACTCATAAAGGTACTAAAGATGATCCTTATGACATATTTACTGCCTTTAATAGAGTGGGTGCCGGAGATACATTAGTACTTTTAAATGGTACGTACAAAATGTCTAATCGTATTAACGCTAAAAATAGCGGTAATGCGAAAAGAAGAATTAAAGTAGTTCCTGAAACTGAGGGTGAAGTTCATCTTGATTTTTCAGGCATGGCTTTTGACTCTGCCAACCGTGGTATTCAATTAAATGGTTCATACTGGGATTTTTACGGTCTTGATGTATTTGGTGCCGGAGACAATGGTATGTACATTGCAGGCTCATACAACAAAGTTGAACGTTGTTTATTCCATGAAAATTCTGATACTGGTTTACAATTAGGTCGTTCTACAAGTTCTTATACAACTATTGATAAGTGGCCTAGTAATAACTTAATTCTAAACTGTACATCTTATAATAACTACGATAAAGAAACATTAGGTGAGAATGCGGATGGATTTGCGGCTAAATTAACAGTTGGCGAAGGGAACGTATTTGACGGATGTATTGCTTATAGAAATGCCGATGACGGTTGGGATATGTTTGCTAAAACTGACTCAGGCAATATCGGTACTATTACATTACTTAACTGCGTTGCATTTGAAAACGGTTGGGTTTTAAATAAGACTAAGTCTTATTCAAAGGATAAAGAAGGAAATTACATCGATTCCTACATGACTGAAAATGGTGATGGTAATGGCTTTAAACTAGGTGGTTCTTCAATGGAAGGCGATATGGTTTTAAAGAACTGTCTTGCCTTTAACAATAGAATGGGTGGATTTGCTGATAACTCTAACCCTGGTACATTATCTTTATATAATTGTACTGCATATAACAACTCTGTATATGTATCTATGACTTCAAGTGGTACTCAAGCTCTTGACCAAACAGGTGAAACAGGTCATTTTGGTTTAAATGATAATGGCTCTGAAAACTTTGCAATGGCTCGTACTGAAAGCTCATACAATACATTCTACAGTTGTTTATCTGTTGTAACTAATAGAGATTCAAGTAAGTCTTATGAAAACTATGATGAATATAGAGGTGCTGCTAGCTACTCAATATTCAACACAGGTTTAAATAAATATACACAAATAACTACACCAATCGATGCTTCAAGCTACCAAAATAAGCAATCAGGAAGTGCTTATGAGGGTACAATTGATGATTCAGTATTTGTAAAGACTAAGATTCAAAAAGATGGAAAAGATGTTGAGATTAACGGAAATAGAGAAATTGATACATTATTAAGAAACTCTGACGGTTCTATTAATATGGGTGAAACATTTGCACTTAACGATGACTCTCTAAAGACATTTGTATCAGGCAGTGCTATAGGTGCTACTCTAAATAAGACAAGTAGTGATCAATATGAACATGTTGATTGGCAAGACTTATCAAATGTAAGTACATCAAGTGATTATGTAAGTGTATTACATGCACTTGAAGCTTTAACTATTCCATGCAATACAAACTATGTATATCAAGATTTAGACTTAGTTACATCAGTAAATGGTCTTAAAGTATCATGGTACTCATCTGATGAATCAATATTTAAGGTTGGTTATTATGAAACTAAATCTGTTAGTGGAAGAAATTATTTAACTGGTAATGTAATTCGTGATAGAGCAATCGATAAAACAATTGATCTAGTCGCAACAATTTCTTACAATCAAACAACTTTATCTAAGACATTTAAATTAACGATTAAAGCTGAAACTCCTCAAATTGGTTCTGTAATTGGAGTTGAAAATAAATATATTTATAGTCAATTTGGTACTTGGTATACTCCTGAAATTGTTGTAACTGATAAGATGAGTTATGCAGGCAACGCGCTTAAAGAGGGCGTAGATTATAAACTTGACTTAACTTATAAGTATGCTTTAAATACAAGTTCTAAATACTATGATGTAGACGGCGTTTATACTACTGTTCCTGGTGTTTATTTAGTTAATTATGAAGTAACATCATTACTTGGTGATGGTGAACACATTACAGGATCATATGTAGTATACGTATTAAGTGATACTGCAGAAATTGATATTTCAACTGATGCTAGTCTTGCAGATAGTTATGCAATTACTCAAACAAATGGTTATGACTTCATGGTTAACGCATCACGTGATGGTGCTAAAGTTAGTGCTGCATTTAATTCTACATATGGATATATGTATTTATACACAAGTACTAATGAAACTGAAAGTGTTACAACTGTTGTTGAAAATGGAACTTGTGTTGATATTTCAGACGAGTTTGCTTATGGTGTTGCTTTAAATGAAAATAAAAATGGATATTACGTACATATTGTTGTAAGTAATAGAACTAAGAATGCGGAAAAGAAGTTATATTCTAAAGTATATAGTGCAAAAGTTACAACACAAGAAATTTCAACTTGCGAAGAGTTCTTTAACTTAGTAAGTGGTAAGACTTCTGTTTCATCAAGCACAATTTATTTATTAACTAATGATCTAGACTTTGCAAATACAGAATATGATTTTGCATCAAATACTGCATCATTTACTGGTCTATTTAATGGTCAAGGACATACAATTAAAAATATTAACATTGATTCTGCTGTAGCTAAGGGTTCTAATATATTCTACCAATTAAAGGGTGGTACTATTATGAATGTCAACTTTGATGGTATTACTATTAAAGGAACTAACTCAAGTGACCAATGCAGTGGTATTGTAGGTCAAATGAATGGTGGTTATATCCATAATGTTGACTTAACTAACATTACTGTATTAGCTAAATCAGCTGTTGGCGGTCTTGTTGGTCAAGTTATTGGCGATATTAACTACATTACAGAAGTATCTCTCGTTAACCCAATGGAAAAAGGATATATTAGTGGTTCTAAATATATTGGTGGTTTAGTTGGTAACGTTCAAAAAGGCACTGAACAATCTAAGGTAGAATTATACATGTCTGATTGTTTTGTTAATGCATATATAGGAGATCATGAGGACTCAGGTTATGTTGGTGGTATTGTAGGTAGAAACAAAAACGAATTTGAGACCTACGTAATGTCTGTTGAACACTGCTATTTCACAGGTATTGTTGATACAAATTATACTTACTCTGGTGGTATTGTAGGCTCAATTGACTCTACAAGTGGTCATATTAATGTTAAATATAATGTATCTGATGCTACTCTAGTGTTAAAAGATACTATTCTTGTTAAGACAAGTACTACAATTGGTCAAAAGAATAATTCTCCTGTAATTGGAAGATTCACTTATGTTGCCGGATTATGTACTCTTGGTGGTAATTATGGACCATACGAAGAATATCACGGCGAGGTTGGAAGTAATTTTGATGACTTCTTTAACCAAATTCAAACAGAATCATTCTGGACACGTGTTGGATTTATCACAAGTGAAAATTCTAAGTGGAAAATGGTTGTTAATGCTGATAACGTAGTTTTAGCTCCTTACTGCGTTTTAGCTTAGCATACGAAAAGGCTGTAGAAATACAGTCTTTTCTTTTTGCTTAAACAATTTGTTTTTGGTATAATCTATAATGGTGAATTATATGGACATTAAAGAGTTAATAAAATATGTTGGTACTAAAACATTAATTAAAGTTAAAGTATCAAATTTATGTTTAGAAGAAGACTTATTTATCTTATCCTCTAAATTATATGCATATGTTAATGGCGAAAAAGTTAATACAATTGATACAATTAAGCAAACTAAAAATATATTACATGTTTTTTATAATTCTATTGATGATAAATTTAGTGAAATATATCTAAATCTTGAAGATGCTTATGTAGGACAATATTTTACAAAGAAAAATGCAAAATACAATTCTTATAGTGTACTTGATTTGGAAAATTATACATTACCTATTGAAAGTCTTGTAAAAGATTTAATAAATGACGGAAAAACGCTTCTAATAAAGATAAAAGAAAATGATAGAAAATATAAATTTGAATACTTGTTTAAAAAGTTAGGACTTATTAATAAACTTGATAGAGTAAGTAATCGTGCAGATTTTGTTGTTTCTAAAGAATTCTATTATGATAAAAAGATCCTTGATTTAGGATTTGAGACGGATATTTCTTTTGATTTCGAATCTTTATATGATAAAGCATATGAATTATATTTTAAATAATGTGAGGTTATTATGAAAGATAAATTTTTGAAAATGAAAAATAAAATAAGTGGATTTCTTGATTCTTTATCTACAAATTATCTTAACGGATTCTATTTATTGTTAGGTATTACTTTTATATTTGCGCTTATATTTATTTGTGTGCCTAATTACTATAATACTTTTTATAATTGTAATACTGATGATGTTATACAATATTATCCTTATGTAGCTGGTTTTTTTGAAAAAATAAAAACCGGTACACTCTCTATTTATGATACAGCTCTTTTTGGTGGAACATCATTTTTTAGTGGTACATATTATATTCCTATTGATATATTTCTAGTTATTGCATTCTTGTTAAGTTTTATAATTGGTACTTTTAGAGCATACTTTATTTCAATACTATTAAAAATATTTTGTAGTTCTTATGTATTATATTACGTTTTAAAAACACACAAGATTCGTCCTTTAGTTTGCGTTGTAATTTCTTTAGTATATTCTCTAACAGGACTTCTAGAAGCCTACTTCGTATTCCCTGTTTATTTAGGTATAGTGTTCTATGCGCCTGTCGCAATGATTCTTGTAGATATGTTTTTATCTAAAGAGAAGAAATATTTAAGTTATTATTTAATTCCTGCGTTTGTACTTCAAATTGTGCTATTTGACTATTATTTAGCCTACATGTTACTTGCATTTATGGCAATATATTTCGTGTATTCTTTATTCTTAGTTTATAAAAAAGAAGATTTAATAACTCATAAACCACTTAAGCAATTTGGCTATTTCTTTTCTTTAATATTTGTTGGTGTATTTGTAAGTGCAGCTATACTATTACCAAGTGCACTATACATTTTAAATGAAACAAGCAGAACAAATAACGAATATGATAAGTTATTCTATTTTACAACTTGGAGTAGTGAAAAAGGCGCTTATGTATTCTCGCTTAGACATTACTTTACTCAACTAATGAATTTCTATATTCCAAATAATCCTCATGAATTTATGCTTGTAGAAGCAGGTGACTATGTAAGAGAACATGCGACATTCTATATGACTTTAGGTGTATATATCTATTTAATTAAGTCTCTAACTTTAGGAGATAAGAAGTCTAATTTACTTAGAATATTCAGTATTACCCTAAATGTAATGTTTTTAATTCCTGTATTTTCAATGATCTTTACTGCCCAAAAAGTAGCTTATGTTCGTTGGTTCTTTATTCCGTTTATTTTTAATTTGCTTACCGCTTCGAACGCAATGGATAAATGTAACTTCAAGTTATTTGAAAAAAAGAACGGAAAACTTGTTGACTCTCTTAATTTTGCGCTACCTTTATTTGCCTTATTTATTGCCTTATTTTTAGTATTATTTACATTAGTTAAAAACCCAGAATATTTTATTCATTATGATTCAAATTCTACATCTGACTTTTTCTTTAAAGGTATTTTAATTCCTAGTGCTATTTTTATTGGTCTATATATCGTTTTAATAGTATTACCACTTTTCGTTAAGAAATTAGCCGGTTATAAGGATTATTTTGCAAAACTTATTCCTTTAACTATATTATGTGAATTAATATTTGGTCTTGTTATTGTACTTGTTTCTATAGGTTCTACATCGACAGAAAATGAGTATGAAAATTCACATAGCCAAGTGAAACACTTAAGAAGTGTTACAAACTATAACTTTAATGATGGTTATAGAATTAACCTATATACAAATGAAAAATGTATAGCTAATAATAATGTTTCACTTCTTAACGTAAACTGCACTAATTTCTTCCAATCGTTTTATAATACCCCACTTAACTCTTATATGAGAGATATTAATGAAATATCAAGTACTGATTGGTCAAGAAGAAGTATATATGGCTATTCTTTAGTGAATGCGCCTATGTATAATAATAAATACGTAATCACAAATAATTTTGATATTACAAGTACTTCGCTACTTGATCAAAATGTAGTAACAAGACCTGTTACACTACCTAGTAAGTATTATAGGAAATACGATGATTATAAAAATAATTCGTATTATGAACTTACAAATATTCCTAATTTTATTGTTTATGATTCAGTATATTATGGTTCTAATTATTATGTAGAAGATGACTCTACTTTTGTAAAAGATTTATCTTTACTTAAATATGGTTATGCATCTCTTGACTCAAGCGTTTGCAAAGAGTCAACAACACTAGATTATTTAGCTAATAACTATACTGCTTTACTTAGTTCTTTATCTAGTGATGAAGCGACTAATTTAAAATCTTTAATAACTTTATATAAAGCAGGACTTGTTAAATACACAAGAAAAGAAGTTATAAATAATATAAATAATTCTAATAC
This sequence comes from Alistipes finegoldii, assembly GCA_963621965.1. GTDB lineage: Bacteria > Bacillota_I > Bacilli_A > Acholeplasmatales > Anaeroplasmataceae > JAEELC01. The sequence continues at coordinate 97,328 of CAVFGN010000001.1, forward strand.
TTTTGATAAATTGACTTTATCAAGTGCTACAAGACAAGAAGGATCTAATTATTTTGTTTATGATCTTTCAAGCAAATCTAAAAATATATTTGATCACGACGCTGTTTATGCATATGCTTATGATTCAAGTGTTGCTTCAATGGATGTAAATAATGAAAGATATTGGATGTATTTTTCAAATGGCGAATATGATTCAGATAATTTAGTGTTACAACCATTCCATTATAATGTTTCTTATACTAGTGAACTTGGTTATACAAAGGAGAATGCGCCAGACAAGTTCTACATGAGATATAAGAATTCGGCTACATCTAATGTTGTAAGTTTATATGGTTTTGATTATAGTGTTTATGATGATTTTATTGAAACTCAAAATTCATATGAAAATAGATATTATTCACTAGATTCAAATGTAATGACTATCAAGTTTACAAATGATTCTAAGGCTAAAGTTATAAAGACTGCTTATACTTATTCTAGTGATTGGCAAATAGAAAATAATAAGGCTGGTTATGAGACAGTAAGTATTAATGGTGGATTCTTAGGAATTGTTGTTCCTGAAGGGGAAACTTATGTAGATATTAAACTTAGATTTTTACCAAAGGGATATGAAAGTGGATTTAATATATCACAAATCGGTGTTATAATATATGCTAGTATCATAAGTATTGGTCTTATGATTGAAATTAAAAATAAAATAGGTGATGCATTATGAAAAAAATATCTTTGATAGTGCCTTGTTATAACGAAGAGGCTACTATTCAAATATTCTACGATGAGGTAATAAAGTACTTAAATAATGATTATGAATTTAATGTTATTTTTGTAGATGATGGTTCTCGCGACTCTTCGTTAGAAATTATGAGGGATTTAGCACAAAAGGATAGTCGTATAAAATATGTTTCTTTTTCAAGAAATTTTGGAAAAGAAAGTGCAATGTATGCGGGCCTTGAACATGCAAAAATTATTGGCAGCGATGCGGCTATCATAATGGATGTGGACCTTCAAGATCCTCCTAGATTAATTCCTGAATTCTTGGAAAAATATGAAGAAGGCTATAAATTAATATATGCTAAACAAAGAAATAGAAATGGTGCTAAATGGTTTTCTAAGTTTTGTTCTCTTTCTTTCTACAAGGTTTATGCATTTTTAACAAAAGATTACAAGATGAAAGACGGCGCAAGAGATTTTTGCTTACTTGATAAAAAAGTAATCGATGCTTTCTTAAATATTAAAGATGAATCTAGATTCACTAAAGGAATTTATCACTATGTAGGTTTCAAAACAACAACAATTGAGTTTGACTATGTGGGAAGAAGTGCTGGTGAAACTAAGTGGGGATTTAGAAAGTTACTTAAATATGCCTTTACAGGTATTAAAGAATTTTCTAATTTTTATACTATTATCCCGACACTTATTATGTTTATTTGGACAATTGTCTTTGGTGTAGATTTCGTTTATCAAATTGTATGTTGCGCTAAATATCATAATATTCATTTATGGGATTTTACTGCAATTAGAATTGATTTAGCGGTATTAAGTATTGCATTCATTACAAGATATTTATTCAAGTTATCATATGAAGTGAGAAGTCAAGCTAGAAACAGAGCTGTTTATATTTGCGAGGAAACTAACATTGAAACAGAGTAAAAAGGATTTATTCCTTGAAATTATAAGATTCCTCCTTGTTGGAGGCCTTGCGACTATCGTTGATTATATAGTATTCTATGTATTTAAACTTGTTATTTTGAAAAACGTGAGTGAAAATCCTCGTTTAGTCATTTCAACTTTACTTGGATTTTTAGCTGGACTTTTCACCAATTGGTTTTTACAAAAGTTTGTTTACAAGAATGTTACTGATAGTGATATGAAAAGTAAAAAGGTATTTATTAAATTTGTAGTTTTATCTTTCTTTGGTTTGTTTGTAACTGAACTTGGAATATTACTTGCAAAACCTTTATATAATAAATTAATGTTGTCTGTGTTTGGCTTGTTTACATTTGATTTTTATCAATTGTTTTTCAAGTGCTTGATGACTTTAATTGTACTGATCATAAATTATTTAGGTAGAAAGTTTTTAGTGTTTAATAATAATTCTAAAAAAGAGGATTTATGAGAGAAATTAATATCGATATTATTTCTGAGGGCATTGCTTACGGTCATGTTGTCAAAATTAAAAACGACAACTTGTTTGTAGCTAAGCGTAAATGTGAGAATGTAAAAGATGAAGAGGAAAAATTTGAGGCTGCAATTAAAGCTTCAATTTGTGATTTAGAGGAAATTAAGGACTCGGAAAACGAAGAATTTTTGACTGTTCACAAAATGATTTTATCCGATCCGCAATTAAAACGTGAAGTATTTAGTGAGATTGAAACTAATAAATTAGATGTTAGTTATGCGTTCGATAAAGTTATTAAGTCTTATATTAAAAAGTTTGAAGAAGCAAAATCTTTTTATCTTGAGGAAAGAAATTTAGATTTTAAAGATATAAGACGAAGAGTACTTCAAAAGTTAAATAATGACTATATTAATCATATAGAACATGATAAAGTGATTTTAGTTTGTGACGAGCTGTATCCTTCATTCTTGTCAGAGTTTAGAAACACTTGTGCCGGTGTAATTGCAAAAAAAGGCGGAACGACAAGTCACGGCGCAATTTTGTGCAAAGCTCGCGAAATACCTTTTGTAGTATCAAATGATATTGATATATCTGAAGATAGCGAGATTGTTATTGATACACGTGTTAAAAAGATATTTGTTGACTGTGAATCGTCTTTTGTTTTAGAGTATAAAAAATATAAAACTGAAATGTCTCAAAGAATTCGTATTAGAGATTTTTCAAATGTTGGTGTGAAAATATTTGGAAATGTAAGTCATAACGATGAATTATATAAAGTTAGAAAATATAAATTGCATGGCGTAGGTCTTTATAGAACTGAAGTAATATTTATGAATAAAGACAGAGAAATGACTGAAGATGAACAATATGAAATTTATAAGGATGCAGTTCTTGAAATGAAACAACGTCCGATTACGTTCCGTACGTTTGATATTGGTGACGATAAACAATTATCTTATATTAAAGCTTCTAAAAAAGGTGTTACTAATTATAAGAATTATCCTAATTTATTTAAAAACCAAGTAAAGGCTTTGATTCGTGCAAATAAGTTTTCAAATATGAAGATTATGTTTCCAATGATTGAAACATATGAAGAGTTTGCATATCTTAGAGATTTAGTTTTTAAATATAAAAAAGATTTAGGGTCTACAAATTATCTAAAAGTAGGCATGATGTTAGAAACTAAAGAAGCTATTAATAATCTTGATGATTTTAAAGATGTTGATTTCTTCTCTCTTGGAACAAATGATTTAACACATGAATTATACGGAATTGATAGACAGCAAGTATCAGATTACAAAACTTATATCGAACCACTTATTGAAGTAATAAAAAAAGTAGTCGATCATTGTAAAAAATATAATATTGATTTATCTATTTGTGGTGAACTTGCGGGAGTTGAAGAAGTAACGCGTTTATTACTTGATGCAGGTATTAAAAATTTCTCAGTATCGGCAGCAAACGTTAAATCTGTTGAGAAAGCAATAATAAATTATTATAAACTTGAGGATTAGAATTTTCTAATCCTTTTTCTATTATTTTCGATAGTATTTTGTGTACAAATTGTAATTTTAAAAAAACACTTGCGTGCATATAAAATGTATGCTATAATAGAAAAGCTCATGGATAAGAGCTAGGCTATGAAGTGGAAGGTTGCCGATACACCGAAAAGCGTTGTCATACAGTGTGTTGGGTTTTTCCATGGAGCAAGTCTATACATGATTATAGGCGAAAGGAGATTATTTAAAATGGCAAAAGAAAAAATTAGAATTCGTTTAAAGTCTTATGATCACAGATTATTAGATCAATCTGCACAAAAGATTGTTGAAACTGTAAAGAAAGCAGGTTGTACTGTTAATGGTCCAATTCCTCTTCCTACAGATAAGGAAATTTTCACAATCTTACGTTCACCTCACGTAAACAAAGATTCACGTGAACAATTCGAAAGAAGAACTCATAAGAGATTAATCGAAATTGTGGATCCAAATCCACAAACAATTGACGCTTTAATGCACGTTAACTTACCTTCTGGTGTTGACATCGTATTAAAGAAGTAATTTTAGTAAAAAAATAAGAAAGGTGTAATTAACTCATGGCTAAGGGAATCTTAGGAAGAAAATTGGGCATGACTCAAATTTTCGATGCAAAAGGAAATTTAATTCCTGTAACAATTATTGATTGCGCACAAAACGTTGTTCTTCAACAAAAGACAGTTGAAACTGACGGTTATGTTGCAACAAAAATCGGTTTCGTTGACAAACGTGAAAATTTAGCAAACAACTGCGAAAAGGGAATTGCTAAAGCTGCTAACACTGCTCCTAAGCGCTTCGTAAAAGAGATTCGTTTCTCTGTACAAGTTAAAGGAGAGAATACTCTAGCAACATATAACGTAGGTCAAGAGATTAAATGTGATATATTCGCTGCTGGTGACGTTATCGACGTTACTGGTACATCAAAGGGTAAAGGTTTTGCTGGTACTATCAAGAGATATAACCATCATAGACAACCTATGTCTCACGGTGTTTCTGCTTCTCACAGAGAAGTTGGTTCAATGGGTCCTATCAAAGGAAACATGAAGGGTAAGAAAATGCCAGGACATCTAGGTGTTGAAACAGTTACTCTACAAAATTTAACAATTGCTAATGTAGACGCTGAAAGACAATTAATTTTAATTAAGGGAAATGTTCCAGGACCAAAGAATGGTTTAGTTGAAATTAAGTCTGCAGTTAAGGTTAGCGAATAATAGGAAGGAGATTTATTTATGGTTAAAGTTGAATTATTAAATCAAACTGGATCAAAGGTTAAAGATTTAAGCTTAAATGAAGAAATCTTCGGAATTGAGCCTAACCAACAAGTAGTTTATGACGTTGTAAACGCTCAAAGAGCTGCTATGAGACATGGTACTCATGACACTAAGAACCGTTCAGAAGTTCGTGGTGGTGGTAAGAAACCATGGAGACAAAAAGGAACAGGACATGCACGTCAAGGTTCTATCAATGCTCCACAATGGAGACATGGTGGTATCGTATTCGGTCCTACTCCAAGATCTTATGAAGTTAAGGTAAATCAAAAGGTTAGACAATTAGGTTTAAAATCAGCATTATCTTTCCATACTTCAAACAACACATTAACTGTAGTTGATGATATCAAGTTTGAAACAATCAAGACAAAGAATTTTGCTGAGTTCTTAAATAACATTAAAGTAAGTGGTAAGGTATTAGTTGTTGTTTCTGAATTAACTGCTGAAGTAGCATTAAGCGCTAGAAACTTTGCTAATGTATTCGTTACTACAGCTGATCAAGCTTCAGTATTCGATATTCTTGCATTCAAGAATTTAGTATTAACTGAAGGTGCTGTTAAGTATTTTGAGGAGGCTCTAGCATAATATGCAAATCTACGATATTATTAAAGAACCAATTATTACTGAAAAATCTATGGCTTTAAAGGAAAAGGAAAACAAGTATGTTTTCGCTGTTTCTCCAAAAGCAAACAAGATTGAAATTAAAAACGCTGTTGAAAAGTTCTTCAACGTAAAAGTAGTTTCAGTAGCTACTTTAAATGTAAAGCCAAGAAGCAAGAGAATGGGTCAATATGAAGGCTATACTCAAGCTTACAAGAAAGCTATCGTTAAGTTAGCTGAAGGCAATACAATTGCTGCATTCGAAATCTAATAAAGATTAATCAAATATAGGAGAAATAAATTTTATGGCAATTAAAGTATATAAACCTACTTCAAATGGTCATAGAAACATGTCTGTTTCTACATTTGAAGAGATTACAACAAGTACTCCTGAAAAGTCACTTTTAGCTCCATTAAAGAGCAAGGGTGGTAGAAATAATACTGGTCTTATCACTGTTAGACACCAAGGTGCTGGTGAAAAGAGAAAGTATAGAATCATCGATTTCAAGAGAAATAAAGATAATGTTCCTGGTAAGGTTGCTACTATCGAGTACGATCCTAACAGAACAAGCCGTATTGCATTAATTAACTATGCTGACGGTGAAAAGAGATATATCATCGCTCCTGAAGGATTAGAAGTTGGTATGACAATTATCTCTGGTGAAAACGTAGACGTTAAAGTAGGTAATGCTGCTCCAATCGTTAACATCCCAGTAGGTACTGTTATTCACAACATCGAATTACATCCTGGTAAGGGTGGACAATTAGCTCGTTCAGCTGGTACTTCTGCTCAAATTCTTGGTCGTGAAGAGCGTTATGTTCTTGTACGTTTATCAAGTGGTGAAGTACGTAAGGTTTTAAACACTTGCCGTGCTACAATCGGTGTAGTTGGTAATGGTGATCATAATCTTGTTCGTATCGGTAAAGCTGGTCGTGCTCGTCATATGGGATTACGTCCTGAAGTTCGTGGTTCAGTTATGAACCCAGTAGATCACCCACATGGTGGTGGAGAAGGTAAAGCTCCAATTGGTCACAAAGCTCCAATGACTCCATGGGGAAAGAAAGCTTTAGGTGTTAAGACTCGTAGAAATAAGAAGTCTTCTACTAAGTTAATCGTTCGTAGAAGAAACGGAAAGTAATGAAGGAGGATAACATATAATGGCTCGTTCAATTAAAAAAGGACCTTTTATTGATGCTTCTCTATTAAAGAAAGTTGAAGCTCAAAATGAGGCTCATGAAAATAAAGTAATTCAAACATGGTCACGTCGTTCTGTAATTTTCCCTGCATTTGTAGGACACACTTTTGGTGTTTACAATGGTCGTGAACATACTCCTGTTTATGTAACAGAAGATATGGTTGGTCACAAGTTAGGAGAATTTGCTCCTACTCGTACATTCCATGGTCACAAGGAACAAGACAAGGCAGCTTAATAGGAGGGTATTATGGAAGTAAAAGCAATTTCTAAATCAGTTCGTTCAACTCCACGTAAAGCTCGTCTTGTAGTTGATATGATTCGTGGCAAAAACGTTAATGAAGCATTCGGTATTCTTGAGTTCACTCATAAGACTGTTTGCGAGGACGTTGAAAAAGTTTTAAAATCTGCAGTTAGTAATGCAGTTAACAATAACAAGCTTGATGTAAACAAGCTTTATGTAAAAGAAATTTACGTTGGTGATGCTATGCGTATGCGTAGAATGATGCCAAGAGCTAAAGGTAGCGGTGATATCGTTACTAAGAGACTTTGCAACATCACTGTTGTAGTTTCTGAAAGAGATTAGGAGGACGCACAATGGGTCAAAAGGTAAGTCCAAAAGGATTACGTATTGGTGTTAACCGTGAATGGGACGCTCAATGGTATGCTGGCAAGAATGATGTTGCTGACTTATTATTAGAGGATCTTAAGGTTCGTGAATATTTAAAGAAAACTTATGCTAAGGCTTCAGTTTCACGTGTTGTTATCGAACGTATTAAGGGAGCTAACAACAAAGACATCGTTAGCATTAAACTTTACACTGCAAAACCAGGTGTCGTTATCGGCCGTGATGCAGAAACTAAGAACGCTACTGTTAAGGCTCTAGAAGCTTTAACTGGCAAAAATATTAAATTAGATGTTATTGAAGTAAGAAAGCCTGATCTAGATGCAACTTTAGTTGCTCGTAGTATCGCTGAACAACTTGAAAACCGTGCTTCATTCCGTCGTGTTCAAAAATTAGCTCAAATGAGAGCTATGAAGGCTGGCGCAAAGGGTATTAAGACTCTTATCTCTGGTCGTCTAGGCGGAGCTGAAATCGCTCGTGGCGAAGGTTATTCAGTTGGTCAAGTTCCTCTTCAAACTCTTCGTGCTGATATTGACTATGCTCAAGACGAAGCTCAAACAACTTATGGTAAGCTTGGTGTTAAGGTATGGATCTATAGAGGAGAAGTTCTTAACTTAAAGAAAGCTCAAGAAAAGAAAGCACAAGAAGAAAAGGCTCTTAAGGAAGAACGTAATAAGCGTTTCAACCGTAACAATGACAAGAAGGATGGCGGAAAGACTCAACGTCGCCCACGTCCTAACAATAATGACAAATCTTCTGAAGGAGGTAAGTAATTATGTTAATGCCTAAAAGAGTAAAATATCGTAGACCACACAGAGTTTATTACCATGGTAAAGCTAAAGGTAATACAAATGTTGACTTTGGTACATACGGTTTAATGGCAACTGAAGGATGCTGGTTAACAAATAACCAAATCGAAGCTGCCCGTGTTGCAATCACACGTCAAATGGATCGTGGTGGAAGACTTTGGATTAGAGTTTTCCCACAACTATCTAAGACAAAGAAGCCTCTAGCTGTACGTATGGGTTCAGGTAAAGGTTCTCCAGAGTCTTGGGTTGCTGTAGTTAAAAAGAATACAATCTTATTCGAGGTTGCTGATGTTTCTGAGGAAATCGCTCGTGAAGCTTTCCGTTTAGCTGGACATAAGTTACCTATCGGAACTAAGTTTGTTAAGAAAGCATAGGTGACGAGTAATGACAAATAAAGAAATTCGTAATCTTTCTGTAGAAGAGCTTAATAAGCAAATTATTGAACTTAAGGATGAATTATTCAACCTAAAGCTTCAAGCTTCTCTTAATCAATTATCAAACACTGCTCGAATCGCGCAAGTAAAAAAGACTATCGCTAGAATGAAGACAATTTTAGCTGAAAAAAATCATGAAGTAAGATAAGGAGGATAAAATACATGGAAGAACGTAACAGTCGTAAGACATTTACTGGTGTTGTAACTTCTGCAAAGAATGATAAGACAATCACAGTAGTTGTTGATACTTATAAGAAAGATAGATTATACGGTAAACGTGTTAGATTATCTAGTAAATTACATGCTCATGACGAAAACAATGTTGCTAAAGTTGGCGACACTGTTAAAATTATGGAAACTAGACCTTTATCAAAGACAAAGAGATATACTCTTGTTTCAGTGGTAAAGACTAGCGAGAATCTATAATTTTGGTTCCTGAAAGGAGGTACTCTCATGGTTCAACAAGAAACTAGACTTGCAGTAGCTGATAATTCAGGTGCTCGTGAGTTATTAATCATTAAAATATTAGGTGGCGCATTACATAGATATGCATCAGTTGGTGATATCGTAGTTTGTGCTGTTAAGGATGCCATTCCTAACGCATCAGTTAAAAAGGGTGACGTTGTTAAGGCAGTTATCGTACGTACTAAAGCTGGTTTAAGAAGACCTGATGGTTCTTATATCAAATTTGATCAAAACGCTGCAGTTATTATCAATGCTGATAAGAACCCTAAGGGAACTCGTATTTTCGGACCAGTAGCTCGTGAGCTACGTGACTACGGATATATGAAGATCGTATCACTTGCTCCTGAAGTACTATAAGGAGGTTCACTATATGAATATTAAAAAAGGTGACACAGTCGTTGTTATTTCTGGTGCTGACAAGTACCAAATAGATAATAAGGGTAATAAGACTTTAAAGTCTGGTAAGGTTTTAAAGGCTAACCCAAAGGATAATACAGTAGTTGTTGAAGGTGTTAACAAAGTTAAGAAACACTTAAAGCCTACTCAAGCAAACCAAGATGGTAGCATCGTTGAAGTTGAAGCTCCTATCAATGTAAGTAAGGTTGCTATTCTAGATCCAAAGAAGAACGTTCCTACTCGTGTTTCTATTAAGATTGATGAAAATGGAAACAAAGTAAGAGTTACTAAGAAGTCTGGAACAATTTTAAAGTAATAGGAGGAGAAAATAGGTATGAATCGTTTACAAGAAAAGTATGAAAATACTGTAAAAGCAGAACTTCAAAAGAAGTTTAACTATAGTTCACCAATGGAAACTCCAAAGATTTCTAAAATTGTTATCAACATGGGTCTTGGTGATGCAGTTGCTAACTCTAAAGTATTAGATGAAGCAGTTGAAGAATTAACATTAATCGCTGGTCAAAAGCCAGTTGTTACTAAGGCTAAGAAGTCAATCGCTAGCTTTAAGCTACGTGAAGGAATGCCTATCGGTTGCAAAGTTACATTAAGAGGAGAAAGAATGTACGAGTTCTTTGATAAGCTTGTTTCAATCGCTCTTCCACGTGTACGTGATTTCCGTGGTATTTCAGCTGATTCATTCGATGGTCGTGGTAACTATACACTAGGTGTAAAGGAACAATTAATCTTCCCTGAAATTAACTTTGATAAGGTTAAGAAGATTCGTGGAATGGACATTGTTATCGTTACAACAGCTAAGACTGACGAAGAAGGACGTACTCTATTAGGATTAATGGGTATGCCTTACAAGAAGAAATAGTTGAAAGGATAATATTATGGCAAAAACTTCACAAATTGTTAGAAACCATAGAAAAGCAAAGTTTGCTGTTCGTGAATATACTCGTTGCGAGAGATGCGGACGTCCACATGCTGTATATGGCAAGTTTAAATTATGCCGTGTTTGCTTCCGTGAGTTAGCATACAAGGGTGAAATCCCAGGCGTAAAAAAAGCAAGTTGGTAATCATTTTTTCCAATAAATGGAAGGAGGAAAATTATTATGAGTATGACAGATCCAATCGCAGATATGCTTACACGTATTAGAAATGCAAGCAGAATGCGTCAAGAAACAGTTTCTATGCCTGCTTCAGCCTTCAAATCAGCTATACTTGATGTATTAGTTAAAGAAGGATTTGTAGAAGGATACAAGAACGAAACTGCAGATAATAAAACAACAACTACAGTAACTTTAAAGTATACTGCAGGTAATGAAAGCGTAATTAAGGGCTTAAAGAAAATCTCTAAGGTTGGTTTAAGAGTTTACGCTCAAGCTGATGAACTTCCACAAGTATTAAATGGTTTAGGTGTTGCTATCATTTCAACTTCAAAAGGTGTTATGACTGATAGAGAAGCACGTAAGCAAAATCTTGGTGGCGAAGTAGTAGCTTATATTTGGTAATTTAGGAGGAATTAGAAATGTCTCGTATTGGTAAGAAGATCATTACAATCCCTTCAGGTGTTACTGTAAGCTTAAATGACAGTGTTATCACTGTTAAAGGCCCTAAGGGTGAATTATCTCGTGAAGTTCCATCATGTGTAAACTTCGAGATTAAAGAAAATGAAGTTATTTTAACTGCTGATAATTCAGACAAGTTAGCTAACACATTACACGGTACAACTCGTGCTAATGTAGCTAACATGGTTGAAGGTGTAAGCACAGGCTTCAAGAAAACATTAGAAATCGTTGGTGTAGGTTACCGTGCTGAAGTTAAGGGTAAAACTCTTGACCTATCTCTTGGTTATTCACATCCAGTTATTTTCGATATTCCAGAAGGAATTTCTGTTGAAGTTGTAAAAGGCGTAACAGTAAATGTATCTGGTATCGATAAGCAAAAAGTAGGCCAATTTGCGGCAGAAATTAGACATCAAAGAGAACCTGAACCATATCATGGTAAGGGTATTCACTACTCTGATGAAACAGTTCGTCGTAAAGAGGGTAAGACTGCTAAGAAGTAATAGAAAGGAGTACTAAAATAATATGATTAGTCAAACATCAAGTAATTCAAAGCGTGTTGCAAGACACCTTCGTATCAGACAAACTCTTTCTGGTACAGCTAGTAAGCCAAGATTAAACGTATTCCGTTCAAACAAGGCTATCTATGTTCAAGTTATCAATGATGAAACTGGTACTACATTATGCAGTGCTTCTTCTCTTGATAAAGAATTAAACTGCAGTGGTACTAAAGTTGAGCAAGCTGCTCAAGTTGGTAGCGCAATTGCTAAGAAAGCTTTAGCTCTTAACATTGAAACTGTAGTATTCGATCGTGGTGGTTATTTATATCATGGTCGTGTAAAGGCTTTAGCTGAAGCTGCAAGAGCAGCCGGCTTAAAATTCTAGAAGGAGGAAAATCTCATGTCTAAAGAACGCGAAGAAAATTTAGAAGTTAAACAACCTGAAGACGAATTTGTTGATAGAGTCGTTAACATTAAAAGAGTAACTAAGGTTGTTAAGGGTGGTAAACGTTCACGTTTTGCTGCACTTGTAGTTGTTGGTAACTATAAGGGTCAAGTTGGTTTCGGTATTGGTAAATCAACAGAAGTACCTGATGCTATCAAAAAAGCTATCGAAAATGCAAAGAAGAACGTTATTACTGTATCTTTAAAAGGTACAACAATTCCTCATGCTGTTACTGGTAACTATGGTGCTGGTGAAGTAGTTTTAAGACCTGCTGCAGCCGGAACTGGTATCATCGCTGGTGGTGCTGTTCGTGCAGTACTAGAGCTTGCTGGTGTTACTGATATCCTTTCTAAGGTTATCGGATCAAGATCTCCAATCAATGTAATCAGATCTACATTTGCTGGTCTTGAACAATTACAAACTGCTGAAGAAGTTGCTGCTCGTCGTGGTAAGACAGTTGCTGAGATTTTGGAGTAAGATTATGAAGAAATATCAGATTACATTAGTTAAATCAATCAACGGTCGTAAGCCAAATCAAGTTGCTACTGCTAAGACTTTAGGACTTTCTCACATTGGCGATACAGTCGTTGTAGAAGAAAATGCCGCTATTCACGGTATGATCGTTACTATTGCTCACTTAATTAAAGTCGTTGAACTTTAATTAAGTGTGGAAATCTAACGAAAAAGAGAGTATAATTAAATAGATTAAATAGAAATTGTATAAGGAGGTGCCTATACTATGTTAAATCAATTAGCCCCTGTTAAAGGTGCAAGACATTCCAAGAAGCGTAAAGGTTTTGGTGTCGGTTCTGGTTTAGGTAAGACTGCAGGACGTGGCGAAAATGGTCAAAATAGCCGTTCTGGTGGTGGTACTCGCCCAGGATTTGAAGGAGGTCAATTACCTTACTTCCAACGTTTACCAAAGCGTGGATTCAATAACATTAACAAGAAAGAATACGCTATTGTTAACATTTCAGATTTAAATGTATTTGAAAATGGTTCAGTAGTAGGCCTTGAAAATCTAATCGAAGCTGGTCTTGTAAAGAAAGTTTACGATGGAGTTAAGGTTCTTGGTAATGGAACACTTGAGAAGAAGCTTACTGTTAAAGCTAATAAATTCTCTGAGTCAGCTAAGAATGCTATAACATCTGTTGGCGGAACTGTAGAGGAGATCTAATAAGATATGTTCTCTAAGTTCAAAAAAATTCTAAGTGACCCTGAAATTATAAAGCATTTAGCATTTACAATTTTAATATTACTTGTATTTAAAATTGGCACATTTATCCCTGTTCCTTTAATTGATGTTAACGGTATTAAGAATACATTAGCTAATAATGATTTCTTAACAATCCTTAACACTTTTTCTGGCGGTGGATTATCGAGCTTTTCTATTTTGTCACTAGGTATATCCCCATATATTACATCATCTATCATTGTGCAAATGCTTCAAATGATCATTCCACAAATGAAAGATTGGCAAGAAATGGGCGATGTAGGAAAACAAAAGTCTAATAGAGTAACTAGATATTTAACTATTGTTATTGCTATTATACAAGCTTTAGCTTTATTACTTGGTCTTGGAACTCGTGCCGAGAACATTTTCTGGGTTAAAGCTATTGCCAATTATTCATGGTTCTACTATTTATATATGGCAATTGTAATTGCTGCTGGTTCTGCATTTACTATGTGGTTAGCAGATTTAATTACTAAACATGGTGTTGGAAACGGATCTTCAATGATTATCTGTGCAGGTATAGTTGCATCTTTACCTACAATGTTCCAAACACTAGGTACAGACTACTTAGGATCGAACTTTAGTGGAGCAAACCTAACAAAATTCATCAGTATCATTGTTATTTACTTAGCAATGATTCTTGCTATTGTGTGGTTTGAAGGCGCAAGAAGAGAAATCCCTGTACAATATGCAAATAGACAAGGAAATCAAAAGTCTAGTATTCCACTTAAGTTGAATTCGTCTGGCGTTATTCCTGTTATTTTTGCGCAAACATTACTATCTATACCTACAACTATTATAGGTATGATGGGACTATCAACTGATTCAAGCACTGCTGCCTATTGGATTGATCAAATATTCACTATTTCGAAACCAATTGGTATGGTACTTTATATCATCATGATAGTATTCTTCACTTATTTCTATGCGTTCTTAACAATAGATCCAGACAAAATAGGTGATAGCTTATCTAAGCAAAATGGTTTCATCCCTGGTATTAAACCTGGTGAGGAAACTAAATCACAAATTTCTAATATATTATTTAAAGTAACAACAATTGGTGCTATCGGTATTACAATTGTTGCACTTGTTCCTGTTATTGTTCAATTAGCATTCGGAGCTTCAAGTTCTGTTACAATGGGTGGTACTTCGTTATTAATCATTGTAGGTGTTGCTATTGAAACAGCTAGTCAAATTGAGACTGAAGCTGAAAATAAAGATTCTTATCAACCAACTATCATTGGTTAATAAGTGGAGGATATATGAGATTATTAATTATGGGACGTCCTGGTGCTGGTAAAGGTACTCAAGCGTTCAACATAAAAAACTATTATAGCATTCCACATATTTCTACAGGAGATATGTTTAGAGAAGCTATGAAGAATGGTACTGAAATGGGTAAACTTGCTCAAAGCTATATGGAAAAGGGTGCATTAGTACCTGATGAAGTTACTATCGGTATCGTTCGCGAGAGATTATCTAAAGATGATGTTAAAAACGGATTCTTACTTGACGGTTTCCCTAGAAACGTTAGTCAAGCAGAAGCTTTAGATGAAATCTTAAAAGAGAATGGCATTAAGCTTGATGCTGTTCTTGATGTTAATGTAGAACCTGAAATTCTAATCAACAGAATTGTTGGTAGAAGAATTTGCAAAAATTGCGGAGCTACATTCCATGTTGAATTTAATAAGCCACGTCAAGAAGGTATTTGTGACAATTGTGGACAACCACTTGTTCAAAGAGCTGACGATACAGTTGAAACTGCAGGAAGTCGTTTAAAAGTTTATGATGACTCAACTGCTCCTGTACTTGCTTATTATAAGAAACAAAATTTACTTAAAACTGTTAACGGTGATCAAGCAGTTGACAAAGTCTTTGAAGATATCAAAGCTATTCTTAAGTAATAAATATAATAATCTGTCAGAGGTTTTCCTCTGACAAGCCGAAAGGCTGCTTGATAAATTTTAAGTAAACAAGCTAGTGATCATTAACTATTGATTTATTAATGGTTCATTAATTTAATGGAGGTTTTTATGTCAAAGGAAGAGGGAAATATCCTAGAGTTTGAAGGCGTTGTTGTAGATGTATTGCCTAATACTCAATTTAGAGTTAAACTTGAAAATGATCATGAAATATTAGCCCACGTTTCTGGTAAAATCCGCATGAATAACATACGCATTTTACCAGGTGACAAAGTACATGTTGAAATGTCAACCTACGATATAACACGTGGTAGAATTACATACAGACACAAGTAATACATATGGAGGTATTAATATGAAAGTTAGACCATCAGTAAAACCTATCTGTGATAAGTGCAAAGTAATTAAGCGTAAAGGCCGTGTAATGGTTATTTGCGAAAATCCAAAACACAAACAAAGACAAGGTTAATTAGAAAGAAAGAGGTAAAAAACTATGGCACGTTTTGCTGGAGTAGATATTCCAAGAGATAAAAGAATTGTTGTAGCTCTTACTTATATTTATGGTATTGGATTACCAACATCAAAAGAAATTTTAAAGGCTGCAAACGTATCAGAAGATACAAGAACTAAGGATTTAACTGAAGAAGAAGAAGGTAGAATCCGTACACAAATTTCTAACTACAAGGTTGAAGGTGACCTTCGTAGAGAAGTTAACTTAAATATTAAGCAATTAATGGAAATTGGTTGCTACAGAGGTATGAGACATAGAAAGGGTCTTCCTGTTCGTGGTCAAAATACTAGAAACAATGCTCGTACTCGTAAGGGTCCAAAGCATACAATTGCTAACAAGAAGAAATAGGAGGTAAAATATGGCAGTAAATAAGTCTAAACGTCGTGTGAAAAAGAATATTCCTCTAGGAACAGCTCATATTCACTCAACATTTAATAATACAATTATTTCAATTACAGACCAAGCTGGTAATGTTATCGCTTGGGCATCTGCAGGTACTTGTGGATTCAAAGGTAGCCGTAAGTCAACTCCTTTCGCAGCTCAAACTGCAAGTGAAGCTTGTGCTAAGGCTGCAATGCTAGCAGGTGTACAAAAAGTTGAAGTTGAAGTTAAGGGACCAGGACCTGGTCGTGAATCTGCTATCAGAAGCTTATCTGTTGCAGGTCTAGAAGTAACTTCTATTACTGATGTTACTCCAGTTCCACATAATGGTTGCCGCCCACCAAAGCGCCCACGTGGTTAATTGATGACTTTATAAAACAATTATTTAAAGGAGGCTCATTATGAAGGAATTAAAGTTCGTTAAGCCAAGCCTAAGTAAGGTAGTTACACTTTCTGATGATGGTTCATACGGAAAGTTTGAAGTAGCTCCTCTTGAAAGAGGTTTTGGTATTACAATTGGTAATGCATTACGTCGTACATTATTATCATCGCTTCCAGGAGCTGCGTTTGTTAATTTTAAATTACAAGGAGCTCAACATGAGTTCCAAAGCGTAGCTGGAATTGTTGAAGACGTTATTACAATCGTTTTAAATTTAAAGCGTGTAATTTTAAAAGTTGATTCAACTGATTGGGATTTCCAAACAACTGTTGAAATCCATCATGGTGAAGGTGAAGTTACTGCAGGAGATATTATCCACGGTAATGAAATCGAAATCATCAATCCTGATCAACATATTTGCACTGTTGCTCGTGGTGGATCATGTGATATGGTTCTAACAGTAAGAAGAGGTGTAGGTTACGTTAACTCTAACGAAAACAAGATTTATAGCGAATCTCTAGAAGTAATCGCTATTGATTCAATCTATACTCCTATTACTAACGTTGCTATCAACGTTGATAAGACTCGTGTTGAAGATGATCCTAATTTTGATAAATTAACTATTGAAATTACTACTAACGGATCAATTGATGCAAAAGATGCATTAGCTATGGCTTCAAAAATGATGATTGAACATTTAAATGTATTAGTAGGTCTATCAGACAAAGCCGTTGATACTGACTTTATGATTGAATCTAATGATGACCAAGTTAATTCTGATCTTAGTAAGACTGTTGAAGATCTTGACTTATCTCAACGTGCTTATAACGGTCTTAAGAGAGCTTCAATTAACACAGTTGCTGATTTAACTAACATGACTAGTGAAGAAATTCAAAAGTTAAGATGTATTGGTGCTAAATCAGTAAAAGAAATTAGAGATAAACTAGAAAGTATGGGTTTAGGTTTTAAGAAAAACTAATCCAAGGAGGAATTTAATATGGCATATTCTAAATTACGTCGTTGCGGAGCTGCACGTAAGGCTTTAATCCGTGACTTAGTTACCGATTTAATCCTTAATGGACAAATTGAAACTACTGAAGCTAAAGCTAAAGAACTTAGAAAACTTGCTGATAGAATGGTTACATTAGCTAAGACAAACACATTAGCTAGCCGTAGACAAGCTGCAGAATTAGTTCGTTTTGAAAAAGACGGCAATGGTTCATACGCTATTCAAAAGTTATTTGATGAAATTGGTCCTAAGTATGCTACTAGAAACGGTGGATATACTAGAATCATTAAGACAGGTTTCCGTCGTGGAGATGCTGCATCAAAAGCTATTATTGCTTTTGTTGACTAATAAAGAATTAATTGAGATGCTAATGCATCTCTTTTTTTATTTAATATTAAAGTCGCTTTTAGATTTACCTTTTTGTTTCATATTTAATATATATTATAATTGCAAATGAAAAAGATTAAATTATATAAAAGGAAGGTTTAAAATATGGAAAAAGTAATAAAAGTATTTGGAAGAGGCGAGGCTAAATTTGAGGCTGATAAAACTGATATTATAATAACCTTTTCTGATCAAGAAGATGAATATAAGCAATGTGTATCAAAACTAATTAAGGATACATCTATTGTTAAAAAAGTGCTTACAAATTTAGGTTTTGAGAAGGATGAATTGAAAACAAAGAAGTTTAATGTTAGACCTGTTTATATATCGCAAAAACAATCTGACGGCACTTACGAAAGTATATTAAAAGGATATGAATACAACCAAGAAATTAGGTTCTCTTTCCCCGTTTTAAATGATACTTTAACTAAATTGTGTGAGGCATTAAATGAATTAAAAATGAAAGTAAATATTAATATTTCATATAGCATTTATGATGTTGAAAATGCGAAGAATGTGTCAGTATGCAATGCAATCGAAGATGCAAATAAGAAAGCAAAACTAATCGCAAGTAACGTAAATTTAGAAATTGATAGTATTTTAAACATTGAATATGGTGCTAAAGTTGATGATTATGATTATGATTGTTTTAGTACCGGTATGCGTAATTGTGATCTTGGTTCCTTAGATATAAATCCTGAAGAAATAAAAGTAAAAGATTATGTAACAATTACATACAAGTTTAAGTAATATATTGCCCTTATATTAATTGCATTAAAAATCTAATTAAAATATAATATGATTATCAACAAATACGAGGTATATTTATGGATTTAGTAGATGCTTTAAGAAATCGAAGAAGTATTAGAAAGTTTAAGAATGTTCAAGTTGATGACGACATTATTATTCGTGCAATCGACAACGCAAGGTTTTATCCTTCATGGAAGAATAGCCAAACTGCAAGATTTGTTTTAGTTAAAAGTCCTCAAACAAAAGAAGAAATATCACATGCATGTTTAGGTTTTGAACATAATACACAAATTATTGCCACATGTCCTTGCCTCATTGTCGTTCTTACTATTAAAAACAGAAGCGGATATGAACGTGACGGTAGTCCTACTACAAGTTTAGGCTCGCATTTTGAATCGTTTGATGCAGGTATCGCGACGCAAAACTTGATGTTATCACTATATAATGAAAATATAGGATCTTGCGTACTCGGAATATTTGACGAGTCTAAGGTTAGAGAATTATTATCATTAAGCGAAGAGTATAAGGTTTCTTGCTTACTTCCAATAGGATATCCTGATGAGGAAGTAGAAACTCCTAAACGAAAAGAAATTATTGACATTCTAACAATTAAATAAATTCATCATAAACTCTTGATTAATAAATAGATATATTTTAAATTGCATAATGTAATAAACTTTGAAAACTACGTACTAACAATTTTTAGTACGTCTTTTTCTTTCCTAGTGTAATAAAACAATACATAATTTCTATTATTTATGATAAAATATTTTATGTTATAAATTAAGGAGTGATATTGTGATAAAAGTAGAAAATTTAGACTATAGTTATACACAAACAGATCATGCACTTAAGGGAATATCGTTTGATGTTAACGATTCAGAATGGGTTTCAATAATCGGCCATAACGGAAGCGGTAAATCCACATTATCAAAATTACTTGTTGGACTTATTAAAGCTGATAAAGGTAATATAATTTACGATAATGTTATACTGAGTGAAGAAAATGTTGAAAAAGTAAGACAACAAATTGGTATAGTATTCCAAAATCCTGATAACCAATTTGTTGGTGTTAATGTTAAATATGATATTGCTTTTGGTCTTGAAAATAGAAATATAGAAAGAGAAAAAATGTTAGAACTTGTCGATAAATATAGCGAACTAGTTGGCATGAAGGAATTCTTAGATAGATCCCCTGAGTCTTTATCAGGTGGACAAAAGCAACGTGTCGCAATTGCCGGTATTTTAGCATTAAATACCAAATATGTAATATTAGATGAAGCTACATCTATGTTAGATCCGGAGGGTGTAAGAGATATTACTAATTTGATTTGTGAACTTAAAAATAAGTATCATAAAACAATAATCACTATCACACATGACTTGGATTTAGCAGCTTTATCGGACCGCGTAATTGTTTTAAAAGATGGCTTAATTATTGGTGAAGGAAAACCTGCTGAAATATTTAAGGATGAGGATATACTTAAACAAAGTAGACTTGATATGCCATTTAATTTAAAACTATACAAGACTGTTAAAGAAAATGAAAAATTAAATAAGAATGAGAGGTTAGTAGAAACATTATGGAAATTAAATTCTTAAATACTTCTCATGATTACGAGGGTCTAAACAAACATGATATTGTTGCGGCTATAAAAGATATAAATTTGACAATTCAAGATAAAGATGAATTTGTAGCAATTGTAGGACATACAGGTAGTGGTAAATCTACATTAATCCAACATATAAATGGTTTATTACTTCCTACAAGTGGAAGTGTTGATATTTTAGGTAATGTATTAACTCCTAAAAAGAGAAAGAATCCTAAACTAATGCCTATAAGAAAGCGTGTAGGCTTTGTATTTCAATTCCCTGAATATCAATTATTTGAAGAAACAGTACTTAAAGATGTAATGTTTGCACCACTTAACTTTGGCTCAAAACAAGCAGAGGCAGAAAACCGTGCTTTAGAAGCTTTAGAACTAGTAGGTCTTGAAAAATCTTTATATCAAAAATCTCCTTTTAACTTATCAGGTGGACAAATGAGAAAGGTTGCAATCGCAGGTATCTTAGCTTACAATCCTGATATTTTGGTTTTAGATGAACCAACAAGAGGTCTAGATCCTGAAGGTGCTAAAGAAGTCATGGAATTGTTCAGTAAAATAAATAAGAAAATGCATAAGACTATTTTCCTTATTTCTCACTCAATGGATGATGTATACAAATATGCAAATAGAGTTGTTGTAATGGATAAAGGTTCTGTAGTCTATGATGGTGATAAATATAAATTATTTGAAGATGGTATTTATAAAAATTATCATCTTGAAAAGCCTTCAGTTCTTAAAGCAATAGACTATTTAAATAACGAACTAAATCTTAATTTAGACTATAAATCAACTGATTTAGAATCGTTGATTAAAAGTCTAGAGGAGGTATATAGTGAGTAATATTACAATTGGACAATATGTTCCTGGAAATTCATTTATTTATAAAATTGATCCAAGACTTAAAATAATATTAACTATCGTATGGATAGTATTATTATTTATTTTACCTTTAAATGTATATGCAATGTTGGGCTTTTTAGCTATATTTGTATTTGTTTTATTGATTTCTAGAATACCTTTGATAAAGATGCTCAAAGGCTTAAAACCGGTACTTTTTGTAATGACTTTTACGTTTATATTACAACTTACAAGCGCAAGCCCTTCAGAAGCCAATCCAATGAAATTAATATATTCTTTTAAGTTTTATTTTGGACTTTATCAATTACTTACAATTATTGTTTTAGTTGTATTTGGTTTCTTAGCTTCAAAACATATAAGATATAAATTTTTATTTTGGTTTATTATCTTCTTGCTTTGCTTTGTTTGCCAATATTCTGAATTTTTAGATAAGATAAATTTTAGTTCATTCTATACTAATATGAATTTTTCTAATTATAATTTCAATATATATGAGGAGTCCTTACTTAAAGGCTTTGCGATAGTGCTTCGAATTGTATTGATGATATCTATTACAAGTTTACTTACATTTACTACACGTTATCAAGAAATAAATACAGGATTTCAAGCACTACTTTCGCCGCTTAAAATATTCCATATACCAGTTGGAACCTTCTCTATGATGTTATCGCTATCTTTGCGTTTTATTCCTACACTTGTTGAAGAGACTAATAAGATTATGAGATCTCAAGCAAGTAGAGGTGTAGATTTTAATGAATCTAATTTAAAGCAAAAGGTAAAACAAATTGTTTCCTTACTTGTGCCTCTTTTTATCATTTCATTTAAAAAGGCTGATGATTTGGCAAATGCGATGGAAGCTAGAGGCTATATAATGGAGGGTAAGAGAAGTAACATAGATAAACTATATTTTAAAGGTATAGACGTTGTTGCTAGTATTTTCACTATTTTACTGTTAGTAGGTGTTATAATTGCAAAAATTAAGCTATAATATTAAGTGTATAATTGAATATGATGGTACAAATTTTTATGGGTTTCAAATTCAGCCAGGTCTCAGGACAGTTGAAGGTGAACTTAATAAAACATTGTCTAATATATTTAATGAGGATATAAAAGTCATAGGGTCTGGTAGAACCGACAGAGGAGTACATGCTAAAGGGCAAGTGATAAACTTCGTTGTGACTAAGAGAATACCACTAGAAAGACTGTTTTATGCGCTTAATAAACAATTAGTGCCTGACATTCGAGTGCTTAAGTTAAGATATGTTAGTTCTAAATTTCATGCGAGATTTAGTGCTCAAAAAAAAGAATATAGATACTATATTAAAACTAAAAACTTTAGAGCTTTTGATTATAATTATTTTGATTATGAACCTTCGTTAGATGTTCATTCTATGGTTGAGGCTATCAATTTATTTGTCGGAACTCATGACTTTAAAGGCTTTTCAACTTTTGATTTAAATCCGTTAAAGGATTGTAATAAAACTATATTTGAAGCAAAAATTAATATTAAAAGAGATACTTTAGAGTTTTGCTTTGTTGGTACAGGTTTTTTAAAATATCAAATAAGGAAAATGATGGCATTACTTATCGAGATTGGAAAACACAAAGAAAATAAGGATACCATAACTTATATCTTAGAAACACAAGATAGGTCAAAATTTACTAAAGTCGCAAATCCTAATGGACTATATTTATACCATGTTTATTATTAAGGAGAGCATTTATGCAAAAGAATTTATTTATTACTTTCGAGGGCGGAGAAGGTAGTGGAAAAACAACTATTATTCAAAGCTTAAAAGAAAAACTATCTAAAAATTATGATTTAGTTTTATCCCGCGAACCAGGTGGTGTAAAAATAGCTGAAGATATTAGAAATATAATCCTAGATCCATCAAATACAAACATGTGTTATGAAACTGAAGCTTTATTATTTGCGGCTAGTCGTATGCAACACTTAAAAGAAAAAGTAATACCTGCACTAAATGATGGCAAAATGGTGCTATGCGATAGATATATCGATTCATCTTTGGTTTATCAAGGATTTTCAAGAGGTTTAGGTATAGAGAAAGTGCTAGAGGTAAATGGCTTTGCGACGCAATATATGCCTCTTGTTACATTTTTTATAGATGTTACACCAGAGGTTGGTTTGGCTCGTTTAAAAGGTAGAAATGGTAAAATTGATAGACTTGACAAAGAGACTATAGATTTCCATAACAAAATATACGATGGATATTTAAAGCTATGTGAAATATATCCTTCTCGTATTGTAAAGATTGATGGAAATAGAGATGTAGATACGATTGTTAATGACATCTACAATGAAATTATAAAAAGAATAGGGTAAAAAAATGAATTTAGATTTACTTAAATACCAAGCAAGGCAAATTGAATATTTAAAAAATGCTAAAAAGAATAATCGACTAGCTCACGCATATATTTTAGAGGGCGCAAGGGGCGTTGGTAAAAACGAGTTAGCTCATTATTTTGCCTGTATGTTATATTCAAATGATGAAGTGGATCTAAATAAAAATGAATGTCGTTTAATTTTAAATGATGATTTTTTAAATGTATATACAATTTATCCGCAAAATAAATCAAATGTAATTACTAAAGATCAAATATTAAAATTAAAAGAGGAGTTTTCCTACACTAGTCAAATAAAGGGTCCTAGAGTTTATATAATAAATGATGTAGATACAATGAATGTATCGAGTGCTAATAGTTTACTAAAGTTTATCGAAGAACCTCAAAATGACCTTTATGGTATTTTACTTACCACAAACTCAAAAAAAATATTACCCACTATTTTATCTCGTTGTCAACTTATTACACTAAACGAACTAGATAGTGATTTTATTAGACGTGAATTAATAAAAGCAGGAATTGATAACGAAACTGCAGCTATATTATGCTTATTAACTAAAGATATAAGCGAAGCTATGAAGCTATTTGAAGATTCACGTACTGCTAAAATGATAGAAATGTTTAAAGGTTTCTTTAAATTAAATACAGAACTTGAGAAAGTTGTTTACTTTGAACAACTAAAAAAAACACTTGGTTTTGACAAGGAAATAACTAAATACTATGTAAGTTTATTGATTCTTGTTTTTGAAGATTTAATATATTTATATAGTAATATTGATAAAATTAATTTTGAAATATATATAGATTATCTTGAAATATTAAAATCTAAATTTAAGCTTGAAGAAGTAAGAGAAAAGATAATGTATTTATATAAAATAAACAATTTATTAAATAATTCTAATGTAAGCGTATATTATATTATTACATCATTATCATTTAATTTAATATGAGGTGACTATGAAAGTTATAAGAGTACAATTTAAAAAGACAGGTAAAAGATATTATTTTTCTTGTGGACAAATTCATGTAGTACCTGATGATTATGTAGTAGTTAACACAATAAGAGGTCTTGAAATTGGTATTGTCTCAGGGGACTTTGTTGAGATTACGGATCAAAACACTATTTCGCAAATTAAAGAAATAGCAAGAATTGCGACTAAAGATGATCTTAAAACTTTTGAAGAAAATGCGCATGAGGCTAAAGATGTTGTAAAAAAGACTCGTGAATTCGTTTCTGAACTTAGTCTTGATATGAAGATACTTGAGGCAGAATATACACTAGATAAAGCTAAACTTATTATAAGTTTTGAAAGTGAACTTAGAATTGACTTTAGAGAATTAGTTAAGAAATTAGCTGATACATATCATACAAGAATTGAATTAAGACAAGTTGGTACAAGAGACGGAGCTAAAGAAATTGGCGGAATTGGCCCTTGTGGACTTGTGGTATGTTGTAAAACTTTTTTAACTGAATTTTCAAATGTTTCAATAAAGATGGCAAAGAATCAAGGCTTGTCTTTAAATCCAACAAAGATATCAGGCGTATGTGGTAAATTACTATGTTGTATAAATTACGAAAATGATTTTTACACTGAACTTAGGAAGGATGCGCCAGACGTAAACGATATCGTTGAAACATCTAAAGGACGTGCGAAAGTATTATCGGTAGATGTACTAAATAAAGGTGCTAAAATAAAATATTTAGACGATGATTCATTTGACTATCCTAAATTTGAAGATATGAAAATTGTTCAAAGAAAAAAGAAGAACAATGATCAAAGTGAGCACAAATAATGGAAGTAATTCATGAACTTTTAGGTGTTGATGGTATTAAAATATATCAAGACGATAGTCTTAATATGTTTTCTGTCGATTCTAATTTACTTGCATCTTTTGTATCATTAAAA
Organism: Alistipes finegoldii; assembly: GCA_963621965.1. Classification (GTDB taxonomy): domain Bacteria; phylum Bacillota_I; class Bacilli_A; order Acholeplasmatales; family Anaeroplasmataceae; genus JAEELC01. Next base: position 122,588 of record CAVFGN010000001.1, read on the forward strand.
AGTAATACAACTAAAATTCTTGATTTAGGGACTGGGAACGCGCCTATACCGCTTTATCTAACACTTCGCACAAATGCAACCATATACGGAGTCGAATTGCAAGAGCCAATATTTCAATTAGCAAAAAAAAGTGTTAAAATTAATAAAAGGGAAGAACAAATAAAACTATTAAATTACAATATTAAAGAAATTGATAAAATTTTTGAGTTTCATTCATTTGATACTGTAGTATTTAATCCACCCTTTTTTAAATGTTTAGAATCTTCACACAAAAATCCTAGTTTAAGCTTAGCTATAAGTAGACATGAAATAGAAGCTACTTTAGAAGATTTTATTTGTGCATCCTCTAAAATGGTTAAAAACAAAGGAAATGTAGCGCTTGTGCATAGACCCGAGAGATTGAGTGATATCATTATTTTAATGAGAAAGTATAAAATTGAACCTAAACGAATTCGTTTTGTATATCCAAATGAAACAAGTGCCTCTAACCAAGTTTTAGTTGAAGGCGTGTACAACGGAAAAAGTGATGGTTTAAAGATTCTAAAGCCCTTGTATACTCATGCAATATACGAGTATAATAAAAGTGAAATAAAAGATATTTATAATGGTAATGTAAAGGAGTAATAATATGTTTTTAAGTTTATTAAATAGAAAAGAAAAATTAAAATTCTTAGATTTAGCTATCTATATGATTGATATTGATGGAGATCCTACTGAAGCAGAAAAAATCTTATTATCAAAGATTCAAGGCGAACTTGGTAGAGAAATTGTTGATGAATATACATTTGCAAAATCTAAGACTGTAGAAGAAGTTATCGAATTCTTTAAAGATAAGACTGAAGTGGTTAAAAACGTTGTATATTTAAATCTTGTTGATATTTCAATGTTAGATGATTTATATAACACTAGCGAACACTTATTCTTAGAAAAATTAGAAAAGACTTTAGAAATCAGTGCTAAGAAGAGAAAAGAATTAATTGAAATAGTATATGATTATCGTGATTTAAGAGAAAAGTCACTTAGAAAGATTAAATATTAATTATGCAAAGAATATATTCTTATGCTAAAGAAAAGGGTATATTATATTTAGTTGCGACTCCTATCGGAAATTTAGGCGATATGACTTTTAGAGCAGTCGAAACATTGAAAAGAGTTGATGTTATTTATGCGGAAGATACCCGCAATAGCATCACTCTTTTAAAACATTTTGACATTCAAACTAAACTTTTAAGTTATCATGAGTTTAACAAAGAACTTAAAGAAGATGAGATTGTAGAACGCCTTATAAACGGAGAAAATGTTGCGATTATCTCTGACGCTGGTTTGCCTGTTATTTCAGACCCAGGATTTGATATAGCACGTCGTTGTATTAAAGAAAATATACCTGTAACGCCTATTCCAGGAGCTAGTGCTGGTATAAGTGCTTTAATCGCATCTGGATTAAACCCTGAGCCTTTTACTTTTATAGGCTTTCTAGATAGTAAGACAACGAAAAGAAAAAAAGAATTAGAGGAATTTAAATACTATAAAAATACATTAATTTTTCACGAAGCTCCGCATAGAATAAAAGAAACATTAAGCGATATGTTAGAGGTTTTAGGAAATAGAAATGTAGTTATCGGCAGAGAACTTACAAAGAAATTCGAAGAGTTTATCCGTGGCTCTATTTCGGAACTTATTGAAGAGTGTGATTCACTTAAAGGCGAAATGATTGTTTTAGTTGAGGGGTTTAAAGAAGAAAAAGTATTATTAAACCCAATTGACGAAATTGAAAAATTAATTGGCTTAAACTATAAACCTAAAGAAGCTATAAAAGAAGTAGCTAGTATGTTTAACCTAAACAAACAAGAGTTATATAAAGAGTATGTTGCCTACAAAGGCAAGAAAAAAGATTAAATTATGAAAACTCTTTCAATTTTTATGAAAACTCTTTCAAAAACTTGCCATTAAGGTTTGACAAATAAAATATATTTCACTATAATTGTATTGTATGGAAGGTGTAAATTATGAAACACACAAAGAAAATATTATTAGGAACTGCAGTAGCTCTATCAGTAATTTCACTTGCTTCATGTAATGAAGAAATTAAGGGCTATGTAAATAAAACTGAAACTTTAAAATATACTACTGAAGGCCAAACATATGTTAAGTTTGGTATGATGCCTAAAACTAAGGTAAGTGAAGAAGAAGTAACATCTCTTGGTCTTGCATCAAGTGAAGGTAAAGAAAAAAAGAACGAAATTGTTACAAAAGATAATGATGCTTACTATAAGGTAGCAAGTTCAAGTGTAAATGCGACTGGATTAACAAAAGCTTCAACTGGTGAAACATTAAATACAGGCGAAACTTATTGGTTTAAGATGGAAGATATAACTTGGCGTGTTCTTGAAGATGATGGCACTAATTATACTTTAATCAGTGAGGATATAATTGCTGCTGCTGCTATTTTTAGATCAAGTCGTATGAACTTTGCTGATGATAAAACCGGATATGCAACTGGTGGTAAGGAAGGTGTTAATAGATACTTATCTACTACTGGTAACTATGCTTGGATTACTCAACTTGGTTTAGACAAAGAAAATGTTTATATTGATAGTACTAAACTTCAATCAATGAGTATTGATCAAACTGTTATTGATGCTGATTCATCTTATAGAACAATTGAATCAACTGCAAAGATTTTAAATGAATCTGAATTAACAGGATATAATGCTTTCGATACACAAGCAAAGAAGATTGCAAAGACTACTGACTATGCACGCGCAACAGGTGCTTGGACAAGTATTGATAGCGAAACTGAAGGATATGGTATTTACTGGTTACGTGATACTTCAACTGCATATGACACTGTATATGGTGATATTTACTACACAGGTATGTTCAAATGTGTTGATGAACAAGGTAACATTAAAGAAGATTATGGATTTAACTCATTTGGTGGAGTTAGACCTGTAATTAAGGTTGCTAAAAGTGATTGCAAAGCTTAATATAAAAAGATCATGCGTTTATGCATGATTTTTTTTTTTTTTTTAAAATTAAATTTTAATATATATTCGATTTAATGGTCTAATTATAGTAGAAAAGGATGTGGTATTATGTCTATATATTTAAATCAGAATAATGCTAGATTTGATAGAGCACTAAATAGTGAAATCTACGTTGATAAAAGTATGTTAATTAAAGAATGTAATAAAAAATTTAATACTGAAGATTGCTTCATGTGTGTTACACGTCCCCGCAGATTTGGTAAAACTATGGCCTTATCTATGCTTAATGCATATTATTCTAAAGGATGTGATTCTGCATCCATACTTAAAAATTTAAATATATCAAAAGATGAATCGTATCTAAAACACTTAAATAAACATAATGTTATATGGATAGATATGGCTAACTTGTATACAGATATTAAAGATAAAAATGTGTTTGTTGATAAAC
>CAVFGN010000002.1:0-120197 GCA_963621965.1 Alistipes finegoldii
ACTCTTCCACTTTTAAAAAGACAAGGTGGTAAAATTGTAACTGTTTATAAATAATAATCATCATGGCAGACATATTTTTAACATTACCTCCACCCGAAATCCAATAATATTTTAAGGGGCTATAATCAAGATCATAGAGAACCAATACTGTTAACAATATCAATAGGTGGTGCTAGCTTAACGGCTATGTTAGCTCAACATGCAGGTAGAAAACTAGCATCAATTCTTCTTAGTAAAGGGGCTTTACCATGGTATACAAAAGTAACTAGAAGTCTTGGATAGGTACTAAAAAAACCCATGGTGGGAGTGATGTTAGATACTTTACCCCCCCCAGATTTAAAATCTGGGGGGGGGTAAAATTGATTATATAAATTTGTATAAATAATGATTAAAAAAAAAATAAATTACATTTCTTTATTTAAAGACGGTGGTAGTACAGAAAATTCTGAATCTTTATCGGATTTTGATAAAAACAACTAGGAAGCTAAAATGTTTTACCAATTAGATGTAATTCCTAGAGCTGAAAAATATAGAACTGCTTTAGAAAGAACCCGGTATTCTGCCCCATCATATGATGAGTCTATTATATAGATTGATCCTCCAGAAGATTTTATAAAAAAACACATTGGTGGCTATTATTTAATGAATTCTAATAAAATACATGTTCCAGAAAACGTTAAGGCACTAAACCTTGTCCATGAAATGGCTCATAATAATTAGTCTTAGAGTTATATTATAAATAATATAGCAGATGTAGTTCCTGCACCATTTAACCTTTTTATAGATTAGATAAGTCAAGGCTTATCGGGGGTAAAAGGGTCTCCTTTAGATATTCCGCGGGGTGAAATTGATAAAATACAAAGAGCTTATAAAGTCCCCACGCAACCTTCTAATTCTAATAGTAATTAGACTCGTGAAAAACATGCTAGTAACCGTGAGTTACGTTATGTGATTTGGAGTAAGTTAAAAGACATCCTAGGTAGGTATCCTACAATATAGGAATTGAACGATTATATCTTACAATTAGATCCTTATAAGTTCAGATGGTTTTTGACAAATGGGTATCAGTACGATTATTTTTTGAATGGAGTATCTCCAGATTATGATGCTATTAAAAAAGCTTTAATCGAAGTTGCAGATAATAATAGTGATTTGAATCAAAATTATGTATAAATTTGTATAAATAATGTTAGATAAAATTTAGCATTTAGTTGATAGCATTAATACACATTCTACTGCTAATTTTGTAGATAGATTAAAACGTTATCCAAACATAGATAAAATATATTATTCTCCAACGGAATTTAGTACTCATAAATTATCCTATGTTTCTGCTGATGATAAGGGTGTTGTCTTTCCAATGATTTAGGAGATTGATGAAAAATTAGTAGAATTTACCGATTGGAAGGATGCGCTTAACAGTGCTAAAGAACATAATGATTATATTACAGTTCCTTTAAAATTAGCAGAGAAGTTTACTAAAACATATAAAGAATATTATCCCGGGTTTTCTGAAGAATCAAGAAGTTATAAAAAAGGTGGATTTATAGATTATATAAAATACTTTGAGCCTGGTGGGTCTGTGTCTATGATGCCAGATATAACTATAAGCTAGTCTAGTATACAGACTTCATAGCTTCCTAATGAAAAAGATTTGTATTATAAATCTAACATAAACACTGCTAAAGAACAAGAAAGATTGTAGTAGTTACGTTAGTAGCAGTAGGGTACTTTAAGTTAGGGTTCTTTTGAGGGTGACGGTATGACTCCAGAATAGAGAAATCAGATAATGTATAATCCCAAAGGCGTAGGAGATGTTGTTAAAGGCTCTAATATGAGATCAGAAATTGAATATAATAATGGGAACTCTGTTTGGAATGGATTAGAAACTGTAGGAAAAACAGCATTGGCTGCAGGAGCAGGTAGTGCTGTTTTAGGTGCTGCTGGATAGTCAGGTTAGGTTATTAGTAATGCTAATAAGGTTATAAAAACAGCAGATGCTTTATCAAATATTGCTGATGGTTATTAGAGCGGCGATAATGCAAAAATGACATCTGGTGCATTAAGTATGGTAAGTAAAGCACCTGTTGGTAAATTGTTGAAGAATTCTGCAAGAATTGCTAATTCTACATTAAAAGTAATAAATGAAAAATAATTTATATATTTAAATGATTAAAATTTATGATAACGAAGTAGCTCGTAGAGAAGGTATTTTAAAACATTTTCGTTAGAAATTTTTTATGTCTAACCCAGATGATTGGGAATAGTTGGCACAGAAAGCAACTGAAAAATATTTAAAAGAACACCCTGCTGACAATACTACACAAATTACTACAGAAGAAACTTTACCAGAAGTTGTAATTACCGCCGATAAAAATGGTAACATTAAAAGTAATATTAATTATGGTAAAGATAATTGGACATCTGAATTAAGTATAGAAGATTAGAAGGAGCTTGCTAAACGCGATATGAACATTCACTATAATGACAACCGTGCTCGCATGATTGATTATTTGTGGTAGAATGGTGGAAAAGATCCTGTTACTGGTAAAGTGTGGGATAATTCTTATAGTCGTGCTCAAAAGGCTGCTACTGCTGCTGTTGCTGGGACATTAGGTCTTGTTGGTGGTATTGGTACTGGTATACTTCCTGCTATGGTTGAATCTCCCATTAAAGGTTTTAATTGGTTTAATACAACTCTTTTAGGACGTGCTGCTGATACAGGGTTGGGAGTTGCTGGAATTGTTCATGCTGCTGGAGATAATGGTATAAAAAAGACAGTGAGATTAGCAAAATAGGGAGAAACTGATAAAGCCATTTTATCTGGAGTGGGTGACGCTTTAGATCTTTTTGGTGGTGCTATATCTGGATTAAATGTTGGTAATGATATTTATAAAGTGGTTAAAGGGGGTGCTAAAGGGATTTTATCTGGACTACACCCAGCGCTTACTAAAACTAAAAATGGTTGGAGTTTTGGAAGAACTGAGAAAGATTGGAATCATTGGAAGAATTATTTTAAAAATGTTCAAAGAAAGGCTAAAAGAAATTATAATCTTGGTGACCTTCATAATTAGGAGCTGTTTTTTAACCATTATAAATATCCGGTTTAGTATCTTACTCAAGCTGAATAGGATAAATATTTGACTTTTATAAACGGCTTTTATAAGTCTACACAAGTGCCAAGAGTTTTAAAGCCTGTTAATTTAAAAAAGATTCCTGAAAGTTAGTTAAAGCGCGCATTATTGATACGAGGCGTAGATCCAGCCGATGTTAATAGATTGAGATTTGTTAAAACACCAGACGGGTATGATATACGTGCGAATACAAACGTGTTTTCTGATTTAAATTCTGGCGTTAACTATTAGATGCGCGATTATTAGAATCCTAATAATATAGTATAGGGTGTATTAAAAATTCCAGAAAACCCCACATCAAATTATAAATTTGTTGTACCAGAAGATTACAAAAATATAATACAAAAAAATACTCAATATGTGATAGATTTTTTTGATGGTAAATTTAAACCATTTGGATCTTCTGTAGGAGTTGCTAAAGTAAACTTTCCACACGATGTACACGACATTGATGGGGCCATGACTTATGTTGATTTTGTAAAATGGAAGTATGCACACCCCAAAGTTCCAGTTAAACAAAAAACTGCTGATACATATGGGGTTATGGTAAATGGCAATGAAATAGACGTTAATGTATTAAGAGTCGATGGTGATAGAACTTATGAATTATATAGACAATTTTTTCCTGAACAATACTCTAAAGCCGTTACTGATTTTATCGATGCTGGGTATAAAGGTAAATTAAGTGATTATATAGATATAATTCCTAAACAAGCTTTCTCTGAAATAGATCCTGCTTTAAAAACAATTGTTGATAGTTTTGAAATAGATCCCTTTTAGCCAAACAAAATTAAACATTTAGTTAGACCTTTAAAATATCTTACTTTTGGAGAACCTAAAATTGTTGAAACAGCGTTGCAAAAATTTGCAAAAACGATAGGTGGAACTGAAAGGTTTCCTGCTACATTAGATTAGTTAACAGATGTTTAGCATAATGTTGAAATTTTAAAACAGATAGGTTATCCAAAAGATGCGGTAAATTTGTTGGCTGCTGATCCATAGAGAATGAGAAACGCTTTAGATTATTGGTATTTACAAAAAACCATACAAATGCGCGGTGTGAGCGGTTCAAATAATAAAGTTGTCAATAAGGCTTTACGAGAATGGTTAGGAGAGAATAATACTGGAGGAAGTGCTCATGGAGCTGGTTTAAACGCAGTTAGATACGGCAATTCTTCGTATGGACCAATCGCAGGTTATTCGCAAATACATTCTAATGTTCCCATTAGTTTAAATTTATCTTTAGAAGATAAAATTAATGCAATTAATAGATTTACTGGTTCGTCTGATTATAGATTAACACCTGGGGACATTACCGCTATTAAATTTGAAGCCATGAGAGCTGGTTTAAATGCGAACTCTTTTGAAAAATGTAATACTTTTGGTGATGTTTTATCGTAGATTCCAGTGACCAATAGTGGCTAGAAATTTTTATAGGCTTTGGGAAAAAAATTAAACATTTAGACCTTAGAAGGAAAAGGTATGTTTAATAAAGGCCAGTATGTATCTTTTACTCAAGATCTAAAACCAGAACATTACATACCTTTAAAGTTTACCAAAGATTTAAGCTTAGTAGGTACTAAACGGCGTTTAGAATACATAAATGAAGATATAAATTTAGAATAGATAATAAGTAAAGTAAAAGAACCAAACCTTAGAATGGAAGGGTTTAGGAGTAAAGATAAATTGTACGACCATTCTTTAAATAATCTGTTGCCTGAACAATATAGAGCACCAAGTGTATCTGATAAAACATTTGCAGCCGTATATGATATACCATATAAGAGAGTTGCTGAAAGAAATAGACGTGTATATGAACGTGTTGATAAAATGTTTAATCGGTTCCGTAGAAATAGAAATATTGTTAATTTCTTAACAGATCGTTATTTATACGCAGGCATTGCTGGCGTAGGCAGTGTTGGCGGCATTTTATCGGCTACTAATAAAATATATAATGCTAAAGAAACTACTAATAAACAATAGCGTGAACGTGAGCGTCAAGCTGTTGAAAAATTTTGTAAAAAAAATAATATTGAATTTAATAAGCTTAGTTATTATTAGGATGATGATCCGTTTATGAAATTTATAAAGCAAAAATATAATATTTCTAATTCTAGAAAAGCTTTTAAAGAATTTATAAAAGAATATGTTAAATAACATTAAAAATATAATGCTTATGGAACATTGGGAAGAAGATTTCATAAAACGGTTTGAATGATTTAGAAAGAATGCTTATAAATTAGATGGTGAAAATGAATGGACAATTGGATACGGTATTAAAGGTGTTTATCCAACTACAGGTAAACCTGTAAAACAAGGTGATACAATTACTGAAGAATAGGCATTAAAAGAATTAAGAGTTAAAATAAGTCAATTTAAGCCAGAACAAATTTTTTCAAATTGAGATAAGTTTTCAAAACAAGCTAGACTTGCAATAATTGACATTATGTATAATGGCGGCGCTAATAATTTAAAAAGTAAATCTCCTCGATTTGTTGCCGCAATTAACGATGGTTTTGAAGACGGTAAATTAGATTTGAGTGAGCTTAAAAGAATTATGGCTGAAATGAGTCTGAATTATGATGCTAATAAGAAAGATAGAGTTTGGCGTCGTATGGCACTAATTAGCAGTCTATATAATCCGCAAGATAATGTAAATATTAATTACGCAACTGCAAAGAGAAGTCCATATTATAATTTTAATAATAATGTTATACACGATAAGAACTTATTAAATGTATTACACCGTGTCAACTAGTCTGAAGCAAATTTTGCACAACGGTTAAATGATCCAGATAGAGAAACAATACCAGATTGGAGTACAGGAAAACCTGTATCTTTTAAATTTGATTGGTTAAATGAAGGCAATCACGATGTGATATATTCTGGTGTTCAATAGAGTACTAGACCACAATACTTTGTATTTGGTTCAGATGTATACACAGACGGATTAATTGATTATACTGATGAAAAACATTCGAAAGAAGATGCCTTTAAGCGTGCAGTAGAGATGGGTGATACAATCCATGTCTCACCAGGTATGGGATCTGTGTTTGTAACACGAGCACCATATTATTATAATGGTGTTAAACCAGATTCTGATTTTTATATTACTGGTTCAAGATATACAACTAATAGATAATAATTAATTATAAACTCTATTTATACGATAAGCGTGTAAATAGAGTTTTTTTTTCTTAAAAACATTAATGAAATATAAATTTTTATCATATATTTAAAGATTATTTTGTTTGTTTTTTTTATTACACAAATACTTTTTATTTTAAACAAATTAATGTATGATTAGTGTCATGTTATTACTTTAAATAAACTTTATATATGGGCGAAGAATTATAGGGTATATCATTAACAGATCCAAATGCTGCTGGTGGTGGTGCGCCATAGGTGTTATAGGGTATATCATTAACAGATCCAAATGCTGCTGGTGGTGGAAAACCGTCGTTTAAAGACGCAATGAAAGCTGGTGGAAAAGGTATGTTAGGTTCATTGGGTGGTGGTGTGGATAGTATCAACCCAATGGGTATGGCTGGTAATGCTGCGATTGGTGCAATAAATGTTGCAGATAAAGCGTTAATGGGTGATAAAAATTTTGGAGCATAGTCTGAAGCAATTGATCAGGCTGTACACGGTGTATCTAAAACATTAATGAAGTCTGGTAATCCAATTGCAATGGGTGCCGCTGTAGCGTTAGAAGGTGCTAATTTTTTAACAAAGGCAACTGGGTAGAATGTATAGGGTTTTGATATGGACATCAACTCTACAGGCTATGCTGCAGATTTAGGTCACATGCAATCAAAAGCAAATCGTGATTTTTTAGGTGCAATTGGTTTAGGTGGTTTAAATACAGCAAAAGCTGACGCATAGTTGAAGAAAAGAAATGAATAGGCAATGATGGCATTAAAAGCGGCGAATGCTGCAGATACTACTAAATTTGAACAAGAGGCTCGTATGAACTCTGTAGATAACGTGATTAGAAATAATGAAACAGCACTTGCTGGTGGTTTAAGTACTCAAATGTTAACAGAATGATAAAATTATAGAATGGCGCAAAGCTAAGGGGAATTGAAGTGTCTCAAGAGCCAGTAGTTGTTCCTGAAGGATCGCTTCATAAAAATAAAAATCATTTGGATATTGAGGGGATTACCTCAAAAGGAATTCCTGTAATTCAAGATGTTCCAGATAATGTGTAGACACTTTCAGACATAAAGGCTGCAGGTGGTTCTCTTCGGCAATCTGCTGAAATTGAAGCGGAAGAAATTATTTTTCCAAAAGAACTTACAATGTATGTTGAAAACGCTATGTAGGAATATGCACAATCTGAAGACCCCGCTTTATTGTTAGAGGTGGGTAAACGTATTGTAAAAGAATTAATTAAAAACACTGAAGATAACACTGGATTAATTGATAGAATGAAATGATAAACGATATTTTGAATTCAAACCTTTCTGATTCAGTTAAAGTTGAATTAATTAAAATTCTTCAGAAAGGTGGTAATGTGCAACCAAAATTATTAACTGACGAGAAAGGGAATAGTGTCCCTGCTCCAGATCCTAATAAATTATCTCCTGCTCAAAAACTCGGAGCTGCACCTGTAACAATTAAAGGTAAAGAGTATTATTTAACTGGAGATAAAATGGGTGTTCTTAATAAAGAATACGCAGATAAAAAGAACTCTATTAACGGTGGTAAACGTAAACCTCTAAAACCAACTGATACCATTACTATTGGTGATAAAGAGTTTGATGTAGAGGTGGTAGATACTCCTGAAGCAATGAGAATTGGTCTTTCTGATAGAAAGAAGTTAGAATTTGGTACTGGGATGATTTTTGTTTATGAACATCCAACTTCTGGTTATTTTACCATGTATAAAACTGATCAAGATCTTGATATTATTTTTATTGACGAAGACAACGAGGTTATCTCTGTACAAAGAGGTAAAGCGTTTTCAAATAAAAAATATCAATGTGATGGTTTTAAATATGTTTTAGAAACAACTCCTAAATCTGGAGTACAACCTGGCGATGAAATGGATGAAGATGATGCCGAACAAGATTATGGTTTAGTGTCACCTAAAATGTTTGTATTAAACTCAAACGGTGATGTTCAGATGACACTTTCTGGTGGAGAAAGAATTTTTAGTCGTATTTTTTCTCGTAAACTGGTAAAGGCTGCTTTATAGGCATATCGCGAAGAAACCGATGCTTCTTATCAAAAGGTTGCTAAAATGGTGTTTAAAGAAATAAAAGCTCAAGATGAACGTGAACCAGAATACGTTGATACTCCTGAATAAATATGAAGAAAAAATATTATTATGGTATTAGATATTTGATTTCTTTAGGTAAATGTTTTAGTGTAGGTACTGTAACTGGTCCTGCTAAAGCGTCCTTTAAGTCAAAGGTTAATCTGACACTAAATGTTGATCATGGATATAAATTGTCTTTTTTAAAGGTTGTTGATGAATCTGAAAACATTATTTTAAATATCATTCCAGATTCTGCAATAATTGCCGGAGAATAGACTTATACTTTTACAATGCCTAAAAGTAATGTAACTGTATCTGCAGACTTTGAACAAATTATAGATGGTTATTTTAAAGGACATCCATATGTAAACATTAACGGTACACGTTGGGCAACTTGTAATGTTGGTGCAGATTCTCCTGAAAAAATTGGATAGCAATTTGCTTGGGCAGACACTGATGTAAATTTAAAAAGATATCCGTATTGGTACGATAATTTACCCTATTGTTATCTTTCTAATTATAAATCTAATATTTATTTTAGAAAAAAATACGGCTCTTGGAGTAACGAAATTGAAAATTCTGATGATGCTGCTTGTAAAATAGGAGAGTTATATCAAACACCTACTGTTAAACATTTTGAAGAATTAATTAAATATACTACTTTAACGTATGATTCTGAAGCAAACACGATTACATTAACTAGTACAGTAGATACTGAAAAAAAAATATAGTTCTATTTATAGGACGCAAATTATTTAACTCGAAACGGTAAAAGTTTAAATGAACAATTTGTTTATTCGCGTTATTGTAGAAAATGTTATATTAGCAATGATGGATTAAAAATTACCACTGCATCTAAAATAAATGCGTCTAAAATTAGACCGATTTATACGGGAGATAGTGTACCAGAAAATTATGTAGATTTAGGTTTACCAAGTAAAACAAAATGGTCATTATATGATTTAAATGGTGTTGATGAAACGGGTACTGTAAAAATGGCAACATCTATAAAAGAAGGTGCTTTATATCTTTGGGGTGTTGCAAATTTTATTGCTGAACCATCAAGTTTATCGGGTACTTTAGGTTATTATGGATACACTAAATATGAAAAAAATTATAAACTAGTTGCTAAAGATGATGTTGCTACAATAAAGTTAGGTAATGGTTGGCGCATTCCTACTAAAGACGAATGGTAGGAACTTATTGATAATTGTGATTGTACGTGGACTGATAATTATAATAATACAAATGTTGCTGGTTGCATTATTGTAAGTAAAGAAAACAGCAATTAGATTTTTTTACCTGCTTCTGGATATTATTAGAGTTCGTTAGTTAGGTTTAATAGTCATTGTTATTATACAACGAGTGATCTTTGTAATTATACCGATGCTCGTTCTACCAAAGGTTATCTCTTTGTTTTTACAAATTCTTTTACTGTCCCAAGACTTTCTGAACACTATCGTTTTTTTGGTACATCTATTCGTCCAGTATACGCTGGTGACGTTAAAACAAGTGGTTATATTGATCTTGGTCTGCCGAGCGGCCTGAAATGGGCTACTTGTAATGTGGGCGCAACTACGCCCGAAGGTTATGGTGACTATTATGCATACGGTGAAATCGAAACAAAAACAACATATACTTGGAAAAATTACAAATATACAAATGAGATTTATGATGATTTTTATGTAACATTTACAAGATATGTTCGTGCCAACTCAGTATTAGATTCCATTGATGATGCTGCTACAGTTAATTGGGGTTCTGGCTGGGCAACATCATATACATCTGATATAAACAAGTTACTTACTTATGATTGGTAGATAAGAAAAAATTATTAGTGTAAACAATAGTCATATAATTATCCAGAAGTTAGAATGCCATTAACAAGTGAATGGCAAGAATTAATGGATAATTGTACTTTTTCAAGTACTACTATAAATGAAAAAACTATAGTAAAAGTAACTAGTAAAATCAATGGTAATTATATATTATTACCTCTTGCTGGATATAATGGAAAGGCTAACGGCATTGGTTATTATTGGCCAAAAAATTTAACAGAAACAGATCCAAATAATATAGAATCAATTCGTGTTGTTACTGAGATGTGCAAGTTTGTTACAGAACCCAGATTCTGTGCTCATACAATTAGAGCAATTTCTAAAACAATGAGATATGATGGACCACGAGGATCAAATGCAAAATATGTTGATTTAGGCTTACCAAGTGGTACATATTGGTTGGATAGAAATGTTGGTGCTGAAAATCCCGAAGATAGTGGTAATTATTATTATTGGGGATCTGTTAAACCATATCCTGATGGATAGAATCCATACAGAAAAAACAATAAGCTTACAAAATATTGTAACAATTCTTATTATGGATATAACGGTTTTATAGACGGGTTAACAGTTTTAGATAGTTTTGACGACCCTGCTACATATTATTATGGACAATTAAATTAGAATAATTTTGTTTCGTCATGTGGATTAGAATTTATTGCTAAAAATGATACTGATCCTACTTTAAGTAGAGTTTTGTTTTTTCCATATTCTGGTGATTTTGGTAGTGATTCATTGTTTGACGAAACGGGTTGTTTATATTTGATGATTAAAGATAGTTTTGATTGTGATAAACAAACGTATAATGCTTTACAAAGTTGGCCAAAGTCTGGTAAAGAGAAACCACAAATTGTTACAAGAAACCGAATTTATGGATCTAATGTTAGACCAATTGTTGATTATCGTGCTATTTTAATTGTTACAACAGACGGTAATGGAATTGCAACATATACTGGAACTGTTGATTTAGGTTCTACAATTACGATTATTGATACACCAAATACGAATTACGAATATAATTATATAACGGTAAATGGTGTTAAACAGACAAATAAAACATTTACAATACCTGTTGACAATAATGCTATTGTATAGGTGTTCTTTACTCTAGTTGGATATAATATAACTATAGCAGAAGTGTAGCACGGTACAGTTACTGTTGATAAGACAACAGCAACTGCTGGTACTATCGTTAGCCTTACTGTCACACCAGATGCTGGATATGGGATTGATACTATTACTGTAAATGGTGAAACTATTACTGGCACTTCATTCACAATGCCTGAAGAAGATGTTACTGTTACTGCTACCTTTAAGAAGATAAGTTATACCATAACCGTAACACAATCAACTGGAGGTACTATTAGTTCAAATAAGACAACTGCTAGTGTTGGTGATACAGTTACATTAACAGCAACAGCAAGTAGTGGTTATACATTTAGTTCTTGGGTAGTTAAGACAACTAGTGGTAGTACTGTTACGGTAAGTAATAATTCATTCACAATGCCAGCAAGTAATGTTACTGTCAGTGCTACGTTTGTTAGTCAAGAACCATAGGCTATAGATTTAGGATTAAGCGTTTTGTGGGCAGACCGCAATGTTGGCGCTGAAACAACAGATGATGCTGGAGATCCGTTTGCTTGGGGAGAGATTGAAACAAAAGACACATTTGACGGTGGATATAAATATTATTCAGACAGCAGTGGAAAGGCTAATAGCGGTTACACAAAATATTGTACTGATGCGGAGTATGGATTTAATGGATATACCGATCAATACACAGAATTATAGGATGAAGATAATGCAGTTAAACAATTTGGTGGATATGAATCGTGGGATATACCAACCGATGATGATTGGGATGAATTAACAGTTAATTGTGATTTTGAATGGATATCAAGTAATCCATTTAATGGACTAAAGGTAACAAGTAAAACAAATCAAAACACAATATTTTTACCAGCACGTGGTTATATGGATGGTGAAACGGAATATAGTGAATAGTCCTCTCTGTATATGTCTAAATCAATATCTAGTAGCATTGATATGTTTTATGGCGGAGTACGATATTTTCAATTATTACAAACGGCTAAATCAGGAAAACACATATATCCAATCACAATGATAAATAGACATATTGGTTGTCTTATACGCCCTGTATTAAGAGAAGGTGAAAATAAAATTGCCGTTGATTTAGGATTACCAAGTGGTGTTAAATGGTGTGTTAGGAATTTGGGATGTATTAAATATACTGAAACGTCCGGTGGTAGTGGTTATTATTATGCGTGGGGTGAAATTGAAAAAAAATAGAGTTTTTTACTCATTAATTATAAATTCTACGAGTTATATTTACAAGATGGTTTAACAAAATACTGTTATAATAGTAACTATGGTTGTGATGGATATCAGGATAGTTTAACTAAACTTGAATCTGGTGATGATGCAGCTACTACTAATTGGAGTGGTGAATGGCGTATACCAACAGTTGATGAAATTAAAGAACTCATAAATAGTGTAATTTGGACTGTAAATACAGACGATTCTGGTGGACTCATTGCAAGTGCAAATGGAGTATCCATTAAATTTCCATTTAATGAGGTGGATAAATACGTTGCAAATGCAATATGGTCTTCTGAATTATATACTACTAAAGGTGGCGGTAATATTGACCCAACACCGTGGTATGCACACATTTTATCATTAAACGATACCTCCAGTACATCTGCCGTTATTGGTATTTTGAATAGGGTTAGTTGGGGTTACATACGCCCAGTAAAAGATAAATAAACAAAAAAGTAACAACTAACATCGTAACAGGTGTTAGTTGTTACTTTAAAAACTAAAAAATGAGTAAAACTAATTATATATTAAATATTCCTGTTGAACATAATTCATCAACATACGTTGCTCCTGTACAATATGTAGAGCCAATATCCTTTCCAGAAGAGGTGATTTAGGCAGCGGCATAGGCAGGTGTAACACCGTAGTAGTATTTAGAAGCACTGGCTAAAGCTGCTGAACATTAGGCTAAACAAGGCGTTGTTTCATAGGGCAAATCTAAAACTCCTGAAGAAAAAGCTGTTTCAGATAAACTTACTGAAAAGCAATAGAAAAAGGAAGAATAGTTAAAATTATTAGAACAAAAAGAACAAGCAGATGCCATTGCTGATGAAGTAATGTCTGGTCTATTAAGCTTAACAATGCCAAGTACTTATATTAACGGTGGGTTATCGTTGTTAGGTTAGTAGCCACTTAATGTTGCTGAATCTCTTGGTGTAGATTTATTAACATACATAGCATTAGGTGGATTGGCTGGATTAGTAAAACAGGGGGCAGTTAAACTAACTAAAACAGATATACAAAAAACACCTAAATTTGCAGCTATTAGTGCTAGAGCTACTGTTTCAGATAAAGCTAAAGCATTACGAGGAAATTGGAATCCTGAATTTAAATTAAATACTGGAAAGCCAATGGGTCCAGTAGATTATGAAAGTAAGGTAATTCCTATTAGAAATCGTTTAATTGAATGGTATTATAGTCCAGATTATAAGTAGCGTCTAAAACAAGTTGGACTATCTGACGCTTAGGCAGATGAAAGAATTCAGCAATTAATAGCAAACACACATGTAAAGGTTTTGGATGGGAAATTGAATCCAGATGAATTTGGCGTGACTTCAATTAATTTAGAAAATTAGATACCTGTTAGCATTACCATAGATGGTAGTTAGTTAGCAAATGATGCTAATTTTAATTCTACTGTTTTAGAAGAATTAATACATGCAAGTGAACTTAATGGGTTTACTATACAAGATTTAATATAGGATCATACGTTTGCTACACTACCTAAATAGTAGTAGGAACTCTTACTGGACAATATCACAAAATTACACAACGATGTTGCATATCATTATAATCGTGGTATGAAGCCATAGGCAATTAATGTTTTAAGGCTAGAATAGCTGATGATAGATAATTCATCTAATCCAAAATTGATGTAGGATGCACTGAATAAAATGTCGTATGCGGATAAACAGCGATATTTAGTAGACTGTGCAAATTACTACTATGATACTTCTGAAAGCCGAGCTAGAGCTATAGGATCTATTTTAAATGATCCTAAACTATCTACAGAGTGGGATTAGATTTGGATTAATACTCTTTAGAAAGAAATGTTTAGAAAATCAGTGTTAACTGCTCCTTTAATAGTAACATAAAAAGAAAAGCAAGGTGGTAAAATGAATTATTTAGAATATTTAAAGTAGGGATCTAAAATACACATTAAAAAATCACATCGTGGTTAGTTTACCAAGTACTGTAAGGGAACTGTAACCGAAGAGTGTATTAAAAAAGGAAAAAATAGTTTGAATCCAAAAATACGAAAACAAGCTACTTTTGCAGATAATGTTAGACATTGGGTGCGTAAGGGGTCTTAGGGTTTTTCAGCAAGATTTGAAGAGATATTTGGAGATTATATTCCATATACAATTCAAAGCGGAGATTCTATTTACAATATTGCTAATAAATTTGGTGTATCTGTTGGTGACATATTGTCATCTAATGATATAACAAATAAAGACTTAATTGCTATTGGTGATAAAATAAAAATACCAAAAAAACAAGATACTGTTTCAGAAGATATTGATACAGGTTATATTTCGTCAGTAAACCCAATACATAATAAAGGTCGTCAATTGATTAACGATATTGATTAGCAATTAACAGAGTAGTATCTTTTAGTAGGGGCTATGAAGCAACGTGAATAGGAAGAACGAGCTAAACGTTTATAGATAGAACCTGAATTAGAAGAAGTTGTTGCTCCTGTAGAAACTGTTAGTTAGGTTGTTGTTAAACCAGAAGAAGTTAAAATTCCATCTGCATTAAAAGATAGAATGGCTATTGCTATGCGATATTTAATGTCAAAAGGTTTTAGTAAAGAGGCTGCTGCTGGAGTAATTGGTGTATTTACAGCAGAATCGGGATTAAGACCAGGTATATTAAATACAGATGAAGATAAAAAATATGGATTGTCTGCTGGAAGGGGAATTGCTCAATGGAGTAATTCAAGACGTCAAGAATATGAAAAATATTTTAATGGCGCAACACCTACAATAGAATCTGAATTAGATTATTTTTTATAGGATTTAAATAAATATTCTTTATTAAAAGATTTAAAAAGTAGTGATCTTAAAACAGCAGTATAGTTAATGACTCGTGGATATGAAGCTGGTACTGAAACTGCTTTAGCGTCAGATGAAAATTTAAATCAAATATATGGTCAGGCTTATAAATCATTAGGATATCCTGATTTTGATTTAAATGATTTTTTGTAGAAACGTATGAAATTTGCCGAGTAGGCTTATAGATCAATATAATGAATATTTCTGTTACTGGACTTATTAAAACATATAAAAAGTTTGAAAAAGATTTTTGGTTATCATATAAAGCATTAGAACGCTTATTGTCTCCAGAAAAGTTTAAACTTATTAAACTGTTGCTATTAAAATCAAAGCGTGTTGATAAAAAATATATTGACTATGTTGGTGTTGAAAAATTTGAATTAGAGCGTCAATTAATAGAAAAAGAATGGAAAGAAAAAAGTGACGAAGCAAAAGCAGAAGGAACAACAGTACACCAACAAATTCAAACAATGATTACAAATCGTGATCCAAAAATAAGTGATTTCGGATTTGATCCTGATCAAATTATTATAATGAAGACTGAAGAGTTTTTAAATTGTAATAAAGGTGTTTTTCCAGAATTTAGAATGGAATATAAATTTGATGACGATTATACTTTAGTTGGTGTTGCAGATTTAATTGTAAAAGATGGAAACGATATTACAATCTATGATTGGAAAATAACTGATAAGATAACGAGTAAGGCAAGATATGATGTTGGAAATAAAAGAAAAAAAACGTTTAAATATCCAATATCTAATATTGAGGATACCGAGTTATCACAGTATCAATTACAATTAAGTGCCTATGCTTGGCTATTAAAAAAAATAAATCCTAATTTTAATATTAAATTAGAGATTGTTCAAATTACAAATTATGTTCCAAAACAACATTTTCCAGTTGAATATTTGGAAAAGGATATTGATAGATTAATTGATTGGCACGTACACGATTTACATTTAAAAGCAGAATTAAATAAATGTAATACTATTAGCTATGATTGAACTTAAATAGATTTTAAAAAACGTTGGTATTATTGTTTCTTTAATAATAATTGGTATTATAATTGGTTTATTAATCAATTTACCGTCGTGTAATAAGACAGAAGTAAAAGAGGTTTATGTTCCAGTTCACGACACAATTACGGTAACTAAAATGGAAATAAAAGAAAAAACTATTGTGAAATATAAATCTCTTTTAGATACTTTTTATGTTCACAATTCAGATACCGTTTTTGTTGAGTTACCAATTGAACACAAAGAGTATAATGATACTATTAAAAATGATTCGTCAACAACAGAATTAAAAATTAATTTTTCTGGATTTAATGCAGAAATCGATTCAGTATATATAAAACACAATTATTTTAATAAATAGGAAACAATTATTAAAAAACCTAAAAAACTTGGATTAGATGTTGTAGTTGGCCCATATATTGGATATGGTGTTAATTTTAACAACGGAATTAATTCTGGGGTATAGGTTGGTATTGGAGTAACAATAGGACTTGGCTGGAGGATTAAATAATGTTTGGATTAAATGTTAATTAGATTGTAGAAGGTCATATTAAAGAACTTAAAAAGGATAACGAGCAATTATATCAGAAAAGAATTGCAATTTGTAAAAAATGTCCATTATTTTCAAACGGTATTATGGGATATGTTTGTGATTCAAAAAAATGTGTGGATATTAATAAACAAGATGTTGTTAAAGATTTCCCAAATAAAGGTGATATTTGTGGTTGTGGTTGCAGATTATCTGCAAAAACTAGATCGGAATCAGCAAAATGTGTTCTAAACAAGTGGTGAACAAAAAATAAAAAAAATTATCAAAAAGTGATATTTTTTGATACAAAACTGTGTATAATTAATTATATTTACGAAGAAATAATATATATAGTTTATGAATGAATGTGTAGTTAAAAATGAATTACTTTGTTTAATTGAAACATATTTTCATTAGCCAAATAAATTAAAAAGTGTATTTAAAGACTGTAAAAATAAACGATCTTTATTATATGTGTTAAAGGAGCTTGTAGAATATTTTGATCATTGGGTTGAATGTGCTGTAACTGCTAAAAAAACAATTGATGGTGAAACAGATTCATTTGACATTGTTGAAAAAGATTGTAAACCAGTAGATTGTGTTTGGCTTAAAATTGATGAGATTCCGTCTAATTGGTCTGGAATATTGACATCAGAAGAAATTCAAAAAGAACTTTGTCAAGCAATGCTAAATTGTGAAAATGACGATAATATATTAGATAGTGACTTATATATTGATTGTTTAAACGGTGAGTTTCTTGATTTAGTAAAAGATGCGTGTCTTAAAAAATTAGCAGATGAATTTTATGATAAACATAAATTGTCTGTATTGGATGATGAAGTTAGAGAAGAATTGATTGATTATTTACGTAAAAAATTAAAAAGAATAAAAGTAATTAATAATATAATTTATGATGGAAACAGAAAAGCTAGAATTAATAAAACTTATTATTAATGATGAAGATCCCAGAAAGTTGTCAAATTCTGTTAAACAGTTATTGTTGTCATATGCTGAATTAATTAAAACTGATGAGTTATCACAAGTTAAAATATCAGATGATAAACTTAAAGAATCTATCATCCCACAACTATTGCTTGGAAAGGAATTGGAACTTGATGATGCTACGATTGAAAAAGTAATTGATTATATTGAAAAGAATTTTGATGATTTTTATGTTCGTGTTAACAACAATCACATATCACTTGATTCACAAATTAAATGCAAAAAAACAGATTGCACTAAACCAGAGTGTGTAAAACAAGAACCAAAGGTTTGTAAATGTGGTGAAGCTTCTTGTGAAAAACATAATGAACATGAATTAGAATATTCTGATATTCTTGATGTTTTAAGAAGTGTTTTTTCATCTATTAAATAATAAATTTTTATGAAGATTGTTTTCTTTTATCTCAATTCATTGAACGAAATGTGTGATGTTATAAAAGATTATTGTGAATAGCATGATCTTGAATATGAAATGTTTGATGTTGACGATGATCCTGATATATTAGGTGATTATGGTGTAAAAGGTGTTCCACCTATTTTTATAGTGTTTGATGATTTGAGTCGCCGAGTGCTAACGCATAAAGGGCGTTTTGATAAAAGTAAATTTAATTAGATTATTAGTACTTTAGATTAATTTATTTCCCCTTATTTAATGGAGGGGAATTTTCCCCAGTGGCCGAGCGGTTTAAGGCGCCGCACTCTAAATGCGTTGAATCTTTTGTTGATGGAGATCGTGGGTTCGAATCCTACCTGGGGGACTTAATAATTTAAATTTTAAATTTTAATAAGAACTAATATGTGTGTAAAAGTAAAAACAAAACTTGCCAAATGGCTTTGGAAATGTGAATCTTTTCGTAAGATGGTGTTTGAGTTTTATGAAGCTGAATATGTTGCTCCATTGGTTCAAAAATTAGAAGAGTTGTCTCGAACCAAAGAGCATATAACAGCCGATGTAAAGTGTGTAAAACCAAAGCGTAAATATTGTAAAAAGAAAAAGGATGCAACAACCAAAGCACTTTGAGTTTAAAGAAATGATTAATTCTTCAACAGCTTTAAGTAAAGGTGTTTTAAATGCTCCAAATTGGGAACAAATAAATAATTTACACAATTTGGCTTTACATTATTTAGATCCAATACGAGAAGCTTGGGGAAGTCCAATAACGGTTTCAAGTGGCTTTAGAAGCGAAGAATTAAATAAGATTGTTCGTGGTTCAAAAACTTCCTCTCATTTAGAGGGGCTTGCTGCTGATTTACAACCAAAAAAACCAACAAGAGAAAATGTTAAAACGTTTTTTGATTTTATTGTTAAATTTTTAAAAGAATCTGAACTAGTATGGGATCAGTGTTATATTGAAAATTATGCTGGTAAAACTTGGTGGGTTCATTTAGGAATTGGTGAAAAAATGCGAAAGGAGGTTGGTGAATGGACAAAATGAAATGTATATCAGAATTACATAAAATTGAATCAGACTTTCGTGAAATTATGTCATCTCTTAAAGATGATATAGAATTAAAAAACGATTCGGATATTTTAGATATAATTGATAATATAAATGCAATAAGTGTAGAAATATGATTGAAGATCAATATTTATATGCAGGAGCTTGTGCTGATTATTTTTCACACAATCGTTTTGATGAAAAAGAGAAAATTAAACATACTATTACAGTACCGTCAGAAGTAACTTGTGTAAAAGAGGCTTTTGCTGGTGAAGAAATTGTTTTAAAAGTTACTCTTGCAAAAACTAAAAAGTTAAATGATATTGTTATTAAGTTTAACGATAAAACAAAGTCTGTTTTAAAAGACATGAAATTTACAATGCCTGACGCAGACGTTAAAATCGAAACAGAAATCAGTACTGTAAGTACTAAAACAAATACAAAAAGTGTAGAATAATGGAAAATGATAATAAAGAATTGCAACAATTGCAACAAGCTTATCAACAGTTGGCACAACAATCACAACAGTTATATGCTGAACTTCAAGCAGTTCGTGGTGATAAATTAAATGAGCGACTAAAGGTATTGTTTGATATTGTAAAAGAAGGGGATTCAGATTTAGCAAAACTTGCTAAATGGCACATGAAAGAGATTTTAGCAAAGCCTAAAAAATAATTTTCAACTGTTATTTTAATAAAATAACATTTAAAGCGGTGTAATTGGGAATATTATATTAATGTTCCCAATTTCTTTTTTATATGTTATTAAAAAAGTAAAATTGAAAAGTTAAAATATGTTTTATGAAATATGATTATGTGAAATTAGGCAAAGATTGCCGAGACAAATTGATTGAAGGTGTTGACGAAATCGTTGACGCAATAACTGTTACGTATGGACCAAATGCTAAAAATGCAATAATTCGTTGTGGTGATAACGTAACTGTTACAAAAGATGGATATCACACAGGTAGTGTTATTTTTGATCCAGACCCATATCGTATGATAGGGGTATTATTGATTAAGGATTTGTGTAAAAAAATTGCTGCTGAAGTTGGTGATGGTTCATCTACTGTTGCTATTTTAGCTAGAGATATTGTTCATAAATTTGAAGGATGTGAAGATCCAATTAAAATAACCAGATTGTTAAAACAATGTGGTGATGCAGTTGTAGAACAGTTGCAAAAACAAGTACAGATTGTTAAAAATAAACAAGATTTAATTAATGTTGCAACTCTTTCCGCTAATAATGATCCAACTATTGGTAAATTAGTTGCAGACGCTTTTGATAAAGTTGGTGTTGATGGTATTGTAACGTTTGAAGAATCTGATGAAATTGAGGATAAGTTAGAATTTACAGAGGGCTTTCGAATAGATAGAGGATATATCTCCTCTTCATTCATAAATAACACGAAAGGTACTTGTGAGTTAGAAAATGTACTTGTATTTATTTCTGATACAAAGTTAGATAACGTTCAAAAAGTTTGTACTTTAGCCGATCAAGCTGTGCGCGAAAAAAAATCTTTGTTGCTGATTGCTCCAGAGTTTGATTCAGAGGTTACTGTGTTTTTAACCTCTAATAAAGAACTTTTAAAAAGTTGTGCTGTTATATCGCCTAATTCTAAAACGTTTAGGGAAATAATGCTAAATGACATGAGTATTTTGTTGGGTAACAGTAATATCTGCAAAAAGGTTATAATTACAAAAAGTAATACCACTTTTTTTGGTTGTGATTCTAATCAAACATTGGTTAAACAGAGAGTAAAAGAAATTAGAGAGACATTGAATACTAAATTGCCAGAATTAGATGTTAACTTTCATCTAAAACGTTTGGCTAATTTTACATCTGGTATTGCTACTATTCGTGTTGGTGGTTATTCTAAAGTAGAAATCAGAGAACGTTATGATCGTATTGAAGATGCTGTACATGCAACTTATGCTGCAATGCAAGGTGGTATTCTTGCTGGTGGCGGTTCAACATTAGCGTCAATCAAAATAAACGTTCCTGATGAAATTAAAGCTTTTGAAGATACCTTAAAGTTACCACAAAAACTTTTACACACTGAAAACATCACAAAAGAAGAGATGTTTAATAACGGCATAATTGAACCGTTTTTTGTTGCAAAGACAACATTAGAAAATGCTATTTCAACTGCGTCAATGATATTAACCTCTGACGTAGCAATTATTAATATGAACAATGATTATATAGACTGATATGGAATTAAAAAAAGAAATGATGCCTTTATTTGCTACAATTATAGTAAAACTTTATGAAGATAACCCATATGAAAAGGCTTTAAGTGAAACTGGGTTGAAATTAACAAACGGTGAATTTGAAAACCCCGATTCTGGTAATCGGGATAAAAAAGAATATTTTACATCAGCTGGTCAAATTATCGAAGTTGGTCCAGACTGTAAATACGCTAAAGTTGGTGATGATTGTTTATTTGACATTAGATCTGCTCGACCAATGTGTTTTCATGGTGAATATTTTTTTCAAGTTGCTGAAGTAAATATTGTGGCATTGTTGGGCAATGACTTAAATAAAAGATTTAAAAAATGATTGATGAAAAAGTTTATTTTATACCGGGTATGAGGGTTCGGTGTAAAGCTGTATCTAATTCTCCAGAAATGTATGTTCTTCGTAAAAAAGAACTAACATTTAAAGACATAGAGGATAAAAGTAAAGTGTTGCAGGGAATAGTGTGTCGTTGGTTTACAACAGACGGTGTTATTTAGGAAGCATTATTTTGTACAAAAGATTTAGAAAAAATTTAAATTATGAATTATATTCAATATCTTCAAGCAGGTGGCAAAACTACACCATCTATTTAGGAACAAGTTGTTGCACTTGTACAAGCGGCAGTTTAGGGTGATTAGTAGGCTGCTGCACAAATTTAGAAAATTTTACAAGCAGCTAAATCTGGTGACAAGCAAGCGTTACAAATTGCACAAATGATTCAATCGGTTATGCAAAAAATGAAAGGTACACAGAGGTAGCAAGCTGGTGGTGAAATGCAACCGCAGCAGCCTATTCAACAATCATAGCCACAATATGGAAATGCTCCTATACCACCACCTGTTCCACAACAACAGGATAACACTTCAATGGGTACTCAAATGTATGGGGATTCTTCTGCTGTACCACTCAGTAAAAACGATTATGGTGCACCAGAAAACAACGCTATTGATCAAGCAGTTTCAGGTGCTGTTTAGAATTTTGGAGGTGCTGCACTTAGCGCAATTGGTTCTATGCGTAGAGGTGGTAAGATCAAATTTTTCAAAGATGGTGGTGAAAACAATTACATTAATGAGATAAAAGGTTCTCGTCGTAACTTTACTCCTGAAGAAAAAAGACTGTTAATGGAATGGCTTAAAGAAAAAATGTAGAATTGGGACACTTCTTCTAAACATAATAGTAAAGAAAAAGGTGGTAAACTTAATAAACGTTGCTCTTGTAAACTTGAGCGTAGAGGTGGTAAAATTGTAGAAGTTGATAGTTGTACTGGATTAATAATTAAATAATATGGCAGGTGTTCAAAAAACAATTTGGGTAGGCGGTAAACAAACATAGGCCACTTTTAATGATGACGGGACTTTTACTTATTAGTAGGGTGACTAGACAATTCATGCTGGACAAGGTGCTGATGGTAAGTTTTATTCTATTCCAGAAGGATAGAAATTTATACCTGAAAAAAATGGCTCGTTTGCAAACGATGCTAACTATGAATAGTGGAGAGCAAATAATCCCACTAGTGCATACAACGGACCTATTGACGAACAGTCTTATTAGGCACAAACGCGGTCAACTAATCAAGCTGGAGTTGTAACAAACGGTTATGGTTAGGTTCAATGGGGTGAAACAGTTGATCCCAGACAATATAAACAAAATTTACAACAAATGCGTCGAAACGAATATAAAGACAAACGCGCTCAATTTCGATAGATGCATGAAAACGGAAAAATTAGTTATCATGAGATGCGTTAGTTTCAAAGAGGTGTTTGGAAAGGTACATATGGAAGCGCAGGTGGAGGTGATAATTAGCGTGAACAAGACAAAGCCCGTGTAAAAGCATACGAGTAGCAATACAGACAAAACGGACTTGAAGAAGCAAACAAACTTGCTGCACAACAATCTAGTACTCCAGCTACTCCAGTACAGCAACCACAAACACAACAGGGTGTTCAAAACACTCCTGTAGTATCACGCCCATTTGATCCAAATGCCCCCGCATTTAGATTTGGTGGTAAGCTTTCTTATTATGATTATTTATCATTATAATGATTAATTTTTTTAATTACGATCCGGATAAAAACCGTATTGTTGTAAATTAGCCCGAAATTCTTTTAATAAAAGAGTTTGCGGATTTATGGATTAATGAAAGAAATAAGTGTGAAGAAGATCCAGATGGAACATAGAAACTTCGCGCTTATAAGGAACTTGTTTATATTTATATTGCTATTGATTGGCGAGCACCTGGTTCAAAAGACACACCAACTGCTCGTAGAGAAGAAGCAATTCGTTCTTCAGGATTAACTCCTGAAGAATTAGAAGATCCTGTTTTTAAGGCAGCGTGTAAAAAATATTAGGAGTTACAAGACAACTCTTCTGTTTTAGGAAAACTTGTTGAAACATATACAAATAATATTCATAAAATGCGTATTTTTGTAGAAAATATTGATTATTCAAAAGTTAATGAAATAACAGGTGCTCCAATTTTTAAAATTAAAGACACGCTTTCAGAAATGTAGATGATTGCAAAAGCAATTGACGCGTTACAAGAACTGGAACAAAAATATAAAGAAGAATAGCAAATAAATCTTGGGCTACGCGGTAGTGCTACTCCGGGAATGTTTGACTAATGGAAATTACAGATATACAAAAAGTAAAGGTTTTTCTTGAAAAGAAACCTAATAAAAAGCCAGCACCCAACGTAGAAGAACGGATTAAAGAAACAGAACAATTAGAGGCAAAAAATACAAAAGTTAAACGATTGACTAAAAAAGAACTTGCTGAATAGGAATTGTAGCAAATGATAAATTATTAGCCGAGTTTAACTAACGATTATTCTGAGAAAACGGTTGTTGAAAAAACAAAAAAGGAGAAGGAATGGGATGTTCCACTTGATGAACCAGTTGAGTTTTTTGATCCAGAATTATCTTATGAATTAACTGGATATAGACCAATAACCGCTACAAAAGGTTTAGACTTTGATCCAAAACTATTTACAGAAGCTGCAGACTCATTTCGTAAAAACGGTAGATATACTGATTTAATACCAGATACTTTTGCTCATAGATAGCACTGGCTTCGTGAATTTTAGCGTTGTCGTGATGGTGTTACTATTGGAAAATACACACTTACCGGTGAGAATTATTTTTTTTTGAATTATTTTCGTTTACCATCTGTATTGGATAAATCTGGTGCTGAATTACAAGAAGAAAATTTTCCAAGATTTCTTGCCAAATAGTACGAATATTTTCATTATCTAGAGTTGTGTAGAAAGAGTGGTCATGATGGCATGGCATTTAAAAGCCGTGGTGTTGGTGCATCATAGATTGCTGCAAGTAATTGTGCTTGTGCATATACTTTTCACAAAGCTACACGAAATATTGTTACAGCATTTTCTGATAATTATGTTGACGACACTCTTTCAAAAGTGTGGCAAGAATTAGATTTTTTAAATACTCAAACAGAAGGTGCGTTTAGAAGACTTCGTATGAAGATTGATACAAATCGTAAAAAGAAAGCTTCTAAAGTTGACCAAGATAAAAATGAAACTGGTTGGGGATCTATTGTTGAAGGCATTACTGCAGATGAACCGCGTAAACTCCGTGGTGCTCGTGTGTATAATCTGTTTTTTGAAGAGGCTGGTTCTAATCCAGTATTAATTTCAACATATATACAATCACGAGCGTTAGTAGTAATTAATGGTTATCGGGTAGGAACTAGAACCGTGTTCGGTACTGCCGGTGATAAAGGTCCAAATCTTGCAGGATTAAAAGATATGTTTTATAATCCAACGGATTATTTAATATTACCTTATAAACACAATTATACTCAAACAAAAGATTATATATTTTCTGGTTATTTTATTCCATCTTATACAATGTGGTTTGGAACACCAACAAAACCAGGCTTTGATTCAAGAGGTGTTGTTGATGAAGAACGAGCAAAAGCTTATTATGAAGTAACTTGGAATAAGATAAAAGATCCTAAAAAATTAATTTAGGATAAAGCAGAATATTGTTTTACACCAGAAGATGCATTTATACTTGAGGGGTAGAACCAATTTGACCAAGATAAGTTAACCGATTAGTTAGCAGCGTTAACTGTTCATAAAGTTGTAGAAAAACCAAAAAGTATTAAATTACATTGGAAATTAAATGGTGATGGTGCTGTTGATCGTAATCAACGACCAACTGTTGAATATGTAACAGATGGACCATTACAAATAACAGAATTACCAATGACAAACGATTAGGGTATCCCCTATACAAATTTATATTTAGCTGGTGTTGACGCTGTTGATCTTGATTCATCTACCTCAACTGGTTAGACAGATGTGTCTAACTTTTGTATGGTTGTAATGCGTAGGTAGTTGGGTACAATGCCACCAAAGGTTGTAGCAATTTATAAAGAAAGACCAAAACACATTCAAACTGCGTTTGACACAGCATTAAAATTATGTATGTTTTATAACTGCAAGATGTTGGTTGAGGCTACTCGTATAAGTATTAAATAGTACTTTGAAAAAGAACACAAATTAGATTTTCTTTTACGACGTCCTAAAGCAACTGCAAATACTTGGGGTAAAACTAATTTTAAACAGTTTGGTGTTCCTGCAACAGAGCCAATAATTAGACACCAGTTAGATTTAATTGAACAATATATCGTAGATTATTGTGAAGAAATATAGTTTCCAGATTTGTTGGACGAATTGATAAGATATTCTTATGAGAATAAGCGTAAATTTGATATGGTCGCTGCTTTTGGATTAACATTACTTGCAGACGAAGACTATATTGGTAAATTAGCTCGTGTATAGAATACAGCGACGAAATGTTTAACTTTTGGGTACTATAAAAACGATCAAGGACAAATATCTATAACATCTTATGACAACGCTTCCAAACCTAGAGCCCCAAGTGAGGCACCTTTTAAATTGTTTGTATAAATGCGATTTCTAGGGTAAACTTGAGGTTTTGCACAATGATAAAATTGAAGCTCCTAATGGATATGTGTTAAGTCCAGAAGAGTATATTCTTCGTTTATATGTTCAAAATAATAGATTTGCTCCAATGTCTATTTCTAAATAGTGTTCTTCCGAAGAGGAATTTTTATGTTTTTTAGAATAGGAGTTTAAATAGAGAAATTTGATTCGATCCGATTATTATAAAATAAGATTAGATGGAAGTAACTAAGGCAAAAAACGGTTCTGAAGATTATTTAATTGATTGGTGTAATTATGTAATTTCATCTCTTGTTCACGAAAAAAACGATTTAGTAAAAGCATATAATTATTATAACGGTATTCGTGATCATTATCAATACGAAAATCTTGAAAAAAACTATGGTGTTGGTAATCCAACATCTGTTGGATTTACACCGTTGACACGAAGACATATTGAGGTGCTAGTAGGGGAATATTTAAATACTAAACCTTAGCCAAAAATATCTTGTAAAGATAGTCGTACACTCTCTAACATGTTTAGAGAAAAATAGTTACAGATAGCTAAAGAAACCAATGATTATATATCAAAGTTTTTAAACAACGCTATTTATTAGGCTTTAAATCCACCTCAATAGGGACAGTAGCCGACAAGTGATTCTGAAATAGAACTCGAATTAAAACAAATAAAAGAATCAGTAGAGAGAAATTTTATTTCTAATTATGAAATTGCAGCTCAAGATATTGTTGAGTATGTGATGCAAAATCGCGATATTGATTTTTCAAATAAGTTGGAACAATTACTTTTAGACCTTTTAATTTCTGGTCAAGCTTATTATAAAGTTGTTCCAACGTTATCACATTAGAACTTTCAAATAGAAGTTTGTGACCCATTAAATACGTGGATTGATAAAGACCCAAAGAGCCGTTACATGAAACACGGATATAAGTCTGTTGTTAGAAAATGGATGTCTCCAGAAGAGGTTGAAATAAAATATGGTAAATTTTTATCAGCAGAAGATAGAAAATGTATAAAAAATTTAAAATGTTTTTTGGATAACACTGATGAAAATTATGCGTTGATAACTGGACAAAGTTCAAGATGTGGTAGACAGATTCATACACCAGGTATATGGGCAGATACAGAGATTCACCCATTTAATGATTTTGAAAGCGAGTATGATGATTTGATACCAATTTATGATGTTGAGTGGATTGATTCGAAGAAAAAAGATAAAGAGTTTATCGGATACTGTTATCATGTAACACGTATTGGTAACGATATTTATGTTTTTGATGAAGAAGATGTGTTAATGCCAAGAAGTATTGATGCACCAAATCTCCCAAGATTAAGTATAAATGGTATTTGGTATACTAACGGTCATGGCGCACCATATTCTTTAATGTTAGCAACTGCAAACTTACAAGATAATTATGATATGACAATTTACAAAAAAGATAATGCTATAGCGTTATCTGGTACAAAAGGTGCTATTGTAGATATGTCGGCTTTACCAGAATAGTTAGGTGGTAGCACAGAAGAGCGAATTATTAGATATCAGGGTTATCGAAAAGTTGGTTTAGCGTTAATTGATAGTGCACAAGAGGGAACATCCAATACACCAAATACAATTTATAATGGCTATGATGATACACTAGATGTAAACACAATTTAGGCATATTAGTTATCGTTAAATATGATTGAGGACACGGTTAGTCAAATCACTGGTGTAACGCCAGAACGATTGGGTGGTGTTGTTCCAAGAGACGCTGTTGCAAATGTTGAAACTGGTATGTAGCAGTCGTTTATTATTACAAAACGATACTATTAGGCAATGGACACGCTTGTAAGGGAAATGTTACTAGATTGTGTTGATATGGCTAAGGCTGTTTATAAAGACGGTATCACTGGTCAAATTATTTTAGGAAATACAAAAAAAATTTTTACATTATTACCCGAATATTATTCGTTTACCTCGTATGATATAACTTTAGCAGATAGTGCTCAAATTATAAAAGAACAGGAACTTATAAAGCAGATGGGTATGCAATATTTATCTTCTAATTTAATGGATCCTGAAATAATGCTAATTATTAATACATCAAAGAGTTTAACTGAAATGAAAGAGTTAGCATTAAAAGCAATTCGTGAGAAGAAAATTGAAAATAATCAAATTCAACAATTGCAACAACAGTTACAACAGGCTCAACAACAGTAGCAACAAATGCAAAAG
This sequence comes from Alistipes finegoldii, assembly GCA_963621965.1. Classification (GTDB taxonomy): domain Bacteria; phylum Bacillota_I; class Bacilli_A; order Acholeplasmatales; family Anaeroplasmataceae; genus JAEELC01. The sequence goes on from CAVFGN010000002.1 coordinate 28,804, forward strand.
CAATTAGAAGAAAGTACACGCAAAATAGCTCAACTTAATGAAAAGAAACTTAATATTGAACAGCAAAATAATCAGGCTGAACAAAGTATTAAGTGGGCTAAAGTTAAAGGGGATTTAGAAAATCGTGAACGTGAATTACAACTTATTCAAGAGCGTAATAAGTTAGAGGCTGCACAACTTTTTGATAATACTCCTCAAAATGACAAAATATCGAATGTTAAGATATGAAATCATCTCGTTAGTTTTTTAGAGATTTTTTTTCAGAGAACGGTAACGGATCCAGTAAACGATTAATTGGGTCTGTTACCATGGTTCTCGTTTTAGTTTGTACAATTATTTTGGTTTTTAAAGAGGGTTGTACAGATAATGTAGAATCTGTATTATAGACTTTAATTATATCGGCTTGTGGTTTATTAGGATTGTCTAGTATTACAAGTATTTGGAAACACGGTTCATCAACAATTAATGAGACTAAAAATGAAGGGAATAACAATTGAATTGTTTCGAGTATCAAAAGAAGGTAAATATTTAGATTTAAAATTTAGTTGCCCGAGATATTACTATTTTGAATGTTTAACGCTATCCGTAGAAATATTAAACGGTATGCAGTTTAAGAATGAAAAATACGAACTCGGTGACTATTTATTTACAATACCTGTTGATGATGAAAATGGAGCTGAAACAGATCCAGTATAGTTTAATAAAACTAAAACGCAATATGTTGTTCGTATACCATTAGAAGACGCGTTGGATATAACAAATCCTGCAATTTATTACGGCGAATTTGAAGCAAAGTTTAATTATGACTGGTGGAAAAGTGAACACAAAGATGAAACGTTATTTTGCAGTTTAGATTACCCAGAAACATTAAACGCTTCTGCAACTACATCTGATGTCAATTTTGCATATCGATGTATGCTTGATGATCTAATACAAGACGCGAACATTTGTGGTTGCCCACAAGTTTCAGATGAAGCTGTTCGTAAATATTTAATTCTTTATGGACATCAAGCGTCATTGACTACTGGTGATATAGAAATTGCTAAATTATATTTCAAGTTATTGAATAATTGTTTTAATAAATGTGGTGCACCAGAAAGAATGGGTGAGCCTCATAAAGGTTGTGGTTGCGTGCGATGATTGATGTAAAGAAAACTATTTTAGAAACAATTAATGATAAGATAAACAGAATGCGTTTTTTAGGAGAAAATAATCCTAAAAAGTTAAAAACGTTGTTATATCTTATTGTTTTAGACGATATTTATGATTGGGGAAATTATATTGGTGAATCACAAGTATTGTTAGATAAAATAAAAGAGTTACGTACAAATTTAATTTTATGTAACCCTGATTTTAAAATACAACGATCAGTGATTGATGGCTATTTTAGCACCAATACTCCACAGACCTCAATATACTATTCTGATCCAATCGAAGACGTTTATCAAATTGATAAAAAAATTGATCCTATCGATGCGGTAGATCCGTGGAAAGAGGACGAAAGCTGTGAACAAAAAATTACATTTTTTGGTGGTCCAACAGACAAATATTCTGCAAATGCTGACGGTACACCTAAAATAAATTTAAATGATTTAACTGTTTGTGAAAAGATGAATATATGGGTTAATCGTGAAACAGGTGTTGCATATTATTATGATGAAAAAGGTATACGTCACGAGATTAAAACAAATACTTCAAGTGTTGCTTGGAATAATGTTACTGGTAAACCAACAATATATACTGGTATTGAACACAAGGTTAAAACAGATAAAGATGTGTTTAATGTAAGTTTAAATCAAGAAGCAAACAACTCATCAGATGTTGATATTGCTGTTGAGAAAGATCTTGAATCAATAATATGAGCGAATTAACAGAAAAATTAGTTACTGCTGAATTTTTAAAGCAATTTGGTGACAAGTGCAAACAAATATTCAGTCAAGCACCTATTTGTGGCGATGGAAATGTGCTATAGCTACCAGAAGTTGATTTAGACAACTGTGGAATATTTATTTAGTTTGAAGGATATAGAAGAACAGATAATAAATCAATTTTATTGTTTATTTAGTTTATTGACAACGCTTCTATTACTGGGTCTTGCATAAGTCTTGGTGATATAACCCCAACAACTATAAACTTTATAAAATGTTCTGATCCAAACGCGGTATTTGTTGAATTTAAAACAACAGATAATCCTGAATAGTATAGTGTTTCTGCAAAGTATACATATTTTACTCGTGAAAGTGGTGATGATAATTGGTAGCAATAGTTTATAAAAGACGCTATAATAACCAGAGATGTTGATGATTATACTGTTGACAATTATTATCATTTAGATCCAAGTCTTGTTAGTGGTTCTATTGGAACAATTAAAGTTCTTGGATCTAAAGAATTTACAATACTTGATAAAGACGGAGATGAAATAACTTATCCAACATATACTTATTTTGATAGTATAAGTTCAGCAAGTACAGCAGATAAATTTTCAACTGAAAAAACTATTACATATGGCACAACCTCTGATGATGTTAAAACCGATTTCAGCGATAATACCATTAGTTTACCATTACCGTCAAAAGTAAAATTATCAATTGAAGGTACTAATATTGATACTAAAGGAACATATGTTTCTTTAAAAATAGTTGATGGTGATATTGTTGCAACGTAGGAAAATTCAATACAGGTTGCTAATCAAACTAACATTGGTGGAATAAAGGTTTACAGTGATAGTGGTTCTAGCGGTAATCAGTAGTACGTATATTTAAACAAAAATAATTTTGCTTACGTAAATGTTCCAAGTTCAATTTAGGCAGATTTATCAAAAAAAGAAGCTTCAAATAATACAGGACTAATTTTTTAGCATATTGGAATAACTACTGATAATTTAGTAAACGGTTATTTTTATAAGAGTACTAATTTCAACAGCAACTATACATATAGTTTTGATTCATACAATAGTATATACTCAATTAGTGCCAAACTATCAAATAGCATATCGTTAAAAATTGAGAGTGGTGATATAAGTGTTCCTACAGACTTTAAATATTTTAAGTTATGGGTTGATCCAACAGATGTACAAAATAATGGTGATATAAAGAATTTTTTGTTAGTTGGATATAATACTACTGGTAACAAAACATATAACACGTTGAATGTTGAAAGTTTAGCGTCTTTAGGTATAGAAATAGAATCTGCTGCAAAAAATCTACAGTTTAAAAAAAGCAGTGAATATATAACATTTAACAATATTTCGTATTACAATCCGCTTACTCTTACAAAAGATATTGAAAAATACAATTGGTAGCAGTAGGACACATAGCCAGCGGTTGTAGCAACAAATGAAGATTTTTATTTAATTACAAATTCAGATATTGATAATATAATAAATCCAGTTCAATCTGTATCATTAGATAAAGAATCTGCTGTTGTAACACCAAGTTCACCATAGACATTAACAGCAACAGTATCTCCAGATGGAGCAAATACTGCTGTAACTTGGTCTGTAGATAACAACAACGTTTTGCTTAGTTCTACAACTGGAAAAACTATTACAGTTACATATAAATATACTGGACAATCGATAATAACTGTAACAACAGATTACGAAAATAAAAAAGCAACTTGTACTATTGATTCAAAAGAAAATGCGTAAATTATTAGATTATAACGGACTTGCTTATTTTTATAAAAAATTAAAGATGGCTCTTGTTACGTGGGCTGATTTTACATTATATAAAAATGAAGCAGAGTAGGCGTTTTAGCGTAAATGTTTTTATGTGACAAAAAAAGAGGTTTCGTCAAATGAAACACTTATTTTTTCAGATAATGGTGCAGTGAGTGAAACAACGTATAGAATAAAAAATGTTTCTAGCACGAGCGTTACAGTCACATTTGCTTCACCTACAGGATATACGCTTGTAGATATGGTTGGTTAGCCGTCGGTTGATATTCCTGCTGGTAAATATTGTGAAGTTGTTGTAACACAATGGGACGATTCTATTATGACATATAATTTAGGGGTACAAGATGACGGAGATTAGTAATAAATTTCTTAAGTTGTTTGCAAAGCAACTTCGTGATACGGCAGATTAGATTGAAAGCGGAAATTCAAATATGACGCAAGATGAGTTAGAAACAGCTATTGCAACTTTGTAGAATGCTGCAAACAAATAGAAAAGGCTTAGTAAAGCGCAATCTGCAGATTATTTAAAGGTTAGTATTAGAACATTTGATAATTATATAAGGTCTGGTAAAATACCAAAAGGTATTAAACAAGTTGGGTTTAAAGAACTTTTCTGGGAACAAAAAGACCTTGATGATTTTAAAGGCTGAGTATTTTTACTCAGCCTTTTCTATTTTAGAAGAAAAACATTTCTTTAATAAAATTAACATTTATTAAAACTTTTCCATTGTTAGTGTTTTTGATGAGATTTGTGTATAATAGTATAACGGGGCTCCAAATATTGTTTAATTTAAATTTTATTTTATGGCAGAAGAATCAAAAACATATGTATTCGGTAATGGAGAATCATCTTCGTTAGCGGCATTAGCACCATTGTTGTCTAATGCAGGAATGTCGCCAGCACTTATGGCTTCTATGATGAACGGCGGTTTTGGTGGTGGTCAAGGCGCGTGGTGGATTATAATCTTTATAATTGCTCTTATGGGTCGTGGTTGGGGTAATGGTTAGCAAGGTAATACTGATGCTATTTTATCAGCGTTAAATAATGATACTGGCAGGGATATGTTATTATCTGCAATCACTGGTAATTCTAACGCATTATCTCAATTATCTACCACAATTGGTTGTGATGTAAATGCTTTATAGTCAGCAATTAACTCTGTATCATTTGCTGTTCAATCCGTTGGTAATCAGGTTGGTATGAGTGGGTAGCAAATTATCAATTCAATTCAAGCTGGTGATAGTGCGTTAGCAAGTCAATTAGCACAGTGTTGCTGTGATAACAGATTGTTAACTACACAGTAGGGTTATGAAAGTCGTATTGCAACTATTGAGCAAACTAATACATTAGGAAGTAAATTAGATTAGCAAACTACTTTTTTAAGTGATAAATTTTGTGATTTAGAGAAACGAGAAATGTAGAGTAAAATTGATGCACTTCAAGAGGAGCGTTCAACACTTCTTAGTCAAATTTCAAACGCAAATCAGACTGCTGCAATTTAGAGTTATGTAGCTAATGTAATTAATCCACTTATTACAGATGTTGCTGCAATTAAAGCGGCACAACCAAATACTGTTACAGTTTAGTATCCAAATTTAACCGCTATACCAACAAGTTAGTTGTATGGTTATGGATATTATCCTTATACTAATGGATCTTATTGGGGGTAATATGACACCGTATCAATATATTAACAAGCGTGGGATTCCAACAATTAAATCTACATCGGTTACAATTGGAACGGATGCTGTCACATTTAATTTTAATGCAGACACATCTTATGGGAATCCGTTTAGAGGGTTATTACTAGTTTATTTAGCAAACACAATAACCTCTGGTACTACTACAACACTACCAATTAAATTTTCATCGACCGCTGGTACGAAAAATGTTACAACAAATAGTGGCGCAAACTGGACTGTTGCTGATGTTGGTGGTGAAGGTGTTTATTTATTTTATTATGATAGAATAGCAGACGTGTTACAAATAATTAATTAAAATTATGTTTCAATCACTCAGACAGAATAGTCAGATTTATATATTTCATAAATCTGATACACCTACATTAGAGATGGGATATGTTACAAATGCTCCGTTGTTAAAACCAAAATATTAGGTTTCTCCAATGTTGGGTTAGGCATAGGAGATGGTTGTTGATTTAGCAGTAAAAGTAAACAATCAAATTGTAAATTATAATAATCTTCCGGCACAATTAGATATAGCAGATTCGTTTAATAATGGAGAATCACTTGTTATTTCTGATAGCAGGGATGCAATGAACGCAGAAGTAATGAGTTATAAACAAAAAAGTATAGACACTTTAAATAGTGTTGATTTACACAAATAGATTATCGTGGGGTGCGATGATATTTTAAACAAATTAAATCCAGAGTATGCTGAAAAAAAGTAGTAGTAGGATGAGATTAGTACATTAAAAAATCAGATGACAGATATTCAAACAAATCTGGCTACTCTGACTGAATTTATTAACAAATTAAAGGAGACTGAAAAATGAGTAGAATGTGGGAATTAATTGAAGATCGTGATAACGATTTTCGTAGTAAATATGGCAGAAAAGGTAAAGATTATGAAGATGGCTTTGAATGTGGTTATGAAAAAGGATATCGTGAAGCAATGAAAGAAGCAAAGTCATATTATGGTGAAAGACATAGTAGAATATGAGATTAGACATAAAAGATAAATTTCCAGACGGAATGGAAACATATTTAAGTTTTAATGGATGGCATTTTAATAAAAAAATGTGTGAATGGGCAGTTTCCAGAATGTATAAATATGAAGATAATACAAGAAAATATTTAGATCCAATTACAAAAGAAGATTTAAAGTTATTATTTGATACAGAAAAAATTAAGATTCCTGTTGATTATGATGCCGTGTATATTGCAAATATGTGTAAAGCAGATTTTCTTGGTAGTTCTATTTAGAATGAATCATCTTTGGCAAAATATGTGTTTGATGTTATAAATGACGACGATGCATACGACGGTTTACCGTTTACTCGTTTTTATGCAGATTGTATTGGTGCAGGAACTTCTATTCCGTGGGAGGATTTAATATGATTGAACACACAATTTATTTAGATGAATATGACTGGTTAATTAAAGTGTTTTATATAGTATCTAATTATAATTCTGTAAAAATTCTTTCTGAATTAGATAGTATTGATTGTGAACCAGAGGCTTTTTATAAAGCTGCTGAAATGCTTGAGTGTGAGGAATTGAATTCTGGTTTTACTTATACAGATACACAGTTACACGTTACATTTATAATAATTGGTAAATGTACTTCATGTGCAGAATTTTTAAGTACCTTTGTTCACGAATTAGGACACACTTCTTCACATTTATGCGAATTTTATAATATAAATCTTCATTCAGAAACCACACAATATTTGTCTGGAGATATTGCAAAGAGTTTATATAAAAGTGCAAAATTGTTTTTATGCGATAAGTGTTCAGACTTATAAAAACGGCTTTTTAAATAAAAGGGAGTGGTGCAACCACTTCCTTTTATTTTTTTATTAAAAGTCATATTTTTTATAACATTTTAAAAGTGCGTGTAAATTTTATTTAAATACGCTAATAATAATAACAATTCTTTTTATTTAAAAAGATAAACGGTATTATTGTTCTGTTTATTAGGTATTGTGGACAAATAGGTATTGATTACTTTTATTGTTTAATTTAATTAAATGCGTCAAGAAATTTTAGATTAGTTTATGTAGCTTCTAGATCAATATGGTGTTCTAGGGGCTGTTGTTGTTGCATTAGGTGTGCTTGTTTTTAAATATGCAGATTAGCTTATTAAAATTTCTGCGGCTAATCTTGCAGAGGGTAAAAAAACATTTGCGTTTGGTGCGCGAAAAGTACGAAAGGATAGTGCTTTTAAGGTAAATCGCTTATTAACTGAATTGCTGCAAAAAACTTCAGCAGATCGTGTTGCACTGTTTGAATATCATAATGGTGGATATAATTTAACAGGAATGCCATTCTTGCATTTTTCATTATCAATTTGTCGAAACAATTATGGTGTTGACGATTTAAGTAAAGACTTTAATGATATTTTAGTTTCTGCTGTACCAGATTTTGTTAAAGAATTAGATACGAGTGATATAATTTGTTAGAGCGTATAGCCACTAAAAACAACATTTCCACGACTTTATAAAGAGCTTGTAGAAGATGGGGTTAACCAAGTAGTTTTTTGTAATATTGAAGGTATTGATGATCCAGTTGGTATTTTAATGTTAACATTTAAAACAATGGATACAAATATTACTCATAAAATTAAGAAAGAAGTTTTCAAAAAAGCATAGAAGATTTCAACGTTGTTGGATTATAAAAAAATATAATATGGATTTTAATAAAATTTAGATTCCTTGTCAAACATAGCGGCCAGGCACACACGGAGAAAACACACAACGTGGGTTAGCTTCTTTTTTGCAAGAAAATCAAAGTGCTGCTTATCGTTTAAATGTCTTACTGAAAGAGGGTGCTTTATTAAGCACAGGTGTTAATTTAATTAAAGACGACCAAGCTCTCATTTCTACTACTGAATAGCTGAAAGAGTATTTGTCCGAGGTTTTAATTAGATTTGATAACAAACCAGAGTATTACACACAGAGTGATTTTGATACACTGTGTTGTCTTTTAGTTGGTAGTTTGTTATATATATATGAGTATTCTGACAAGGGTAAAATTCCACCGTTTAAGGGTGTTGCAAATTTAAACACAAATCCTTCGTCAGAAGTTGCTGATGCTTTGGAAACAAGTGGTATTTATATTGCTGGTGAAGTTGGAACATATCAAAATTTCTCAACTAAAGAAGGTGTTGCAATTACAATCGATGAGTCTATTTTTAATAAGAATGTTGTGTTTTTAATGCCAATACATGAAGATGGGAAATGTGTTGGATACAAAACAATAAACTATAATGTCGAGCATTTTCATAAAGAATTTGAAGAAAAATTTAACGCATTAAAAACCGATTACGATTCACACTTTGGTCCTAACAGCGATGCAACAGTTGCAATTAAAAATGTACAATCCTTGGTTGCTGGCAATAAAGTAAATAATTATAGACTTTTAATGCCAACTGATGAAACTCGTTTTAGTACAATTGAAACAAACATTGATTCTCTAAAAAAATAGGATCAAACATTATAGCAAGCTATACAAACAGAAAAAACAGATAGAACTGCAGAAGATAATAATTTAAATGCTCGAATAACGTCGCTTGATGCTAATATAAAAACTGTAGACGATAAAGTTGCTACAACAAATAATAATTTACAAGAAGAAATTAACAGAGCAAAAAGTGTAGAAGCTGCATTACAAACAGCAATAGCAGCAGAAGAGACTAGAGCAACTGGCAAAGAAGTAGAACTTTCTAACAGTATTAACACAATTAACACAGTTACGATTCCAGAGTTAAAAACTGCTTTGGAGTCATATAGTGATGAAACAGCAAGTACAACAGCCGCCAACGCAGTAATAAAATCTAAATCATATACAGATGCTGAATTTAAAAAATTATCATCTGCTTTATTGTTTATTGGTGTATTTACAGAGTTACCCGATACCACCGAGTATTCGAAGGGAAATGTTATCATAGTTGGTTCAAAAGAGTATGTTCTTGTTGAAGATGAGTCTGGTACTAAAACTTGGACTGAAATTGGTGATGAAAAAGCATACGATGTAAAAGGTTCTGCAGATGCAGCAAAAGAAGCAGCTATTACACATTCTGATGCTAATTTAACTACAGCTAAAACATACACTGATAGTTAGATTAAGGCTCTTGATTTAGATAACAAACTTAATAAAAAATTAGATTCTTCTCTTGTATCCACAGATTCAATACAAGACACTGTTGCAAAACGCACAAATACAGGAACGCTAAAAGTAGCTACTCCAACGGAAGACACTGATGCCGCCACTAAAAAATACGTTGATGATACAGCACAAGCGGCTGCAGATAGTGTTGATGTAACGTCTATTTTTGATAAAAATAAATTGGAATTAATAACAACAGTAGATAGTTTAGAATTAATTCCAACACAGGCATAGACAGATAATAATAAATCAGTTGCTCTTAAAAACATAGGTTATTTTAAAGCATCTAATGTTGAGTCATATAAAGTTTCGTTTGAAAATGTTGACCCAATACAGATAGTTATTTTGGACGATCTATTAAATGTTTTTAATAATGGGTTGAATCCTATTTTTAGCAGTGATAATTTTAGTGTAACTGGTTTTGAAGAAATTAGTTTTATAGATAGAACTTTCGCTAAGTTTGATGTATATGGTAGTCTTGATTTTACATTTCCAGAAACATTAGCAATAAATTCAATAAAAATTCACGGTTGTCCTGCGTTTGATACAGAAACATATAGAGGGGGTTATGTAACATTTAACATTAAACTTGTTGATGTAAATGGAGATTCAATTGATGTTAAACGAACCTTTAACACTTCTGATACAGGAACAGACCCTTTGATTCAAGAACTTGTTGTTACAAGAAATACCGTACCAACAATTTCTCTTTCTTATATAAAAGAAGTTGTTATTAGTGTTGATGATGCTGATGATAGTCAGACAAGTTTTTTAATTCGTGACATTGAGTTTGATCCTGTTATGACTGACGGTTATAATTGGAGATTGTGGAAGGCTGTAACAATCGATGACATTTCTATTGAAGATGTTATAGATCCTACAGAAGAATATTTGACACAAACTTATCGTGATTATCACAATAGCGAGTTAAATATTTTGAATTATGGTGGTAGTTCTAAAGGTATTACTAAAATTAATTCTTAGACCTCTTTTAAAAGTGGGCGTTATTTAATTGTTTATGAACGCACAACGGAAGGAGATGTTTTCATTTTTGATTCAACTTTACCAAAAGGTGATACTACTGGTATTAATAAGAAAGAAAATTATATTGTAAAACCGCTTTATAACGGAACACTTCCATATACAGAAGATTTAGAAAAATATGCATTTCAAATTAATGTAATTTCTGTTACAAAAGCAGGTGTTACAATAAGTGTTAAAACATCTGGCGATTATTACATTAGTGGTTCTTCTGCTACAAACAATTAGATTAAATATAGTGATGTAATTTTAGAAAATACACTTACTTTTGATGATTCTGGTATTGCTAGCATTACTTCACCTTATGGTCGAACATTAACATATAATACTCAAACGAGTGCATAGCGTTTCCGTTTTTATGGAGACACTTCAACAAAACCGCAATCTATTGTATTATATAAATTAGGTGATGCAGCATACTCTTGGGATAAACTTGTAAGAGAGTCAGAATTAGTACCAGTTGCAAAAACAAATGATTATGATTCTTTGGACAATACTCCACACGTTGGTGCCGTTCAAACAGAGCATTTTGATAAATTACCTATTCCAAATTTAAGTGAACACTCTAATTTAATGGTATTGTTGCCAAATGGAGAATTATATAGTGTTGCTAAAGATAAAGGATTTAGATTAGACTTTAGATATTTTGATGCAGAAACTGTTTCTGAAACAACTCTTGGTGATTTTGCAAGAAGTGTTACAGGACGTAAAACATTTAATCAAAACGATTGGTTAATCGACACAGTTTCTGTAAGTTCTGGTAACGGACTGTAGTTAGGTAATTCTTCTATTAATTCTGGATCGATTTATTTTCATAAAGACTAGATTAATTTTAACACTGTATAGTTGACAATTAAACGTTTTAGTATTGATGAGGCTTGTACCTTTATTATTGAAACAACTGATATTGAAGGTGAATCTCAAACAGTTAAACACGTGTTTAGAGATGAAGAATTGTCATATACAATGTTAATAGATTGTCCGTTTGCAGAAGAGATTCTTATAAGCACTGATGCAGAATCTGGACGTCGTGGTATTCTTGAAAGTATTGTTTTTGGAGAATGCACATATAATGATATTGAATTTGATTGCAACTATTACTGGCAAAACGTTTGTGATTCGCTAAAAGGTGATAAAGGCGATAGTGGTGCTGTGGTGTTAACAACAACACTTCAAGGATATGATGAAAATGGTGGGGCAATTTATTTATAGACATTTGATGACGGAAGTACACAAACTTTCACTGCACCAAAAGGATTAAAAGGTGATATTGGTGATACTGGTGATATTGGTCCAAAGGGTGATACTGGTGAAAAAGGTAATGCTCCATTATATTTGCTAACAACAATTACAACAAACACTGAAACAACAGAGGAAGGTTTAGTTAAAAGTTTTCCAGATACTTTAGCAAAAAGTAGTGCTTTATTTAATCGTGCACCTATTGTAAATGACATTGTTGTTGTACCGTTTAAGTTTGCTAATGGCGCATCAACAGAGTAGTCTGGAATTGGTTTCTATACAGTAAAATCAATTGAAGAGGACACTGATAAAACCGTAAATTTAGAAAAGTCTTCTGGAGTATATACACAAGGTATTAAGGGTGATACTGGTGTTGGAATTAGTAATGTCACTTATTTATATGCATCTGGTGATTCTGGAACAATTGAACCAGCCACTGGTTGGAGTACTACAATTCCAACCGTTGATGCTGGCAAATATCTTTGGACTAAAATAACATTTAATTTCACAGACGATAATACTAAATCTGTTTATTGTGTGTCACGGCAAGGTTTAACTGGTGATGCTGCAACCATTTCTGTTGAAAAGGATGTAACTATATTAAATCCAGATGAACAGGGTACTGTTATTAATACCAGTGGTGATGAACACAACGTTACTTTAAAATTTAGTTTACCAAAAGGTGATAAAGGTGCAACTGGAGCTACTGGTGCAACTGGTCCAAAAGGTGATACTGGTGCAATAGGTCCAACTGGTCCAACTGGTCCAAAAGGTGATACTGGTGCACAAGGACCTTAGGGAGAAAAAGGTGATACTGGTATTCAAGGTATTCAAGGTGTTCAAGGTATTCAAGGACCAACTGGTCCACAAGGTCCATAGGGTCCAAAAGGTGATACTGGTGATCCGTTTAAAATTAAACGCGTTTATAGTTCTGTAACTGAAATGAACGCCGACATTGCTAACTGTGATGTTGGTGATATGGCGTGGATTTCTAATACAGAGGCTACTGAAAATGGATATGTATATTCTAAAATAATCAAAGATGCTACAACAGACCCAGTAACATACGATTGGCAATTTATAATTGACTTATCTGGTGCACAAGGCATTTAGGGTCCACAAGGTGAATAGGGTATTCAGGGTATTTAGGGTCCACAAGGTGAACAAGGTACACAAGGTGAACAAGGAATAACTGGTGAGAAAGGAGAGAAGGGTGATAAAGGTAACGGTATTTCTCAAATTGATTATTATTATGCTGTTACTGCTACACAAGTTGCACCAGAAGCAGCTAATATAACATCTACTGATATTCCAAAACTTTCAGCAACAAATAAATATTTGTGGAGAAAAGAAGTTATTACTTTTACTTCAAGCGATCCTAAAACAACAGTTTCATTAATTGCTGTATATGGTGATACTGGTGCAAAAGGTAATAATAGTGAGGGTTATTATTGGTATAATGAAGATAGAGTAACAAACTCTATTTTTACAGAAGGTGCTTCAATAGGAGATTATTCTGATACTACTGGATTTATAAACAATTCTGTTGCAATTGGTTACGGTTCAGACGTATACAATGCAATGGAGGGTATTACCAATAATTCTGTAGCCATCGGTGGTAGTATAATAGCGGGTTCATATTCTGTAGCAATTGGTCCAAATAATTCAGTGGCCAGTGGTTTAGCATAGACTGATGATACAGGATATAATTTCTTATTTGGTACAGGATTAGAAACATCTACACCTAACCAAACAATACTTGGATATTATAATGATACAACATCATCTGCACCATTTGTTATCGGTGGTGGTACTAGTTCTAAGGATAGAAAAAATCTTTTAACTATTACTTCGACTGGTACGGGAACTTTCTTAGGAGATGTTAAAGCCACTTCTGGTACATCTACAATTAGTTTAATTGATCTAAATACTAGTGTATCTACTCTTAAAACTTCAGTTAACACCAAAGCAGAGGATAACAAGGTTGTACATCTTGCTGGAAGTGAAACAATTACTGGTGTTAAGATGTTTAGTAATAATATTGTAAGTAATGGGTCAAATAAATTTACTGGATTAAATACTTTTTCTAAAGAAGTCAAACTTGATGGTGAAAATAGTATTACAAGTCCTTCAGATATTACAATTAAACCAAATGGTGACGTTGGTGGTCACTGGGTGTTTAGAAGTGGGTAGATGTATCCTACTGTTAGTGATTATTCGTCAGGTTCAATTGGCACGATTGATTATCCAATTGGTACAGCTTTTCTAAAAAAAAATGGCCAAATTATATCAGATTGTTTATTATTTAGTACTACTTCATATAACATCTGTAAGATTAATAGCACTGGATTTCATCCGCATGAAAATAATGTTTATAATTTAGGTAATAGTAGTTTGAGATTTAGAAATGGCTATTTTGGTAATAATTTGTGGACACCTAATATATGTTAGTATTCATCACATTCTGAAATTAACTCAAAATATCTAAATCAAATTACATTAAATTTTGACGACGATAGTGATTATGGTGGTGGAATTAATGTTAAAGGACTTTCTGTTCTTTTAGAGAATTTATATGGTTCTCAGATATCTTTAACGCGCAACAATATTTCCATTTATGGAAGCAATTCTTGTAAAGTTAATGTCAGTGCTGGTAGCGGTAGTATTGGTATTAATGACGAAACTATAAATCTGTGTGCTGGTATTGGTTATTATAAACCTAAAATAATCATTTCTGGTGGTACTGGAATCGTGTCAATTAATTCAGCTAACACAAGTTCTCACGGTGGATTGTATATAAGTACAAGAGGTAGAACAATTGATGCTCCACAACAGTGTTGGACAGTTGGAAATAACAATAAAGTTTATCCTTGGAAGTTTTTAGGTAAGTTTACATCAATATCTGATAAAAGGCTTAAAGAAAACTTATAGGAATTAGATGTAAATAACGCGTTACAGTTTGTATAGAATTGTAAACCATATAATTTTAACTATAAGGATAGTAGTTCTCCGCAAATAGGTGTTGTTGCGCAAGAAGTTTAGCAATATTATCCAGAGATAGTTTCTGAATAGTCTGATGGCTTCTTGAGTATTGAATATTCGAAGATTGTTGTTCCGTTATTAGCGGTTGTTAAATAGCTGCAAAAAGAAGTTAGTGAGTTGAAATCTGAAGTAAATATATTAAAAAGTAAATTATTATAACAACTAAATATTGTGTGGACGGGAAGTGTCTCGTCCACACAATTATAAAAAAATAAATATGAATACATTTCTTATAGGAAGTCGTTATTTTTTTAATAATATGTCAGATTTTCATCCTAAAGATACAGATTATATTTCTTTTTGTCAAAAAGAACAAGCTGATAATTTTACTTGGAGAAGCACTTGTTTTAAAAACGGTTGTGATAATGCCACATACGTGCTGTATCCAAAAGAAACAATGTTACAGAAAGCAATTGAATTAAAAGATACATATTTGATAGGTTCGTTTTTAACAAAACCAGTTGCAGAATATTTAAATTTAAAAGTTGAAGATTTAAAACCGTTAAAAGATTTAATAAATGGTAGAGAATATGTTGCTGCTATTTGTTAGGCAATTATTGATAACAACGAGTTTGTTTTAACAGAAAAGCAATTACAAAATATATATAAAATTTATAAAAAATATAAAAAAGATGAGTCCAGAAGAAATCGAAAAATTAAGAAATGAATAGAATAAATTGCCTAAATGGGGGCTACCAGAAGTTGAAGGAGAAAATTGGGAGAAAGCTGCTGAACAACTTTCAAAAATTAAAAAAGATGATAAACCTAAAAAAGAAGATACCGCGTTGGAATTGCTTAGAAAACATGTTCAACAAGTTCCAAGGTTGCGATATATTCCGCCAATTAGTACACAACAAGCAAATCTCGATGTCCAAAAACAGATACAAGATTATTATAAGAATAATTAAGTATCTACCGTTATTAATGGCAATTACAACATGTATTACTACATTTTTAAATGCGTTTGATGCTGGGTTTATAATATTATCTGTCTTATTTTATCCATCTGTTATTTTTATAATAACGTTTTTAATATTATCTTATTTTTTAAATTTTTGTTTTGCTCATAGAAGTTCTTTATATTATTTATTATCAATACGTACATTAGATATTTTGTTTTTATACAGCATTATTTCATCATCATTATTAACTTTTATAAGTTCTTTTATATCATTAGTTTTTATTTTAATTATGATAGTATCTCACGTTTGGGTAAAATGATTTATATTAATAGATTTTAAATTAAAAATAATAAAAGGAAATCGTACTGATTTAAACAGTTGTTATAAATCAGTACGATTGTTTTTTTTCTTGATAACAATTCGTATCATTATACGAATTTTTTAACATTTAATACGGAATAATATGACTTGGGAAAATGATTATCAAGATCTAGGAATGGATCAAAGTGTTTCTGAAGATGTTTCACAAAGTGATGAAACATTGGATGATTATGAATCGTTTGAGGAAACTTCTTTAATAGACGAGCCGTCAAAAGAGGTATCGTTTGTTGAAAAATATTTAGCTGATAACGGTTTAGATAAAAGTAAAATTAAAGTTTATGATGAATCTGGTGATGAATCGGAAGTTGATTTTGATGAGTTATCAGAAGAACAAAAATATGACGTTTTAATGTCATTAAACGATAGATCAAACGATTTGCTTTCAGATGATGAAATTGCAACAATTAACTATCTTCGTCAAAACAATATGAGTTTGTCCGATTTTGCTAACTGGCAAAATCAATTAGGTGCACGAAGTGTTCAACAAACACCTACTGAACAAAGCAGTATTGATAATTATAGTGACGAGGAGGTTATTGCTGTTGATATGATTCGTCGTTTTGGCGACGATGTTTCTAATGAAGAAATTCAAGAAGAAATTGAACGTTTGAAAGAAAATCCAGAAACATTTGAAAAGCGTGTTCGTGCTTTACGAGTTAATTATAAAGCAGAAGAAGATGCGTATAGTAAAATGTTAGAAGATGAAAATAAAATTAAGATGGAACAAGCACGTAATGAATTTACTAGAGATTACGTCAATGTTGCGAAGAATATGAATTATATTCAGGGTGTTACGTTAGAAGATGACGATAAAAATGAACTTTTAAATTTTGTGTTAACAAAGGATGATGCTGGTAACACAGAATTTCAAAAAGTTATGAATGACCCTGAAAGTGTGTTAAAGATGGCTTGGTACTTTCTTCATGGTGAAGAGACATATGGTGCTACTGTAGATTATTTTAAAAAATTAATTTCTGAACGAAATAATAATAACAAGCCTAGGGCTGTAAATCGTTCAAAACAGTCCAGTGGCGATATATTCACAATTTAATTATGACAATTGCAAATTACATTACAGTAAGACCTGAAATGGCAAGCACTCGTACTGCTAAAGATTTTTATGCGTTGCTTGGTGCTAAAGCTGAAAATTTAGGGATTGCTGCTCGGCTGTATGAAAAACATACGGCTTCTTATTTTACGGAAGCTTTTGGTAATGTTGTTTTTAACGACACAAAAGCTGGAAAATATTAGAAAATTAATTCACTCTTGTTTGAGTGGGAGGTTGAGGTACAAGACGTACATCGCATTCCGTTTGCAGCCTCTGTTCCTGAAGCATTTGCTACCGCTCGTGGTGTAGATGTTCCTATGGCGTTCACAGAGCGTTATTATGAGGTTAACGATACCTTTATGATAGATGAGTCAAAACAGCGTTGTGTTGTTATTGATGGTCCTATTCGTAAAGCCGATAATTTCTGGGAGTATTCTGTTCAGCTGATTGATGCTGATTTTAGTGCAGAACTTGATACCACTGCTTGTCAGGCTGGTTGTTCGACACGTTGGTTGGGTAATATCAAACCCGAATTGCACGAAACTGGTAATGTTAAATATACAAGTAACTACCAGAAAATGCGCGGTTGGATTGGTGAACTCCGTTGTGATATTGACGCTTCAGATCGTTATTTAGCATTAGAAGATTCTTTTGTTAAAGTATCTCGTGGTGATGAAAGCGGTACGAAAAACTACTTGTTTAAGATGCCTGGTATGAAGAAAGTCCTCTTGGATAACTTTATGGAGGCTCGTAACAATCAGTTGCTCTGGGGTAAGACCACAATGGATGAACAGGGTCATTGCACAGTTCGTGACCGTGAAGGTCGTGATCTTATCTGCGGTGACGGTATCATTGCTCAGATTGACCGTTATGCTTGCAAATATGCATATACAAAACTCAGTGCTAATGTTCTTACCGAAGCACTTACAGTTCTTGCAGAAAAGTGTGAAGAGAGCATTGGGAACACTTTCATCTTTGTGGTAAATGATATCCTTTTCCGCGATTTGCAGAAAGTGATGGCTGAGTTTTTAGCACAGCACCGTGTTGATCAGCAATTTATGTATTCTAAATACGATGATAAGAAAATCAAAGTTGGTGCAACATATAGCGCATTTGAATGGGCTGGAAACACAATCGTATTCCGTGTTGATCGTGCCCTTTCTAACGAATATCCTACAAGTGGTTATGGCATTATGATTGATATGACCTCTGATAAAATCAGTGGTGACGCTCCTATCAAACTGTTTACCCTTAAGGATAAGGCGTTTGTTGAAAACGACATTCCTGGTGTTGGTGTTAAATCAGGATCAGTATCGTCAACGGTTTCTGGTATCAAATATACCATTTGTGGTTATTGTGGTATCGGTTGTATGAATCCTTGGCGGTCGTATGTACTTATTCAAAACTAAGATACTAAACTTTCAAGATGATAGGACTGGGATAAAGTTCCCAGTCCTTTATATGAAAAAATGAAATAATATGATTGAATCTAATATAATTGTACTAAAAAGCGCTAATAATAAAATTCCTGGACAGGAGTATAAATTTAATCCTGTTCCTAACAAAAATGGATTATACCCCTCTTGTATTCGTAAAGTGAATAAAGACGGTGATATGATATTAACCGAAAAAGATAAACAACTTATGAATGAAGGTAAAGCTGCCTTTATTCCAGAAGATGCGGTTATTGTTGTAAAGCACGGTACATCTTTTGATCTTGATGATGTGAATCAGTTGGCACGATGGGAAGCAATTAAAAATTCAAAACTAATTGCACCAGATAGAGCGGCTCGTGATGAAAAAGGTGTTCTTATGATTGATGGTGCTGCACCAACTCCAGATCGTTTTCGTAACCCAAAAGGTCGTTATGGTTTGGCAGAGTTGTATGTTGATCACCCTGGTCTTAATTCACAAATTAAAGTGTCTTTGGCTAAAAAGATACATGATGCTCAAGATTTAATATTTAAAGATTCACTTGCACATCAGGTACTAATTTGTAAACTTTTTGAAAAAGATATGTCACACGCACATCCAAACGATGTAGAAGCATATTTGCTTGACCAAGCGTCAAAGAGTCCTGATAAAGTGATAAAATATTATAATGCTGAAGAATCTGCTGTTCGATTGTTGCTGTTAACTGCAATTGATCGTGGGGTTGTTACTCGTAAAGCAGAGGGTTTATATTATGCCGACATTAAACTTGGTAGTAATATTGATATTGCAACCTCTTTCTTAAAAGCGGATGAGAATAAGATTCTCAAGCAGGAAATGAAAAACGAAACGTATCCGGAATTAGAAAAAAAAGGCGCTGTTAAAAAATAATTAACATGTCTCTTAGGGAAATTTACGAAAATGTATTAATTGAATTAAATAAAGTTTAGGCTCCCTCATTATTGTTAAACGACTTTATTTATTTATGGAACAAAGCCGTTTAGCAATACATGAATCAGCGCTACAGTTTATTTGAAACAAAACAACAGCTTACAGACGATTTACGTGTTTTGACTAAAACAATTCGTGTATTGTCAAGAGATGTGGTTGGCGACAACCCACCTTATTTTGAGCAAGAAAGAAGTGACAATGCTGCTGGTAAGAGTTATAAGTGTATGCTTCCAGAAGATTACGTACATATTTTAAACTGTATTTGTGAATTTAGAAACCCTAAAAGTAATAAGTGTAATATACCAGATACTACTATTTTGTAGGGTGCAAATAAATTAGATAGTAATCAGTGGCCACATATAATTAATAATTATTATATGAAACCATCTATTACCAGACCATATTATTACATTATAAACTTAGAAAACCCAGATCAAATTCGTTAGATTACGGGTGACGATAAAAAGAAAGAGGTACATAATAAAATTAGATACGGAAATACGGTTCGTCCAATAATGTAGATTAAATGTGGTGACGGTGAACTACAAAGCGTTTTTATAGATTATTTAAGAGCGCCAGAATTTGTAAGTTTGAACACTGATATATTAGATGACACACTGGATACGTCGCAAATTTTAGAGTTTCCAGATTATGTTGTTTATGAAATAATTAACATTATGGTTAAATTGATTTTGGAAAATACAAATAATGTTGAAAGGACTCAAACACAGACTGTAGTAAACACAAGTATACCACAACAATAAAGATAATAAAATATAAAAAATAAGAAAATATGTGGTAGTACACAACTGAAACAATTATTAATTCCAATGTTGGAAAACTTACTGGTGGTGTTCGTGCTTTATTTTTAGATGCACAGGGCAAAACCGTAACAACACCTGATGTTGCAAGCACCTTGTTGATTGATGGTGCAGAAACACTTAAAGTAAAATATATTACTCGTGTAGTTAAAACTCCTTATTTAGCAGAGGTTAAAGAAGAAGCTACTCTTGATTTAACTGGTGTAAATTATGCTGCTGGTGTAATCCGTTTGATGGTTCGTCTTCGTGAAGACGGTCGTCAGAGCGCTAGTTTCCAGAACGCATATTTGCGTCACGAGCGTCCTATTTTGGTAGAATGCCTCGTTGCTGGTTCTGATGCAACAACTGACAATCGCGCTGATGATGCAAAAGCAATCGTTGAAGCTGTTAAAAAGGCATTGCGCAACGAAGAGAAATATTTCACAATTTCTGCTGCAGGTAGTGTTATTACACTTACTGCCGCTGACTGCTATATTCGTTTTGCAAAAGTTCAATTGGCAACACCAAGTGCTGCTCCTGCTGGTAGTGGTGAAAAATTGCTCGGTTTTTAGGATTTTGTTGTTGTTGCAGAAGGTAAAGTTGTAAAACACGGTAGTGAGGGTAATGGAACTGTTCGTCGGTTGATTAAGAATCTCCGCATTCCTACCGCTGCCGCAACAGATCCTTGGGCAGCTGATATGGGTGGTAAACCTATTCCTGGTGGTAAATACGATCAGTTCTTGATTGAATATGTTACACCTCGTCATCAAATTGGTGGTCAGGTTATGGGTGCAATCGATCACTCTATGACAAATCATATTTTATTCTTGGAAAAAACTGGCGCTGCTGATATTATTGCAATGCTTGAAAAACTCAAGGGTGTAAATAATATTGTTTTAGAAACAGCTGGTGTTCCTGTTGATGCTGCTGGTGCAGTTGATGCAGCTGGTCGCACAACTGGTGGTTCAGTAGTATCTGTTAAAGACAGCACTCCTGTTTTGGAACAGAAAGTTGACGAAATTGGTAATGTTCAATAATTAATTGGCGGGCGGGGAACCGCTCGCCAATTTTGTTTTTTTAATTATGTTTGATGTTCATATTGTTAGTAGCGCAATTTTTAATGACATTATGTCTGGTTTAGCTGGATATGAGAGTACAATCTCAATGTCTATTGAATAGTTAGAAGATGAAGTTGTAGAAGAATATCAGTATATTTTAAAGAAGTATTCTTTAAATGGAACAGTTCCTCGTAAAGATCTTTTTTATGCGTTAAATTGTATAGAATTAGACTGTAAAAGTTTGGACACTTGTTGTTCATCAAGTAATGATATGTCTCCAGCAGTTGCACATTTTGAAATTCCATAGATCTTAAATGATTTTGGTGAGCTAGCAATTGAATATGTTGGATCTACAGATAAAGCTATAAAATTTAAAACTTATACTGGTCCAAATTACAAATTTCACAAATATAAAACACGTGGCAAAAATAAGCCATACGTGTTTATAAATACCGTCCCAAATTCAAACAATTTGTATGACGGCTGGGTTTTTAATGCGCCGTTACTTGAACGTATTTCAATAATAGCTATTTTTAAAGATCCAAGACAAGTTAAAGAATATATGGAAACACACGGTTGTTGTGAGATGGCTTCAAACGTTGATAATTTTTCATGGATTGTAACAGAAGTTAAATAGAGTTTGATTTCTAAAAAATTCCAATATTATCGTACACAATTTTAGCCAGCACAACCAAATGATACTGCTCCGAAATGACAAAATATCCTTTATATACTGCTTTAAGTAATCTCTACGAAGTTTATGGTATAGAGATGGACGAAGATACATTTGAGACATATGCAATGGCAGCGTGGAAAAAAATTGGTAATAAAGATTATCGCATTTACAGGTTAAAAGCATTTCCAGTAGAAGATCCTAATGGTGGTTGGTATATATGTAAACCATGTAATTTGGACGCTATTGAAGCAATAACACTTAATTTTGAAAGTGTTAGAACCATTGATACAATACGAAATTTTGCAGTTGCTGAAAATTAGCCAATTGAACAGTGGATTGAAGCAAATAAAAAAATGCCTAACGAATTGTATATTTCTGGTAAATTTGTAAAATATAGAGAGCTTGGAGA
Source organism: Alistipes finegoldii (assembly GCA_963621965.1). Classification (GTDB taxonomy): domain Bacteria; phylum Bacillota_I; class Bacilli_A; order Acholeplasmatales; family Anaeroplasmataceae; genus JAEELC01. The sequence continues at coordinate 51,311 of CAVFGN010000002.1, forward strand.
TAGGATTTATTTTACAGAACCTTTTTCTGAAGTTAATGTTTTATATAAAGGTCTTTATTGTGATGAAGATGGTTTACCATATATAAATGATAAAGAGTTAGAGGCCATTACAGCATATTGTGCATATTCTTATGATTATAAGTAGGCTCGTATGACAAAAGATTCAAATGCTTTATAGTTTGCTCAACTTGAATAGTAGAAATGGGAACGTCTTTGTTCTGCAGCAAGAGCATCAATGGATATGTCTCAAAATGTAATGAATGAAATATTAGATGCAATGACATCTTGGGATGTACACAATTATGGTACATCTTCAACAAAACCAATTAAATAATGAAAGAATAGGAATATAGAAGATTTGCAACTTCTTATGCATTAAATGCAAAACATTTATATTATGATTTTAAGGATGAACCACATGTTCGAATTACAGAAGAAGAATATGGTCACCCGCTTTTAGTTTTATATACTAGAGTGCTAAAATATTTTTTTTATTTAGTTGTATTAGATATAATTGAAAACAGTGTAACGTTTAGATTTCCAAAGGGCTCTCGTGCTTGGCTAGAGATGATTCCAATTACTGGTGATAGATTTAAGTTAGCAAGATAGCGTGGTGCATTTGACGACGTTGATTATTTAGCATCTAATTTTACAGGATATCAGATCTATTTTAGAAAAAATAACAGATACGGTAAATGGACAAAACAGTTACACGTTTCAAAAAAATTTAAAGATAGGATTACAGAATTAACTAATCAAGGAAAAGGATGGTAACTCAAGTAAAGGACTATCTTGATGCGGTTTAGAAAAAATTCCCATTTTTAAGTAAGAGTGAGTTAACCGATATTATAGAACATGGATTAAGAAAATATGTAAAAGTTAATTTAATGCATGGGGATGTGTTACTTCAAAATCTTACTGATGAACCGATGAGTATGATGTGTGGTATGCTTGTAAACAATAAATTAAAATCATTTATGATATGGCTTACCAAATGGAGAATGAAAGAAAGAATTCTTTTTAAGTTTAGAAAAGAACTTTGGGATGGATATTATTACATAGGTATAAATACAAAACAACATAAAGAGCTTTTAAAACAGGGAAAGACAAAGGTTTTTAAAAACGTATTTTTTACAAAACTTAGAAAGGAGTTAATACATAATAAAATTGTCACACATGTTTGGCGTGTACCATATGCTGCAGATTGTGGTTGGAAATTTTTCGTTAAAGAATATAAAACTAAAGATGCTGAATATGTTGGAAAGAATGATTTTTATAGTAATCATAATTGTTATTTAAAACGATTAGAAGACGATGCAGGAAGTGACGAGTAATATGTTTGCAACAGGGCTGTCTACTGATTTACATCCTTTAACGATGCCTACAACTGGTATGACAGACGCTTTGAATGCAACGTGTAGAACGTATAACGGAAATGAGTTGTTATTATAGAATGACATGGGTAACACACTCATTCAAGATTCTACTACAGGTAATATAATGGGTTTGAATGACGGATTTGTACCGGTTGGAATGAAAGAATATGGGGGTATTCTTTATATAGCATCATACAATCCAAAAACAAAAATTAGCGAGTTAGGAACAATTCCCAGCCCTGTTGTAAACTATACATATAGAACAGATCCTTATGAAATAAATACGGATATATATACTACATCTAGTTATGCAATTAATGATGTTATATCAAAAACTACACCAACTGATTTTACAACAAGCGATTGGTATAAAAAAACATCATATGTTATATGTAAAGATCATAGATTTTAGGTTGGTGAATAGTTCATAGTTGGTATGAATGTTAGTAATCCGAAAGTTAAAAGATATAATTTTAAAGGAGATTCTTGTATTCGTGGTAATAATAAAGAAACATATGGTGTTTATAACGGATATCGGGAAATACCAATGATTTCTTATATATTAGATGATTACAAAATATCTGGATATTTTGATTGTTTATTAGAAACAAAAACATCTAATTCTGCAGACACAGTACGTTTATCTGATATTAATAATAAAGCTTTAAATTATTATACTACTGATAGTAACGAATTAAAAACATCTGCCTATTGGTTTTTAACAGAAAACAGTGTTTCTTTAAATACAGATTATTGTTAGGCTGATTAGTGTTATTTATCATATCCTAATATCTTACCTGGTTATTTATACATTTGTTTTGAACCAAATGTATAGATAGATTCTTTTGAAAACTTTAATTGTTATTTTTATTCTATAGAAGAAAATGGCTAAAATTGATCATCTTGAAGTAAAATTTCCTGGATTTCGTTATATAACAAAAGGTCCAGCTGTTGTAGACGCTTTTTTAGTAAGTGCATCCACTTCTTATAAAAATGAAAAATTAGATATATATGATACAGTTTGTAAGTCTAAATTAAATAATGGTGTTATCTCAAGTAATTTTAAAGCTCCAACAGATATTGATTCTGACTATTCTGCAGAATTTCATTGTTAGGATTATACAAAAATAGGTGGTCGTGTCACACCAACAATAACCAAAGCTGTTTCATTTAAAAAAATTATAACTTGTAATGAATTTGTTGTCAGATCATAGCAGATATTAGATAAAGAAGAATCGATTGTAAAATATATTTATTCAATAACAACTGAGGCTGGAGCTAAAAAATTCACAAATGATATAGAAGGTATACAATTAAATACATATTCAGCCGATTCAGAAAAAGCATCTAAATCTAATAACGACAAATATGCGCTGTTCAGTGTTAAATGTGAGCCTGTACCACAAATTATTACTTTTAAATTTTATTTATATACACTTGTTCCAAATAAAGATAAAATTGATCCAACATCACAATCTAATTTTGCATATATTGGCACATATGAAATAAAATACAACCCATATGCACAGAATATTGAAAATGATATTTCTGTTGCTAACAGTGTGAATTTATATTATGACATAGACAATGTTGATAAAAGTTATAAATTAATTTTTCCCGAATAGATAGTAACTAAAACGTTTTTGACGGCTAACGATATTGAAGAAAAAATTAAGAAAACTGTAGCCGATAACTATAACAATAAATCGGACAACTGTTCATACAGATTACTTTGTGATGGCTATAAGAAGAAAGAAGAGAATGGCGTAGCACCATGGTATTATGCAGATAATTTGTATATTTATAAAGACATTAGTTTTTTAGATAGACAAGCAGTAAACATAACCTATTTGTTTGATAATCCAAAATAGACATATTCTATTACATACGATTAGTATATCCAAGAAAATATTGTGAAAAATGAGTATTACTGGTTTAATGATACTAAATAGGGTAGAGATGGTGAAAGTTTTAATGTACAAATGTTATTTGATGGGGAGAGTAAAGAAACATATAAGAAGTGGAGTTCTTCTTGGAAGAAAATAATGTATAAACCTATTTAGGCATTTGGTTATATATATGGTGCTAATTTAACTTTAATTTTTTCAAAATACGCAAATCTATTAAATGTAGCTTATCATCCAAAGGCTACTGATAACGGTTGGCTAACGTCGAGATCCAATTATGAAATAAGTGAAAAGACGAAAATACAATATAAAATTACAAGTGAAAAACACAATACTTATTATTTTAAGTTCAAAATACCGTTTTTTTTTATTTTTGTACCATCATATAATACATATTTTAACAGCGAAAATAAGTATAAATTGAGTGACAACGATCATTATAACTAGCCAATGGGTAATCATTTGAAGTTACTTAACAATACCATTCGTTTTTATTTTGCTGATTACTACATATCTGGCGGTAAAAAATGCGCATTAAGTCGTATTGATAATTATCACAGTTACTATGATGAGTATTTTGATACCACATCAAAAACAACATTAGAGGCTACTGCAACGATAACATATAATAATGATAATTATAAATCAATAAATCGAAGTGATTTTACAATAATACCTTATTTATTACAAGACGGAAGAACTAATCTTAAATCAAATGTACAATATTGCTAGTTTGAGATTAATGGTAATACTATCGTGTTAGATCGTACTAAAGGAAAAACAACACACAATAAATTTATATTTGGTAATTCTGAAAAAGACGCTTATTCTAGTTTTTAGTCAGTTAACAATATGGATTTTAAGTTGTATCAAGGTGACGCAAGTGTTTCGTTTGATACTATAAAAGATTGTATATATATAGTAAAAGTTGATTTAGCGTATGATTATGCTGTGTAGTATGTTGTTGATGGTGGATATGACTCTGAATACAACCCTAAAAAGGCACCATTTATTAGTAATTAGTCGCTTGAATATCAAGTAATGTTTACCTGTGGTAATGACGAAACATATTCTTATCAACCGAAGGATTGTAACATTCCTTTACATAAATGTTATTGTAAAGGAAATGGTAACAAAATAACAGTTAATGTTTTATTTAATATTAATAGTGGTAGTTCACTGTCTACAATAGGTTCTTTTCCTTCAAAATTTGTAGAAAAGCCTATATACAGTATTGGTGTATATCAACTTATTCCTGATACAATTGATGCCGACATTGAATTACAAAAGGCATTTAATAGTATCATTAGTGATAGTGAAGATAAAATAATGATAACTGGAAAAGATTTTGAATTAGATAGTTTTATTATATTTAATCCAGCAAAAGTATATAATGAAAATAACTATGTTTGGTATGGTGAAAAACTTGAAAAATTCAGATTATATTTATCAAAATATATGTTTAATCCAGAAGAATGTGTTGAGACAAGATCTGTTTATAATCTGTCTGATACAAATATTACAGATTTTAATGGAACTGTGTAGATTATAAAAGCTAAAAGTGGTGCTGGACTTAAAAACGATCCAAATTCAAATAATATTGGTACTACTTCTTCAGGCGTTGGTATATATGATAAGCAAAACGGTTCAACAAAATTATAAACTGTTATACAAATTAACAAAGCATGTTTACACAATTTGAATTTTCCAATTTTAAAGTATATACTGGAGAGCTTAACGATAAAGGTTAGCTTTGTAATATGTATCAACCTTTATAGAATCTTGCAGCAAAGACTACTCATATACTTGGTGATTTTTCAACATCAAGTTTGGATTTTGATTTATTGCATCCAGTTGATATTGTTGTACAAGATTCATATGATGGCGCAGTTAATTTAATTATTAATGATGGTAAAAATATTCCACGACTGATAAATACACGGTTTTCAGTTCAAGATGAAAACACGTTTAAAATACCAGACCATTCTGGTTTTAAAGATACAAATATATATGAAGACGATACGTTTGATGTTGATACAGCATTAAAAGCAATTCCAATTAAAATACCTAAAATTTCGTATGATGGTTTAATTGCAAATTGTGGAAATATGCAAGCTGGGGCGTATACATTTTTCTTTAAATTATGTGATGCCGATGGTAATGAAACAGAAGTGGTTGCAGAATCTGGTGTTGTATAGTGTCATATAGGAAATGTTTGTACATAGTCAAAGAACGGTATTAGAATGGGTCTTTAGGATGAAAATACCGGTAAGGCAATAAAGTTTACATTAACTGAAATTAACGCTGGATTTGATTTTGTTAAGATATTATATGCTAGAGAATCTTCTGGATAGAATTAGGCGTCATAGTGGACATATAAAGAAATTTTATTTAATTATCCAGTAGATAATACTGGTCGTTGTGAAATATTAATTACAGGTAATTATCCCGAAATAAGTGTTTCTGAAAATGATATAAAAATAGACTATGCTGATATAAATTCTGTTTTAACACAAACAGTTTGCAATAACTTACTTTTGTTTGGAAATATCACTGGCACAGAACATGACTGGGATGCAATTAAACAATTTACATGGAAAATAATTCCAGAAGTTGTTGAATTAGATAGTATTGGTACATTAAATAGTAATTATCAAGAAGCTTATTCAACAAACGATGATTAGAGAAATTTTAAATAGTGCTATTATAATACAAGAAACGTTTATTATAGACTTGGTTATTGGCCAGATGAAATTTATCGTTTTGGAATTGTTTATATTTTTGAAGACAATAGTTTAAGTAAAGTTATAAATCTACAAGGTGTAAATTTTGACTTAACAGACGGTATATAGAACGAAGAGTTTGTAAGATTATTTTTTGAACCAGTATCAGCACCAGGTGTTGATACAAAACCGAATTGGTTATATGAAACAGATGATGGGTGGTTTAGAAAAAAATATGGCACAAATGCATACGGCGTGATTAAATTCCCATATAAAGACGTTATTGAATGGAAGGATAATTGTATGCAACCAAAGCCAATTGGTATTCGATTTAATTTCGAATATATTGGTTATGAAAATGCACCACCTTGTGAAAACAATATTTATACTGATTGGAAAGAAGTTTTAAAAAAACATAAAATTAAAGGATACTTTTTTGTACGACAAAAACGTGTACCAACAATCTTGGGATAGGGTTTGGTAATTGGTCATACTTGTAAGGACTACGGATCATTACCGATTTTAAGAAATTCTTCTGGAGACTATGTGTATCAATCATTTCTTACAAAAGGTGATCGTATTTTATAGTCTGAACCAATTGATTAGACAACCAAAAGTGTTTATATACAAAACAGCCAATAGTTAGATTTTGATCCAGAATATTATAGTACACATCCAAAGACAATAGATAATAATGCGTTATTGTTTCCAGATGCTGAAGTTATGGAAGCAACCTATAATCAGATTTTTACATCTTCTGATTTTACGTTATTTTATGGTAAGTCGAGTTGTTCTTTTTATGATTCTAGTACAGATCATTCGTTTAATATAGCAACATATTCAAGTGGTTGTGATAATAAGACGTCAGTTAAATTAACAAACATACCCGAGGATATGAAACTTCTTACAAATGGGTCAGATTATTTTTCAACACTTGCTGGTAATCCATCTGAACCGTTTAAAACTTCAAATGTTGCATAGTCGTGGAAATTTACTTATCCGCAAAACTTAACAGAGAGTAACTCTTTAGTTCGTGGAAAATGGGGAGCATACGTTGGTACAAGTTCACATAATATTCCATACGGTACAATTGTTACAGTTAAGTTAGACAAATATACAACTAAAGAATATCCGTGGGTTGAGGATTTTGAATCGGTAATGTTTGCTAGTCAACCGTTTTTTCCAATATGTCATAGAACACCTATAAATTAGTGGAAAAAAAATATAGACAACGCTAAAAAAATTACTTGCGCTAGAGGGGATTGTTTTATTTCGATGTTTACACACCGAATGTTTAGAAATTTTATAGATCCAGAATTACCAACAAATACTGATATAATCGATCCTGTTTGTTTTAGAGATAATTATGCTGTTAGATGTACCACAACAGTACTTGAAAGTGCGTCTAGTAATCTAGCAAAAGAACACGAAGGGTGGTCAATTCCAACAAGTGATGAAGATAAAAACTTCCAAACGATTGTTTATTTTTTAACAGGAAATGTTATTGGTGGTTTATTGTCTGCTTTTAAAGAAAAAGGTAACGAGAAATCAAAAAATGCAACATTTGCAAAATTTGCTGAAAATGGGCCATATGCAAATGAAATTGCACAATCATATGAAGTATATAATAGACAAGAAATTAATGAAGGAACATCTTTCTTAACACCGATATCCAGTTTGGTAAATCTTGTTTATAATAAAATGAACGATGGTACTAAACGTAAATTAAAACCAAAAGGATAGGAAACAAATAATGGGTTTAGTATTAAAGCGTTATTTACTCCAGACGACTTATGGGAACTTCATGGATTAGCGTCAATAAATAGAGCAGACGTTAATGCTGTTGGATTAGGATAGTGGATAACATTTCCCATATTATCCAATAAAAATTTAGCTTTTAGGGATGTTGATTTTAGCAATGCTACTGAAGAAGCGTCTTTTAATCAGAAACGTAGTTTCTTTCCGTACAGCGGTAAAAATGTACATTTACCATTAAGAGATTCGAATGTTATAAATTAGGCAACTGGTATTTCATTAATAGCTAGAGATTATGAAGAACTTCCAAAAGTTCCATATATAAAACAAGAGTTTTTTACCCGTGTTACAAATTCTTTAATGGATTCTGCAAAAAATTTTACAAATGAATTTAAAGTTATATTGTAGAACGCATATAAAGATTACACTAAAGTTTATGGAAGTATTACAAAATTAGTTACTAAAGGTAATAATGTTTTCATAATTTTTAAACACGGAATAGGTGTTCTAAATGTTGCTGAAGGAATTAGTAATGCAGTTCAGAGTAAAGCTGGTCCTGAAGAATACTTACCTAATGTTTCAATAATTTCAGATACTTATGGTACTATTTGGAAAGATTCTATTTTAGATACACCAAACGGTATTTATGGTGTAGACAGTGTTGCTAAAGCAATATGGTTGGTAAGCGGTACAGAAATTAATATTATTTCTGATTTAAGTGCAAATTAGAAATCATCCGTTTAGAAGTATTTAAATGATACATTAGACATGTCTGAATTTGAATTTAGACCGTTTATTGGACATATTAATATTAAAACACATTATAATGCTTTTAAACACGATGTAATATTTACATATTATAATGATATTTTGTATGCGTTTGATCCGAAAGATGATTCAACAATAAAAGATTATTATGTAGAAATTGACGGAGAAACAGCGAAAGCTTATTATAAAGATTATGATGGAAAATCCTATAGATACGGTGATGTTACACCTGTCAGATTGCTTCCAGAATATGACACTGCAAAATAGGCGTGGTAGTCATACGAAGATGTAATTCGTTAGCAAGAGGATCTTGGTAAGATTGTTAGATGGGCAAAAGGTACAACGTGGTCATTGTGTTATAATGAAGATTTAAAATGCTTTTAGACATTTTATGATTGGATTCCATTAGAATCAGAAAACATTGGAAATGTGTTTTTTAGTTTTGATAAGGACGCAATGGATGAAATTAATATAAATTTCTCAAAATACATGTTAGAGCCAATGCAATATGAGCAAGTTGTTAAGCGTAAACGGTAGCATAAGAATGTTGAAATTGATCACACTTTTACAAATGATGCATACATATATATATGTGATAATAAATTTTTGCAATTAACACCTAGTACTCGTGTTATAAAAGTTCCTACGTTAAGAACGATAAATTTGTCGTCATCAAACGATATATTATCAATAAAAGTACCAGAATAGTCAACAGCATATTACATGATTAGTTTTTATGCCCGTTTAATAAAAAAAGCAGAAAACGATTTAGAATTCAAATTTTGTTATTGTTTTTAGAATGATTCAAATAATAAATGTCCCGTATTAACAAAAAAATTTAATTTAGATAAAGATTGTGATTGGAGATTTTATTATACTGCTATCAGTATTGAGAACAAAGACATTGGAACTAAATCTGGTAAAGAGGTGTTATATATTGAACCTTCATCTGGTATTTCAGATGCAATATATCTTTCTGAAGTTAAATTTTAGCCATGTTCACAGGAATAGTTTGAAAAATATAAGATTAAAAGTGGAAATAATTTAAATTGTGTTACACAAGATACTGGTTTTTATCCACTAGATACATATGACATACGCAATTCATCAAATTCATTTTATCTTTGGAAACACGGCTAGGCTGGTGTATATGATAATCAAGGTGAAATTTTACCAACTGTTTGGTATGGAAAGCAGCATGAATTTAATTTTGAATTTATTGTAAACGAAAAACCATAGAGTCAGAAAATTTTTAACAATTTACAGCTTATTTCAAATAAAACACCAATGTTAAAAATTGAGTATGAGTTACCTGGTGAGGGATATGATTGGTATAAATATAAACAACTTATTTATTGGTTAAATAAAGCGGTTGAAAAAGAAACATTTGGTGTTTCGTGTACATTGGAAGATGCTTATAAAGATATTTTAAGTCACACATATAATGAATTGTGCAATGACATAAGATATACGGATTGTCCATTAGATTAGAAATTGTTTAATAAAGATAACCGTTTACCAAGATTGCCATTTTTACCAATTGTGTTAGCTGATAGAAAAGGATTACCTGAAAAAACGCATGGATATAATAAAGAAAGTTATTGGGAAAATAAAATTAAAGCTGAACAAAGAGAGGGACAAAATAATGATTATCTTTGGAACACGTCTGATGCCATAATCGTATACGATAAACAACTTAATGAATATCGAATACATACAGAACAATATTGTAATGATGTTGAGAAATATGGTAGAGTGAGAGGTAATGCTTAGTATTTAGAAGATGCTTGGCGAATTGAAATAAGACCAATTCCAATTAGATATTATAGTTTGGATGAAGATACCAAAGAACTAAAAAAAGAACTAAAAGAAGAAGTTTTAAAAGAAACTAGATAGCGTGATAAATATATTAAAGTAAAAATACGTTATTCTGGTAAAGATTTGGCTATAATTCAAGCGGTAACCACTCTTTTTCATATAAGTAAAGCTTGATTTGTGTTAATTAAAAAGAACAGTGTTTTGTGATTAATAAATTATCAATTTTTAATAATTCTTGTTTTAATTGTCTTAAAACAGTATAATAGAATGTTAAATAAATTATAACGTTATAAATTTTTTTTATAAAAGAGTATGAAATACAATTTTACACGATTTTTACAGGAAGGTGGTGCAATTCCTGAAGGAGCACCTGCTCCAGAAGGCGCTGAAGAACAAGCACAACTTAGTGCAGAGGGTCAAGGTGGACCACAAGGTGCTGAGCAGCAGTTACAAGCAATTGCTCAACAATTAGTTGAAACGCTTATGCAACAGATTGGTGATCCACAGGCAGTAATGGTTATCCTACAAACGGCTATCGATATTGTTGGTCAAACAGCACAAAGCGCTGCTCCAGCATATCAACGTAAGGGTGGCAAACTTGTTAGAATCCGCTAATATTAACTCTAAAGGAGGAGGTTGTGCCTCCTCCTTTTTTATTTTTTTATAATTATGGGTAGATTTTCAAAGAAAAATAAATAGTCAATTCAGGAGGAATTTCGGAAAGCGTATGCTAATGCTACTGACCAACAAAGAGCTGAAGTAGATGATTTGTTTCGTTATTCTCAGTTATATACATCTGCAGATCCACTTAACAATCGTGATTCAAGATAGTATGCTGAACAAATGTATACAAATGCATTAGCTTATTTAAATGGAACAACACCTGGTGAAATGAGTCCAACAGCATCTACTAAAAGTATATTTGGTAATTATACACATGGTGAAAATATAAATAATGCAAATACATTAACACATTTATATTTTAATTCACCGTATGAAGAAGATAATTCTGACTCTGCAGCATATATATCCTCATATACAGATGCTGGTGATGGAATATAGCAATTTGTATGGAATCCAAATAAAGGTATTGATTAGAGAACAGTTCGTGTTAGATATTCTGATTTTGATAAGCGTGAAGATCGTGAAAAGTTATTAATTGATAATTTGGTTGAGGTTATTAAATCAAATTTAAGTGAACTTTCTTCTAAATATTCTGATCCAAATAAATGGAATGTTCGTGGATATAGTGGTGATAGTGAATCAATTGCAAATAATATTAGAAGATTAAGCACACCCTTAAATAAAGAACAACTTGTTAAATTAGCACAAGAAATTGGTGTTAATGACGACACACTTGAAAAATATTTTAACTTACCAGAACAAGTTTAGCCAGATGCATCAATTGATATTTGGAGTCCTTTACGTTCACAGGGTTATGAACAAGTTGAAAATGATGGTTTAAAACAAAAAGGGTATTATTTGTGGAAAAATCCAAAGAACGGTAAAATATATGTGTATGATAATACTGGAAATCTTGTAAAAAATTATGGTGAATATGATGTTGATTATACAAAATCTAATTATGGTAAAGGTTTTTTAATCAACAGTTCTGGTGAATATTATGATAATGATGGTAACTCTTTACTTAATATACCAAAAGGACATTCTTATTATGAACAGTTATAGGGTTTAACTACACAATATAAAAATAAATACGATAACCATTTTACAACGTTCAGTGATATTGGTGATGAATACAATATTGAACAAAACAAAGACATTGAGCGTTTTCGATAGATTTTAACAACAGCTGCCGAAAGCGGAAAAAAATATTGGGCTGATGTAAGCTGGTTTTTTAATGAGCCGCTTGGTACAGTCATTGCTGTTAGTAAAAACGAAATTGGATCAACACCAGAAGGTTTACCAAATCTTAAAGACGCAACAATTTATTATATGGGTGAAACAGATGGATCGGATATTGATTTTAACGGGCTTATTGGATAGGATAATAATGACTTTACTGTTACAGGTCGTTCTGATTATAATCCTTATGAAAGAAAAATATTAATTGAAGATTTAGATTCAGGTATTTACTCTGGTACACCGTCTCTTTAGGGAGGATTGATTGATCGTATAATGTTACCATATATTAAAGATGGAACATAGAAAATAACTAATGATGGTGAACCAATGAACATGGATGTAAGTGGAAATGCAAGACTAACCGATGACATTATTAATTCTATTTTATATTTAGCGATAAATGATGCAAACAATCCTAATTATAGTAAAATTATTTCTTTCACAATAGATGACCGTAAAAAAGCCCTTTAGTTTTTAAATCACATTAAAAAGTATGTCATTACAAAAATAAATGATCCAAATTATAAAGAATTTTATTATAATGGTTTTATTCAGTTAATGAAAGATATTAAAGATAGGCTTCCTGAAGCTACACTAACACAAAAACAAGGTGGTGTTTTATATGCTAAATCTGGTACAAAAGCGTATAGTGAAAATGATAACCGTCTTGCCGATGTAGATAAAGCAATTAAAAAATCTAACGAAACTAAACAAAAAAGTTGGGTTTAGGATCCAAATAGAAGTGTTTATCAAGCATATCTTGGTGAATAGAAGTTTGAAGTTGAACCAACAGATATTGCTAGAATGACAGCACTGGCTTTAGATTTTGGTCAATTGTGTGCTGCAATAGCTGGTGCTGCTACTGGTGGTGTTGGAAATGCTGCTGCTGCTGGATTGGGTATTACTTCAACGATTGTTGATTTTGGTGCAGATTTACTAGACCCATCAATTTCTTTAGGTGATACTTTTAGAAATGGCGCTATTAATTTAGGATTAGGTTTAGGTGCGTCTATTGTACCAGGATTAAAAACTTCTAAAGTTTTTGCAAAAGTTGCAAAATTTGCTTTAAAGTATGCACCAATTATTATTAGTTCCACAGCAATAAAAAATGATCCAGCCTTTGAATCAGCTTGGTAGAAATTAACAAACGGATAGTTTGATAATTTTACAAGAGATGAAATGATGCTATTATATCGTTCTATTAAAACAATTCTGTCTACTGGTAGTGCTGTGGCCAGTAGTAGAACAGCTAATTCAAAAACCAAAAAAGTAGCGTCTGTTGTAGAAAGCGATGCACAGCCAAATAAATATTATCTTCTTGGAAAAGATAAACAACCTTTAGTAAAAGACGGCAAACCAGTTATGCTATCAAAATAGCAAGCAGATATTGTTAAAAATACAAAAATTGGAAAAGATGGAGTTGTTCCAGAACCATTAAAAAGGGTATTGGGTGATTTAGCAATTGACGAAGATTCGTTTAAAGCAAATGCATATCAACCAAATTGGTATAACTTAAAGAAAGAAAATACACCTGAAATAAAATCAGGGTCTGTGTCTCCAGATACATACAATGATATGCGAAAGGCTGTTGCAGAATATGCAAAAACACATCGTTTTTTAAATTGGATGGATAATAAAACATTATCAACATATGGTCGTGTTCCAATTATGAAACATTTTATACCTGGTAGTTTTTAGTCAGGTACTAGTAGTTGGGATCCCGTTAATAAAAAATGGATAAAAGTTGACCCTGTATATACATCTCCAGCAGTAGAACGTTTTGATTTTATGTTTTAGCCCTATTCTGTTAACGGAATGAGTGTAAAATCGGCAATATAGCCAGCAGCAGTACCAATAGTACCAGCAGAAGTACCTTATAGGGTAGCGCATTAATGTTAATATTTTAAATAAATTACAATGAGTACACAAACAACAGTACTTCCAAATATTGATTTATAGTCTCCTACTACAGAAGTAGATACACAACAATAGACTCCTCTAGATATTAGTTTATCTGGTTCAACTACCAACACGCCTGTTGCAGCAACACCTACTACTAAGTGGGCTACTATTAACGCTGATTGGTATTTGCCGTATGTTGATGAAAACAGCTACGATAATGTTGGATACACATCGGAGGATGAAGTACCACAATAGTTTAAAAATCAAAACTATGAAATATATAAGACACCGGATGGTAAATTTCATGTTAAAGATAAGCAATCTGGAAAAGAAGTACAACGAAATATCTATTATGATAGAACAAAAGATACACAAAATGTTGCTGACATAGAAAACAGTGACAAATTTAAACGCTTTACTGATTATGTAACTAAAGATTTTAATAATCCAGAATTATAGGGATATTATGCTGGACTTGCAGCAGCAAATACTGTTTCAAAGGTTGGTGATACGTTTACAGGTAGACCTGGAATATTTTAGATTGATGAGAATGGAAATTATATTAAAGACGGGGATAATTACAAAGTCATTGATGCTAATTATTTTGCTGGAATGGATGAAAATGATGCAAGAAGAAATTTGTATCAAATTAAGAAAAAGAATGAAGACGGTACATGGGGTGAATATGAAAATACAGAGGATCCAGCAGCGTTATATAACTATTTAAGAAATGATGGTAAATATGGTTTTTATCATTGGACACCTGAAGAGGAAGAAGAAGAAAAGATAGATCCTCCTGAAAATCCACCATCAATAAGACGGAGAAACCCACCAGAGATGTCTCAAAGAGAGTATAAACCGTAGCCGTGGACAGATTGGATTCATTTATCAACAGTTGCAGCAAATGATTTATCGAATAATGCAAGACAATATGATTTAGAAACACAAAAGAAAGCAGCTTTAAAAGAACCTGTTTACAAACAAGCAAAAGTAACAAATGCTTATGCAGAGCGTACTTTACGTGCAAAAAAAATTGCAGAGTTAAGAAATTAGGCTAAAAAGATGTTTGGATCAGATTTAGATGCAAACATGAAATATATGTCACAGGTTAATGCTCAAGCAAACGAATTAGAAGATTAGAATATTTTAAGTAAATCTAAAGAATTTAATGAAACATTATAGAATGTTCAAAATGTTGCCAACGAAAACACAAAAGAAAGTGTATCTGTGGCAAATGATAATCGTTAGGCGTTGGCTGCACTACATAATGAAAGAATTGCTGCAAAACAAAAATATCTTGCAAATAGAACTGCGTTACAAGATGATTTTATAAATAAATTAGATGCCTCTCATAAAAAGTGGCTTCATGACGAGCGGACAAATAAATATAATTTTGATACAGGTGTTGCTGCATAGAAATATAATAAAATTATGAATACAGCTTATACCGATTTAAGCAACGCATTTGACTTTAAACAATCAAATACGTTTAATGATTGGTTTAATCGTCTGTAGAAAAGCAATGAAACACTTAATGGTTTAGATTCAAATTCTTATAATAACCGTCAAGCCGTTTTAGAATGGATTGAAAATCATCCAAACGACCCAATTGTAAAAAATTTATTATCCGCACACGATAGAGAAAAAGATTTAGCTGAATTAAATTTTGCACGTACTAGAAACTCCGCTTATGGTGATTATCAAAGTGTTGCTTTAAATTAGCCATATTATGTTTCTGGTGAAGGTGTTTGGAATAGTCCAAGAAGTAGAGTTAGCCCACTCTATTAGAAAAAGGGTGGCTATGCTGAAGCAATTCGTGATCATCGTAAAGCACATGAAAATCTTGATAAAACTGTACGTGAAAATTCAAGAATGTTAGAAAAACGTTTAGCACGAACAATTGGGGCATTAGATAGAGAAACACTTGTTTACTTAAAAGCACTTTTTAAATGATTAGAAAATATCAAATTGGAGCAACTGTTAATTATATATCTTCAGTTAATCCAAATAAAGTTCCGCAATCTGCTGATTAGTCTACAACATCTTCTAAAAAGAAGTCAGATGATGAATTAGTAAATAAATCGTTATTGGATGATTTTTATACGAAAGGTATTCCAGTAGATGTAGATGTTATAGCGGGTGCAATTGGTAGGTTGCAAGATAAATAGAATCTTGGTATACCAGTTTCTGCTACAGAATTAAATCAATTAAAAGCAAAAATTAATCGTGTTGTTAAAGCATCTGAATATTTTGAATAGGCTAAAAAGAATGCTAAAGAAAACGATGCTTTGGGTGAAATTGCTGTTACAGATCGCGGTGAATTATTTGTATTTGATTAGGATGCAAATAAAATTAAAAAAGTCACAAAGAATGAATTTAACCCAGAAGAACACGGTGCTGCTTTAACCGTTAGTGAATTAATTAGATACCGTGAAAACTTACCACGAATGGCATTTGATACTATAACAGTTTCTGCTATTGGAAATAGTGTTGGTATGAGTGTTATGTCAGATCGTATTAAAACAATACTTGATATTGTTGGAACAAGTACATCTACATCTGAAGCATATACAGATTTAGCATCTTATATTGGAGCATCTAATGCTAAACGTCCAACATAGATGGAATTAAATACGCTTTAGATAATGGCAACTGCTATGTAGAACGGTAACTTAAATTAGGAAACGATTTTTAAAATTTCACAAAAAGTTGGGTCTAAAAATGTTGAAGCAGCACTTAATTATATAAGTCGTGTCTTGCCAAGAAATATGCAAGAATAGTTATAGGGTCGTTTAGTTGCATAGGGTTATTCTGTAGATGATGCAAGAAAAGAAATGGGAAATATTGTGTTCTCTGCAATACAAGCAAATAATACAATAACCGATGAGTTTAATGTAAGCATTGCTCCAGAATATGCGCAAAGTACTGCTGTGACTGGTTCATCAAAAACATTTTATCAAACTGTTAATGAGCAGATATTTGATCCACAGATGAATGATGAAAAAATTAATTTACGTTCTAGGTTAAGCGAAAACGGTAACCCTGATATACAATTAACTGTTGAAGGTAATTGGTTTGAATCACCATTAACTGAAAATAAAACAAACACACCTGTTACAAAAGCTCCATTATCAATTGCTGTAGATAAGACTATTACACAATATGTTGATAAAAATCACATGTATGCTGGAACATAGAAAATATCAGCTGCAGCAATGGAAAAAATGTTGTATAATGGAGACGGGTAGGGATCTGCGTGGATGCCTATTAACTCAAATGGTGATATCAATTGGAAATCTTATCAAGGTTGTGAAAAAGCAGAAAAGGTTATTAAAGAACGTGGTTATGTAAATGATGAAGATAAAAACAAAGTTCATTCAGAATACGGATCATTTTGTAGATATGTTAACGGTGAATTAAAAGTAATTCCTGGAGTATAGACTGCAAAATATTTCATCACATACGCTTATGCTCTTGATGACGAAATTGATGAAGATATAAATACAATGGTTGAACAAGTAAACGGTTAGCAAGAAGACTATATTAAAGATTTGTATGATCGTGTATTTAATGACGATGTTTAGAAAAAAACAGGTTTCGAAAATCCGAGAAGTTGGTGGGACGATATTTATAAAGTTCCAATTTTCATTAAAGTAAATGAAAGTGCTCCTTTTGATGTATATCGTTATAATGGACACGGATCACTTTTATCGGCACAAACACTTGAGGACGATAAAAGACAACAAGAAAGACAGAGAAGGATTTAGCATCCTGTAGTAAATGGAAATGCAAATGTTGCTTATTCAGAACAATAATTATGAAAGAAAAACTTGCTGAAAATGATGCGTTTGTTGCATATTTATCAAACCCAAACGCAGAAACAAGAGATTATATTTTAAGTGGTCTTACTTCAGACAACACACAGTTGTTAAAAAAATCAGAATACGAAGAATTACCATTTTTCAAAAAGGCTTTTACCGATCAAGAAGGCGTTTTTAATCAGAAGGCTTTTGATGATGCTTATGCTGCAGCCAGTGATAAGTATTTTGAAATGGCTGATGAAAAGGCATTTTAGAATGCGTTGGAGTGGAATCCCGGTGGACGATATGTACCAGAAGATGCTAATATACGCGATGTCAATTCGTTTGAAGTAAACCGTGTTAAAAATTCAAATAAAACATCACTCGGTTTAACAGGTTTTAATCAAGAAGGTCCGCAGATAAAAACAGAAGAAGAACTTGCTCAAATGGGTAAGATATGGGATTCTGAAAATAAGATGTGGAAAGAGGGTACAGCCGAAACACAAAGTATTATTGAAAAGTTCTTTGGTAATACACTAGTATATGCTAAATATACACAAGACGGTGTACAAGAAAATCCTGTTACTGGCGAAATAGATATGCACTATAAAGGCGAGTTTATGACCGATGAAAATGGAAATTATTTTACTCGTACAATTAGTGATGAAGAACTTGGTAATAATTAGGTTGTTGCTTTAGCTGATATTTTAACAAAAGAAGATTCTGCACTTAACGTAATAGATTTTTTTGATTCGGACGGTTTTGAAAAATCTGCTTGGGGTACTACTGCTAAAATATTAACAACTTCTCTTCTTTATTTCATACCAGCTACAGCACCTTATTA
The DNA here is from genome assembly GCA_963621965.1 of Alistipes finegoldii. Classification (GTDB taxonomy): domain Bacteria; phylum Bacillota_I; class Bacilli_A; order Acholeplasmatales; family Anaeroplasmataceae; genus JAEELC01. Next base: position 70,070 of record CAVFGN010000002.1, read on the forward strand.
TGGTGCTTTAACTGCTGCTCTTGGTCTTGCTTCTGTTATGCCAACTTTTCTTAAAGCAATAGATAGTATCTTTACTGGAAATTAGTAGACTGAAGTAAAGGGAACGTTGCGTGAAATGGAAAATTGGTTTAGAAAATATAATTCGTCATCATCAGTTTCTAGACATAGTAGAGAAAGTTTTTTAACTTATGAAAATATTGGTAATTTATTATCAGACGTTTTTGGACAAATTCATCAACAACGCGCTGCAGCAAGTTTAGCTAAATATATAAAACCAATACACAATAATACTACAGATTTGGTTGGTAGTATTATTGATGCTCAAAAAAAATAGAATAGAATTGGGCAATCTTTTTCGTTAGGATATATGAGTTTAATTTCGGCAGCTAATGTTTTTGATGATGCTAAACGAGGTGGCTATGATGATAGAACAGCTGGTGCGACTGCTTTATTGTCTGCTGCATCGTTGTTTGGCATTATGAATTTTAACAGTACTGCTAGAGGAATTGGAACATGGTTTTTAGATAAAACAACCGGATATAATGAAAATGTCTCTGTAAAGCCATTACTTAAACTTTTTCGTCAGAGTTATGATGAAATGGCAAATGTAATTCACGGTAAATTTTCACCAGAAACTGTTAATGGTGCTTTTGGAAATTTATGGATGAAAATAAAAGAGTCATTATTTAAAACCTTTGTGTAGTAGGGTGGCGGTATTTGGCAGAGAGCAATGTTAGAGGGTATTGAAGAAGTTTCAGAAGAAGTTGTTCAAGATACTGTTAAAGGTATTACTGATTTTCTTTCATGGTCTGGCTTTATATCAAAAGGCTCTTTTGGTGGTTTTTCAAATGTGTTTTCAAGAGAAGGTGCTGCAAGATATATGCAAACGCTTCTTGGTGGTGCGTTAGGTGGTGCTATTTTTGAATTTTAGCAAAACCACTATCAGCCTTGGGTTATGCGTACCTTTAAAGATCCAAATTATAAAAGCGATTTTGAAAAACAAGCCGAAAAAGATATTTTTGATGTTATCATAAATGGTCAAGGTGAATAGTTTGAAAAAGCCGCAAGGAGCTATCAACGTGTTTTAAATGATCGTCGTCGTAATATAGGATATGTTAACGAAAAAGGTGTTTTTGAAAGTCTAATGGCAGAAGGAGAAAATAGTGAAGCACAAACTATCACTAATGATATCATTAGACAATATAAATATATGGAGGCTTTTGTTAAAGGTATCACAGGGGTTAGTGATTTTTCAAAACTAAATTTATTTTAGCAAGAAGCCATAAAGAATTGGTTAGAACCACAGAAACAACAAATTTTAGATTATTCAAAAGAAGCATTTAAACGTGATATAAATAATGCTTGGGAAGCATATACTTCGTGGAAAGCAAAAGAGTTTAACAATGCTGAAAATAATGATGTTGCAAGTTCTAAAAACGCTAGTGAATTAAAGACACGGTTTAAAGAACAATCATAGAAAGTTAGGGATTTGTTTTCTGGAGAAAGTGCTGCTCGTAGATTATAGGAAATATAGGTATTTATGGATTCAAATATACGAGAATTGGCATTATTACCGTTTGAAACATGGTATGATTTAATGTATAAAGATTTAAATGTTTCATTTAATGACTTACCAGAAGGTGATAAAAACACTGATTCTACAGATTCTTTAACATAGACCGCAATTAAAGCAAAATATTAGGCTTATTCAAGACTACACACTGATGGAATCGGTGATCCACAAACAGCAGTTAATATTGTTCCAGATATTGTTGATTTATCATTACAATTAAATAAAAACTTATCCCGCCCATTACAAGAATGGGTTGAATCAGAATTATTTAAAAAGAATGCGTGGAGACAAACTGTTGAAAATTATTAGATTGATGACATTGTTAACGATTATATTGAGGATAATTTTGATGAAGAAGCGTTTAAGAAAAATTTAGATGAAAAATTATCTGAAGAATAGAAAGATTTATCTGTAAAAGCTGCTAAAAATAGTATACGAGGCGGTCTTTTGTCTACATTAAGAAGTGGTAAAATAACCGATTTAGCAAAAATAACACCGTAGGCATTTACTCTAAACGATCGTCTTAAAATTGATTTAGCTAGTGTAATAGATGAAGCGTTGGATTATGATAATTTTAGCGATGCTTCTAAAAAAGTTATTAGACAAATGATTAATACTGCTGCAGTTTTTTCAGGATTAACATCCTTTAATAAAGAAAGTGTGCAGCAAATAATAAACTCTGTTAATCAGTCATTTACTGATGAAAATAATATATACGCTAAACGAATTGCTGAAATTGAAAATAAAAGTGATGATGAAAACGACTCTTCAATTATAGATGTTAAAGGAATTACAAGCACTTTAACATTGGATTAGAATAAATTAGATGCTAATAAACTATTATCTTTGAAATATGATAATTTAAAAGAATTGTCTGATGCAACAGTGTTTATAAGCCCAGAGCTTGCTAAAATAATTCGTAATCAAGTTTCTACAGATTTGTTTATGTAGCTAAAAGCAATAAGCGCAGATGTATTTTTAATATCTGATAGTGAAGCATTTAGCAGAATTAAATCATTTATTAATAGTACTGATTATGTTGATGAAACTGGACTTGACGAAGGTAACTCTGTTTTTTTATACGATCTTTGTCAATCGGCTGAGGTATCAGAAGATTATTTTTTAGATGTTTTGTAGTCAGAAACAATCAAATCAGTTGTTAAAAACGCTGCTAAATTATTTGATAAAATTTCAGAATCAACACTTTCTGAAAATCCATTAACTACTGCTTTAAAGTCTATTTACTTTAAGTTTAAAGGGTCTAATGAAGGAGATACCATTTTTGAAAAACTTATTGAAATGCAAGATCGCTTGAATAACAGTGATTTTACTGCAGATACGATGATGTTTACAGAAGAAGAGCGGTCTGGTATAATGGATGCTTTTAAGACATTGCGTGTTATAAACGCGGTGTTAGGACAAATGTATGTTGGTGAAGAAAATCCAAATTTGTTTGTACATCCAAAAGGTTTAAATCAAATTTAGGTTGATTATCTTAACGCATATCATAATGGAAAAGGTGCTGAAAAATTTATAGTTTTATCACACGATGATTATCAAAGTGCAAGTAACTATATTGCTGAATTAGGTTATAAATTAGAAATGCTTTCTCAAATTGATAGTGAATTAAATAAAACTAAAAGCGAGTTTTATAATAAAATTAGAATTGATAGAAACAATAATTTAGCGTGCTTATATAAATCAGATATTTTAAAACATATTTCGTTTGATGATCGTGAAATCGATTTATTATCTGGTTATGAATATGATAATGATTTATCAGTAGAAGAAAACAATTTAAATGCTGAAATTATTATTCATAAAAATTTACGTAAATTATCTGAAACTGTTGATTTAGAGTCACCTGAAAGTGTTGAGTAGTTTTTAAGTAATTTATATAAAGGTTTATCTAATATAGAAGGCATTGAGTTTAAAGAGGGTGCTAAAACATGGGACGCTTCTTTTTTAATTGGAATGGGTGAAAACATTGAAAAGATAAATGGTATTACTCTTTTTTAGCATTTAACTAGACTTTGGTTACAGTAGCCAGCACTTTCTTTTAGTTATTTGAAATCTGTTTGTGATGTAGATGAAAATTTTTCACCACGTGTTGATTAGGAAGAAGCTCTTTTAAACATATTTTTTGCATTAGATAATTATGTTGCTGCAAACGCTATGTTAAATGTTATTCATAATAATTTAGAATAGCAAGAAAATTATCCAAATAAGTTGTTGTTAAATAATGTTATGTTATTGGTTGGAACAGGTGGTTCTGGAAAAACACTATTGGCAAAACTTATTAATAAAGATTCAACATTTAAAGACAAACTTTTATTTACTGCTAAAAATGAATCAAACGTTGATGGTGTAAAAGAAAGTTTTAATGTTTCAAAAACATTGAATGAGCTTTTTAGTTCTTTTAAAAACACAAATTCTGGTTGGAAAGATATAGAACAAAAAATTATCAATAAAATTAAAAGTGAGGCAAAAGACGCAAAAGATGCAATATAGGTAACCGAAAATATAGACATAGATGGTATTAAAGGTACTGTAACATGTACGTCTGATAGTAATCACGAATATATTGAAAAATATGATTTTAACATAACTTCTGGTTTAAATTCAACAATTGATGTTAGTGATATTGTTGCATTAACTGTTGTTGATGAGTGTACACAATTAAATCCGTTATAGTAGGCACTTTTATCAAAATGGGCAAAAGATAACAAAAAATGGATTTTAGAACTTGGTGATCCAATTCAACCTGGATATAGCGCATTAACTACATCTGATATAAATACAACAGTTGATTTAGTTACTTATCGAGCATTTATTACAGGTAATTTGGAAGGAATGTGGCGTGCTGAAAATAGTGCTATTTAGGAATTGGTTACGCAATTATATTCGATATATACTCATGATAATTCACTTCACCCAGCAATTTTCAGTTTTAGCGAAGATAAAGTATTTGGTCCAAACGACGATAACACAAAACGTGTTATAGATAGCGTTAAAATGTTAAAACCTGTTTACACCGATTCAAATAAAAGTTCTAAATATACTGTACTTGGATATCATATTGCTGAAGAAACAAACGATTTAATGACAACATTTGACAAAATTAATGCTATTGAAGATGTATCAAAAGTTGTAATTGTACCAGACGAAACTACTGCGGAGCAAATTGAAGAATTTAAAAAACAATTTAATACTTGGGACGTTATTAAATTGAGCGACGCATAGGGTCAGCAATATGATTATGTTTTAGTAGATGGTTTTAATTCAGAAAAATATGGTATTGTTACAAGTTCAAAGAATTTGTTTATGTTACTTTCTAGACCAAAGCGTGGTTTATTAATGGGGTTGGATCAAAACAAGGCTTTTAAAAATACTGGTATTTAGACAAGTATAAAATCAAATTCAATTAAAGAGTTTGTATCAGATACTCGTGATCAATCTGCTAAACAACGTGTTGAAGAGATTAATTATTTTGCCGATAATTTAGAAACAGTAAAAATTGAACCTGTAAAAGTAGAAATTAAATCTGAAAAACCCGTTGTTGAACAAAACAATAATTCTGAAGACGAACAGAATTTTTAGAAAAATTGGGATGTTTATGGAGAACAAGTTTTATAGATTGAATAGTGGTACACTCGTTTAGGTGTTGATTACGATAAATTAAACGACGATCTAAAAACACAAACTTCTTATGATGGCAAATTACAAACAATTATTGATGCACAAAGCACTAAAAATAGAGATTTAGTTGGTTTTGCAACGCTATTAAAAAATAACTCAAATCTTGTTACAGAGTTTAAGCCAGATTTTGATTTTTAGTTAGATGACTTTATTAGACAATATGTTGCGTTTAAAAACAATCTTTCATTAAAATTATAGTCTGATAATAATTCTAGAATTTTTATTGAATATTGCCCAACAAATATTGCAACATCATCATAGGAAAAACCATACGAAAAATTTAACAACTTTTCACACTCGGCTCCTTTGTGGAGGATGGGTATTGTTTTTAAGGAAAATAATGTTGATTATTATTTCACATTAGGTTCGTTTAGTTATGATACTCAAGAAAAATTACTTGGTGAATTAATTATAGATAAATATTGGAAAAGAGGTAGAAATGGTTCTGTAAAAGTACCAACAAAAGCAACAATATATGAATTTTAGTTTGATGGTACTGATGTAGATAATGTTAAATTTCACGATCAATTTAAACATGGTTCAGAAGCAAAATATTTAAAATCTGTTTCTAAAACACCTGTTACATATAGTAGTGGCGTTTAGGTTAAGTAGTTTAAATTAGATCCTAATGGAATTGGTGGTTTACACACAACGGTTGGTGCATTATTAAAATCAGGATGGGAAATTGTTGAAGATGGTACTGGTAAAAAAGTACACAATTTTGACAGTAAAAATGCCGCTTTTAATTGGTTAAATAAATATAATTTTGAACAGGCAGAAAAAAATCTTTTGTGGGCTGATAAAACAAAATGGGTACTTTTACGTCGTATTGGAACAAATGAAATGTATCCTATATTAATACAAGCTTCTGTAGATTTAAGTTCTATTATTGCAGACGATAATAGTTACATCGATGCAAGAGACGGAAAGGCTATGTAGAAATACACTATTTAGCAGCTTACTAAAGGGTTGTTGTATGCAATGGATCTTAATTATAAAGAAGTCAAATTTTCTGAAATAGGTACTGATGGTAAACAATATACAATAACTAAAATTGTTCCAATAGATGAAAAAAATAAAATCATTGATTTAAAGCAATTAAAAAGTAAACTTGACGGTTTTTGTGAGGAAAACAATTTAACTGCAAATTAGAAAGCACTATATAAATTATTAGAGTATCATTCTGTAATAAAAGGAAAAGGTAAAAAAGTTTCGGAAAATTCTAAAGATGAAACTTTTAAAATACAGAAAGATTTGGCAGATGTTCGTAAATCTTTAAGAGTTGTTTTTGAATAGTTAGAAAAGGAAATTAAAAATAAAGATTTTACACTAAAAGGATACAGTTTTTCTAATAAAATAAATGATATTAATTCTAAAAGTAACTTAACTGAACTTGTAGTTTCAAAAATTGTAGAAGCTCCAAAATTGTTAATAAATTTTTAGAATCTTACGTCTGTTGAAAAAAATAATTCTGCTAATACTAAAAACAAAATAATAAAATATAGTGATCATGTTTTAAGTAAAGGTTATTAGTTTCTTAATGATGAAAATTAGATTTGTGAAATAACTAATTTAACAGAAAACGGTTTTGAGTATAAAAACACTGTAACTAATTAGTAGGTATCAATTGTTGATAATGCAGAACGTTCTCAAGAAAATGAGATTTTAAACCGCACTAACAATACAGCAGCTGTTACTGATGAAGGTAATAAAAGTTGGGAAGATTTTTAGACAGCGTATGAAGATGTTGTTCCGTTATTGCTAAGCAATATAAATATATTGGATACAATACTTGGTTATATTGATTATGAGTTAAATTCTGTATTATGGGCACATGTAACAGAAGCTATTACAGAATTTTAGAGTTTACACCAAAAATATACTCAAGACTTTGAAAAATATTTAAAATCAAAAATTAATCAGTCTGCAATGGAAAAAAGTAGAAATTACGTACAAGGTTTGCTTGGTGCTGGTGCAGAATTTGATAATAATCTTTTATCTGAAAACTTAAACAGTAAAACAGACGAAGATACAAACGAAGATAATTGTGATATACCTTTTTAAAAAAAATAAACAATGAATAAATGTGGTATTAAAACTATATTTAACGGAGAATAGTTTTTAAATAATCTAATAAACGAGAAAGGGTTTAAATATAATTCTAATTATTTATCCTTACCTCGTAAACAACGATTAATATTGGTAAAAAACGCTTTATAGATTATCAACGATACTGATGGGGATCAACAAATTAAATCTTCGTTGGAAGAAGAATTAAAAAAATTATAGCAACCTATTATTAATTCTTATTATTCTAATGTTAACCGAAACTATTGTGCTTCGGTTAACATTAGTAATCCAAGTATATTGATTAATTTTCTTAGTCCAAATTTAAATCAAATTTTATATAATAATATCCGTAGTTTTTTTACAAAATTAACTATTGGTGATTATGATAATCCAAATAAATTTGCTAGAAATCTGTGTTTTGACGATGTGTCGTTAAATAACAATATTAGAACAATCAAAATATAGTTGTTAAACGCATTATGTTCATACACTGGGGACAATTTTCGTTTTAGACAGACGTTATCTGATTAGAATTTTTATAATTAGTATAAGATTGTCATGTAGCATGTTGCTACAAAGTTAATTGAATATCAAAAATTATACTTTGATAAGAATCGTTCATCTGATAAAATTGATAATTTTTTATCAAGTGAGTTTAAGTCTTAGTTTTTTGATGCACTTCAGAATTACTTGATTCTTACTAATTTTGACGATTTTTGTGAAGCGTTTAAGACAATTACATTAAATGCTGCAGAAAAGGGTAAAGTTATTTCTACAGAAGAAATAAAATATAGTCTCGATTCTTCGACATTTTTTAATCCATCGTTTGCTGATGACGTTCGTCAAAACGATGGCGAAAAAACAGCTGCTAATTTTTTAAAGTCTTTCGTAACAAGTATAAAAAAATCTAACGGTACATATGTTTCGTGGAACGCACTTTCAAATATTGCTACTACAATTCATCAATTAGCCGAAGAAGATCCTAAAAGCGCGTCTGCTAAATTTTTAAAGGAACCCACTTTTAAAAATTTAAAGGATGCGTTATCAGATCAAAAAGTTAGAAATCAATCTGTACTACAATCTTGTGATGCAATTGTTTAGGCTCTTGTAAATTATAATGAAACTTTTTAGGACGCTTTATCAAATATTAAACAAGCATCTAGAAAAATTGAATTAGCTACACAAAGAGATGTATTAAATTAGTTAATACATTATATACAATCAACATCTGCTTTGGTTTATGTTGAAACTGGTGAAGGAGAAACAATACAAAAAACAACAAATAGGGTTGCAACATCAAAACAAGCGTATTTAAACTTAATTGTTGGTCAAGCAGTTGAAAATTATAAAAAACGTGCTCATAACTTATATCAAGTTGGTTATACAACGAGTGATGGAGAAACGTTTAATTAGGTGTTTAGCGATAAGGCGTTAAATAATTTACACAGTATACTTGGAATAAGCTTAGAAAACATTTAGGAATTTTTTGTTGACGAAAACGGATCTAAAAATATGCTTAAATTAGCAAGTTTTGTTAGTTTATTGTAGCAAATGTACAATCGTTATTTTAGTCACAAGTATTTGGATGAGCGTGAATTAGATGTTGTACAAAGCACATTTAAAAATGCTTTAGCAAAAAGTGGAGAATATATTGACTTTGTTAATATTTTAATTGATGCTGTTGATCGTAACAATTTTAAAATTCTAGATTAGAACGGAAATAATATACCTGGTCAGGGAATTTTTTCTTTAAATAATAATTTTTAGGTAGCAAAAGAAGCTTTTAAAAAATAGTTTGGTAAAAGTAGTGAAAAAAATATTTTAATTAAAAATGATTTATTAACACGACCAAATGAACAAAGTTTTAAAAGAAACTTTGATGGACACTCTTGTTATAGGAGCGATGTTTTATTAAAAAACGGTATAGCAATTTCTCCAGTTTTATTATCTGCTAATGAAACTATGACACTGTGGCTATCTAAAGATTTTTTAGAAAGTTCAATTAATAAAGGAATTTTGTATTTACAACCAGAAGGATATTCGGATAAGCCGCGTTTAGCAGTAACTGCATATTCTATAATGTAGTTGTTAGATTCAAATACTAAAACATCTGAATTAGTAGATACAATATATGAGCAAAATAAAGCATATTATGAGGCTATTGAATAGAAAATATGCGAAAAATGGCAAAAAATTGTAAATAAAATACAACCAGATAATTCAATAACAATTGAATCTGTTGAAGATATTGTTGCTTTTTTAGAAAATGGTGTTTCATTTGAAGTAATACATGATGCAGTATTTGAAGTACAAAAAGACGAACCAGAATTTAATTTTATTAAAGATTCTGACTTTGTTATAAACAAAGATAAACTTGTTGGTTTAAATAGAGCGTTTGTATTAAAACTTGCCACAGCAAAAAATAGAACGTTATTTGATTATTATTATAATACACAATTAACTACATTTTTAAGTGATGTTAAAAATGCAGAATTACCAATTTGTGATATTATATTAAGTGATAAAGCGTTAAAAGAAGATGGTAGTGTTGATTGGGAGAGAATAAATGCGATAACTGGAGTATAGTTTGACGATTAGTCGTGGAAAGATTTCTTTTATGGGTCGTGGTTAAACGCTAAAAAAAGTAGTACAAATGAAATTCACGAAACTATTTTAACTCGATATTTTGCAATTCAAACATTACTTAAAGAGGCTGAACTTTAGATTGGTATTAAACACCCGTGGAATCACGACGTGGGTGTTTCTGATAATATTACAACAGAAGAAGTTAAATCTTTGTTTAATGGTGATGTAAAATCATAGGCTTATTAGAAAGCTGTTAAAGAATATACGAGTCGTTTAAGTAAAGGTAAAAAACGTAATAGCGCTGGTGTTGTAACTTTTACACCAATGTACGCAAATCAATACGGTGTTTCGCCAACAATGAAGATTGCTGTTTGTTAGTTTCCTCAAGTAAAAGTTACAAATCATTTTGGAACAAGTGAATATTTACACCCACACGATGGTGCTACATTTGTAAATCCCATTTGGTCAATATTAGAAGAAAATAGTTATCCAGGAAAAAAATATTTAGGTTCGAGGAAAACAATTGGTTTATATACAACAGATTATAGTATTACTCAAATAAAACATGCCGAGTATACTATGAATAATTCTTGGATACAAGGTACATTTGATGAGGCTTTAACACAAAGTGCTTTTAATGGCGAGCATTTAATGCGCGTTATGTTATCTCCAGCAAAAACCAATAATCTTTTATAGAGTTGGAAAGCCGCAAAGGATTCTAATAAAACGCTATAGTTTAAACCAATTCTTGTTAATTTTAATGGCCAAAACGCATATCTTGATGCAATTGATATTCAAGATGATTTGTCTGTTAAATTTACATGGAAAAACGATAATACTGATGAAGTTATAGATGATTCTTTGGTAGCTGGTCTTTTTAGTTCTGATGTTAAGCGTAGCGATATTACAGGTGGATATGTAATTGAAAACTTATACTAGTTATGGAAAGCATTTGGTGGAGCATACTGTAAATCATATGTTGATTAGGAATTAAAAACATCAGATGCTAATAATCGCATGCTGGCTACATTGATTGGGTAGTATGGTGATTCTACCATTAAATCTCAAATGATTGCAAAAATATGTGATTCTGAAGCTGTTAAAAGTGGGTCTTTGGGCTTTAATTCTGCACAAGATTTAGTTAGTGGTAAGTTAGTTACTGGAACTTTTGAAACTAAATATTTTGGCATTTAGCAAGATTATACACACTTGGCAGAAGATTCTGAAATTCCAGCATTAACATAGGTTATTACAGCTATTGCGTTTAATGGTAATAATGTCGATTTAGTTAATAAAGCTTATGTTGCATTGGGTGAAATTGTAGAAAAAAGTTTACGTAAATATACTGATTATAAAAACATTAAAGATTTATAGAGAATGCTTGGAGAGCGTTTATATAAGTCTTTAAAAAAGAATTCAATTGCAAGTAATGCCATTTAGCTAGTTTAGGAATTTTTAAACGAGATTAATTAGGAATCAGCATTATTGCCTGTTTCAAATCCAGATTTATTTTATAAAATTGCTTCAGATATTATATCAAACTTAAATAATGAAACAATTAAACAACGGTTTAAAGGTATTGCTTTAATTCAAAATCCAGCACAAGGCATTGTTGGTTTATATGAAAACCGTAATGGTGATATTTTCACTCGTACTGATTTGCTTAAAAAAGCAGAAGCTATTATAGATTTTTCAAGTGATTCAGAATTAATATCACCTTCAGAAAAAATAAATCGCTATTTGGAAATAAATAAAGAGTTTTGGGAAGATGAGTCATTAGATACGAGTAATTTTTACAAAATTGCCGTTGGAGATAATGTTAGAATTGGAAATTCTATATATGAGGTTGTGCCGTTTGAAAATAATTTTACAAATGGTAAAATTTCTTTAGCTGAAATAAAAAATATAATTTCTAATAATAAAGAAGTATATAAAGTATATAAAAAGCAAAGAAATTTAAAATGTCATAACATTACGTTTTAGGAAGAGAATGGGTCTTGGAATAATTTGTTTTGTTTACAATCTACATAGGCAATTATAGAAGCTAAAAACGAATCTGAAAAATTATTTGCTAAAAAGTGGCATAGAGAAAATTTAGCTTTATTACAAAAAGGTATTGGCTATTATGCTACTAAAGCTGACTTTATTAGTAAAAATAAAATAACTCGTATTTTAGAAATAAAAGATGAACTTGGAGAACAAGTAATTCCAAAGACACATAGTGAATTTAATCTTGGGTCAAACTCTTTGTCAGAAATTCTTGAAAAAGGTGAGTTGTTCTTTGAAACAGATATTCGAGAATTGTTAACATTAAAAACATAGTTACAAAAAGGAGAATTGGGCTTAACTACAAATGGTGGTGAAATTATTTTTGTAAAAAGAGATGCTACAGTAGAAGATAAAGAAAAACAAAATGTATATTTAAAGAAGGACGGTTTAAATTGGATCGTTGTAGATCCAAACGATAATTTTCTTTGTTATGCTCCTAACAATAGAAGTGTTGATCCTGAATAGTTTTGTGGTTATTTAGAAAATGTTGATGGAAAACGTGTTTTAAAAATAATTGCAAACGATACAAGTTTTATTAAGGATTTTGTACAAGCAATCGATAATGGTGGTGCGAAAGTTGTTCAAGCGATATACCGTTATACTAACAAAGGAAACGTTTTAGTTACCGATAAAGATACAACTTGGAAAGATGTTGCAAAATTCAATCATGGTGTTCGTGGAAACGATTTAGAAACATCAATAAAACAATTAACGATCGCTAAATATAATAGTTGGTTATTGTCTTTAAAAACAATTTCCGCCCGTATCCCATCACAGTCATTTCAATCATTCCTTGCTACAAAAACTGTTGCTTATACAGATGATGAGTTTAACAACGGTTACATGAATATTTGGGAGATGTGGTTTTAGGGTTCTGACTTTGATATTGATAAAGCATATACTTTAATGTTTGATGTTTCAAAAAATGGGTTAATACAAGGAAACGTTTTTACAGATTATAATAGTTCTGATTTTATTGAAAAGTCATTAAAATTAACGACGGCTTAGGATTATAGATTGGAAAAAACTGATAAACAAGGTTCATCAGAGTTTGATAAAATATTACAAGATTGTGGAATTGATGTAACAAATAGAACATTTAGCGCATTAGAAACACGTGATGATAAATATGAGTTAATTGATAAAATAATTTAGAGATTAAATGAGCAAAATGTTGTTGAATATAACTCTGAAGATGATGTAGAGCTTGTACAAAAATTTATTAATTATAAATAGTAGTCATCATATGGATTTAAAAATAAGATAACAGAGATAATTTTAGAACAATCTCGAAATCTGTAGAATTTGGAAGCGTCTGAACAACCAATGAGTACTTAGCCAATCAAACACGCTATAGATAATTCTGAAAATAAACGAAATTTAAGATTAGGTGATACAGCATCTAAAAATAAGCATACATATTATGAATGGAATCCGTGGACTATTGCGCGTGTACAATATGATAATAGTATGGGTAAAGAAGATGTTGGTATTTCAGCAAATGGTGTAAAAGCTGCTGGAGCGTTACAACAATACTTTAATGAAATTTATAAAAAACCTACTGGTGATATAATAAAAAAATCTTTTAGAGTTGATTTAGAATTTAATATAGAAGAACAAAATCTTGGTAAATATTCATTTATTCGGTTAGCCAATACTGTACTAGAATAGAGTAAATTTAATGCATTATTTGATAGTAATTATATAAGTGAAGAAGCACATCCATATTATAATGCGTTTAAGAATTTAATAAATGGTAAATTTGTACCAACAACAGAATATGAGAAGAAATTATAGTTAGTGTATAATGTATATAAATAGGAATTTGGAGTAAATCCACCTAATTTAAAGACACTTTTATATTATGCTATTAATTTTGAAGATAACGTTGCAGATAATTTAAGTGTATTTATCAGTTTAGCAACGGATAATGCTAAAGAATTACAGTTGGCTCGTATTTATGGTACACCTGATTTATTATTAATGCCGTTAGCAATGATAACTCTTGGCATTGATCCTCAAACAGTAATGGATATTTGTGTTGAATTTTTTGGTGATGTTGCAGATGCGTTAGAAGTTAACCGTTTTGAAAAAAATAGAACAAATGTTAGAGATGTCTTAAAAAATTTAAATACTGTTGATGCTGTTACTAGAGAAAGTTTATTAAAAATTTATGATTTTGCACAAGAGTTAAGAACAATAACGAGCTTTTTCAAAGTAAATCAAGGTGTTGAAACAAGATATGCTAAATTAAAAGCGTGGTTAGATAATCTTACACTTAGTCGTTCTAAAATGGCAAGTGACAGTATTGAAAAAATTAAAAAATAGGGTAAATACACTATTGACGATTTTAAATCTCCATTTGATATTTTAAAGTTTTTTAACGATCCAACATATCAAGATATAATTATAGAACAATACGGTATTTTAAAACAAGTTGTAAATGTTGGTGAACTAATAAACGAATCTCCTCACTTTAGAGCTTAGTTAAAAGCAACAGCAGAATTAATTAATCAATTTGAATCTGTTTCTGGAAAAGCGTGGATAGCAAAGAATACAATTAGTAAACTAGATACTTCGATTGGAAGTAAAATAGAATCTGAAACATTAAACAGTAAAGCGTTTAGACTTGTTGATGATTGGGTAATTGGTTAGTATCTTAGATCAAGCGATAAGTTCCAGTTTGTTGTTTCCAGTGCACAAGATAGTTGGGATATTCTTTAGAATTATGGTAGAAACGCAGTAATTAATTTATCGTCTTCTGAAGGAATTCGTAATTTTGTAGATTTAGTTAACGCTTTAATACCAAAATTATAGCAACAATACAAAGACAATATATTTTTTAAGAGTCTTATTTCAAAAGTTGATAAAAATACTGGTCAAATGTATTATGATTTTAACATTGATCCGTTTGCAACTAAAAATGATGATTCTCTTAAAGAAGCATATGATAGTGCGATTACATAGTTTGACTTTATTCGCAAAAACTCGAGTATGATAAGGAGTGTTGATGGAACACAATTTAATATTGGAGAATTGCTATATATTTATGGAATTATTACTGGTAAAGGAAAAATTACTGGTATGAAAACTATTACAAATAATTCAAAAAATTCCACAATTTTAAAATAGGGTGTTGAAACCGTATATAATGATTTAGATAGATTATTATTAAAAATTTAGTCAGACGCTAAAACAGAAGAAGATTTAAAAAGTAAAGAACAAGCAAGAAACACTTTAGAAAATATCACAACGTTTTTAGCACCATATTTAGATGCGCTTTATAACAATTCTAATGTAACAGTATAGGATGATGATGAAACTGGAGTATCGTATGAATTAGATATTAGTAATAACTGGGTTTCTACACTATCTAAAATTGGTACTAACTTTAGTAAAAATTTAAGATTAGATTAGTTACAAAAATATTTAAATAGTAGACACGTTTTATGTGATATTAAAGTAACTCAAGATTCTAAATCTAAGCATATTGTTAATATTGATGTTTTACACACAGGCTTAAATGGTGTAATAAACGATTTCAAATTAAGTTTAAGCACAATAGAAGAAGGTGTTTTAAGTGAAGATGAAATTAAAATTGCTTGTGATAAAGTTCAAAGTTTTCTAGATAGTTGTGCACCATATTTAGATGAGAATATTCAAGAAGCGTTGAGTACACCAACATCAATTACAAAAATTTTAAAGGATCAAAATATATCATTTAATACAAAAAATAAATTGTTAAAAACTTTTTTAGATAAAGATTTTGCAATTTTATTGAAATTAAAAAATGGTGTTAATTATGTTACAGAAGTAAATGGATAGTTATTATTTGTAATTGATCCAGTTTCACTTAGTATTGCTGAAGGTGAAAATCCAGAAATGGCATTACTTGATTTGTTTTTATAGGAAAAAGCAATGTCATTGAAATATGGAATTAGTGAAAACGCAAGAATAGATGCGCTATAGTAGTTAACTGAAACAGAATTACAACAGTTTGATAAAAATATTATTAGACAATATATCGATTATTTGGAAGAAAATTCAGAATTAAACGAAATTAAAACAAAAGCGTTAACAACTGTTTTCAATTATGAAAATGTAATTTTGAGTGGACACAAATAGCTTTATTATGTTGATGTTGATAAAAATTCTAATTTAGAATAGGGTGATTTGGTATCAGATGATAAGCATGAATATATATACATGGCTGATACAAAACATGGTAAAAACTTATTTGTAGCAATAGATGGTACACAATTACTTACAACAAAAGTAATTCCAAACTCTGTTAAAAAATTAATTGCTGCTCCAAATACATTTATTAAAGATGTTTCTTCAGTTGAAGTTGATGATACTGCTATTTCAATACCAATTGGTAATTTATATGCCGGCTGTCAAATTTTAAAAACAAACGGCGATGTATATTGTACTATTTCTGACGTTTTAGTAAAATCAATCAACGGTCGTGTTTATCACAGAATAATAGCAAGAAATTCAAATTTAGATGTAATTGTTTTTGATAAACAATCTGATGGAAATTGGAAAGTTACCAACACTACAAATAATAATTCATATACTATAGATAAATATAAAACCACTTCTGTAAAAGTTCCAAAAGTAAAAATTGAAAATGTTTCAGCTACAAATAATGTTAATAAAAAAGATGACGCTGTTCTATTTAATTATTTACTTGATAATTTAAAAGAAGGTTAGATTGTTTCAATAATAAACGATTAGCAACAAGTTACTTTTACTGGACGTGTATTAAATGTAGATGATAACATTGTTCTTACAAATAACGGAGTTGTTAATAAAAATAAAATTTCATCTATACAATATGGAACAGATTCTGAATTTTTCAATCAGGTAAAACCAGTATTACTTGGATTTAAAAAATCTGATTTTAATGAAAAAGAGCTAAAATCAATTTGGCATCCTGAATTATCTAATGGTTATAGTATAATACGAGAAAAACAATTAAACAATCAGACAACTAAATATAATGTTGTAATACTAAACGGTCATACTCTTGATGAAACACCTAAAGTAGATTGTCTTGGTCTTAAAAATTAGACTAAATTGACAAAAACAACAATTAAAGCAATTAAAGCAGGTGATTATATTGAAACACATTCTAGAAAAATAAATACAACTGTTTATAAAATATTAGAAAAAACATAGAATGGGTTTATAGCAGAGTATGTAACTCACAATTATGCTAATACAAATGATATTGGATTTGATAAAAATTGTGGAATAACGGTTGTTTCAGAACAGATGTTACTTAATAATAACGCTGTGAAATTAAGTGAAAAACCATAGACTGAATTTATTACAAGACAATCTTTAAAAGAATAGTTAAAAACAATAGAGAGGTCTGAATTAGATGTATGTCACGATGTTATTTAGGCAATTCAAAATGCTACACATTTACCAGTTGTTTTAGATTATGAAAATGAAATAAAAAATAAAGGTAAAACTGTTTTTGCAACAGCAACTGATTCTGGCATTACAATTTATTTAAAATCAAAACCAAAAAATGTATCAGTTTCTAATTATATTCTTAGTCAATGTGCACACGAATTTACGCATATGCTGTTATATGCATTAAAGGCATAGAGTCCTGAAACATATTTGTAGATTGTGGAATGGGCGTCTAAACAAACTACAAAAAATGGAATTAAAACTGATAATGAC
The DNA here is from genome assembly GCA_963621965.1 of Alistipes finegoldii. GTDB lineage: Bacteria > Bacillota_I > Bacilli_A > Acholeplasmatales > Anaeroplasmataceae > JAEELC01. Next base: position 87,747 of record CAVFGN010000002.1, read on the forward strand.
GTTAGAAATGCTGAAGAATATGTTGTAGAATTAATTGAAAAATAGTATGCGTCTGAAGATGATAAATCATTTGAAACAATTAGAGATGTAATAAATAAGTAGTTTAGAAAAATATTTGAATTATCAATATCTGAACTTGATGGAATTGATATGCAATATTCTCTTATAAATGTTTTATAGAATTATGGGTCTGATTTTATAGCAGAAACTGTTTCAGAATATAATATGGACAGTTTTAAAAGATAGATCATAAGTAATAAAGCATTAAGTAAAATTAAATTAGTTTGTTAATATGGCTTGTGTATATAAATATGTTGATGGAAAAACCGAATTCTCAGCTCCTAGTATTTAGGAGCTGAGAAATAAAATATTTGCAACTTTGTCTTCAAGTTTTATTGCTGATAAATTTAACGCACAAAATTCAGATTTCTGTTATTATAATTTAGAAAGTTAGAATGACATATTTGATGCAATAAAAGCAAATGAAGCAAGATATGATTCTGTAAAAGGGGCTGAAACTGTTACAAATTTAGTAAATTCTTTGATTTTTGGTGAATCAAAAGAAGCTAAAAAATTAAGTTCTGCTACAAGTTATGCAGATGTTTTAACAAGTTTTCGTTTAGAATTTGGTTCAGCAATGCACTATGCTTTTGAAACAATTGGTAAAGAAAAAGGAGAAGCTGCAAAATTGTAGAAACAATTTTAGGATGAGATTTCACGAGTTTCAAAAAATCATTATGCAAAATACGAAGAACTGCTAAAACTTGAAGAAAATGCTACAGGTTATTCTACTATGGGTAGTAGTGTTTTTATGAACTTTTTAAAACGCCTTAGTACAGACGAAAGTTTTCGAATCAAATTATATCAAGATACTTTAAGTTTAGTTAAGAATATAACAGATAAATATGCCGGTTGTAAAATTTTAACTGAACAAAAATTAGTTTCTGCAAAAAGTACTGGTGGTTTTCCATTACGTGGTAAAGCAGATATTATTATAATTTCTCCAGACGGTAAAGTAACTTTAATTGACTTTAAAAATACAACAAGAACTGGTGCATTAGATGATAAAGTAAGAGCTACTCATTGGGGACAATTAGAAGCGTATTCTAAAATATTAAGTTCTTATGGAATCAATCCAACAAATATTTCATATAAGAATATTATTTTAAGTTTTAATCAAGATGTTGGTGAAACAGAATCTGTTATTAAAACAAATGAAGATTCATTTAATATAAAAAGCATTCCTGCTGGTTTAAAAACGAAGATAAATTCAGGTTTTTCTAAATTTTTTCCTCGTAAAATTGTTGTAAACGGAAACGAGGAAGAAAAATTAAGAAGAGTTAAAGAAAAACACGTTGCGTTGTGTTCTGAAAAATTTTTAAGAAACATTATATCCGAAGATATTAAAGAAGATTTTCTTAAAAAAATAAAAAATGCTGAAAAAAACACAAGTTTTTCATTTTTATGTTTTGCAGAGCCAAGTAAGAGCAATTATAGATAGTTTATTGTTGATGGTGATAAAGTTACAGTAATACTTAAACAAAGCGAAGGTAAAATTAAATCATCAAAAGAATATACAATTGATTCTTTTATAGAAGCTGAAACTGAAGCGCGTATTCGAAACAGAATATCATAGTTTACAGATGTTGTTGAAGCAGTAAGAGATCACGATTTATCATTTTTAATTGATGATAATAATCACATTACAGGTATGTATCACAATTTAATTTAGTATTTTAGTCCAAAGTACGAATATGTGTGCACGCCAATGGAAAATGAATTTATTATCACATTTAAAAATAATTAGACAAATAGTTACGAATTTATATAGTGGATTCCGTCGGTAAGTAATTTTGAATATAGTCCAAACATAGAACAACATATATTAGAAAGTATTGTTACCGATCCAAAAGCTTTAAATTCTTATGAAAATCCTGGATTACGTTATTGTATTGGTGACATTTATCGATTACGTGCTGCATTAACAATTGGTGAATTTATTGATGGTTTTGATCCTGATAAAAACGTTAAAATAGGAGATGTTAAATTATTAAGTTCTTCTGGTTTAACTGATGCAAAGGTTACAAATTTAGAAACTTTAACAAAAACACTTAAATTATTATAGACGCTTTGTAAATAGGGAAATTATAAAAACGGTGATTTGTTTAAAGATTGTTATGATAAATTTTCAAAATTAGGATTAGCGTCGGTTGATGAAATTATAGAGGTTGGTATTGTGAATGCTGCTACAGCAACTTTATATAGTTATAATAGATCTGATGAGGCAGAACTTTTAGAAAATTGGGATTTTGATGCTGATTTATAGTTAAAAAAAGAATTACTAAATAATTTAATTACAACATTAACTAGAGAAATTTCATCAGTAACAAGTAGTCATACAAGACAAAAATTAACAGACGCTTTAGATTATTGTAAAGCAATTTTAGAAAAATTAGATAATGCTTTAAGTGGTATGTATGCTGAAGAAATGTATGATATAAATTAGTATGCTGCTACTTGGTAGGAATCTATTGTAATGGGACTTAATGTTCTATGTAGAGGTGTAATTAATCGATATACTAAAAAAGGATTACAATTATCTGGTTTGCTTCAAGGTTTATCTACATCGTCTAGTTATTCAAATCCCGATCAATTTGTTAATAGATTTAATTCATTTGTTGATAATGCAATATCACAAATTATAGAATAGGCTACTAGAGAGTGTGAAGAAATAAATAATGCATCTAAAGCATTTGTTAAGGCATATGGTAAATCTTGGTAGATAATTAACGATAATGATTCTATTTATAAAACATTATTTAAAGATGAACAGAATATGCTTTTAAAAAATCCATATTCTGGAAAAAACGATTTAAGTGAAGAACAAAAGAATTATCTTGAAATTCTAATTTGGAATTTGTATAAACATGCACCATCTTATAAACGTCAATTAAAAGATCACTCTGATTCTAAATATCTCAGAATGACATTTGCTGAATTTAAACAATCTGATAAATTTGAAGATTATAAAATAGAAATATAGAATAATGATGTTTTCACATTTTGTCCATTATTAAATGGTGCTAGTAATGTTCGTAATATAAGTAAAGTTTTTTAGGGTAAAGAAAGTTTTTATACATATTTAAAAAATACGGTTAATCGTATGAAAAATAATTTAAATGGAGATAATTTTTCAGAATATTAGAGAGACCGTCAAGATAAAGATATTAAAAATTTCAAAATTAAAAATAAATACTGGAATTGGGAAGATGTTGATGAAAGAATGCATATTGCACAAAGTGAAACTGGTTGGTCGTTTAATTTAAATTAGGTTATTGTTGATTATATACTAGAAGATATAAAAACATTTCAATTTAAAAATGTATTATAGATTGCCGATAGGGCTCTTTCAGAAATACGTATAATTGAGTTAGCTACTGGTTAGGATTTTTCAAAATAGGCTGAAGAAGTGCTTAATCGAGTAAAAATTTCAGTATATGGTAGAAACTTGATTGATAAAGAGTTTAATGATTTAACAGTTACACAAAGTATTGTAAAAGAATTAACATCTCTTACCAAAATTGCAGTTAGACCCGGCTTGTTTTTAAAGGAAATGATTCTTGGTAGATTACGTAATACAATGAATGTTTTAACAAATTAGTTAGAAAATGAGAACAAAATTACAATGTCGCATCTAACAAAAGCCGCTGGTATTATTTTTGGACCAAATTTCTTTGGTGAATATGGTAAAAAGTTTTTTGGAGATATGCATTTTGGTGATAAAACTATTGTTGATTTGTTAAACGAGATATATTAGATTAATGATATGGATTTACCAGTAGCCCGTGAAAAAATGGCGTGGGATTCTTATGGATTAAGAAATTTTGGTTCAAGAATGCTTTATATGAATGTAATTTCTCCAGACTGGTTCAATCGTATGACGCTTTTAGTTGCTAAGATGCTAGCCGATGGAACATGGGAAGCACATTCAATTAAAGACGGTAAGTTAGTTTATGATATTTCTAAAGACTCTCGAGTTAAAGAATTTTGGATTCATAGAAATGATACAATTGAACCAAAAACACGTGCTTATCAAGATGCTAAAAACTTTTATATATATCGAATGCAACAATTCGAAAAAGAAGGTTGGAAAAATCAAGATGGTACACATCTTCATTATAATTCTGGAAAATATGACTCTTTTCCAAGATGTTATACTACTGCTGAAATGCGGTCTTATAAAGAACAAATTGGCTTAATATATGGTTATTATTCTCATCAAGAACGTGCATCAATTCAGAAAGGTTTGTGGTGGCATTTATATACACAATTTTTAACGTTTTTACCAGCAGAGGTACGTCGTAATTTAGCAATTGGTACAAAATCATCTATTATAAAAACAGTATAGGAAAAAGATTCTATTACTGGTAAATTGTTATATTGGGAAGAAGACGATAATGGTTTAATGCGTAAGACAGAAAACGAGTTTGATAAAAATGGAAATCCAAATAGAAGAGTTTTGACTGATTTAATCTGTCCAAGAGAAGGGTTGTTTATTTCTACAATGTGGACAATTAATAAAATTTGTAGATTAGATGTTGCTGAAATTAAAAAGAATCCGCAACGATTAAGAAATACAATAATGTGGATTTTTAATCATCTAATATTTGCATTATTTGTTGCACTCATGCGTTTTATTTTTAGTGGTGGTGACGAAAAAGAAACTCGAGCTGTTGCTATGACAGAAGATACAATATATCGTGTTAGTAAAGAATTAGATATGTATCACAGTGTTATTTAGCCATTAAGTGGTTTTGGATTTGTTGGGCAAGATGTTTTGCAAGATATATTTACGAATGCTTTTAGAGGAATTGTTAGTGACAATTATTCTTTATGGGATGCTGCTAATGATTCATTTAGTGTTTTAAGTGATATGCATTTAGATCTTGAATAAAAAAAATAACCCTCTTCAGAAAACTCTGAAGAGGGTATTTTTTATTCAATTAGTGCTTTAAATTTTGTAATATCTGGATTTTTTCTTAATTTTATGATTGCTTTATTTTTTATTTGACGTACTCGTTCTGATGTAACATTTAGTTCTTTTCCAACTTCATCAAGTGTTTTTGGATCTTCTTGAAAGCCAAATAATTTATTTATTATTATTTGTTCCATTGGATTTAATGCCGTTTTTAAGAAAGCTTGAACGTTGTCAAATAATACTGGTTCCTTTGGTGAATCTTCAAGATCAATTGTATCAAAAACATTTAAAATTTCTCCAGTTGGACCAATGCTTGTTTCAGGAACGATTGTAATTGAAGCATTATTTATAGTTTCTTTAATGATATATTCTGGTAATTCTAAAATAACAGACAGTTCTTCTATAGTTGGTTCACGTTGCTCATGTTGTTCAAATTCGTGTTTAATTTTATTAATTTTATTTAATATGTCTGTTTTATTATATGGGATATTTATGATATTATTATGTTGAGATATTTCCAACAAGATATGCTTTCTTATTTTATAAGCAGCATATGAAGCAAATCTAACATTATAACTTAAATCATACTGATCCACAGCTTCAATTAAACCAATATTTCCAGCTTCAATTAAATCGGATAATTGTGCACCTCTATTTTGATATTGTTTAGCAATTGAGATTACAAATCTTAAATTAGAATTAATTAATTTTTCACGTAGTTTATCATCACCACTTCTTAATTTTGTAAATAACTCTTTTTCGTTTTTTATTGACAGTGTTTTAAATTTAGCAATATCTTTAAAATATAGATTAATAGATAATAAGTTATTATTTAAAATAGATTTTTTTATTTTATAATGTTTCATTATTCTACAAAGTTAATATGTGATAATATAGGATAAATTGGTATTTTATCTTTTGATAAATAACTATAGCCACAATATATTTTTTTACCAATATATTTTTCTTTATTATTTAATATTTCGTTTAAATCTGTAACATTGGTTGGTTTTACTGTAAATTCTCGTTCTTCATAATCAGCTAATGTAAATTTAAGATTTTCTGAACTTTCATCCTTTTCAATTTTAGTTATTTTAAATTCAGACTTTTTATAATTTTCAAATTTAATTAAATATAAAGCACTTCGTTTATTTATTCCATATTCTTTATCAAGTGTTCTTGCACATAATCCGTCAAAACCGTTGTTTACAAAAGTGTCGTGTGTTTTTTTTATATTATTATATCCAGAAAGTATATAATGATCCATAAATTTTATCTTTGAATTTTCTGGAAAAAGTTCTTTCATTGCTTTTAGTATTGTTAATCTCTCTCTAAATGGTTTTGTATCTACATAATCATATATCCAATACTCTAATTCATCACATTCTGGTATTCTTTCAGAAACTCTAGCAACTTGTGTTAATCTTTCTTCTGACCAATTAAAACTATGAATGTATAATTCACCGTCTAATATTAATTTAGGATTTGTTTTAAATAATGCTTTAATAATAGGATCTTCTCTTAAATGTTCGGTAGCAACATTATAATTCTTACTACCTCTACTTGCTGTTTTAATAACACCGTTTTGATAATACATTAACATTCTAACACCTGAAATTTTGGCAGAAATTGCTAACTGTTTATCCCAGATATCTGCCGAACAGCGATCTGAAGATTTTGCTAACATTGGTCTTGGTAATGTATAATGTTCGGGTATAACGTTGCCGCATAAAAGAGATTTTATAACACCTTCTGTTAATACATCAAGTCTTGCTTTTGTTAAAGATGACAATTTGACATATCCTTTATCTAAATAATTTTGTATAATATTATTATACTGATAAGACGCTTGTTCTCCGATAGTTTTTTTAATTTTACCAGAAGCAATAGTAATTGTTGGTCGATAAATTGTTTTGCCACCAAATTGTCCAGTTGTTCTGTTTATTTGATAAGTGTTATCGATAGGATTATTGCTTAATCGAATAGAAATTAATCGAACTTTGTTTTTTGCATCAAGTATTACAAGATTTTCTTCTCTAATCAACATAGGTTTTAATAATTTTTCCTTGTGAGTTATATATATATACAACAGACATATGCAAATTTTGTGCCAAATCTCTTAATACTTTACTCCAATCAACAAATTCACATAAATTACTACCTAAAATTATATCAATATATTCTTTTTTATAGTTTGGTGAAAAAGCATTTCCCCAAGCCTCTAAAATTGAATATAAATCTTCTTGTTTTAGGGTGTGATTATTAAAAAAGTTTTTTATAATGTTTTCCATAAATTTAGTTAATTAAACAAGATATTCTATAAATTAATGAATCTCGTTCATTTTTTAACATTTCTATCTTTTCTTCAAGTTTTTTATTCTTGGTCATCAACTTGTTAAAAACGTCTGTTGTTTTAAGTTTATGTGTATCTTGTGAATATTTATCTAAAATTGCTTTATTTTTATCTTGAAATATTTTTATTTCATTTCTTAATTGTTCGCAATCTGCTTGTAATTTTTTATTAAGATCTTCTAATTCTTCAATATATGAACTATCACTTCCTATTTGTTGATTGAGTTTTTTAATATAACTTTCAGCCATTTGTAATTTATATGCTGATGTTAATTCTATTTTAACTCGATTGTGTAATTCAATTTCTTTCATTTATAAAATAAAAATTACATAAATTATATTAATTACATTTTGACCAGCCACAATCTATACATTGAATACAGCCAGCGTTGTGTATTAATGTTTTGTGGTGACATTCTGGACATTCTTCATATTCAATCTCTTCAATTTTTAACTCTTCGGTTTGATTTGGTATATATGGTTCTACGCATCTATTAATTCTATCTAATACTTCAGTGTGCATTTCTTTTAATGCATTACCTACAGCGACAGGACAACATGATCCAATAGATGTATCTTTTTTAGTAGCTGTTCTAACAGCATATGATGGACAAGTTCCACAAGATTTTAATTGATCTAAAATGTTTTCTAATTTAATTCCACCACGAGCAGAAAGACTTATCATACGACTTAAACCAATCATAAAATTGTTACACCCACCTTTTGAACCTTTACTTAAATAAGTTTCTAAAAGATCACCACTATGTGGATCAAAAAATGCTTCACAATGTAGTGTTCCACAACCAGTTATTAATGTTCGTTTTAAACCGATGCAATTATCATCAGCTTTCATTATAAATCCTCTTGGTAATTTAGAAACTTGTTCTGGTAATTCTTTCTTTTTTGGTTCATTTGTTTCCAAAATGGGATCTCTGCTTCCTGCAACATAAATTGTAATACCTTTTAAACCCATTTCCCAAGCATACATATAAAGTTCTTCTACGTCTTTTACTGTTACAGTAGATGGAAGATTAACTGTAGAACTAATTGCGGTATCACAACTATTTTGAAATGCTGCCTGCATTTTAATTCTATTTTTATAATTAATTTCTTCAGATGTAATTAAAGTTTCTGGATGCCAATTTCGTTTATTTGCTTCTTCTGCGATCGGTGCCCATACTTCAAATGCGACATCTTTATCACCCTCAAGTGATTTTGTATGACGTGTGTAATGTATTGAAAACCAGGGCTCTACTCCTGTGGAAATATTTAAAAGGGTGCCAATACTGCCTGTAGGGGCAATACTTAAAAGTGAACAATTACGTAGATGATCTCTTTTTTTGTAGCGTGCAATTTCTTCTGGATATAAATTATATTTAATGAATTCAGAATCCCATACTTTCGAGGAATATCCTGGAAAGTTACCACGTTCTTCTCCCAATTCTATACTAGCTTCTAATGCATAACGGAAGAGTTCGTTCATTACTTTAGCGGTTAATTGCACTGCTTTTTGAGATCCATACACAATGCCCATTTTAATTAGAGCATCGTGCCATCCCATAATACCAATACCAATGTTTCTGAATTTTAATGACATTTCTTTTTGTTCTTGAAGAGCATGATTTTTTACATTTTCTTCTAAAACATCATCCATTGCTCTAACAATGTGTTTAACATCGTTTTTAAGTTCTTTATAATTTAATTCTGCTTGATTAGTAAACGGGTGTTCTATATATTCGGATAAATTAATTGATGAAAGGTTGCACGCCGAATTCTTCGCTAGGGGTTGTTCCTTAATGTTATCATAAAGATTTTTTATTCTTTATTTCAGGAGATTTCTCTCATACCTATTTATAGCGATCATAGGGTACTTCTGTTAATTCAGACCTGTTCGGCATATATTTTTAATAATTCTTGTACAAATTTTTTTCGACTTTTAAATCCATAAATTCTTAAAATAGATCTAATGTCTTGTAAACCAGTTAGTTGCAATAACTTATTAAAAATTGGTGTTAATTTATTAAATGTAATATTTTTATATTTTTTATATGTTCTTTACACCAATTATCAATTTTTTTTTGTTTATTTTCTAAATCTTTAATTTTTTGTAATTCTTTATTTATTTGATTGGCTTTATTAATACATTTATTTAAGGTTTTTCGTGAACATTGTTTAGAACAGTATTTAGGCTTTATTCCATTAACGTCTTTAGGTCTATATATAAATTCTTTTCTACAATTTATACATGTGTATTTTTTTAAATTAACTAAAGCTTTTGTTTTTGAGTTTTTGTTCCTTTTTGTAAACCCTTTAATATTTGTTTAGATAATTCAGGATTTTTCTACCTTAATTTTGTAGCTTCTCCAATCTTATTTTTAGTAGATTGTGAATTAATGCCACCATTAAATTGTCCACCAGCTTTAAAATTATATCCAAAATTTGAATTATTTGAATGATAAAATTGAATCCAATATTGTTCACGTAAATCTAATTCTTTTTAAGTAGAAACTTCTTCTAAAATCTCCCATTGAAAATCAGATTCTTTATATTTTAATAAGGCATTGTTAAAATAAACAGATTTCTTTTTAGAATTTCTAGCTTTTCTATAATGACTAGATTTTCTAATTTTTAAAGTTTTAGTACTTTGTCCTATATAAATTTTTTTGGTTTATTAAATTTGTCACTTTATAAATTATTATCGCATACTCTTGGGTTTATTATATTTATTCAAAACCTATGCTCTACACTATTTAATAGCCTTTCGCAATCTATTAAATTAGCACGGTATTAACATATTATTTTATATATAAATATATTATTTTAACCTTTACAATAAAATAGAAAATAAAATTTATATAAAATAACTTAGTCTTCACCGTTTTTACGCGATTTTACTGCGGCAAACACCACTTACCGCATGGGTTACTTGTTTCAATTTGATACGAATCAACTAACTCCATTAAATTATAATTTCTAAATCTATTTGTGAAAATAATTCCTGGTTCTGCGCATTTTTTAGCGCTTTCACAAATCGTTTTGAAACGCTTTACGGGATTTACAGTATATTCAATTTCTTGTCCACCATAATCACGTCGTATTAAAATATCAACATCTACATTGTTTTTAACAGCTTCCATAAAAGCGTCATCAATTTCTACTGAAAGATTAGCTTTATTGATTTTATTAAAATCTTCTTTAATTTTAATAAAAGTTTCTGCTTCTTTGTGCCAAATATCAATAGACATCATTAATGCACCTTTACGACTTCCACCTTGGGATATACTTGAAGTGGTAGTATTAAACATTTCCATAAATGGCACAATACCATCTGATTCAAACTTACCACCAATTAACATTCCTTTAGGACGAATCTTGGTTAAAGATAAACCTTGACCGCCTTGAGCTTTAAAAGTAAGTGCTATTTTAGTATTAACATCTAGGATTTTTTCAAGGGAGTCAGGTACATATCCTATTGAGTAGCAATTAGATAAAGACCCTTTATTAGTATTTCTGTTAGATAGCGTTCTGCCACCAAATAAGAATTTCTTTTCTTTAATTAACCGTTTAATGTTTTCGTCTTTATTAGACACACGATTTAACCATTCTTCAAAAGATTCGTTATCGTTTTGATATTTATTGTGCCATATTTTTAACGATAACTCATTATTATTAAGCCATTCTTGTTCTGTCATAATTTAAAGTGAAAAAGTGTCAATAGCAAGTGCTTCATTATTAAGATCTTTTGCTGTTGCCCATTCTATAATATATGAAAGAATATTTTCATATTCGTTTTCATCAACTGTAAAAGTTACTTCTTTACCATAATTTGTATCACCACAAATAACGGTAACTTTATTTATATTTCGATTTGGCTTTTCTAAATATATTTGAATGGATGTTTTTGGATCAGTGCTATCTATAACCAAACTTTGTTCATAATCTAAATTAGTACAAGTAATTGTGTAATTTGGACTATTATATAAACCCAATCGTAAATTTTCCATTAAATTATTAATATGTGTTTTATTAATCATAAACCTAGCATTCTTGTAAAAAGAATTGTTTTTTCAAAATTATTAACTATATCTTTATCTTTTTTAACTAGTTCGGCAAAAGCTTTATATACATTTTCTATCATAATATCTTTGTTAATGTCAACGTAATATTTAGAGTCTTTATTTAATTTTAAAGATTTATATGCGTCAATTGATATTGTTGTAGATAATTTAATTTTACTATTGTTTTGTATATAAACTCTATTTAATGCATAATCTACCCATTGTCCTAATTTATCAATCATTTCTTCGTGTTCAGCATATTTTGTATTTTTCATTTGACGAATCATGATTGAATTATTATCTGTTTTTTCTAATAATGTTTGTATTGGATTGTAATTAATAGGTGTTACGTCTTCTATTTCTTGAGTAACTACATTGTCCGTATCAAAACTAAATATATTTCCGTCTTCATCAATGTCAGCTATATAAAATTTAGCAGTTGGTGTTCTTGTATCTAATTCATAAGCAAAACCAAGACATTTTCTATATTCGTTTTCGTAATAATAACTTTCTGGTAAAATTGCTTTAATGTGAACTTTATTAAATATTAAATCTGGATTTGACTCTGTTCCAGAAAGTTGATCTGCTTTTTTCACCTCTATAATATATTCGGATTGAAGTAAATCCATTCTATTAAAGAATGGATTTACATAATCCGCTGTAGATAAATATTGTTTGTTTCTTATTAGTGTACTTTTACCTTGTAAAAGTACATCTCGTACTTCAATCATAATAAAATATTAAGTTATTAATTATGTTTCGTATAAATATTTATTATTTTAATCGTCGATTCTAGCATTAATTCCACAAGCAATAAATGTACCTTCTTTTGCTGCAGACGATGGTGTATAAATACAATATGCTGCAATTGGTGTATAATCTGGAACTTTTACAGCTAATATAGAATAAGATTTATGTGTTGCAGATGTTAATTCTTTTGCCTTATCAATTGCTTCTGCTTTATCTTTACACATTTCCACAATTTTACCAGTTTCGATTACAGATATTACGCGTTCTGTCGTTTCTTCTAGATCTTCTCCGTATTCATCGAAACATTTTGTAGTTTCCGTAGAAACATCAAAAATATCCTCTCTTATCCAATAAACAAATTTCCACTTTCTTGTACCTTTTACACTATTATTAACGATTGTATATGGGTGTGTACGAATGTCTTTAGTTGGTGGATCTATTACAATATGAATTCCGTATCCAGGTTGAGAGCCTGTTTTTTGTTGTAATTGTTGTGTTATAAAACGTTTAAATTCTAATGTACCTGGTATTGGTGATCCAGCTCGTTTCCAAGCATGTGTCGCATTTGCGCCTGAAACAAGTGGACAATTAGGATCAAACGCTAAATTTTTAAATGCTTCATCTTTAGTGTATCCTTTACACTCAATTATTTTTAACATTTCCATTATAATCCTATTTTATGATCTTCTTTTAAGAAATTATTTTTAGTTTGATTATCTAGTTGTTCTATAACATCATCTATTGTTTTATTAAGAATAACAACGCCAACAAATATTTCTTTTAGTTTAGCAAAAGAAAAATTATTTGTTTTTTGTATACATTCTTCTAACAAATCTTCTGGAAACCCTTTTTCTTTTAAATATTCTCGTCTTATATCTGAATTAGGATTATCTAAACTAACTAACATATCAACACGAGATGGTCTGATTAATGCTGATGAAAGTGAATTAGTGTTATTTGATGTTAAAATGACCAAATGGTGATCAATAGAATTACTGCCATCTAAAAAATTTAAAAACGGTGAATCGCTTCCATTTGCTTCAATCATTTGATCCACATCTTCAATAATTGTAATTATTGGTGTATCTTTTTCAATAATCCGTACAACTGTTGAAAGTGCTTCTGTTAGTGTTGAAAAATTTTTTAATGTTTTAACAAAAAACACTAATCCTTTTAATTTAACAATTTCTCCAATTAGTATGTTAATAATAGATGTTTTACCGCATCCAGGAGGACCTTGTAAAAGTAACCCTCGTTTATGAACAAAATTATGTTTTTTATATAGTTCTGCTTTTGACCAAAAATCTTTTATTTCCTCTAGAACTTTATTTGAAATATTATTATTAAATTTATATAATTGATCAGTATTAACATTACATTTATTAATCACGAACCCATCTCTATTAGTATCAATTGTATATGCACCAGGTGGTAAATGTTGAACCATTTTTACTTGTACAGCTGGTATATATGAATTTTCTTGTTCAATCCATATTGAAAATGGTTCTTGGTTCTCTGTTTCATTGTGATATATTATATCGTATATTGGGTCTAAAATGGCAGCCATTGTTCTATTAACTGTTTAATTCTATTTACTATTTCTTGTGCATTTTTAAAGCCATTTGGAATTGGAATTGTATCTTCTGTTCCATAAAGTAAATCCTCACAAACTATTCCAAGTCCTAATATATATTCATTCTCTCCAGTAACTGGCATTTCTTCTCCAACTTCTTCAAAATTCTTTTTATAAATTGCATTTAACACTTTAATTGGATTTCCATATTTAACTGGATCTTTCTTTTTCATTTGTTGAGTTAGAAAACAAATTAGTGTATAAAGTTCAATTTTGTCTTTAAAACTCATTAATGTGTTTGTTCTACTACTAAACCACATCGCGTAAATAAATCTCTTGTTTTCAAGAGTCGGTGGTGGGAAATTTTTCTTTGAATCCATATTTTGTATGATAAGCAATTCTACACATCAATTCTTTAAATTCATTTAAACCTGCGTCAATATATCCCTGACTAACTTTAAATCGTCTTGATTGAAATTTATTATTAGTTTCAACTACGAAAAAATTACATTCGTAAGAATAATCTTCTTTATGTAAAATTTGTTTTACGTACATTTGTAGCATTATTAAATAACAAGCAATTTGACGATAATAATGATGCATTGAAATTACACCATTATATACTTCTTCGTCTATAATACGATCCATAAAAATGTCAACTGGTCTTGACGTTGTTTTAACATCATTTAAATAAATTTTTTTATTTTCATTATCTATAACAACGCTATCTAATTTACCTTTAAACGGTAATATTTGAATATCTCCGTTTGGAAAAGTTATTTTTATATCTGAAAATAAAGCTATTTCGTTTAAAAATTCTTTTTCTCCAAAAACACCTTGTTTAACAATTCGTTGTATTTCATAATTATTGTTAATTGATTTTATACAAGCTTTTGCAATATTTAAACTTTTTTGTGGTAGTACAACAACTTCTTTTTCATTTACATTAAATTCTCCACGATATTTATAAACGTAATATTCTAATCCTAATTTTATAGCTTTGCGTAAAATTTTTGGTGTTAATTTATTATTATAATAATCCGCTTTTTCAGATGCTTTTTTAATAGCTTGATAAAAAGGTAGTCCTTGTTTTCTAAATTCATATACTAAATCTACAAAATAACCACATTTTCCAGATGGCTTGTTTTTATAATCACTAAGAATAAAATCTTGTGGTTGAAGAAGTTGCTGATGTACAGCACTACCTATTTCTGTACTAACGTTATAACTATATGGAATTCCTTGAAGATATAGTTCAGGGCTACCACCCTCTACTGGATTTATATATTTTAATTTAGAATTACTAATACCTTGTAATTTAAAATATTCTTTATCTGGAATATCACCACCGTCTATGTTTAAAAATTGTAATTTACATTGATCTAAATAATTAGTCATATTTCATTTATTTTCAGTAATTTTTCATCAATGTGTTATTATTATTTAGTTGTATAATCAAATTTATATTAATATCAGTTGTGTTACCAATATTATTCAGTGATTCTCCCATCAACGCGTTCTCCAGTTTTATAAAATAAAGAATAATCTGTACTCCAATCTGATTTTCCGAAATTAGCCATAATCCAAGCTGATGAACCAAAAAGACTTCCTACTGATTTATATTCAAATAATTTACCTGTGGTCATTGCTGATCTATGTTGATCACCCTTTACTACTAAAATTTTACCCTTTAAATTATTTCTTATAATATACTCATTTAATAAATTTTCAGCATTATCATTTAATGTTAGTGGAAATGGTTTGTTTTGATTAAAATTATCTTTTCCGTGAAAATAAATGATTGTAGTATCATGTAGTTTAGTATGTGCTATTGGTGTATTTGCTATAAATGATTTTACTCCTTTATATGTTAATATAGCATTTAATGCTAATGTTGCTGCGTATTCAGGATCGCCACCATGATTTGATTCACATACACTATAAAACATTACTGGTTTTAGAACTGCTAATCTATTTATAAACCAATCCATCACAGATACATAATTTTTGAGCATTTCTTTATTTGTCATATTTTGTGGCAAAAAATGGGTATGTTCAGGTCTTGTAGTACTATGATTTAATCCGTCTATCATATCTCCTAAATTAAAGACTATAATATCATCAATTAATGATAAAAAATGATTAACTGTTTCTAAAATCTTATGTAATCTAGCTTTTACCACATCAAGATTGTATGTATTTTCATAAACACTATCTTTTGATACTTCTGCACCTATATGTAAATCACTTAAATAAATAACTAATGTTGCTTTAGGTGATTCCGTTTGTTTATGAATAGGTATTAAATCAATTTTATCATATTCAATTCCAGATAGTAATTTTTCTTGTTCATCAAGTTGTTTTTTTAATCGAAAATTATCAAGAGTTAATTCTCGTATTTTGCTATCCATAGTTCGTTGCTCTATGGCTTCTGCTTTTTTTTCTATCTGAAGTTCTTTTTGTGTTAAGACTTCATAAGCAGCTTCTGTTACTGAAAATTCTTCAATTTGATGTTTTGCAAGAGGAATTTTATCTTTATAAATTTGAAAAGCTCTTAATACAGATTTAAACTGATCGAATGTAAATTGAGGATAATATTTAGCCACTTGACGCATAGTCATATTATGACCGTTTCGACAATATAATGAAGCCATTTGTTCTACATCCTCTCTTGATAATGTTCCAATTAGTTTTTTCTTTTTAGGAACGACTATTTCATAGTCATAATTTACTATTTGGTTTAATTTATTTCTATTTTCGTGTATTTTATACATTCGTTTTTTATTTTTATAATAAATTAGGTTTAAATAACATATTCATTTATGCAAAATGTGTATAAACAACATATTATTTATAATATTCTTTTAGCAATTTGTAAAAAGTATTTTTTGGGATAATAACATATTCACCTACAGAGATTTGTTTTTGATCTCTCATTTCTTGAGCATTCCAAAAAATTGCTAAATCTTTATCTTTTATACCAACTTCTTTATTTAGTGTTTTTATGGCTGGTACTTGTTGTGTACATTTTATTTGAATATAAAAGGGTAACACTCTATCAGGATCAGACACATCGATTTTTAAACTATCTAATGTTTTAGAATCCTGTCTTGTTGTTTTTAAATGCTCATTAGATGTAATTTCTTTTAATTCAGATACTATTTTCCTTTCATAAGCATTACCCCTTTGTCTATTTCGTTTTCCGATTGAATTTTTAGATTTCATCTAATCCATAATAACTTAATGTTTGATTAATACATTTTTTTGTTTGTTCAATGCCATATTTTTTTACAAAATCACTAAAGTCTTTAGATTTATATTTTTTAGGAATGAAAATGTATTTTAATTCAGGATATTGTTTTTTTATTTTTTTCATAAATGCTATTCCTGTAGCATCATTATCGTAAAATACAAAGATATTTTTAAATCGTTGTTTTATACGTTCTAATTGTGAATCAGATATAAACAATACTTCACTACACGGTGCAATTGCAGGAATACCAAATTCATAAAAACACATTACATCTTTTAACGCTTTACTAATAACAAGTATTTCTCCGTATTCTGGTAATTGTTTTGCACCTTGAATCATATTTCTTTCCCAATTAGATAAAAATCTAAAGGTTCTTTTTTGTGGAAAATAAAGCCTCCACAATTCATTACCATTTTTCATTCCACCATAATAACCAAAAATAAAACTTTTATCCGTAGAAGATCCTGTATAATTACCATTTATAAAAAAAGAAGCACATGAATAAACTTTAAATTTTTTCAGTGTTTTTTCATGTATATTAAAACTTTCCCACCATTTTAATTCGTTAAATGTAAATGGTTGATTTTGAATTTGAATTATAGTTTCTTGTTTTTCTTCAATTTTTATATCTGTTTTTTTAATTTTAATTTCTGGTCTAACTTCTTCTTTTTCAATTATATGAAAATCTTCAGCAATAATCTGTAATGCTTTTTTATAATTACATTTATAAATTTCCATTACAACTCCAACAAAGTTCGCATGAAAGCCTGTGCCAAAATCGTGAAAAATTAATTCATTTTTTCTATTGCGATAAAAACTAGCAGTTGGTTTGTGATCTGAACGAAGAGGACTTACTACGAGTTTCGTCGAAATCGGAATACCCAAGTAAGTCCTCATATATGTTTCTTCAGAGTTTTTAGATAAAAGAAGATCTTTCGTTATAAGTGGCTTTATTATAGGAAGCCGAAAGTCCATTAAAGTGCATTAAGGTCGATGTCAAAATCAGTATTTGTTTCTTTTTGTTTTTCATTAACAGTTGCTGTTCCAATAACATCTGGTTTAGCAGTAACTTGTTTTTTCATTGCTTCTAATTCTTTATTAGTGAAGAAAATTTTATCACCAATAAAGTTTGTGCGAAGATAAAGTTGACCAGTACGACTATAACTTGCTATATAACTTGGAAAAGCAGAAGTTGTGTTATTTTCTTTACTTTTACGTGTGATCAATTTAATTTTAGTTTTTGTACCAATACCAGGTTCAGTAGCTTTAACTACCGTTTGACGAAGTTGATCCCAACTTGTACTATTAAGTGTTTTTTCTTTATTATCAATTTGTTTACCAAGTTCTGGATTAACAGCATCAATCAAATGTTTTAACAACAGCATCATGCTTTTTACATTAGATGGTGTTGGTCCGAAACTACCTTGTGTATCTTCCATATCGCTATCTCGTGGTTCCCACATAGTGTGTGTAAAATAACCTTCATCATTTGAAAATTTAATATCCAATACATGATATGTTTTTGAAGGATCTTGAACACCCTGAATATCACGTGCTTCGCATCCATCAAAAGTTACATCGTGTATTTTGTTTCCTTCCAATTGTTTACGGTTATTACTTTGGCTAATTCCTGCTGTTTCGTTAAAGTTAAAATTCATATGTGTTATATATTTTAATGTTGTAATTTGTGTTTGTTATAATATCTTTTGGTAAAGTAAATGGTTTTTTATTAACCGTTGTAAAAACTTTAAATTCTGGATTATCACCTTTTAATGTTATTGGTGTTCCAAGTACTACATCAAAAATAGTACCATATTGTGCTAAATTATTTCGTTGTTGCCCTTTAAATATTACTGTAAATTTATTTGATAATTTATTTCCACTTTCTCCAATACTAATTGTTGGTACTAATTCATTGTTTTTTGGAACATAACCAATTACTATTTTATCACCAACTTTAGCGTTTAATAAATTAACAAGGTTTTCTGAAAGTTGAAAATGCGTTTCAAAAAGTGTTAAATCACTCATTTTTTAAGCTAGGATAAATATTTTCCCAATGCGTTTTAATATCATAAGTTTCATCTTCTTTTTGAATTCTTTCTGCAAGTAAAATTGTTTTTCCAGCAAGATGGTTTAAACGTGCTCCGCACAACACACTATTCATGTCTCCAAAATTTGCTAAAAGATTACCATTTTCTGGATCTCGATAAAGATAACAAATTGCATCGGATTTTGCAGAAAGAATATTACCAGTTTTTCCAGAAAGATCTAGAGATTTCACATTTAATTCTGTACCATTTTCGTTAAGCATTTTATCTTTAACATGTCCAACAAGAATTAAATTTTCAGCAACTTTTTCAAACCAACCTATGATTTCTTGCATTGCAAGACGAGACCAATAATAGCCACTACCGTTTGGAAGTTTTAGAATATCTTTACCAGTTCCCTCCCAGTTTTTACCAACTGGACTTTCTTGATAACGTTTTGCAGCTAACTCTAAAGAAATATCTTCAAGTGCTGTAATTGTATCAATTGCTATAAATTTATAATTATGTTCTTCGTCTTTTAATGCTTTTGCAATTTTATAAAGATCAATATATGTGTTTGCTTTAACAACATAGCCTTCTATATATTCTGCTCCAGATTCACAATCGATAATCAAGCAATTAGGAAGTTGTGATAAAGCAGTTGTTTTTCCTACTTTTGGTAATCCAAATATAATTAAATTTTTAGGATTGTCTATTTTTCTTACTGATTTTGTTGTTGGTAAAAGTCCCATTTTAAAATTAAATTATAAAAATTAATAAAAATTTATTAAAGATGAGTAAAAGGTTCATAATCTTGGATTTCATTTGGTTTAGGTAACTCTTTCCAAATGTGAGCTTCACCATAGAATCCAATTCCTACATATTTGTCCGCATCACCAGATCTGTTTTTTAAAACAGAAAGTGTTCTTAATCTATCGCCTAAGCCACCTCTTCTAGGATCTACTAAATATTCTTTCCATTTAGAACATTTTTCACGATATGGAAAAAATATTGCTAAAACGGTATTAGCCGCATTTACTGTATCGCCAGTATCACTAAAGTCGTTTAACTGTATATCAGCATATGCTCCACCAGATTCAATTCTTCTGGACATGTCTTGAAAACCTCTATTTAATTGTTGTACAAGATAAATTGTAAATTTAAATTTATCTCGAAAATAAATTAAGTATTTACACGCTTCATCTATCTCTTGTTTAGAGGTGTGACCAGGTTGTGTATCAAAAAGTTTAACATGGTCAATTATTACCATTAGGTATTGTTGTGGATTATTTGGAATATAATCATATGATTCCCATTCTTCTCCGTTATGTAGACCTTGTTTTTTTGTTTTAAAAGTACCATGTTGTTCAGCAAAATATTTGCATTTACCATATAAACCTTTTGCGGTTACTGGTTTGTCAATTATTACACATTTACTTTCTAATTCTTCAAGCCACTCTTTAGATTCTTTTATTTTTTCAAAAATTTCTTGTGGCAATGTTGCATCTAATGAAAGTAATGTTTTATATGGAACAACAATGTTATATTCTTCAAACAAATGCATTGATAATAAACGAGCAAATAATGCTGGTCCAGAAATTTCAAAAGAAAATATAAGCCAATAGATTTCTATTTCTCTATTAGATTCTAAATATGCTTTATAAGCATTATAAATAGCAATAAAAGATGTTATAGAACTTTTTCCACTACCAGATGATCCACCTAATAAAGTTATATTTTCTCTAATTATTCCATAAGTTATTGTATCTAGTTTTGTAAGTCCCGATGATAACCCTTTATTATAACCTTTTCTTCCATCTTCTATTTGTTTAAACAATTCTTCAACAATCATAATGCTTCAGATGTATCAAATATAATTGATCCTTCATCTTTTATTTGTTCATAATCAAGCCATTTACGAGATGCAATAAAGTCACATATTCCTGAATGAATTTGATTATTTTCTTTTGCCCAGTCTAAAAGTTCCATTACTTTTTCATGTCGTTTTGGATCAAAATTAATTTCTTTACCATAAGCAAAACACATTTCGTCTATGCTTTTATATAGTTTTGTTATATTTCGTAATGAAAAAGTTTTACCGTTAATGTTTGTAAATGCTGGATAATTTAAAAATAATTCCATACCAAGTTCTTCAGAATGTCGTATATAATCTTTTAAAATATTTTTATTAAATTCAACATCTCTTGGGTTAAATTTAGTACCCGTTTCAGGTATAATATAGGTTTTGTTTATAAGACCTTTTCTTTTAAGAGTTTCTAAAATATTTTTTAAATTTATTTCTTTACATTGGCTAAAATATTTAGATAAAAATTCTTCATGATTATCTTGTGCATATAAAATTAAACGCATTGTAAAAAGTTCATCAGCGCTTAATTGATATTTTATCATAAAGTCTATTTCACGTTCAAGATTTAATTCTAGACTTTTCATAATGATAGTAGATTCTTTGATAACTATACATTACAATTTTATATAGTTAGAATCTAAAAATATTTTTAGTTATTTCTTGTTTTATCTCTTTTTTATTATCTATGTTTTTATTATTAAGAATTTCATCAAGTTCAGATTCGTTTAATTCAATAAAGTTTAAATCTTCCATTGATTTACGATACCAATTTTCTTCAACAGTATTTCTTAAAACTAATGTAAAAATTTCAGCTTTTTTTCCTGGTTCTGCCCGGATAACTCGTCCGATTTCTTGCACTTTAGACGTTTTTGATGAATTAAATCCTAAAATAATTGCTAAATTTAATCCTGGACAATCAAGACCTTCTATTAACATTTTAGAAGAGTGTATAACAGAACCTGGACCACATTTGGAAAACTCATCTAACGTCATTTGATTTTTTTTCTTTCCGTTACCAGAATGAACAATAAACCCCATTTTAAACGCTTCACATTGTTTAATACTACTATTAAAAGTTATTGCTTTTGAATTAGGACGCGCTGCTAAAATCTTTTTAGCAATTTCAATTTTTTTAGGATGATTTGCAACAAATTGTTTTCTAAATCGAAGCGCTTTATTCCAAGCATAAGCACGTGTTCTTACTTCCTGAAGTGTACAATTCATCTGTTTTGCTACTTTTTGTTGTTGCCAATGATCAGAAACAACCGACATTGCTAAATTGAAATCAAAGCCAAAAAAAGCAAAGTGTTGCATAAAAGAAGCGTTTGCTTTATTATATTCTGTTAAATCAACATCTAATAAAACTTTATATTCTTTATATTCAGATAACCATCCATTTTTAACAGCTTCTTCTGTAGTAATTGTATCACAAACTGGACAATATTTATCAGTTACTTCTTTATGTTTTTGATCCAATCTTTCGTATGTTGCAGTCAATCCTAAAATTAATTTTGGATTACAGTTTTCGAAAATTTTTCTAAAAAAATCTGAATTTGCTTTATGAAGTTCGTCAACAATTAAAAAATTACAATCAAATGGTTTTTTTGCAGCGGTGTTAATTACGAGTACCTCAATGTTTCCATCAATTTGATGTTTTTCTATATTTTCTTCCCATTGATCTTTTAATACTTTTGTTGGTACAATAATTACAACTTTAGTTTCTGGTTTTATTCGTAAAACACGTTCTACAGCCATTAATGCTGTGTGTGATTTTCCTACACCTGTCGCTAGATTAAGTGTTGCACAACCACCAGCTGCCTTCCACTTTTCAATACATTCTAATTGACGTTCTGTTCTAGTCATTAAAATAAAGTTAATTGTTTAAGTTGAAGTGCTGAAATTATTTTATTACATTCTTTTATATAATATCTATAATTAATATTTTTCGGAAATTCTTTTATTTCATCTAAATTATTACAAATCGTTACACCAGAATCACATAATAAATTAACATAATTATAACGAGTTTCTTTAGGTATTGTTTTTGTAAATTTATGTAAAATTTGTTTAATATTAGAATTTTTTTTATATTTAGGATTTGTATCAAATTCTGTTACAGAACATTCTTCAGTACTACCGTCCATATATTCAAAACGATACCATTGTTCTGTAAAATCATTTATAGCAACTTTACATTTATATAAAAACGATCCATTTGTTGAAGCATAATAACGATTAATTCTAGTGATTAATTTATTATTGTATTCTATATTAAATTCTTTATTTACTTTTTGATAAGTTATAAACATATTGATATCATCACAATTCTTAATCGTATTTTCAATTGGAATACCGTCACAAAAATATTTATTTAAAGCATGTGGAATAATCATTGCTTGCATACCTTTTCCTAAAGAAACTTTGTCAATAAATAAGCCCTTTTGCTTAATTAAAGATGAATCTTTTGTTTCAGAATAACCTTTGCATATTCCAATATAATCATTAATGGCATATTGATAAAAGGCTTCAAATTCATCAGTTTCCATTGTTAATTTAGTTTGAGTTTCCCATTCTTTTATAATATTATCGAGTTCTTCTTTTTTATTTTTATCAAAAAGATAAAGGACACCATCTGTATTTAATTGTTTAATTATAGCACCTGCTTCAATTAATTTTTCTACTAGCATTAATAAAAGAAGTTGACCATTAATTCTGATTTGTACAACTGAAAACGGCGAATAAACCCAACTGTATTCGTTTTGAAGGTTACCTGTCAATCCATTTAATGCTAATTTATAAGTTTCGTTTTTAATTTTTTGTTTATTCTTTTTTGCTATTAAACGTTCAGTTCGAATATTACTATAAATTTCAAGAAATTCCTTACCAAGATGTGGTGGACTAAATCCATAACTGATTAATAATGAGGGATATAGCGACGCAACATCCGAATCTAGCAGGATTTGATTTTCATTTGGAATGATAATTTCTGGTTCGTTCTTCGTGTGAATTCCACCTATACTTACTACTACTTCAACACCACCTAAAAGAAAATGTTCTTCAATGCCTTTTCTTCCCGGATCAACATTATGACAACCTTTCAGTTTAGTAAGTAATTGTTGTAATACTGGAGTTTTATATTCTATAAACGGAAGAATTACTTTTTCAAGATCAATTGTATCACAAGGGGTTTTAAGGTCTTTAATTTGATTCCAAGTTTTTCCTGTTCGTTTTAAATATTCCATTTTAAGAATTTCCATTCCAATGGTCATACCATCGTTATTAAGGACATTTATACCATATTCTTTTTCAATACCCAATCTCAATTTAATTGGTTCTATATTACGAAATAAAAGTTCTTCTGTTGAATCGACATCATTTATATTATATGCAATCATTTCATCAATATCTTCTTTTTTAATTGGTTTTGAAAAATCACCAGTGTATTCTTGTACATTGTGAAATTGCATAGTAACTTGCATTTCCTTTAAACCAACACGAAGTTTTTGTGAAAACATCATTGTTAATAAATCCAATGTGATGAATTTGGTAGCATATTTATATTTTTTCCAAAGAAGTGGTGTGTCAGATGTTATGATTATTTGACTTAAATTATAAATTTCTTCGCATATATATAGATATTTGTCGTTTTTGAATTGCTTTTCTATTATGAAATTTATTATTGGGTTATCATAATGTATGTTATTATAACCAACTATAAATTTATCTTTAATGTCTGTAAAAAATGCAATTAATTCATTTACTTGATTTATTCTTTCTGATATTTCAAATTTAAAATATTCATTTGTTCCAGCTTTTTTTACAGTACAATGAAAACAATTTGAAAAAACCTCAATATCATAAACATAAACTAATTTATTCTTTATTCTCATACGTATTTAACCATTTTCTGGTCATTATGCAATACGATGCCAAATCGAGAAGTGTGTCTTCTAATTTTTCTTCTGTTACTTTTATATTCTTATTAAGAATTAATTTTTCAAGACGATTAAATTTATCACTTATTCTAGTTAGTGCTGCAATAAGACCATATTTATTTAATGTAATATCAAACGAATTTCCATAATCAGAATTTTTTTTCTCATATAGTTCATTCATTTGATCTGTTATTTCTTGAAATGTCATTTTATTCTAGTTTAATGTCTTTGTATTTAGCAACTTCCTCGATTTGCCCCATTAAATCTTTCCAACCCTGTGCTTGATATAATACACGTTCTTCTAAAAGAAATAATACTTTTGATCTAAGTGTTTTTAGTTGTGAAGACGATAATTCAGAATATTTACAAGACTTATGTCCTCGATATTTTTTCATATTGATCATATCTTCAAACTCTTTTTTATTTAGACCTTTTGGATTAATTTTTACAATAGTGTTGTTTAATCCTAATGGGAATAAAACATGGTTGTTTATTTTTACTCGTATTCCTATTTTATTAGCATCAATTCCATTACTTACAAGTTCTTTATCAATTTCTTGTAATTCATTTCGAGTAAAATAAATGCCTATTTTTTCACAAATAAATGATTTTGTTATTTTAGAATGATTAAATAACCCAAGTGTATCTAAACACGCATCAATAAGTGAATTTACTGAAACATTTTTAAATTCTGTAGGTACTTGTATAAAATCTCCAATTTTTAAAGTTTCTTCTTGTTGTTCTGGAGAAAGTTCTTTAATCCAAGATTTCAAATCAATTAATAAACTTTCATTATTATATAAAAATTGATTTGTTTCTTCATCTTTTAATGTTTTAAACCAACGTAATGCTAATTCTGCTCCGCATTTATCTAATTGTGTAGAAATTTCATCTGCTATAATCATACGACCAAGCTGTTTTGGATTTGTATTATATAGCATATTTTTGCAATGGGTATAAATCATTTGTAGTTGATCTTCAGACATATCAACCATTTTTGTTTCTAGTTGCAAAGCATTTTTGTCATTAATTAATCGTTTATCTTTCCAAACGTATGATGTAATATTCATAAAATAATATCTTCTGTTTTATTATCTTTTATAAATTCTTTAAGATACATGTTACTAAAATTGTAAACTTTTTTAGATTGTGTAATTCTATCAATATATTCTTCTCCTTGTTGTACTTCTTCAATGGTAATAAAACCAACATCATTTAAATGTAAATTAGAAATACCCCAATTTGGTAATTTTGTACACATTATATACTCGTTATTATCTATTTGAAATACATAAATTGTATACAAACCTTCTTTTTTTGCTACTAATT
This sequence comes from Alistipes finegoldii, assembly GCA_963621965.1. GTDB lineage: Bacteria > Bacillota_I > Bacilli_A > Acholeplasmatales > Anaeroplasmataceae > JAEELC01. Next base: position 113,869 of record CAVFGN010000002.1, read on the forward strand.
TCCCATGTACTGTTTTAGTTATCATCAGTATATCCAATTTCTCGTATTTTTAAATCTGGGAAATTTTTTTGAAAATCTTTAGCTTCAGAACGAGTAAGTGTTAAAATATCTAAATAATTTCCGTCTTTATCATAAACTTCCCAATCAAATCGTTTTTTAGTCTTTGGCATCTGTTTCGTCTTTATTATAGATCCATTTATCTAAAACGGTAGGTTTTAACATAATTAACGTTTCTCTACAACTGTTTGATAATTTAGATTGTTTATCATTAACTTCTTGAATAGCTTGTTCTAATGTAATATTATAATCAATTAAATACTTTCGTATAGTATTTATTCTATTTTTAAAAATATTTTTCAAATTTAATTCAACAAAGTCTTTTACTTTACTTTCAAGTTCTTTATCGTCATCGTTCATACATAAAAAGATCTAAACTTGTAATACAATCAACCTGTTGTCCATTTAAATTATATTGGACAACTTGTTCAAATTTATTATTAAAACCTGTAACAAGAGCAATTATTTTGCCTGGCCATTTTCCAGATTTTCTATCAAAACAAATTATTCTTGCTTTTCTACCATTTCTTGTTATAACTTTTGCTCCAGCCTTTGCTTCATTAATATTAAATTCTTTCATTAATCAAAGTAGCTATTTTTTCTGCACGATCAATAAGTGCTTTTAATGTATCTTCGTTTACAGTCCCATCGAGAATATCTTGTTTACTAGTAAGTAATGTTCCAATAATATTTCGTTTATCACTGTCTCGAGTCGCTTTTTCTTGACGTTTTACTTCTTGTTGTACTAAAGTTTCAATTTGATCCATATAAATTCATTTGTGTTATTTTATTAAAAATTATCTATTTAAATAAGTAATCATTATATAGTACTACTACAATTTTATTTTAAATACGATTGCTAAAAAAAATACAATAAATTAAATAAATCGAATGTTATTTTAAAATTTTCAATTTTACATTTAATAAATTGTTAATTAATAACATAGTTATTGAATTAGTGTATCAATTTAAATAATAGTTGTATTTTACAAAACAATTCCCATACAAGACATAATATATTATATAAATACAATTAAAGTATTTTATCAATAATATTATATTTTATAGCATTTTCTGCATCTAACCACAAATCTTTTCTTTCTGCCATTTCAATAAGTTTTGAATCAGCACATTCTGAAATTATATTATTTATTATTTTTTGTAAATGATTCATTTCTTCCATATGATCTCGTAATTCAGAAGTTTTACCATAATCTAATGATGAAATTTCATGGATCATTACTCTACAATTTGGTAAAGATTCTCGATAACCTTTTGTTCCAGCCATTAATAAAATTGATCCCATTGAACAAGCTTTACCAATATTAATTGTTTTAATAATAAAACCTTTCTTTTTTGCAAAAACAATTAAATCATAAAGTCCTAAACCATCATAAACACTTCCACCAGGACTATTTATATAAATAGATATTGTTTCTCCAACTTTCGATATACTCATTAAATACATCAATTGTTGCTGATATTCAGAAACGGAGTTTAAATTAATTTCAGAAGTAATCATTATAATTTTTTGTTGTAACAATTTGCTATCAATGCTAAATGTTACCATTTGTTTATCACCATTTTCTATAATTGTTGCCATTAGTTAACAATTTTGAATTAATTTAATTATTTTTTGACATTCAGGATGTGCATTCACTGCACCACGTATATCACATATTCTTTTCCAATCATCATCAAAACCAGTATATATTACTGTTGTTGTTGTTTGTAATGGTAGCACACTACGAGCTTCTTGTGCTTGTTTACCTTCCTCTATTAAAGATAAATATGTTTTTTCAGCAGTTTTTAAACAAGAATCAAAAGATAATTTTTCTACTTCAGAAGCCTCATCATACCAATATGGCTTAATAAATGTAATCTCGTTACCAAACTTATTTTTTGAATAATTACAATAACGAGTACTGCTTTCGCATATACTCAATGCTGTAGCATGTCTGTTTAATTCTCGAGATATTCCTATTGAAGTAACTACTTTATATGTACTTCTTAAAGCGTGATACTCTGTAGGCTTTGTTAAATAGTTTAACCAATCTAAAGCATCCTTTTCATATAATCGTCTAAAATTAGTAGTAATATAACAATCATCTTTAATAACATTTATTTTACTCCAAATATCATCATTACGAACTTGTATTATAAATCCTGCTATTCTATCAAAAGGTACTGTTAAATAAACTGTTCCATGTGATAGCGGACTTAAATGTTCTTTTTTTATTAAACTATGTACAAATTCCTCTGAAGATAATTTAGTAGATTTAGATAAATAACATATTCGTGCTGCTGTTTCAATATGTTTATAAATATCCTGTAAATCAAATTGTTGTTCTATTTTTTCTACACTTTCTGTAACATATTTCATAATTGTAAAAAATAAAGAAACGCTCCTTCTTATGGAAGAAGCGTTTCTAACATTAATTTAACCTTATTAACACAATCATTTCTTACTTTAAAATCATAAAGTTCCATTTGACGAGAAATATTAGGTGGATAGCCTATATTAGGAATATTTTGCCAAACATTAGCATAAGTCGAAATTATTGTTTTTGTATTACCCTGTATACCAGTAAAGCCATAACTTTCTACATTCGTCCAACCTTCTTTATCAATATCTGAATATAGATTTTTCAAAAAACTATTCATTTTAGTCTTTTCTAAAAAGACACTTATGTCAAAATTAAATATTATATCTATTTTAGGCTTTGTTGGATTTACTCGTTGTGTCACTAATAATAAAACTTTTTTATTAGTATTATCATATATACAACCTGTCCAACCACTATATATTATATTATCTAATATAACTGATCCATTATTATAATTACCTAGAAAGATATGTCTTATAGCAGAATTTACAGTTTTTACTTGAATAGGATCGTATTCATTAAGAAGAATAGGTATAATGAGATTATCAACATTAAGTTTTTGTTTATATGCTATAGGACTAGTGTTTATTGGTTGCTCTTCTGAAGTATATACATTCAAAAATGAATTATAAAGTAAATTAGCTTTATAATAAATTGTTGCATGTAAATCATTAAAATTAAAGTTTTTAAACTTTACATTATTAAGATCTTTTGTCAAGAACGAACTTGAATAACATATTTTTTGTAAAATTTTTACAGTAAAAGCTTTCATTATAATTCGGTTTTTAATAACATTGTATTAGCATCATAAGATATCATAAATGGTGCATTTCTTAACATTGTTTTATTATACCAATTAGTAGTATGACCTATCAATATATTAACTATTAAACCACCAATAATACCTGCACAATATGATGTTTGTTTATAAGAACAAACTATCGATTCACCTTCTTCTTGAGAAAAAAGCCAATCTTTTTCATAACGTTTAATAGCCTGTGAATCCATTGCGTTTATTGCAAATATTTGTAACTGTTCTGCGCTTAATCTAGCATCAATAAATAGACCAAATGTGTTTTTTGGGTTTTCAAGATTTGTTTTATCTTGATATCTATCTTTCCAATTTTGAAACACTATCTTTCTAGATTCCATATTATCAAGTCCACAAATACAAATAGGTTCAAGATAAGTATTAGAATCTGCAGGTTCAGAAAGTGATGTTACATAATTTACATTTGAGTGTGAGTATATTAAACATCTTAATGCTTCGCTTTTATATTGTCCTATGTTAGCGTCTGAATATAATTGTCCAGCCATATTAACTTCTTCAATTATATCGGGATCAATAATAGTCATACTATTAAAATTTAATCTGGCAAGATGAATAACAGACCAACTATTAATACCACCTAAACCTACTATTGTTATGCCTTTACCTTTAAATAAATTAAACCAAATAGCAGTTTGATAACGTGATGAAGTATTATTTACAATAGGATCGTTTAATTCAAGTGGTGTTTCTATACCAGTATATATTGGTTCTGAAAATTCTGCTAAATTAGAAGAAGTTTCTTGTTCTGATTCTTGTTCAGATGATTCTAAATCAGAATTATTCAATATAATTTCATTTGGAGTTTCCTCTAATTCTACTATATTATGATCAATATCAAATTGATTTAATGCAGCAGATAACATCTCATTTTCATTCATAAATTAAATTTGTTATAATTGTATAAATAATATCTAGATAATCGTTATTTGGTAGTTTTTCTAATTGAGATAAAGTTTCAAGCATTAATGCATGGTCGTCATTAAATACATAATCAATGTATGTTAATGTATGTGAATAAAACGCATTTAATGATGGAAATTTTTTCTTTAAAAATTTTTCCATATCATACTTTATCCAATTATTAAAATTTGTTATTTGTGTATAATCACCGCCTGAAACTAAAAAGCAAAGAATTTCATTTACTGTAGGTTTTTTATTTTCTTCAACCGTTTGAACTTGTTTAGAAACAGTATTTTCAAATAAAGAAGGAAAATCAATTATTGTTTCTAATTTAGAAATATCTTTTAATTTTTTCTTTTCTTCTACTAATTGTTTAATAGTATTATTTAAATCATCAAACGCACATATTTCATCAAAAACAATTTTTAATGGAAAATATTCAACTCTTGACTCTATTATATTAGGTGTATTATTTATTGTAATCTCTTTATCATCAAAAGTTTTATATGTTATTGTTTCTTGAGTTACTTTTTGAATTTCTACTTTTCGTGTAACTGCTGCAGAATAAGTTCTATCATTATTTACAATAATACTTAAAAAATGATTACTGTTTTGACCTTCTGATAAAAGTGTATTTGTATCAACAGCACTAAAATTAGTACTCATCGTATGATGAGAATGCAATAAACCTATAAAACTTCCTATTAGATTATGTTTAGTCATATAACCAATTACTTGTGGTGTCATATCAAAAGCAGTGCTTACTGTATCACCAACATCCAAAAGTAAAAAATCATGTGCTCTAAATTCAATATTGTTTTCTTCAAAAGATCCTGTTTTAGTCCAAAATACAATTCCTGACCATTCAGTATTATGTAATTTACTACAAATGAATCGTATTTTAGATTCTAATATATTTTCTATAATTACATTATATGATTGTGCATTTTTTATCAATGATGTTGTTTTCTTCTCTTCCATAAGAATTAAAATTTATTGGACAATTATAAGCGTATTTGAAAAAATATAAAACATATTTTATAAAATGTGGTTTTAATATATTATAAGGTTTTTTTTTTCTTGTTTTTTCTATTTTAAGATGAACTGGTTGTGATTTAAAAAATAGAACTAAACCGTTTTCTTGGTTACAAATATTATCGTTGTTATAATCATACATAAAACCCACCCCTCTTTGATCAATAAATACTTCTTCCATTATTAATTTGGATAAAGCAATATCTACAGGTCTTAAAGTATTAACAAATTTTATAAAATCATTTGATATATTTATAATGTCATATCTTGGCTTGAAATTTAAATCTATACCATTTACAGTACTTAAAAAAGCAGGAGCAATATATTTTGGTTGTGTTTGAGCTAAATGTTTTATAAATTTTGTAATCAGATTTAACTGTTTGAATTCTAAAGGATCGTGTGGATTTACAGTTACATTTAAATATTCATTACAAAAAGTATTAAATCTAATACAAGTATTTGGCCCCATACTCATTGTTCCTATATCTTTTATATGCCGATATGGTATACCAGTTTCCGATTCTGTTTGAACATATAAATTTAATTCTAAACAGAAAAGTTTCCATAAATCTTCATTATAATTATCACGTAATGAATAAATTGTATCTTTTATAGGACCAGAACCAAGACAACAGTCTAAAAAACATGATACATTACTTGGAATTCCACAAACATGTGAATGCATATAATCAGAAGATATTTCTGTATCAGTATAAGTAGATCGATTCAATCTAAACATTCCACCTGTACCTTCTTCACTTACAGGTATACGTGCAAAAAGATCTTTTATTAAATGAGAATTACCATATTCATTTTGAATGGTTATTTTAGACCAATGAACATAAATATATGCATTACTATTATCCGTAAATATACTTTTTGAAAAGTCAATGTCATCAATATTATCGTTATTTTCTTTACTAATATTCCAAAGTTTATTTAAATAAACATCTTCAGAAACTAAACCTTGTAAATCAACATTTTCTTCTCCGTAGAAATTTTGAAAAATTTCATAAACTGCATTTATTTTTTGTGAATATGTTTTATATTTATCTTTATTTAGTTCTTTAAATTGATTAAAAAATATATCTTGATTGTCCATAAAAATCTAAATTTTA
>CAVFGN010000003.1:0-85229 GCA_963621965.1 Alistipes finegoldii
ATATATTTATAATAAATATAAATTTTGATCATTCGTTTGAAAACTAGGGTCTATTTATTTACATTTATATTATAAATTGATATAATTTTTTTAGGTGATTTTATGAAACAATACATTGATTTATGTAAAACTATCCTTGAAAAAGGTGTAAAGAAAGAAGATAGAACAGGTACAGGAACTATTTCTATTTTTGGTTATCAAATGAGATTTGATTTAAATGAAGGCTTTCCACTTCTTACCACAAAGAAAGTTCATTTAAAGTCAATAATTCATGAACTTTTATGGTTTGTATCAGGTTCAACAAATATTAAATATTTAGTAGATAACGATGTTCGTATTTGGAATGACTGGCCATATAAAGCATACTCAGAGTCTAGTGAATTTAAAGGCGAAACAATAGAAGAGTTTGCCTCTAAAATAAAAGAAAGTGACGAGTTTGCTCAAAAATGGGGAAATCTAGGCCCTGTATACGGAAAACAATGGCGAAATTTTGATGGTGTTGATCAATTAAAAGATATCATTGAAACAATTAAAGTAAATCCTGATAGCCGTCGTTTAATCCTTTGTGCTTGGAATCCTAAAGAAGTATCACAAATGGCTCTTCCTCCATGTCACTGCTTAGTACAATTCTATGTTGTTAATAACAAGTTATCTTGTCAATTATATCAAAGAAGTGCAGATGTATTTTTAGGTGTACCATTTAATATTGCATCCTACGCTTTACTTACAATGATGATTGCGCGTGAATGCAATCTAGAACTTGGGGACTTTGTTCACACTTTAGGAGATGCACATATTTATCTAAATCATATTGAGCAAGTTGAAAAACAAATTAAACGTTCTCTACGCCCTCTTCCACAAATGGAATTAAATCCTGCAGTTAAATCAGTATTTGACTTTAAATATGAAGATTTCACATTATTAAATTATAATCCTCATAGCGGCTTAAAAGGCAAGGTATCAGTCTAATGATAAAAATGATTTGGGCGATGGATGAATCTAATCTTATAGGGTCTAATAACAAGATGCCTTGGCATGTTAAAGAAGATTTAGTCTATTTTAAAAATATGACAAAAGATTATAGTGTTGTAATGGGATATAATACTTATTTATCTATGTTATATTATTACAAAAATAAGCCATTCCCTTACAAAAATACTTATGTTTTAACAAGTAAGGAAATAAATGACAGTCGTGTGAAAACAATTCGTGATGTTTCTAGTTTTGCACGTGAGACAAAAGAAGATGTATTTATAACTGGTGGCAAGCAAACCTATCTTGCTTTCTATCCTTATGCAAGTGAACTTTATGTTACTCTAATTAAAGGAGTCCATGAAGGTGACACTTATATGGATGATATTGATCTGAATAAATTTGCTTTAGTTTCAAAAACTGAAGGTACAAGCGGTTTGGCTACATTTTGTGTGTATAAGAGGATATAATATATGAATGCGATTTTTATAATTTTAATTTTATGGATTATTAATTCTTTCTTATTTTCTTTAATATCTATTGTAGGACCATTATCCTTAGGCTTTATTCCGTTATGGATTATTTTAGGTTTGCTTAGTGCACTTGTAGTAAGTGTAATTTGGGTATTTGCATTAATTTATGTGATATTACCACATCAAAAAATGGGTTCTAAGGTGGGGCAAAAACTAGTTTATCCTTGGGTAAAATTAACAAATCGTTTAGCTAGAATTCATCTTGAGGTTGAAGGAAGAGAAAACATTCCTAGTGATACATTTGTTTTGTTTGCAAATCATAAATCTATGTTAGATATTACTGTAGTTTACGAGGCATTAAATAGACCTGTTTCTGCAATTGCAAAATCTGAATTAGCTAACGTTCCTGTTTTAAAAACTTTATGTAAAGATTTTTTTGTAGAATTTGTAGATAGAAATAATGACCGTGAAGCTGTAAAAAGTTTACTTAAGGCTATTAAAAAAGTAGAACAAGGCTTGTCTTACTTTATATTCCCTGAAGGCGGAGTTAAAAGTAGAGATACTGAACTTATGGTAGAACTTAGACCAGGCGCATACAAACTTGCAACAAAGCCTAAAGCTATCATATTTCCAGCTTCTATTTTAGGAACTAATAAATTAAAAACTAATGCATTCAAAAAAAGAACTGATGTAAAAGTTATTTTTCATAAACCTATAACCTACGAAGAATATAAAGATTTAAACACTCAAGAAATTGGTGAAAAAGTATTTAATATCGTTAATGAGGCAATTACAAATGAAAGACAAAAAGAAAATAATTAGTTATTCTTGTATAATAATTGGTTTTATATTGAATTTTGTTGCGATAGTACTTATGTTAATACCATTTATTACACGTAATGAAAATCAAACACTTTTAAATATTGGTCTTGGAATTTACTTATTTGTATTTATATTTATAGGTGCTGGTCTAATTATGCTTATTCAAGCTAGAAACAAAAATAAGTAGGGCGTAATATGTCAGAAGAACTTATAAAAATATTAATAATTACATCACTTATATTATTAATTTTATTAATAATTACATTTATTTTTACTATAAAGTATGAAAGAAACAAAAAATATAATATTGTATTTAATAAAATTAAGAAATTAGATATGAAATTTGAATCTTTATATCTAGTTAATAAAAAAGATTATGACATTTATGCTGAAACAGACTTTTCTAGATATTTTATAAAAATTATTGCAGTAAACAAGAAGAATTATTTAAAAATTAATGAAAATTTTAATTATTATCTTGTCAGCAAAAATAAAGAAAAGAATATCGACAACTTATTAAAAATAAAAAGTTATAAGTTTAAAGTTTTTGATGCGGAAAAAAGAATAAACAAAATTATTATCTTATATCCTGGAGTTGATCAAAAACTATTTTATAATTCAAATGTTGAAGTTAGATTTATCTACCCTACTTCCGAATTCCAAGGTGTTAGGGTTGCAAATCTAGATGAAATAGAAAATGTTTTTTATGAGCAAATAATTTAAGCAACCTTTTAAAGGTTGTTTTATTTTTGCAAAAAAAAGTGAACCATTTCTGATTCACTCTTAATTACTTTTGACTAAGCAATTCTTTAATTTCTGATAACAATTGATCTGTAGTAGATAATTTATTAGCTTCTTCACGAGCTTTAATTTCTGCTTCCTCTTTAGCTTTCTTTTCAGCTTCAAGTCTAGCATTTTCTGCATCAATTGCTTTTTGTTCTTTCTTAGTAAGTTTTAAACCCTTAGCTTGTTTTTGTTCTGCGCGAATTAAAGTATTGTTAATTCCTTGACTTGCTTCTTTAACATTGTTGAAGGCACGGATGATTAAGAATAATACAAGTGCAACTAACAAGAAGTTAATGATAGCGCTAATAAAAGCACCCCAGTCAATATAAATAGAATTAGTTAAATCTAAAACTTTATTTCCTGCTTCATCTACAGTTTCACGTCTTACTAAAATAGTATACATTTTATCAAGTGCATCACTATCTCCACCACATGCATAATAAATTACCATGTTAATAATTGGTTTTAAAATGCCACTTGATAAGGCTGTAACAATTGCGGTAAAAGCACTACCAATGATAGTACCTACAGCCATATCCATTACGTTTCCGCGTGCTATAAACTTTTTAAATTCCTCAAAAAACTTTTTCATACAGGCTTTCCTTTCTAAATAAGATTATACTATTTATTTTTAAAATTTCAATTAATGATATTCTAAATATACATTTTGTTGTATAATTTTTGAGGTGATATCATGTTTAAAAGTGCTAGTGAAGCTATTATGTGGATTGAAAATATAAAAAGAAAGAATCCACGTGAAAATTTAAATAGAATGAAAGAATTTATGTCGCTTATAGGTAACCCGGAAAAAGCTTATAAAACAATACATATAGCAGGTACTAATGGTAAAGGTGCTACTTGTGAAATTTGCGCGTCAATTTTACAAAATAAAGGTTATAAAGTAGGAAGATTTGTTTCTCCTTATATTTTAAGATTTAATGAAAGAATTGTTGTAAATCACAAAGAAATAAGTGATGAAGATTTACTTCGTTTAACAAATTATTTGTATCCTATTGTAAACAAATATAACGAAACAAAGGGTGATATAATTCCATTTTTTGAAGTTGTTTGTGCACTTGGCTTTTTGTATTTTAAAGAACAAAACTGTGATATTTGTGTAATTGAAGCTGGTCTTGGAGGAAGACTTGATGCGACTAACATAATTGATTCTTCACTTTGTATTATTCCTTCAATTGGTTATGATCACATGAAAACATTAGGTAATACGCTTGAAGATATCTCTAGTCACAAACTAGGCATTGTAAAAAAAGGTGCGCATTTAATAACTGGTGTAACAAATAATCTATACGAATATTTTAACAATTATATAAAAAACATTAATGCGAGTGTAACATTTATTAATAAAGATAATTTAAGTATCGAAACATCTCTTTTAGGTACAAATTTTATTTACAATAATACTAAATATTTTACAAATCTAATTGGAGAATTTGAAGCATTAAATGCAGCTCTTGCAATAGAAGCATGTAAATGTATAGATTTTGCAATAGATGATGATTTGATTAATAACACAATTAATCATATATTTTGGCCTGGAAGAATGGAACTTATTAGTACGAGCCCTTTAATTATACTTGATGGAGGCCACAATATAAGTGCAATTGAAGAAGTCGTAAATTCTATAAAAAAACTTAATATAGATAAAAAAATTACTGTTTTATATACCTCCCTTCATGATAAAGATAGTACTAGTGTTATAAAGAAATTAGAAGAAATAGCCTCTAGTTTTGTAATTACAAAAATTAATGATTTACGTGCAGAAGATCCTTATGTTTTATATGATAAAGTTTCAATAAGTGATAAAAAAGTTATCGAAAACGAATTTGAAGCTTATGATTCTATAGTTAAAAATATTAAAAATAATGAGATGTTACTTATAATCGGTTCACTTCATTTTGTTTCAAGTTTAAGAAGTTACATAAAAAAATAGAAAAATAAAAAAAGTCACTCTATTATATAAGGGTGATTTTTTTGAAAATTGATGAATTAAAAGATTTTAATAAACCAATTAATAAACTGTGTAAAAATGGGGTTGAAAGTCTATCTAATGAAGAATTACTTGCAATAATCATAAATGCAGGAACAAAAGATGCGTCTTGCATTGATATTGCACAAAACATATTAAATTCATTAGATAATTTAAATGATTTTTTAAATCTAAATTTAAATAAATTAATGAAGTTTAAGGGGATTGGCGAAAAGAAGGCTTCAACTATTTTAGCTTCAATCGAGTTATATAAAAGGTGTAGTTCTTGTTTTAAAAATAGAGAAGTCATAACTACAAAAGATAAATTTTATAGACTTATTAAACCACGAATTATGAATCTTAAGGTTGAACATATTTTTATTTGTTACCTAGACGCAAAACTTGGTGTGATTTCACTTGAAGAAATTAAAGGCGGGACTCCAAATCATATATTTTTTCCTTTTAGAAATATAGTAAAAAAGGCACTAGAACTAGATTCTGTTAGTGTAATTATCGCACATAATCATCCAACTGGTGATACTATGCCTAGTGAAGATGACATAAAGGCTACCGAAAAATTACTTGAGGCACTCAAAAACGTCGATATATTTTTACTTGATCATTTAGTAGTTGGAAGAGATGATTATTTTTCGATATTTGAACTCATACAAAAATAAAAAGAGGCTTTACGCCTCTAATTATTCTTCAATGATAGCTTCTACTGGACAAACTCCTTGGCAAGCACCACAATCGATACATTGATTAGGATCGATAACTGATTGAGTGTCTCCTTCAGAGATTGCACCAACAGGACATTCATTAATACAAGCACCACATTGGATACAAGTATCTGTTACTTTTCTAGGCATTAGTAAAATCCTCCTTTGGTAATATTATTATATCATTTTTTATACAATAATATCAAGATTTTAAGAATATAAAATCGTATTACAAAACTTCTTCCATAAAATTCTCACTATTTAATAATTGATAAAAACCTACTTTTTGTGTAGAATATAGTAGAACTTTTAAAAAGGAGATGTGAACTTTTATGTTTTTAGTTGAAGTATCAGGCGGATCAATAGCTGGTATGATCATTGTACCACTTATCGTTGGTCTACTTTTAGGATTCTTAATTTCAAAAGCTGTTTTCAAAAAACAATTAAAGAAGAACCCACCTATGAATGAAAAAATGGTTCGTGCCATGATGAGTCAAATGGGACGTACTCCTAGTGAAAAGCAAGTACGTGCTGTTATGCGTTCTATGGAAGAAAATAAATAAGACTTTTAAAAAGTCTTTTTTTATTGGTAAATATTATGAATTTTAAGAGAACTAATACAAAAATTTCTTTACTTGATGATTATTATTCACATTTTAATGAGGACCATAGGCTTAAAACAAGACACGGCAATGTTGAATTTATTATCTCAAGAAAATATATTTTAGATGTTTTAAATAATGATTTATCTAAAAAAGTTCTTGATATAGGTGCAGGTACAGGCGCTTATAGTATTGATTTATTAAATAGAGGTTTCGATGTAACAAGCGTAGAACTAGTTAAGCACAATATCGATATATTTAAGCAAAATTGTCCTCGTGCAAACGTAATTCAAGGGAACGCATTAGATTTATCTATGTTTAATGATTCTTCTTTTGATGTAGTTTTACTATTTGGCCCTATGTATCACTTACTTAAAGAAGAAGAGAAAATCAAAGCTTTAAGTGAGGCTAAACGAGTATGTAAAGATAATGGATACATAATCACGTCATACTATATGAATGAATATGCAATTATAACATATGGGTTTATGAAAAATAATATTCGTGAAGCTCTTGAAAATAAGCAAATAGATAATAATTTCCATATGTTAAATCTTGAAGATGACTTATATTCTATGGTAAGACTTGAGGATATAAATGAATTTAATGAAAAACTAAATCTTAAAAGAGTTAAAATAATTGCTTCAGATGGTCCTAGTAACTATATAAGACCTTATTTGAATAAGTTAAGTGAAGAAGATTATAATTTATTTATTGAATATCAACTTAAAATGTGTGAGCGAGAAGACCTTTTAGGTGCTTCAACCCACTTAGTAGATATTGTAAGAGTTAAAAAAATGCAGAACTAATTGTTCTGCTTTTTATTATGAATTTTTTCATATAATTTTGCTTTGTTTTCTGTGTGTTCTTTAATTCGTTTAAAATTTGATTTATGTCTATATGTAATAATAAAGCCTAAAACGGTATACATTAAACAAGTCACAAGTTCAGGTTTACCCCAAATATACATTAGACCTAAACTTTTATCTGTTAAACCAAAAATATACTGAATCCAACAAATGAGTATTGCCCACCAAGCAGCACTAACAGATCCGATAGAAACATAACCTATAACAAGTACACAAAATGCAAATACTAAAAGACAAGTTAATCCTGAAACAGGTGTTAAAGCTAATAATATACCCAAACTAGGCGCAACGATTTTGCCCCCTTTAAAGCCGATGTAACAAGGGAATAAATGACCCAAAGCTGCACAAAAGCCATAAAATATAATTGGTATATAATTATCAAAAACTTTAGTATCAAATACATATTTAACAAGTACTAGAACTATTGCGCCTTTCGAAACTTCTAAAATAAAAACAGGAATACCTATTTTTAAGCCAAAGTTTCTAATAGTATTTGTACTTCCTATATTTCCACTACCAAGTTTTCTAATATCTTGATGTTTAAAAATTAAACCAAATATTAAGCCAAAAGGTATAGCTCCAATCAAATAAGCAAGTAATAAAAAAAGAAAACTAAAACATACATTATTAATAGTGCTAAATAAAATCATAATATCACCACTTTACTCTTAAAATTATATTATTAAAAAATTAAATTATCAATAAGACAAAAAAATATTAAAATTAATTTTTATTTATGTTAAAATAGTTTAAGTAATGATTTTTTGTATTGGAGTGAGTGTATGGCGACTAATAAATATAATGCTGATACGATTGAAGTATTAAAAGGACTTGATCCGGTTAGAAAACGTCCTGGTATGTACATTGGTTCAACAGACTCAAGAGGTTTACATTATTTAATTTGGGAAATTGTTGACAATGCGATTGATGAAGCCCTTGCAGGATATGGTAAAGAAATCAAAGTTGAATTAAATACTAATGGTAGTGTAACTATCACTGATAACGGTAGAGGTGTACCTGTAGGTATTAACCACGAAACTGGTAAAAACAGTCTTGAAGTAATTTATTCAATGTTACACGCAGGTGGTAAATTTGGTCAAGATGGCGGATATAAAGTTTCTGGTGGTTTACACGGTGTAGGTGGTAAAGTAGTTAATGCCTTATCTACTTATATGAAAGTAGTTTCATCTCGTGACGGAAAGATGTATTGTATCGAGTTTAAAGATGGTGGAAAAAAAATCCATGATGTAGAAGAGATAGGTCAAACTAAAAGAACTGGTACTGAGGTTACATTCAAGCCAGATCCTACTATTTTTTCAACAATTATTTTTAACTATGACACTATAAAACAACGTTTAAAAGAAGGTGCTTATCTTATTAAGGGTCTTAAAATGATTTTAATCGATCATAATAAGAACAAAAAAGATGAGTTCATGTATGAAAATGGTATCGAACAATATGTTTCTGATTTAAATAGCGGTAAAGAAACTATGGCACCTGTTGCTTTCTTTGAGGGTGTTGAAGGTCCTATTGGCGTAGAAGTTGCAATGCAATATACAACAGGTTTTGATGAAACTTTAATTTCTTTTGCAAACAACTTGCGTACAATGGACGGTGGTAGTCATGAAATTGGTTTTAAAACAGCTGTTACAAAAGCATTCAATGATTTTGCACGTAAATTTAATCTAATTAGTGCAAAAGATGACAATCTTGATGGTAACGATTTAAGATGTGGTTTAATGGCTATTGTATCGGTTAGAGTTGAAGAAAGTGTACTTGAGTTTGAAGGTCAAACTAAGGGTCGTTTAGGTACACCTAGTGCCAAAACTGCTGTAAATAATATTTTATATGATAATTTAATGGCTTATTTACATAAAAATAAACAATTAGCAGAAGGCGTTGTTGAAAAAGCTATTAAAAACTGTAAAGCTCGTGAAGCTGCTAGAAAAGCTCGTAATCAAATTAGACTTGATAAAAAAGATAAGAAAGAAATTAATTTATCTTCTAAACTTTCCCCTGCCCAAGGTAAAAATAAAGAAATAAACGAGTTATTTCTTGTAGAAGGTGATTCAGCCGGTGGTAGTGCTAAAAGTGGAAGAGATAGAATGTTCCAAGCAATTTTGCCTCTTCGTGGTAAAGTATTAAATACAGAACGTGCTAACGAAGAAGATGCACTTGGAAACCAAGAAATTGCAACTATGATCTACACAATTGGTGCTGATTATGGGGACAAATTTGATATTAAAAAATGTAATTATAAGAAAATTATTATCATGACCGATGCGGATGATGATGGTGCTCACATTCAAATTTTACTTCTTACATTCTTCTTTAGATATATGCGTCCTTTAATCGAAGATGGTCGTGTTTATTTAGCCGTACCTCCTTTATTTAGAGTTACTAACAAAGGTGGAAAGAACAATTTCACTAAATATGCTTATACAACTGAGGAATTAAGTGAAATAATGAAGAAATTAAATAAAGATCAAACTTTAATTTCTCGTTTCAAAGGACTTGGTGAAATGTCTGCCGAACAATTATGGGAGACTACAATGAATCCTAAGAGTCGTACTCTTATTCGTGTAACGCTAGAAGATTTTGATGAGGCTGAAGGCGAAATTGATTTATTCATGGGAGACGATGCGGCTAAAAGAAGAAATTGGCTTGAAAATCATGTTCAATTCTCTCTTGAAGATGAATACGAGATTGATAAACTAGACTTAAGCGGAGAAGGTATTTAGTATGGCAAAGAAAAAAGATATAATTGAAGAATTAAATCAATTTGCAAAAGAAACTTTCCAACATGAACGTCTAGAAGATGTAATGGGTGATAGATTTGGTAGATATTCTAAAGCTATCATTCAAGAACGTGCTATTCCAGATGTTAGAGATGGTTTAAAGCCTGTTCAAAGAAGAATATTGTTTGGCATGCAACAACTAAAGCTTACATCTACTTCACCATACAAAAAATGTGCTAAGGTAGTTGGTGATGTAATGGGTAAATATCACCCTCATGGTGACTCATCTATTTATGAAGCTTTAGTTCATATGTCTCAAGCTTGGAAAATGGGTGTGTGTCTTGTTGACCTTCAAGGAAACAATGGTTCAATTGATGGTGACGGGCCTGCCGCTTATCGTTATACTGAATGTAGATTGTCAAAAGATGCCGATTACATGTTACAAGACATCGAAAAGAAAACAGTCGAGATGATCGATAACTTCGATGGTGAGGAAAAAGAACCTATCGTTTTACCTGCAAGATTTCCTAACATTTTAGTAAATGGTGGTATGGGTATTTCATCAGGATATGCTACCTACATTCCACCACACAACATGAAAGAAGTTGTAGATGCAACAATTGCTAAAATTGATAACCCTAATCTAACAATTGATGAATTACTTAAAATCATGCCCGGTCCTGATTTCCCTACTGGCGGTATTGCCATGGGAAAAGAAGGTATTAGAGAAGCCTTCTTAACAGGAAGTGGCACAGTTGTTGTTAAATCTAAATATCATATCGAAGATATTGATTCTAAAAAAAAGAGAATTGTTGTAACTGAAATTCCTTTCGATACAGTTAAACAAAAAACTGTTGAAAAGATTGAACAAATTAGAATTGACCATAAGATTGATGGTATTGAAGAAGTAAGAGACGAAACTGATAGACAAGGTTTACGTATCTCTATTGATCTTAAAGAGGGCGCAAATACTGATGCAATTATAAAGTATTTATTTAAAAATACTAATTTACAAGCCAACATTAAATATAATATGGTTGTAATTCATAATATGTGTCCTAAACGCCTTGGTGTTCTTGAAATATTATCTGCATATATTGATCATCAAAAAGATGTTGTAACAAACCGTACTAACTTTTTAAAAGCTAAAGATAAACATAGATTACATATCGTTGATGGTTTAATTAAGATGGTTTCAATTTTAGACGATGTTATTAAAACCATCCGTGCTTCTCAAAATAAACAAGATGCAAAAGAAAACTTAATTGCGAAATTTGAATTTACTGAAATTCAAGCTGATGCAATTTTAGCTATGCAACTATATAGATTATCTAATACTGATATTGTTCAATTACATAACGAACATGATACTTTAAATAAAAATATTGAGGGCTACGATAAAATCTTATCTGACGAAAAGAACTTATTAAATGTTATTAAGAATGAACTTAAAGAAATTAGTGATAAGATTAATCAACCTCGTAGAACACAAATTGAAGATGAAGTAACTGATTTAACTATCGATGAATCAAATCTTGTACTTGATGAAACAGTAATGTTAATTGCGACAAGAAAAGGTTACTTAAAGCGTGTTACACCAAAAGCTTATAACGCAAGTTCTGTTAATACAATTGGTGAAAAAGACGCAATTATTCTTGATGAAGAAGTTTCTACAAAAGATATTTTATTAGGATTTACCAACAAAGGAAACTTTGTATATATTCCAATTTATAAAATTGATGAATGTAAACTTCGTGACCGTGGTCAATTCTTAAATAATATCTGTCAAATTGATCCGAGTGAAGAATTTGTAAACTACTTTGTAATTAAAGATTTTACTAAACACTTAAATGTTTTAATTGCAAGTAAAGATAACTTAATCAAACAATGCCAAATTCAAGAATTTAATGTCTCTAGATTCTCTAAAGAAGTCAAATGTATGAAATTGGCAGAAAAAGATTATGTAGTAAGTGTTGATATTTCTGATAATCCTTGTGAAATTATCACATGTTCAAGTGATGCTGAAGTACTTCGTATGCGTGCTGAAGATATTCCTCTTTATGGTAAAAATGCCTCAGGAATTAAGGCTCAAAAGATTAGTGAAGGACATTATTTAGTTGGTGCAGTTTATGCAAATAAAAACGATGATATCTTATTATTAACTAATAGAGGCACTATTAAACGTATTCCTTTACTTGATCCTAAAGATAAAGATGCATTGTATTTATCTACTCGTGGAAGAAGTGGAGATAAACAAATTAAGCTTATCAAAACAAATCCTGTAGTAATATACGATATAAAGAAATTAACTCCAAATCAATATAAAGAACAAGTTTCGATTAATGTCTTATATGATTCAGCTAACGATTATATTAATTCATTTGATTTAAAATATAATCAACCTGATGTTGGAGTCAATATAGTAAAAGACGGACTTGGTGAACCTTTAAAGATTTTTGTAAATAAACCTAAAAATAGAGATAGTCAAGTAAGTGATGATTATCTAGTGAATACAAAAGATATAGAAACAACTTTTGACGACTATGACTCTATTGATGATAAACCTTTAAAGAGTGCAAAAACTAGTAATGTATTTGATGAATTAGATAAGATTTTAGAACTTGAAGCTAAAGAAGAAAATAAGTTTAGTTTAGAAGACACTAATACAAATGATCTAGACAATTCATTTAATCAAATACCAGAAACCAGTAACTCTTTAGAGTTTAAAGTTCAAGAACCAAAGGTTGAAAATAAGGAAAAAGAAGTTATAGAAACCGACAAGAATACAATTACTCGTACTAAGAGTACAACTATTGTAAGAAAGAAACCTAAAAAAATAGATTTCTATGATGAAAATAATTAGACTAAGCTGGCTTAATGCTAGCTTTTTCTTATTAAATACGAAATAGATTCTTATATCAGAAAAAATAACAATTTGTCGAATCCTGAAATAATAATTGTTGTAATCGCTTACAAAAAAGAGTATAATATAGTTCCTATTTTAAAAGAAAGAAGGTAATATTATGAAAATAACAATTTCAAATGAGATTCGTGAAGTGGAAAATGGAACTAGACTTATTGATTTATTACCAGAAAATAATAAGAAGAGTTATTATTGTGCGACAGTAAATAATCGCTTACGTGAACTAGATTATATTATTCCAGGAGATTGTTCTGTAGAATTTTTAGATTTAACTAGTGCTGATGCAATGTTAATTTATCAAAATTCAATTAGATATTTATTTGCAATGGCAGTAAATAGGTTATACAAGAAGGTTAAGGTTGTATTTAATACATCTATTAGCCGTGCAATTTTTGCAAATATTTCAGGTATAAATGGGCCTGTTAATGTTAAAGAAATGACTAAGATTGAAAGTGAAATGCGTTCTTTAATTGAACAAGATATTCCTATTAAAAGATACTCTACAACTATTGAAGAAGCTAAGAAAATTTATAACAATTTTGGTTACTACGATAAATCAGCTATGTTAGATTATCGTCCTGAAAAGACTGTACATATGTATAAATGTGATAACTATTTAAATTATATGTTTGGCTATATGGTACCTTCAACAGGATATTTAAAGGAATTTAAGTTAAAATTATATTTTCCTGGTTTATTAATTCAATACCCTCGTGCTGAACTTGGTGGTATTATTCCTGAGTTCACTGACGAAAAGATTTTCTCTAAGGCTCTAAAAGAAGCTAATGAATGGGGAAATATTACAAAAGCTTCATCAGTTTGGCAAATGAACCAAATTGTAGAGCGTGGTGAAGAAAAAGAGTTTATCAATCTTTGTGAGACAAAACACAACAATATGTTGGCTGATTTGGGTATGCAAATTAAAAATGATCCAGAAATCAGACTTATTGCGATTGCCGGACCTTCTTCAAGCGGTAAGACAACTTTCTGTAATAGACTTAGAGTTGAACTTTTAAGCCGTGCTTTAAATCCTATTATGATTTCTCTTGACAACTATTATTTAGACGCGGATAAATGTCCTCGTACAAAAGATGGAAGTCCTGATTTTGAACATATTGAAGCTTTAGATATAGCACAATTTGATGAAGATATGGTTAAACTTATTCAAGGAGAAGAAGTTAGACTTCCTATCTATGATTTTAAAACTAAAAGTCGCTCTTATGGCTCTCCAATTAAGTTAACTAAAGGTCAACCTATTATGATTGAAGGAATTCACGCTTTAAATGATAGATTAACTCCTTCAATTCCATCTACTCAAAAATATAAGATTTATATTGCGCCCGAAGCTCAATATCATATTGATTCACAAAATCCTATCTCTTTAACTGATATTCGTTTAATTCGCCGTTTAGTGCGTGATTTTAACTATAGAAATGCGCCTGCAGAAGAAACATTATCTATGTGGGAAAACGTTCGTAAAGGAGAATTTGATTGGATTTATCCTACTCAAGCCGAAGCTAACTTTGTTTACAATTCTGAATTAACTTATGAACTATGTGTAATGAAGAAATATGCAATGAAAGTTCTTCAAGAAGTTAAGCCTGAATCTAAATATTATATAACTGCTAATCGTCTAATTAAATTCTTAAAGTATTTTAAAGATATAGATGATAAGTGGGTACCATGTAATTCTATTTTAAGAGAATTTATAGGTGGTTCTATTTTCTACGATAATTAATTTAATATAAAAAAACAGTCCTATTTTAAGGGCTGTTTTTTTTACGAAAAAAACTTAGCCCGAAGACTAAGTTTGTTATTTTACACCATCTACTATATTAACTTTATATACGTCACATTTAATATTTGTTTTATTGTAATATCTTTCAATTACACTTTCTTTGAATGTTTCAAACTCATTTTTATTTATAAGTGCAATCGCACATCCTCCAAATCCAGCACCAATCATACGTGCACCGATTGCGCCCGAATCTAAGGCAGCTTCAACGATTGAATCTAGATGAAAGCCTGAAACTTCATACAGATTTTTAAGAGATTCATGTGATTCATTTAAAAGGACACCAAGATTATCAATATCATATGATTTAAGAGAATCTATAAACTTATAGACACGTCTATTTTCTAATATAACATGTTTTACTCTTTTTAATATTACAGGATCATTAATAAGCTCATTAATTTCACGTAAATCGCATTCTTTAAGTTCACACAAATTCTTAACAGAATAGCGTTTAGAAATCATTTCTAGCCCCTTAGAACACTCTAAAACGCGTTCATTATATTTTGATTCAACTAATTTTCTAGATTTATTTGTCTTTAATATTACAAAGGTATAATTTTTAAGATTTAAATCATAATATTTGTATTTAAAACTTGCGCAATCAAGAAGAAGTGCTGTATTCTTTTTACCAAGAGTTATAATGGCTTCATCCATTATACCACTTGATAATTTACAATAAATATTTTCAACGTCTTTAGCAATTAAAACAATAGTTTCTTTATTTATATTTAAGCTAAATATTTTATTAATCGCAAAAATTGTAACAACTAAAATAGCAGCCGAACTTGAAAGGCCTGAACCTAGAGGAATTTCTGATTTGTAGTATAGGTCAAGCCCTTTATCTACTTTATATCCTCTTTGTTTTAATATATAAAATACACCAACTACATAAGTAGCCCATAAATAAGAAGAAGAGTATTCTAAATTATTTAAGTTCGTGTTAATTGATGTATCAAAATTATCTGAGCTAATTATTAATTGATTATCAGATCTTAAATTTACATACAAATTAATATACAAATCTATACAACAAGGTAATACCACTCCACCATTATAGTCGATATGTTCGCCTATCAAATTGATTCTAGCAGGAGCCTTGAAGTTATACATAAAATTAGTCAAGACGTTCACCTGCGGCTAATTTTACACATTTATAAGCACCATCGTAATAGCCTTCATCTTTATTTTTGTTAATTATTTTAATCATATTAACAAGAAGTGACTTGTCATTAATAATTGAATCTAATGCTTCGTTCATACCTTTTTTAGTAGCTTCTTCTTCAAAACCATCACCATATTCACGAGAATGAATTTGACCATAAACTTCGTGTCCACCTATATGTTTCATGAATAATTTAGGAATAGGATAGTAAGCAAGTTCACTTGGCTTTGTAATTAATAAATCCATATTAGGCATTAATAAGTTAGTTACATAAACTGCTTTAAAAATATCTTCATCACAAACTGCATATATTCCTAATTTATCATTATTTGTAAGTTCATTATTTAAGTTTTTAACGCTTGAATAATCATCAAATATAGTATTAATTTCTAATTCTTTAATATCTTTAATTAATTTTTTATAAACTGTATCATGGTCACCAAAGTTAATGAAAAGTGAGACTTGTTTATTTTTAACATAAGGTATCAAATGGATAATCATTTCTTTAAATTGTTTATACCCAGCGCCTGCTCCACCTACACTCATTAATATTCTAAGAGGTCGATTATTATAAATTCTTCGTAAACGACGCTCGTTATCTTGCTTAAGATTAACTAAAAGTTCATGGTCTACAAAACATCCTACATTATAAATAGTGTCATCAGGCATATGATTTAAAGATTTTTTATCAAATCCTTTTAGGGTTTTATAACCATTGTATGCATAGTTTGTTTGTACAGCATGAATAGCCCCCTCAGATAAGTGAAGAGCCATAGGCCAGTTATCAGGTATCGCGTTACAAACGTGTGTCATACCACCATGTATTGCGCCCTGAGATGGCCATACATGTGTTGCAATATAAGGAATATCTTTATCTATATTTTTAAATAAAGGGGCTAATAATTCGCTATTTTTTTGATCAATTGCGTTATAGCTAATCTTTTTAAAACCTTCAGAGTTTAAAGGTTCCCATACAAAATGGTTAAACAGATGAGATTTTTGTGAAATTCTACTTGCAATAGAATACATATCGTTTTGAGCTTTAATCATTTTACTGCCAGTAGAATCAAAAGATGCTAAATCAAGCCAATAAGGAGTGTAACCTAAAGCTCGTGCACAAGAAGCCATTGCAATAGAAATTCGGTAGTGTCCAAAACCCATACGGATATTACCAACAATTAATGGATTGTTTTCAAATTTTTGGTTCTCACGTCCAATCTTTATCATCATAGGTTTTATATCGCCAAGTGAAGATATTTCTTCGAAGTTGAAACAGTAATTGCAATTTGAGTCGTCCCCAAACTTTTTAATCCATTTATTTTTTGATTTATTAGCTTTTTTAATGGTTTTATTACTCATTTTATTATTATAAATTTTAGTTGTTTTATCCATTATAATAAAATTCCTTTCTTAGAATCATATTTAATTACAAATTCTCTGTCTTGTAGTGTGTAATATATTGTATAAATATTATTCTTAACTTCATAATATTTGTTAGTCGCATTATAGAATATATCTAACGCATTGTCCAAAACTTTATTTTTTTCCTTATCATAAGTTTTAATATTGTCGCTAGTCATTAAAATCGAACCAAAGATGGCATTAATTGTAATTAAAGCAATTTTTTGACTAAATGATAGTTTATTATTTTCATCGCGTAAAATAAACGAATCAGGGTCATTTAAAAATAGTACGTCATCAAATATTGATCTAGTGATAGTATCAACTATTGTATGCTTTGTAGAGTTTCTTTCTCTATGAAAATGTCTCATGTACCAAAAATCATCAAAGATTAAAGAAGTATCACACCCTACACGAGAATAGTCAAATATATTAGCTGATGAGAATAAGTTGTTACCACATCCTAAAATCAATTTATTTTTTAATATCATACGTAAGAACTCGTAACTTTCTCTTTGCGTTTCAGCTTTAGTTTTACCTTTGTTATTTACAATACTGCCTGCATAAATAAAGTCTAATTTAAAATAATCAAATCCTAAATCAATATAATATTTTAAACATGAGCTTATGTATTCTTTAACTTCGCTTTTTTCTAAGTCAAGCGCAAAGAAACTAGACCAGTTTCCACCGCCTTTAACAAGAGAACCATCAGGATATTTTTTTATCCAATCATTGTGATTTTTAAATAATTTTGAATTGGTTTCACAAACAAAAGGTGCTAACCAAATTCCTGCTAACATACCTTTTTGATGAATTTTTTCAACGATTGAACTTAATCCATGCTTAAATTTGTTAGAATCAATATCTAGCCAGTCACCGACAAACGTTTCATATCCGTCGTCAATTTGAAATAAATCAAATCTATTATCAAGCGCTTCTAGATCATTTAAAATGATATCTTCATTTATGTTTTGATAATAATTATACCAAGAAGAATATCCTAGTATCTTTTTATTTTTAGAAGATTTAAAATCTTCCTTAAAGGAAGATAGACCTAATTCGTAAGTATCAAAGTACTTGAAGTTAAATAGAATAAAACTTTCGTCTTTTTTTAAAACTTTACCTTTTATATCAGAGATTAAATTTAGGGTTTTTGTTTTTTTATTAATTTCAAAAATTAGATAAGCATTTTTATAATTAAGATTGTAGAAGAAGTCATTCCTACTTCCTTTAATATAGAAAAGATCATAACTATGAAGTTTATTTTTTTTATAATTATAAAATTTTGCATCCCCGTAATCACGCATACCGAATTTTTCAGTGATGAATTTAGGCATTTTTAAGATATTTTTTTCAACAAAATTAATATTAGTTAAATGCGTATCTGTCCAAGATTGATATCCATTTAAAAAATATAAATCTTTTGAATTTATAATATTTTCCTTTAATATAGTTGCACTAATAAGTGTAATATTAGTTTTTGAGATAATTGAATATTTAAAGTTATTAGTAGCGCAATCAATAATAATCTCTAAATCTTCGTTTGAAGATTCTGTTTTATATATTTTGTTTTCTTTTATGTATTCAAGTAACATATTAATCCTTTTCTTTTTGAACAGCACTTAAATAGTCGTTATCGCTATCTTTACTTATAATAGTCATGATTTTCTTTTCTTTATAGAACATAAGAATGATTGCGCCTAGGCAACAAAAAGCGCATGCAACGAAAGCTACAATTGTTAAACCTAGTTTACCAGCTGTTAGGTCATTAGCTTTTAAATCTACATTTGAAGCTCCGATAATAGCTAAACTTGTAAACATTAACATTGCCACAGATTGACCAAGTTTCATTGCGAAGGTTCTTGCTGCAAAGAACATTCCTTGTCTATTTTCACTAGTTTGAATAGAATCGGCTTCAGCTACATCAGCTACAATTGATTGAGGAATAATTCCAAGTAAAGCCATAGGTAAAGAGGCTACAACAACAATTACAATACCATAAACAAGTCCTGGTATTTGAGGAATTAAATAAATACAAGCACAAATAAGGTAACATAATGCAAGTCCAAAGAATCCGGCAATGGTAAGTTTTTTCTTACCAAACTTTTTAACTAACTTATCTACAAAAGGATAGAAACAAGCAGAAAGAACTGTCATTGCGCCCATGAAAACCATAACAAGAGATTCAGATAAACCCATTGAAACTTTTACAAAGAAAGGTAGTCCTGTTTGAAATAGAGTTAATCCAATCCAATACATTATATCAGAACAAACAAATACTCTGAAGTCTTTATTCTTGAAAGTTGATTTAAGCGATTTAAATGCATTTGTATTGCTTGGCTTAGCTTCAACGAAATCTGTTTCTTTAATTAAGAAAGTAGGAAGTAACATACATATAAGTGCAATAATAGCTAAAACAACGAAGCAAATTCGATATGAATTATAGTATCCAACTTGATCTTTAAAAAATCCAGCAAATACAAATGGTGTATAAGCTAGTAATGTACCAGCAAAATAAGTAAGTGAAATATATGTAGAAATATTCATTCTATCTTGTTGAGTTTTACCAAATTCAGAAATTAAAGCATTATAAGGTGTACAGTAGATAGTCATGAAGGTATAGAATAACACAAGAGCTATACTTACCCAAATGATGTTAAGTGCATAACCATTGTCAGTTGAAAAGTTAGCACAAAAAACAAGTACTGTAGTTAATGCAAAAGGGATGGCTGCAAATCTCATAAATGGCATACGACGTCCTTTTTTATTTTTTGAGTTGTCACTTAAATTAGCTACAAGTGGATCACTTACGGCATCCCAAATTCTACACAAAGCTGTAATTAAACCTAAGACAGTTAGAATACCACCGATGATTAGGCCTGATGGTAATAAATTTTTTACGCCCTCATTTTGAGTTTCTTCAGTAATTAAATAAAACGAAACTAGCCAAGCATTAATGATGCCACCCAAAATAGACCAGCCAAGTTGACCAATTGCAAAGATCCACATTTGCTTTTTTGTTAGACGTTTTGAAACTATATTCTCCTCCATATTATACTCTCCTTTAAATAAAATATAGTTAGTTAGCTTATATAAGTTTAAACGCAAAAAAATAAAATTTGTATCCTTATATAATATATAAGTAAACTTGAAAATATTAAATTTTAATCTTACTCCTTAAAGTATTTTAAACAACTGAGAAATGCTAACTATTTTAATAATTTTATCATATGGTGTAAGCGCTGTCAATTTAATATAAAAAAGCAGTCGCAATTAAATGATTTTTCAATTATATATTTTTTAATTCAATTTTAAAAAAAGTTAATAAAAAGATCAGATATATCAAACAACTTTTTTGAAATAAACTTTACAACGAAAAAATTCGTTTTGTATCTAGCTTTTAAAACTAGAATAATCTTTTGAATTTTTTTTATATTAAATTATAAATATTTATTAATTATTATAACGAATCGAGATGATGTTTTATACGTTAAGTAGAATCTCGATTTGTCTATTTTTTTACTACGTTTTGGCTTATTAATAATAAATAAGGAGAATCCTTAAAAAATTCGTTTTGTATCTAGTTTTTAAAACTACGAATAAAATGTAAAATTATTTTTAAATAAGTAGACATAATTTGCTTTTCTATGATTTAATTTTTTATTAAAGAATTTTATTTATTCTGATTTTTACCGAGTCTAATTAACCCCAAAAATATTTTCGATTTATTACTAGTTTTTAAAACTAAATAATACAATATAAAAGTTTTATAATATAATTATAGAAAATAAGTGATTTTTGAACGTACGACAACGTGTAATTTTTAATTTACTTTTACTTTACAAATTAAAAAAATTAAAATAGTTTTATAAATTATAATATTTACATTTGATGTTTAAGTTTTATTGAAAGAAATCCATTCATTTGTTATAATTTAGATAATTATGTGAGGTGCAAAATGTTCAATCTTGAGAATGTTAGAAACCTTGGCGTAAAAGAAGAAGAGGTAATGAAATTGTTGAATCTCTACCAGTACAAAGGAAAAGATATTCATTACGCAAAGCTTCTTGAAAAAGACCAAGATAAGATAATCAAAAAGAATACAAATATTGATATTTTAGAATTAACTAAATTCTTTAAACTAGATATTACAGATGCAAGAAAAAAGTATATTATTAAAAACGGCGGAAGTGGTAAAAATAAAGCCGAACAATTCATGATTAATACTAGAAATGTTATGTACAAATTTGTATCAAATTACATGAATTTTGAACTAGAAAGCCATGAATTTGTTCGTTTTGTAGAAGAATTATTTAGTAAAATTGAAACAGTTAAGCCTGCTGTTTACTACACGCAGGATTCATCAAATGTTCTATATACTGAAAAAAAGAAGGTATTTAGACGTAACGATTTAGATGCAATGCTTGATATTTTTACTACTAAAAAGAATTCGAACGAATATGAAATCACAAATCTTATTGCCAATTTTTATATCGATTTTGTGAATCAGAATATATTCACAGCCCATAATGACATTATTGGTTTATTTATTTTGTATATGTTATTAATTGTTTCTGGGTTTACAGTTTTTAGATATGTTAGTTTCTTTGAGCTATTTAATACACATTATGGCGAATTTGAGGATGCCATGAAAATGGCTAATGCTAACTATGAAGATGGATATTCTAACCCAATAAAGCTTAATAAATTCTTAATTAATATTGTTTTAGAAGCTTATAATAAGTTAGAGGATTTCTTACATGAATATTCATACGAGACAAGAATTTCTAAAGAAAATGAGATCATAGGCTTGATTTATCATTTACCTCAGGAATTCACAAAAGAAGATATTCGAAAGGCTAATCCGTTTGTTAGTGATTCAACCATTAATCGAGCATTAGCTAGTCTATCATCTGAAAATAAAATTAGATCTTTAGGAACTGGGCGCTCTGCTAAGTGGATAAGATTAATAGAAAAACCTACATTTGAAACTACACAAACTACTAGTATATTTGACTTTACAGGAGAAGAAGATGAGAGTGCTTAATAGCACTCTATTATTTTTTTCAAAATATAACTAGTTTTAAAAACTACTATACGTATGAATAAATAACGACTTTTCATTTTAAAAACATGATTATATAGTAATTTTAATCTCAAAATACTTAAATTTAAATTAAAAAAAGTTTACATTTTTGAGATTAGATATAAATTAAAATTTATTAATTATAACTATAAGCTGATCAATTTAAACTCATTAGTTTAAGCATTCGAGATCTGATGTATGGTGAATAATACAGTCTCCAATTAATTTTCAAAAATTATCTAGTTTTAGCAACTAGATTAAAAATGAAATTTTTTATATTGTTGTTTGACAGAGAAGAAGAGGCAATTCATCAAATCAGATTTTACTCTCCATTTGGTGATTTAAAGTGATATAAATCGAGAAGATGAAATGTTCAGCATTTATTATTTGAATTGTTAATAAATCTTTGAAACCGAAAATAAACACGCTCATAGAATGTTTTGTGAATATGTTTATTCTCTTATATTGGTCAAATCCACCCTGTTTTAGATACTCATATACAATTATAGAGGCTGATTAAGACTCTAATTTATTATAGAAAAGAACTTCGAACAACTACCGATAATATATATTATGTTAACCAATAAATAAAGCCTTAGTTAAGGCGTTTTTTAAATCGTTGTGGATTTGTATGTTTCTACATGTTCCGTTAATTTATTCAAAACATATATATTGCTTATTTCGCTAATCGAGATCGAAGAGAGTCCAGAACTGTAAAACTCGATTTCTCAAATTTTTTGGCATTTTCATATAAAAAGCGCCATTCTCATCACGAATACAATTTTTATTTAGTTTTTATAACTAGATGATATATGAAAATCCCATTAATTTAGCTGGAATATTTAGAAAAAATAATACACCAATTTGATATCAATTTCACCTTTTCTGATTATTATTATAAAACTAAAACTTACAAAAATAATGTAAGTAACTTTTAAAATTATTTTTTTTGTGAAAACCAGTTTGTTTTACATTTCTATGTTTTATAAGCATCGAATAATATAAATACTTATAATAATAGCTTTCGAATTATTAAAAAAGTCTTCTTATACTTCTGAGAAAGGTTATTGAAATAGAAAGAAAATTATGAGTATTTTGTGTAAACTTTTTTAGCAAAAAAACTATAACTGTTTTTGACGATTTTTGATACGAATTATAAAGCTCTTATGATTATCAAATTAGATGATCAAAGTTTCTTTCAAAAACATCAAATTAAATATCAAGTTTTTAAAACATGCTAAAACCATCTTAATGTAATATTAAGTGGTTATTAAAACTACATACAATTTGAATTTTTTTCAAGTTCTTCTTCCTGTACTCAGTTGGTTTATATGTGCATAAACTCTTAAAATTAGTGTCGCTTTCTTCGAATTGCTTATATGATAAAACGTCTTCTTTTGTATTCTAGATTTACAAAATATTAAAATAAATAAGTGAAATTATATTTATTCGATACGAAAAAAATCCTCAAATTGAATGGCCAAATTTGAATTCTAAAATAACAATTTTTGAAGAAAATTTTTAAGATAATTTATAATTTCTGGTTTTCGTATTGATAACTTTTATAATTGATTTTATACCTTTTACATTCAAGTAGTTTAGATTTGTATTTCTATTTTTGGTTAAATTTGTCCAATGCTAAAATTAGAAATTCTATTAAGATCAACTCATGATGATGTACAAGAATTTTATCAAATCCAGTCCTAATTTTTTTAATTTTCTTTGATTTTAAGTGATTAATTATATCTCATTTGACAAACTTTCGTAACTAATTTAGATTCGAAGTCATGTTAAAAAACAAACATAAATTGATACAAAAAATCGAATTTGGTTAATTATCACAGTAAGACTTAAATTCATATGATTAAATATTTGCGAGGATGTTAAAGGAAGCTGTTGGTTATCGTATGATATGCAATTTGAACTCATCTGAGAATTTAATTGAAAATTTATTTTCGTAGCACGTAAATATTCACCAGCCGCATTTCGAAACATTACCTAACTTACACATAGTTTAAACTAAAAATTATTAATTTGATCTTCATGTTATTCAATTATCAAATACGGTTTATTTATTGAATGGAATCAAAAAAAGAATTGTGAACAATTTGCATAATTAATAACGTTTTTGGAGCTAGTTTGAAGCATTTCATTTCGTAAATAAAATCAAATTTTCTAAAGCATTTAACAGCGGCACACAAAATCTTTCTACGAAAATTAAAAATATAATATTCCAACAAAAGTGAATGTTAAACATTCATTTAAAATTTATGTTTAAAAAATCATATTTTTTTGCAATACCAGATTTGAATAAATTTAATCCTTCTTAAGTTGGCCTCTTATACTGTTGTAATTCACTTCGTAATTGTTAAAAATCGTCAAAAAAGTATTATATTTAATTTTTAAATTTTCTTAAATTGTTTGTAAACTTTTATTATTTTTTATTAAGAGAAAATTTTGATTATATATAGTTCTTAAAACTAGATATTAAATGAAATTTTTTAATTGCTTTCAGTAAGCTCAATAAAAAATTATTAATTTTCGATAAAATCATGATTCGCAATTTTTTATAATATAAAAGTAATTTGTTCTCTTCTTCTTTTGTTTTTTAAAAATTCATGAATATTGAAAGACATCCTGATTACGGTGTATATGTAATATGAGCTTAAAAATTTTATATTTTCATAATAGTTCAAATAAATACCAAAACTAGTATTCAAGACTATATAGAAAACTAAAAATTTTTTATACACTATTTTTGAGTTAAAATATTGCTAAAAAATACCCATTTAATTTCACTACTATCATCAATTATTTTTCAGATAAATCATATGTTTATTATAATTGCAACTAGTATATTCAATGTTGCAGCAACTAGTTTTTGATACTAGTATACATTTGAAAAAAATTTGACCCGTATCGCTACGAGTCAAGCTTATAATTATTCAATATCTTTCAAGAACGAATGTCCCCATTCACTTTCTTTAACACCAAAATTTTCAGCGACTGTATTGCCAAAATCTGAGAAAGATTGACGGATACCAAGATCAGTAGAACCTATGTTTTTGTGCCATACAATTAGAGGTACATATTCTCTTGTATGGTCAGTTCCAAACCATGTAGGATCATTACCATGATCAGCTGTAATCATAACTAAATCATCATCATTTAATTGATTAATTAATTGTCCTAGTTGTGTGTCAAATTCTTCCATGGCTTGTCCATAACCTTGAGGGTTTCTTCTATGTCCATATAATGCATCAAAGTCAACTAAATTTAAATAACAAAGTCCTGTAAAATCTCTATTTTTTGCAATATCAATCATATGGTTCATACCATCTGCATTTGATACTTGTCTAATAGATTCTGTGATACCACAACCATTATATATATCTGAAATCTTACCTAAACCTATAACTGTATAATTAGCTTCTTTAAGCTTGTCTAGAATTGTAGGCGCAAACGGTGAAACCGCATAATCGTGTCTATTTGGAGTTCTTGTAAAGTTAGTTTTGTCAGTACCTACAAATGGTCTTGCGATAATTCTACCAACTTTCCATTCTGGCTTCATACATAATTCACGCGCAATATGACAACATCTATATAGTTCTTCAAGACCAAATGTTTCTTCATGTGCCGCGATTTGTAATACCGAATCACTTGAAGTATAAACAATCATAGAGTTATCTCTCATTTGTTCTTCACCTAAGTCTACTAGGATTTGAGTACCTGAGGCGGCACAGTTACCAATTACTTTATGTCCTGTTTGCTTTTCAAGTTCATCAATTAATTCCTTAGGGAAACCTGTATCAGTGAATGTTTTAAATGGTTCTTTTACATTTAAGCCCATAATTTCAAGATGACCTGTTAACGTATCTTTACCACGAGAAATTTCTTGCATCTTACCATGAGCGCCTTGCTTACATGTTTTGCTTAATCCTTCAATATCAGTTATCATTCCATAACCCATAGATTCAAGAACAGGTAATTTTAAGCCATTGCAAGACGCTGCTATATGAGCTATTGTATTAGCTCCTTCGTCTGTGTGGCCTGCATTAAAGAATTCATTTGAATCCTTACAAGTACCACAGCCTACGCTATCAATTACGATAGCAAAAATTCTTTTAAATTTTTTCATCTATTTTTCCTCCTTATTTGCTAGTGGATGAACACTTTCTACTAAATCTTTTAGTTTTAATCGATTTGTATGTGTATAAATTTGAGTTGTCGAAATATCTTCATGGCCTAACATTTCTTGCACAAAGCGTAAATCAACACCATTATCAAGTAAATGTGTCGCAAATGAATGTCTTAAAGTATGAGGTGAAATTTCTTTATCAATATTGTTATCACTCGCAAGTTTCTTTACAAATTTAAAAATACTTTGTCTTGATAAAGGTTTACCTAAATAAGATAAGAAAACGAAATTGCTAAAACTATTATTTGTAAAATTAGGTCGAGACTTAGTTATATATGTTCTAAGCGCATCTACCCCAGATTCTCCAAGTGGAACAATTCGCTCTTTATTTCCTTTACCTATAATAGATATATATTTTTCATTTAGATGTAAATCCCCTACTTTAAGATTAGCAGCTTCACTTACACGAAGTCCTGAACCATATAAAACTTCAATTAAAGCTTTATTGCGAACTCCTGTATCAATTGATGTATCAATTGAATCAATCATTTTATTAATTTCTTCAACTGATAAAAATGTTGGTATCTTTTTCTCTTTTTTAACGCTATCAACCATTTTTGCAGGATCAATATCAGTCGAGTCTTCTTTAAGTAAATATTTATGAAACTCTTTAATTGCAATAAGTTTTCTAGCTTGGCTGGTTTTACTTATTTTATTATTTTTAAGAGTTTGTAAATATTTAATAATATGAACCTCTTCTATTTCATTAACCGATTCAATTTTTTGATATTTTGACAAATAAGAAGCGTATTGTTCAATATCAGATATATACGCTTTAATAGTATTTTCGCTTAAATTCTTCTCATTTTCTAAGAAAAATTTGAAGTCTTGCATTTCATAAAAAACTACTTCTTTTTCTTTCTTTTTTTTCATACAAACTCCATAAATACTAAATCGCCTAACATAATTCCTTTATGAGTTAATTTAATATAGTCCTCATTTGCTTCTAAAAGGCCTGTATCAAAGAGTTTTGACAAGTCGTATACATTTTCTATTTCTTTGCCAAAACGTTCTCTAAACGCATGTTTTGAAACTCCTTTAGTCATTCTTAAACCTAACATCATAAATTCATTTTGGTTAGTTAGTTCATCTATTATTTCTTCTTCTTTAATTCCAATATAATAATCACTAAAATTAGAACTATTAGTGTAACGTATATTATCTAAATATCCGCTTGCATTAAGCCCACAACCAATATATTCTAAATCAAGCCAATATATCATATTATGAATTGATTCAAAGCCTTTTCTTGAGTAATTAGATATTTCATATTGATTATACCCATGCTTACTTAAATCAGACATAATATACTCATACATGTCAGCTGACACATCTTCGTCAATCAATTCTAATTTATTATTATTGTATAAGTAAGACATTATAGTTTTATCTTCTAAAATAAGTGAATAATAAGAAATATGCGGTATATCTAATTTATAAAATTCATTTAGATTTTCCTTTATTAGTTCAAAAGAATCGTAGGGATGAGCAAATATTAAATCAACATTAATATTTTCTATACCAACATTCTTTAAAATTCTAACCGCTTCAAATATTGTCTCTCTATTGTGAGTTCTTCCAAGTTTTAATAAAACATCATTGTTAAAAGACTCAGCGCCAATACTAACACGGTTTATATTATGTTTCTTAAAAAGCTTTGCTTGATCTTCTGTGAGCAAATCAGGATTAATTTCTATAGAATATTCTTTAATGTTTAAATTTATACTAAATATATCAATAGTATCTAGTAAATGTGATAATAAATCATAAGGTAAATAGTTAGGAGTTCCTCCTCCTATATAGATAGTTTCAATATCTTTGTATTTATCTCTATAAGATAAAATTTCTTTTTCAAGAAATGAAACATATTTACTAATTATTGATAAATTTTTGCTTACAGTTTTACGAAAATCGCAATACGTGCATATTTTTTTACAAAATGGAATATGTATATATAATCCTCTCACATAAATCACCAACTAGATTATACCACAATTTGAATATAATGAAAAAAGAGTAGTCAAAATAAACTACCCTTCGATAATGTTTGATAAATCGATTTTTTCATAATTTAAGAATAACTTATCTAAATCGATTCTTTCTCTTTCCGCATCAGTCATAACATGGACTAAGAAATCAAATCCATCAATTAAAACCCATCCTGAGTTTTCGCCTTCACTAGCTTTAACTTGATATCCAACTTTTGCTAATTCTTCTTTAATATATTCGATACTAACGTTAGCTTGACGTTCAGAGTCAACACTTGCGATTAAGACAAATTTAAAGAATGGTGAACTTAAATTAGTATCGTAACATACGATATCATGAGGATTTACTCTCTTTAATCCCTCATAAATTGTTTTAATTTTTTCCATAATTAATTTCCTTTCATATTCATATAATACATCTTTTTGCATAGGATGTACGTTTTTATTTTGTTTATTTAAAAAGTTTATAGTAAATAAAGTAGATAAATATATAGCTTCGTTAAGCCTTCCACTAAGTAATATATTTCTTACAGTAATACAATCTTTATAAGTTCTATTTTCTTCAGTATAGTCACTTATTAGAACAATCTCTTCAAGCTTAGTCATATTTGTATGTCCAAAGACATGATTTTTAATTGCACTTTTCATCTCAAGATCATCTATATTAAATACTTTTTTCAAAGCTTCGCTTGAGGCATAAGCATGGTATAAAACAGTGCATTTTTCGCATTCTTCTAAATCGCTTGGGTCAATTAATGTTTTCATCTCTTCTTCAGATTCATACTTATAAAAATCATGTACAAGTCCACATATAATAGCACGTGATTTATCTACATTATAAATAGAAGCTAAATATTCACACATTTTAGCCACACCTAGTATATGAGTAAATCTAGATAATTTATCAGGATATTTAGTTTTATACTTAGCTTCAACTATATTTCTAACTTCGTTAATTTTTTGATCCGAAAATTGCATTTCTTAGGAACACATCCAATCCACGTAAATATGTAATTTCAATTGTACATGGTTTATTTATTGTTATAAAGCCAAGTCCTGAAATTACAAGATCCTGTTTTTTAGGTCCGATTTTCATCACTTTTGTATCAAATACAAGTTCTGTATTGTCGCCAATTGCAGGTGGAACTAGAATCTCGCCTTTATGCTTATTAATAAACTCAAGCAAATCTTTATCTTTTCTTCTATGCACACTAACGTTTTCTGATACATATGAAGTAAATGTAACAAAGCCTTCAGCTTCTTTTAGACTAGCTGTAAAGATAGCGCCTAAGAGTACGCAGTTTCCAACCTCAATTTGATAACTAATAGGTTTAATTTCCTTTTTAGGCACTAATAAATCATAGCTTTTTTCAGTTAAATTAGAAAATGCATTATTTAAATTAATTAAGCCAGGTGTATCAATGAATGATTTATTATCAATAAAGAATGGTATATTAATCTCTTTAAGTGTGGTACCTGGAATAGGACTAGTCGCAATTAAATCTTTCTTACGAGTGCTAAAACGTTTAATTAGCATATTTATTAAGCTAGATTTACCTACGTTTGCACAACCCATAAAATAAACATCTTTTCCATTTCGAGCTAAATCTATAGTATTCATTAAATCATCAATGTAATAACCTGTTTTACTAGATACAACGTGAATCGCAAGCGCTTTAAAGAAATATCTATCAACCATTTGGCTTAACCAAGTAACGATATTTGAAATATTAACACTTTTTGGTAATAAATCTAGTTTGTTTGCGACTAAAATTACATCTTTATTACGGAGTTTATTTAATATTTGAGGTATAAATGTACCAGTAAAATCAAATAAATCTACTACAAGTACAATTACCCCGTCTTTCTTAAGTAAATTATCAATAACATAAACATAATCATCGTTAGTTGCGGTGATCTTAGGATATTCATTATAATTCATTAATCTGAAGCAACGTTTACAATAAAGGGTAGATTTTGATGTATCAATTGTTTTTATGAAACCTTCTTTAGTTTCATCTTCTGTTTGTAAAATGGCGCCACAACCATTACATATTATTTTGCTCATTTTTATCCCTTTCATAAAGTAAAATTATATTGTTATAAGAATCAATATCCTTCTTCTTAATTTTTTCTATAATTTTCTTTTCTCTTTTTCTATTAAATCTAGTGGTCCAAACCTCAGTTTTATTATCAATTGGTTTTACAAGGATTGTATAAATATCAAGGCCACGAGATCCGTAAACATCAGTTAAAAGTTGGTCCCCGATTTCAACAATTTCACTCCAAGTGTATTTTTTACTTAGTTTTCTTCTAGCTCGTTTAAATGCTAATTTTAAAGGTTTTAAAGAATTGGCAGTATATTTTAGTTTAGTTTCATTTGCAATTACTTTAACTCTTTTAGGCTTGTTGTTAGAGACAAGCATAATTTCAAAACCCATTTCTTCAAGTTTATTTATAAGATTTAAAGCGTTTTGTGTAATATGCATATCTTTATAAGAAATTAAAGTGTTATCAACATCAAAAAATATTACACGTTTACCTAATTCATATAGTGCTTTATAATCAATATCATATACTGTTTTAGTGTATTCATTTGGTATACACTTTTTATAGTTTAAAATATGTTCAATCATTTGATCCTCTTTAAAAAAATAAGAGTAGAAATACTACTCTTATTTGTTTTCAACTGTTACATCAACAATTGTTACTGCTAGCATACCTACAGGTGTTTGTACATGAACTGTATCGCCTTTTTTGTGTCCAACAAGAGCTTTACCAATTGGAGAATCAGTAGATAATTTATTAACTAAAATATCTGATGTTACACTTGCAGAAATTAAGAATTGTTCTTCGACAACACCTTCTGGTCCCTTATATTTAATAGTAACAAATTTACCGATACCAACTGCATCGCTTGTATCTACGTTAACAATTTCACTGTTCTTGATAATTTCTTCAACTCTGCTCTTTTCAGCAGCTAAGTTTGCTTGCTTTTCTTTAGCAGAACTATAATCAGCGTTTTCAGATAAGTCGCCTTGTTCACGAGCTTCTTTTAAAGCTTTAGTATTTTCATCAATCTCGTGGTTAATACGAGCTAATTGTTCTTGATAATTTTCATATTCTTTTCTAGTAATTTGATATTTAGTTGCCATAATAGAATATCCTCCTACACATAATACTTTATAATTATACAACAAGATTTATTTTTTTAAAAGACTAATATCGGTCATTATATTGGATTTTTTTCATTTGCGTTTGAACCTTTTTAGCATTAGGAAAACAAAGTTCGAATATATAATAGAATCTAATGCCATGGTTTGGTACTACAAAATGAGTTAATTCATGATACAAAACGTTTTTTATATCTAACTTATTATATTTTGCAAGAATTATATTAAGAGATATTTTATTTTCTAAAGTATAACATTTACCGTAAAACGTTTTAACACGTTTATAAATAATACTAGGCATAGTATTATATTTATAGTCAAAGATGTTTTCCTTGTAAATGCGAAATGCTTCAGGTAATATTTCTTTAATATATTTGTCTAATTCTCTTTGATAAAATGAATATAAAATATAATCAATATGTTTATCATTGTTAGAAGTTGTATGTATTATAATTTCATCATTAAAAAAAGAAACATGTTCTGAAAAATCTAACTCAATTTTTACATTGTATGATTTTCCAAAGAAATGAACCATATTATTATCTTTATTGTTATTATTGATCTGTTTATTTAGACGTTGTTTTATAACAAAATTATAAAGTAGATCTTCATTTTCATGAATAAATATTTCCGGATTTTTGCATTTTTTATAATTTGGTGAAGTAATAGAAACTGTATTAGTTTCCTTGTCATATCTAAAATAAGTACGCTTATTTCTAGGCTTATATAAAACTTCTATATTGATATCAATATCTTTAAGCTTCATCATGTATCCTTAACATATCATATTGTTCACATTCCTCATCAATTTTTAGGTAAACAATGTCACGAGGGTGATTTGCGACTTCAATATCTTCAAACTTATCATTTAAAAGAACTTGAGGTACAAAGATATAATCATCTTTTTTAGGTCTAAATAATTCTAAACTCATAGACTTTTTAAAATTGTTTCTAACATCAACTTTAGCCATATGTGTTTCTTTATTATATTCAATAACTATACCACAAAATCTTTGATCAGCTCTATCACTAAATAGGTCATATAGTTGTTCGTTTACTGTAGTTTGTCCTTTTAAAAAACCAATTGATGTTTCTCTATTTTCAGCCTTTTCTATTTGATAAAGGTATTTATCAATATTTTTTATATCCCCAGTTTTATAATATTCATCAATAGCTTCTCTATAGCTTTTAACGATAGTCGCAATATAGTGTAGTGACTTCATTCTTCCTTCAATCTTAAACGAATCAATACCTGTTTCTAAGTATTCTTTAAGCAGTGGTAGTGCACATAAGTCTTTACTAGACATTGCAAAATAATCATCGTTATTAATTTTTTCGTCTTTCACAAATAGGTCATAATTCCATCTACAAGAGTGGGCACATCCTCCTCTATTGGCATCTCTATTTGTCATATTATTTGATAACATACATCTTCCACTATATGATACACACATACCACCGTGTATGAAAGCTTCAATATCTACATTAGTTTTTTCTTTTATCTTTTTAATACTTTTTAAATCAAGTTCTCTACCAAGAACAACACGCTTTACGCCAAGATGTGTCCAAAAATTCACCATATTAGTGTTTAAAGTGGATTCTTGTGTACTTACATGGCATTCCATTTTTGTTTTTAAAACTTCATTTATTATAAGTGGTGATGCACAAATTATTGCGTCTACACCTACATCTTCAAGTTCCTTTAAATATTCTTTTAAACCCTCTGTATCAATAACATGAGGTAAAATGTTGCACGTTACATGCACATATGCATTATGTTCATGTGCAAAAGCACAAGCTTCTTTAATATCATCGATAGTAAAATTTGAAGCACGAGAACGTAAAGAGAAT
Organism: Alistipes finegoldii; assembly: GCA_963621965.1. Lineage (GTDB taxonomy): Bacteria > Bacillota_I > Bacilli_A > Acholeplasmatales > Anaeroplasmataceae > JAEELC01. The sequence continues at coordinate 33,549 of CAVFGN010000003.1, forward strand.
TTTTGACCACCAATAAATACAGCATTAGCACCGTAAAGGATGGCAATCTTTAGTTTTTCTAAATCTCCAGCAGGAGCCAATAATTCAACTTTATTCATTAAAACTCCTCCTTTTGATAAACACTATCTTTGTATTTAAATCCGTCCTTAATATCTAGATTAAGTTCATTAATTAAAACTAGTGCTTCTTCTTTTGTAATAATTTTTTTAATATACTTTGAATAAGCTTCAACAACTTTGTTAAAAGTTTCATCTTCAATAAATATATTATCTAAATAAATAAATCTAGGATTAATTAAATCTAATTCATTTAAATAAGATAAAATGTAATTTCTGAAAATAATTGTACCTTTTTCAAATTCATAAATATGAAAAAAATCATTTTCCCTTTTAATTTCTCTTAAGTAAGAATGATATTTATCAATGTCAAAATCAAGTCCTTTGTACTGTTTATATAAAGAGATTAAATGACGCTTTGAATAGAACATTTGATGATATCCGAAAGCTTTTAAAAAGACGTTATTATCGTTATATTTTGATATTGTTACTTGATCATTTACAGGTATTTCAAGAGAAATAGCACTAGATAACATATTTTGTTTTAAATAAAATTCTTGATCATATTGATTTGTACACAAAGTTTGAGAGTTGTATATCCCTTTGTTTTCTAAGCCTCTTAAACGAAGAGATTCGTATACTCCAAGATCTGAATAAATAAAATAATAATCTTTATCTTTAATTTGGTCTAATAATTTATTAAGTCTTTCTATATCGCTATCCTCCATCATAATAGTTAGATCTATAAAAATCTTTAAATTATCTCTATTTTGGTAGATTGTTTCAATTTCATTTAATGAGAAAGACTTATTATAAAACGAAGAAAAGTCGTTTAAATAAACGACTACTCCATCAACCTGATTTTTTAAATTATTAAGATTATTTTTTTCATTTAATGAAACAATAAGCATAATATCACCTAAAATCTAAAGTTGCCTTTTCCTTTTCCCTTACCTTTTTTTACATTTTGATTTTGCATATTTGCAAAATTACCATTTTTCATATTAATGGCCATTTTTTGCATATCATCTTCTGACATACCTTGCATTTTCTTCATAGTTTTAACTTGTTGATCTAATGCTTCACGAAGTTTATTAACTTCCATTACAGTATGTCCCGAACCTTTTGCAATACGTTCTCTACGACTAGCGCTTGTATTGATTAATTGAGGATTTTTTCTTTCTTCTTCAGTCATTGAGCCGATAATTTCTTCTAATACTTGGAATGCTTTATCACTATCTATTTGACTAGCGGCTTGTTTAATTTGTTTCATACCTGGTAAGAAACCAAGAATCTTTGAAATAGAACCCATACGTTTAATCATTTTGAATTGTTTTAACAAATCATTATAGTTAAACTTGCCACTCATCAATTTCTCAGTCATGTTCATCATTTCATCTTCATCAACGTTTTCAGTAACAGTATCGATTAAAGATAAAACGTCACCCATACCAAGAATTCTATCAGCTAATCGATCAGGATGGAAAACTTCTAGTTGGTCAAGTTTTTCACCTGTAGACATTAACTTAATAGGAATACCTGTAATATGTTTGATTGAAAGAGCCGCACCACCTCTAGTGTCGCCGTCCATCTTAGTTAAAATACAACCAGTTAACTTTAATTGATCATTAAATGATTTAGCGATGTTAACTGCATCTTGACCAGTCATTGCGTCTACTGTAAGTAATGTCTCATCAGGTTGCGCAATGTCTTGAACGTTTTGAAGTTCTTTCATCAATGCTTCATCAATATGAAGACGGCCAGCTGTATCGATGATTACTAAATCATACCCACCATTTTGAGCCTCTTTTAAACCATTTTTAACAATAGTTTCAGCTTTTTCTTTAGTACCCATTTCAAATACAGGAACACCAATAGATTTGCCTAGAGTTACTAATTGGTCAATAGCAGCAGGTCTATAGATATCTGCCGCAATCAAGAAAGGCTTCTTGTTAGCTTTCTTTCTGTAATAAAGAGCCATTTTTGCGACTGCAGTAGTTTTACCAGCACCTTGTAAACCGACAGTCATAATAACTGTAGTTTTATTTTCTTTAAAAGTAATTTCACTCGTTTCGTCGCCTAAAGTCTTTTTTAACTCTTCACGGACAATTTTAACTACTTGTTGTCCAGGATTTAACCCTTTTAAAATCTTTTCACCATAGGCTTGTTCTTTTACACGAGCTAAGAATTCTCTAACAACTTTAAAATTAACGTCAGCTTCAAGAAGTGAAATACGTACTTCTTTAAGCATTTCATCTATATCTTTTTCATCAAGTTTAGAGCGTCCTGTGACTTTTCTTAACGCCATTTGCAATCTATTCGATAAATTATCAAATGCCATAATTTACACCTCAATTATATTTTTAATTTTGTTTTTAATTTCACTAATATCATCACTATTAACACAATTTTCAAGAGTTAAATATATACTATCTAAATGAAGTTTAGATTCATAATCTTCAAGTAAGTTCTCACATTTTTTTATTGCATCAAAGCAAGCATTTCTACTTACATTATAGTTTTCTGCAATTTCTGATAGAGAACAATCATATAGATAATATTCTTCAAAATATGAGCATTGCTTTTCAGTTAATAGATTTTTGTATACATTATATAAACGAATAAGTCGTTCTCTTACATTAATTTCCATTATCAAAGAAATCCGCAAATAATCCGTATAAATATTGTTCGATATCGAACACTTCTAAATCGTCAAGTTTTTCACCAAGTCCGATAAATTTAATAGGAATACCCATTTTATCTCTAATAGCTAAAACAATTCCACCTTTAGCTGTGCCATCAAGTTTTGTTAAAATGATACCACTAACTTTAGTGATTTCAGCGAAAGCTTCAGCTTGGTTCATTCCGTTTTGTCCTGTAGTCGCATCAATAGTTAAAAGAGTTTCACAAGGATTTCCGGGCGCAACCTCGTTTATTACACGGTTAACTTTTTCAAGTTCAGCCATTAAATTAGCTTTATTTTGAAGACGTCCGGCTGTATCACATAAAACTAGATTATAATTTTCACTTTGTGCTTTTTTTATAGCTTCATACATTACACTTGATGGGTCACTTCCGGCAGGTTTTGCGACAATATCAACACCAACTCTTCTAGACCATTCGCTTAATTGTTCGATTGCGCCAGCTCTAAATGTATCTCCGGCCGCAAGCAACACTTTATAGCCTTTATCTTTATACATTTTTGCAATTTTTGCAATTGAAGTAGTTTTACCAACACCGTTAACTCCAACAAATAAAATAACATTTAATTTATCAGGACTAACATTTAGGTTGGCATTTACTACTTCGCCTTTTAAATATATATCAAACATTTTATCCATGATTAAACTTGATAATTCACTTGGATCAGTGATGTTTTTCTTGTCGCATTCTTCTCTTAATTCTTCGATAAAATTAACAACAGTCTCAACACCAATATCAGCTTGAATAAAAATTTCTTCTAGACTATCAAAAAGATCATCATCAATTTTATCTTTACCATTTAAAACTTCCTTAAGTGTACCAAGTGCACCTTCACGAGTCTTAAATAAGCCTAATTTATATTTTTCAGATTTAGACTTTTCTTTCTTTTTAAATATAGAAAAAAATCCCATAAATTACCTCACAAAATATATTTTATTTTATCATATAATGTTTTTACATGCAATTTTTAAATAGTCCAAGAGATTAAATTTTAGTCCAAATTTTTAAAAAAAAGACGCAATAAGCGTCTAAATTATAATATTGAAGATATGAGCAAGGTAAAGAGTGGAAGCGTAACAATTGAAAGTATTGTAGTTACAACGACAGTCGTGCTAGCTAAATCCTCGTTGTAATTAAATTTAATTGCAAATACACTTGTAATTGCGGCACAAGGACAACAAGCAAGTATAAACACTATTTGAATTACCTCTTTATCTATTCCTAGGAATGATAATAAATATAATACTAGTAATGTAATTAGTGGAATAATTATAAGGCGTAAAGAAACAGATAGCCATAAAAATTTATTCTTCAAAACAGTAAATACATTACTTGAAGCAATTATCATACCGGTAATAATCATTGATATTGGTGTGTTCATAGATCCAATTGTACTAAGTGGTGTTTTAATTATCTCAGGAATTGGGATTTGGAAAAAGAATATAATTAGTCCAATAATAAGTGAATAAATTACAGGTGTCTTTAATATACTCTTTAAAGCAAGCTTTACATTAAAACTACGACTTACTACCATGTATCCGATAGTCCAAAGTAATATGTTAAACACGGAAACGAAACATGAAGCATAAATTAAGCCTGTTGAGCCAAACATTGCACTAATTAGTGGAAAACCCATGTAGGCAGCATTCGAAAACATCATTCCAAACTGCAATATTGGTTTATCATCTATTTTCCAGATAATAGTAAATAAGAATACAAAAACTATTGCTATAAGTAGTGCAATAAATGATATTAAAAATGCCCAACCCATATTTGTTAGGATTGTACTATCGTATGTTGTAATATATGAATTTACAATCATAAAAGGTACAACTAAATATACTAGTAAGTTAGAAAAACTCTTCTTAGCTTCTATATCAATTAATTTAAGTTTTACCATCATAAAACCTAACATAATCATAATAAACATTATTAAAACTTGAGTAAACGAAATACGTGCTAATTCCATTAAAAATTATAACCTTCTAAAGATTTCTTTAAGTGTGTTTCCATTAAAATTGAGGCTTTTTCTAAATCATTTTTCAAAAGTGCCTCAATGATTTCTAAATGTTCTTTTATTGAACTTTTATATCTATCTAAATTTTGTTCGTTTGATAAATATCTTATACGAGCTGACTTATCCATCAATTTAGTCAATTCTTGAGTCATTAAAGTATTATTAAGTTCGCTTATTAAAAATAAATGAAAATCTTTGTCTTTATCATCTAATTCTTCTTTATCGCCATCTAATTTAAAATCATTAGAAAGTAAATTCAGATAATATTCTTTCCAATTTTTTAAAGAATTGAAATCCATTTTTTTAAGTCGCTTAATATAATTTGATTCTAAAACAATTCTAAATTCATAGACTTCCCTAATATCTGTCATACTAATGTTTGATATAAGGGTGCCTTTCCTAGGGATTATAGTTAAATACCCTTCTTCGCAAAGTCGAAGTACAGCTTCTCTTACAGGAGTTCTTGAACAATTAAGTGACTCTGTAATTTTTGATTCATCAAATATTGAACCAGGTTTTAAATTTCCTGTAATTATTTCTTTTTTAATATAATTATATGGTGTCATATAGCCTCTTATATATTTGTGATATATCACTAATATATTACAACTCTACCTTATTTTTGTAAATAATAAAATAAAAAAATCCCTAAAATAAAGTTATTACTTTACTTTAAGGATTAATTTAATTAAATGATTTAACTAGTTCAATAATATCTTCACCAAACTTTTCGATTTTCTTATCTTCATCATAGATAAATATCTTCATATCTTTTAAATCATCAATTGTTTGTGGATGAAGTGTATTAATATTTTCCATCTCTTTATTTGTAAATACATTGTATGCTTTTACATGAAGTTCTTTAAACTTCTGGCTTCTATATTCGTTTAACTTATCCATTAATGTTATCTCTTTTGCAACATCGCATTGTTTAGAACAATATGTTGATCCGTCTTCACGTTTGAGCATTAAAGCATTACATTTAGGGCAATGTTCATTTGTAGGTATGTCGTTAAATGTGATTTTACATTTAGGGAAATTTGAACATGCATAGAACTTATTACCCTTATTTTTACCCCTACTTGCAACACGTATAACAATATGTCCTGTTTGGCATTGAGGACAAATTATATTAGTATCAATAGGCTCTTCTTTAGTTTCGCTTGGCTTAATATACTTACATGTAGGGTAATTTGAGCAACCTATAAACTCAGTTTTATATTTACTTACTCGAACACATAAAGGATTACCACACAAAGGACAAGTTTCATCAAGTAACTTAGGTCCTACTTTTTCCATCTTTTCACTTGCATTCAAATACAAAGGATTAAAGTCATTATAGAAATTAGTTAATTCATTTAACTCTGTTTCATTTCCCTTAGCTATTTCATCTAACTTTGTTTCCATGTTAGCAGTATATTTTACATTAATTATTTCACTAAAATAATCATTTAATACTTTACTTGTTAAGATTCCTTGTTCTGTAGGAACTAAAGATTTTGCATCAAGTGTTACGTATTCTCTTTCTTTAAGTGTTGTGATAGTTTGTGCATAAGTTGATGGTCTACCAATACCTAAGTCTTCCATATCTTTAATAAGAGTAGCTTCTGTATATCTAGATTTTGGTTTAGTAAATAATTCTTTTAACTCGATTTCTACGTTTTCGATAGTATCACCGATATTAAAATTCTTATCAACTTTTTGTGTTTCTTTCTTTAAGAAAAGATCAGCAATTTCAAAGCCTTTAAAAATATTTTTTGTATATACTAAATGCCAAACTGTATCATTATCACTCAATTTATAAGTTAATCTTAAATCTCGAGATGAACTCATAAGTGTTGTAATAGATCTTGAATAAATTAAGGAATATAATTTATATTCATCAATTGTTAAATAAGTTTTAATAGATTCAGGAGTACGTGTAATATCTGTAACACGAATTGCTTCGTGTGCATCTTGTGCTAATTTTTGTGATTTTATATGAACATTTCCTACATATTCTTTTCCGTAAGTTGATTCAATATATTTACTTGCATCACGTACAAACACATCAGATAGACGCGTTGAATCTGTACGCATATAAGTAATCAAACCTGTAGAATATGTACCTAAATTTTTACCTTCATATAATTTTTGTGCTATAGACATAGTTTTGCTAGCAGTGAAGTTTAATTTATTTGAGGCATCTTGTTGAAGTGTTGATGTAGTGTAAGCGGGCTTTGAAGCTTTTGTCACTTCTTTTGATTCTTTATCAAAAATAGTAAAATTATGTGATAAAGAATTATAGATTTCTTCTGCTTTAACTTTATCAACAATTCTATCCTTATTATTTTTATATGAAATAAAGTTGAACTCTAAATCATCTTTTTTAGCATCAAACTCGTAGTAAGGAGTTGATACGAAATTTTTTATTTCTTCTTCAAGGTCAACAATTAGTTTAAGTGCAACACTTTGTACACGACCAGCAGACTTGCTTTTAACTCTTTGTTGCATTAACTTAGATAATCTAAAACCAATAATTCTATCAATGATTCTTCTAGTTTCTTGACTACTAACTAAGTTCATATCAATCTTACGGCAATTATCAAATGCACTTAATACCGCATTCTTTGTAATTTCATGAAATTCAATACGACTATAATCATCATCGCCTAGGTTCAAAACTTCTTTTAAATGATAACTAATAGCTTCTCCCTCTCTATCGGGGTCGGTCGCAAGATATACTTTTTTTCCTTTACAAATTTTCTTTAAATCGCTAACTAATTTAGTTTTTCCTTTAATAATAACATAAGTAGGTTTAAAATTATTCTCTATATCTATTCCTAGTCCTTCTTTTCCTTTAGTCGCAAGATCTCTGATGTGTCCTACGCTTGCGACTACTTCAAAGTCTTTTCCCACATAACTAGAAATGGTATGGCTTTTTGATGGAGATTCTACAATTATTACACTTTCCATAATATAACCTCAATTCATAATTAAAATAATAGTCTAGTATAAATAAATTGTCAAATACTAAATTTTATGTTTTTTTAGTGCTTTTTTAAATAAATATATAATATATTTATAATTTTCATTTGTTTTTAAAAAAAACATCAAACTTTAGTTTAAAATAAAAGTTTAATGCTTAAATTATATCAAATTTATTTTTCATCAAGAAATGAATCTAGTGTCATTTGTCTTTCAAAATATTTTTTAACAGGTGAAAATGTTTTTCTATGAATCTCACAAGGCCCGTACTTTGCAAGAGCTTCTAAATGAGCTTTAGTACAATAACCTTTATGTTTTTTAAATCCGTAATTAGGATATTTATGGTCCATTTTTTCCATGTAGTGGTCTCTTGTAACTTTTGCAAGTATGCTAGCAGCCGCGATTGAAGCACTTAAAGCATCACCGTGGATAATTGATGTATGTTCAAGTTCTAATTCAGTTAATGGCATCGCATCAATAAGTGCATGTTCAGCCTTAATTTTAAGACCATTAATAGCTTCAATCATACCTTGTTTAGTAGCTTCGTAGATATTAATTTCATCTATTATTTTCTCATCTTTAAAAACGATGTTATAACAAACCGCATTTTCAACAATGATTTTATACAATTCTTCGCGCTTTTTTTCGCTTAATTGTTTAGAATCATTTAAATCTTTAATATGTATGTTATTAGGCAGAATGCATGCAGCTACAACCACCGGACCAGCTAAAGGACCACGTCCGGCTTCGTCAACTCCGCAAATATATTTATATCCTAAGTCTTCTAGCCTCTCCTCGTAAGCATATATGTTTTCACATTTCACTTTTTTCAAATGTCATCATTCCAATCTTTGTACTTCTTATATCATTCAAAACATAAGTTACAGTTCTTTCAAAATCTATTTTAGCACCTTTTTGAATAAATCCACGTTTTTTAGCTATATCCTCCATCATTTGATATCCATCTTCATATATATCTAAATCTGTTAAAGAATAGCGGTTAATTAACATAGATCTATAATTATTTTTCATATACATTAGAGCCCAATCGCAAACTTTGTATGTATCAATAATCTCATCTTTAATGCCTTGGCATAAAGATAATTTAATACCAACTTCTTCACTTTCAAATTTAGGCCATAAAATACCAGGCGTGTCTAAAATTTGGAAATTTGGATTAACATTGAACCAATTTAAATGTTTTGTTACACCTGGCTTGTCTCCTGTAATAGTAACCTTTTTACCAGTTAGTTTATTAATAAATGTTGATTTACCTACGTTTGGTATACCTACAACAGCGGCTCTTATAGTTTTATTTGTTAAACCCTTTTGAGCTAATTTTTCAAGTTTTTCTGCAAGAATCTTTTGTACATATGAATAAATTTTATCCATGTTGTAACCATTAATTGAGTCAATATCTAATGCATAAGTATTTTCTTTTTCAAGACTTTTTAACCAAGCTCGAGTTTCACTTTTATCAGCTAATGAAGCCTTATTTAATAAAATTAAACGATGCTTATTACCAATAATTTCATCAATTTGAGGGTTTTTGCTGCTAAGTGGTATACGAGCATCTCTAAGTTCTAAAACAATATCTACTAAAGGTAAAACTTCTTTTAACTCACGACTGGCTTTAGCCATATGTCCTGGGTACCATTGAAATTGTGCCATAATTTACCTCCTATTTTATATTCTTTTTAATTATTCCTATTTTTCCGTTTCTAGAGAAATATCTAAAAACTGCATGTCCTAATATATCTTTATTCAAAACTGATCCTATATATCTAGAATCATTTGAATAATTTCTATTGTCACCTAAAACAACTGAGTAACCACTTGGTACATAGGCATCATACATGTTATAAGTGAATGGTACTAATGTATCATTAGTATATGTAGAACAAATGGTTAAATATTCAGTATAGTTCATATTTGATTGAACCAATTCATCATTAACGTAAAATCCACCCTTAGTTGAATTTGTATCTTCTACTCTAAATTCTAAGTGGTCGCCTTCGACTGCTACTATACGTTTAATGTAGAATTGTTCCTCTTGTAATACTGGATAGTTTTCGCTTTTAATATCAACAATTACAATATCATCACGATTAGGTTTGTAATTTAAATGCCAAACAAGTAACATATCATTATCATACAAAGTATTATTCATAGAATTACCTGATACAGTAGTTGGTGTAATCAAAAATGATAATATGAAAAATACTAAATATATAACAGCAACGAAAAAATTAATTACATCGTGTATAGAATATATGTAGTAGCCAACTAAAGGTGAAACTATATTAGTTTTAATATGCATTAAAATGCCTATAAGCAAAGCTAAAAGGCTAAAGATCATGAAAATATAACCAACTGATAAAAATGAATTAATACTTATAATAGTTAATTTTGATATTTTTTCTTTGTAAATAAAACATATAATGAAAAGTACAAAAACAAGAATAAAAGTGATAACAGATTTGCTTATTAAAATATTACCAAAAATTCTATTAACACTTTTATCTTTTTTTAAACTCTTCTCTTTTAATTCTAAATTTTTCTTCTTAGACATTAAGCACCTATTCATTACGTTCAAATAAATCGTTAATTTGACTAATATTCATTAAAATATCACGTTTTGTACCTTTACGTTCAGATACAACACCTAAGGATTGTAATTTTGTAATGATATTTTGAGCTCTATTAAATCCGATATTGAAAGCTTTTTGAATGACATTTACAGAACACATTTGGTTTTCACAACACCATATACTGACATTATAAAGCATAGATGTTGATTCTTCTTCGATGTTTGCACCTGGACCGACCCCATTTTGTTCGCTAATGTCTTTTAAGTCATCATGATTGAATAAATAATGTGGTTCAGCTTGATCATGAATGAAGTTTACAACTGCATCTATTTCTTCATCGCGAATAAATGCACCTTGAACACGACTAGCCATATCAACTTCTTTAATTAACATATCACCGCGACCAAGTAAAGATTCAGCTCCTGATTCATCTAATATTGTAATTGAATCGACTGAACTATTAACTCTAAATGCAATACGTGTTTGAATATTTGCTTTAATTGTACCTTTAATTACATCTACTGTAGGACGTTGTGTAGCACATAATAAGTGAATACCTGCAGCACGAGCTTTAGCTGTTAGCCTTTTAATTGAATCTTCGGCTTCTTGACCACATTGTAACATCAAATCAGCCATTTCATCGATTACAATGACAATATATGGAATTCGTTGCATTGTAGGATCTTCTTTAGCTTTCTCATTATATGAAACAATTTCACGGGCTTTAACTGTTGTAAATAAATTATAACGACGTTCCATTTCATTAACAGCCCAGTCAAGAGCTTTACTTGACATTTTAGGATCACTAATTACTGGAGTAATTAAGTGAGGAATATCATTATAAACAGATAATTCAACAACTTTAGGGTCAATCATTAGAAATTTAACTTCGTCAGGTTTAGCCTTAAGTAAGATAGAAACAATAATTGTGTTAATACTTACAGATTTACCACTACCAGTAGAACCAGCAATTAAACCATGTGGCCATTTAGCGATATTTGTAGTAATGACATTACCATCAATATCTTTACCAAGTGCTACATTTAACACCTTGCCATCATTAATATATTCTTCACTTAAGATATCACCGAATGCTACCGCTTTTCTAACTCTATTAGGTACTTCAATACCTACTGTTTTCTTACCAGGAATAGGCGCTTGTATACGCAAACTTGTAACACCTAGGTTCATTTGTAATGTATCTTGAATAGATAAGATTTTCTTTACATTTGTACCTATTTCAAGACTTATTTCATAACGAGTAAATGTAGGACCTTCAACATAATGTTCAACCATACCATTAATATCAAATGATGCAAGGGTTTGATTAATGATTTCTTTTGATTCTTCAAGTCCTTCAATATCACTTTCATTCGCATTATCTGAACAAGAAATTAATGAAAGTGGAGGTAATTTATAATCTTGATATGGATTTAAGACAATTGGTAATACTAATTCCTGAGGCTCTTCATATGATATATCTTCTTCATTTTCTTCATCTAACTCTACATTTAATTCTTTATTATTAAAATTGTAAAGATCGTTATTAGATTTATTTAAATCAACATTATTTGAAAAGCCATTTTTATTATCTATCTGTTCAAATTGTTCTTCGTGATTATATATTTCATTTGTGTGATTTTCGTTAGAGACATTAATTAAATTGTTATAATCGTTTGAATTTTGTTCTGTTTGATTATAATTATCAGTCTTTTGTTTTCTAACAATTATAGTACTGTTTTTATGTACTTCGCCATTTCTTGAAACCATAGGACGTAGAGGAATTTCAATTTTAGTTTCTTCATGTACTTCGGGAGTGAAATCATCAAAACTAAAGCCAGTATTTATATCTTCATTGATACCTTCGTTTTCTTCAGGAACATCAGAAACATTGACATCTTCGTTAATCGAATCTTTCTTTGTATCTTCAATAAATGAGAAAGATGGATTTTTAGGTTCTGGTTTCTTTTCTGTTAAATCTTTCTTTTGAATTTTAATGTCTTCCCCATAAATTTCTCTAATACTTTCTTCGTCAACCTCATCAAATCCAGGATATTTAGTACCAAATCTTTTTATATTATATTCATCAGTAATCTTTTTTTCATTATCATTTCTAAACGAATCATATTTGACGTCATAATCGCCTAATTCTTCACTATTGTCATCATAAGTTGGTTTATCAGCTAAGCCAGTACCCATGATAGGGGATGCAAAGACAGAAGGCTTGAACTTATCTTTCGATCTCTTTAAGCCCTCGTAAGGACTAACTATTTGAGGAATAACAAATATTTCTTCTTCTTTTTCAAATTGTTTTTTCTTCTTTTTAAACATAATTATTACTCCTCCTCAAATTCATTATTATCATCATTTATTTTCTTTTTTTTACCAAAGATATTTTTACTAAATATGTGTTTAAAACTAAATTTTTTATGTTCTTGTCTAATTTCACTTTCAAGTAATAATTGCTCGTTTTGAGGTTCTTCAGTCTTAGTTGTATCTTCTTTAAGTTCATCATATTGACGCTTGACTTCATCCTCTAAATCACTTACAAGTAAGTCTACATTAGAATCAATTTGACCTTCTTCGTTATATATTGACTTAGAATAAATCTTATAAGTTTCTTCACCAACTACAGAAATTAAAACAATGCATAATTTCTTTGATACTATGTCCATAGCTTTATTCATTACAAATTTACGAACCCACCAAACTGGATTTACAACATTTATAACTTTTTTAGCCGCATTTAATGCTTCATTAATTTTATATTTTTTAGTAGTTTTTATAACTTCATTTTTAGATATATCTTCTTTTACATCATAAATACCAAGTACATAACTTACTTTGATTTTACGCAAAAAACGTAAGCCTTTATGATCTAGAATTTCATCCATTCTTTTTGATATATAAACACCTAACATTAACAGTTCATCAACACTTATTTCACATAATGGATGTTTCGATTTAGGATAAAACTTTTTAGCAATTGCAATTACTAAATTCTTTGAAATATCATAACCATAAGAAAAGTAATTAGTATCGCCTCTTAATTTTTCATCTTTAAATTGAATTTTCGCATCTTCAATTAATTTTAAAATATCAGATTCCGATACATCACTCGCCTTAGTTTGTACAATAAATTTCTTTTGTTTCATTGTTGTTAAAACTAAAATCAAATAGATGAAAACTGCAAGGGTTAAGCCTATGCCGACACCAATTAAAAAACTTATTAAGATAGAAAAATTGAATGTAAAACTTAGTATCATAAGCTTATCTCCTATTACTAAATAATTATACATTATTTTTAATGTTTATTAAAGTTTAGAATATATGATTTTTTTGTAATTTTTTTATTAATTTTATAGTGTTTTAATAATAATTTTGTTATAATTTTTCTAAAAGGTGAGAAATAAATGAAATTAATTGTTATTGATTTGGATAATACATTGTTAAAAAGCGATGGATCTGTTAGCGAATACTCAAAAAAATGTTTACAAAAATATGAAGAATTAGGCTATTTAGTGGTTCTTGCAAGTCAAAAGAATTATGGTGAAATGAAGATAATTCATGACACACTTGGTCTTAAAAGTCCTATTATTTGCGAAGGTGGTAGTGAACTTTACTACTTCAAGAGTGAGGTTGAGGATGTAGTTATGAGTATTGATATAAATGTATTACGTGATATATTTAGTGAAAACTACGATTATATTGTAAGTGCATTCTATCATTATAAAACAAACTTATTTCTACATAAAAGAATGGATATAATTACACCATTATATGGGATAAATGCAACAACTAAAATTCATGAAAATGATTTTTTAGATATGGAATTATTGTATCCTAATATGATTTTTACAGTGATTGATAAGAAAAACAACGAAAAATTCTTAGAAAATTTAAGAAAATATAATGACTATATTGAATTAACCTCTCTTGGAGCTGATTTAGATTATGCACTTTATTATATAAACATTAAAAATGTAGATAAAAGTTATGCTACCATAGAAATAATGTTAAAATATAATATATCAAAAGATGATTTAATTGCCGTAGGTGATTCTATAAAGGATGTAAAGCTTCTTAAAATGCACGGAGAAACTGTATGCATGATAAATGGAGAAAAAGAGGCTAAAGAAGCTAGCAAATATATATCAGAGTTTGATAATAATGCTGACGGAGCTGTTAAAGCTATTAACAAAATATTAAATATCAAGATTTAAAAAAGGCTGAACTAAAAAGTTCAGCTTTTATTCATCTATTATTCCTGCTAATTTAAGTAAATAAATAGCATTTCTAGTTTGAGACACACCATCATGAATCTTATAATCAAATTTAATCTTATCGTCTTCATAATGTTCTAAGAAGTGATAATTTTTAACACCATCAATATTACACAATTCAGGATCATGTGTAGTTACAATAGAGTAAATATTATCTTTGTTTAACTTTTCGATAGCCTTAGTTGCACCTATAATTCTATCTTTTGTATTAGTACCTTTAAATATTTCATCAACTAATACTAACATCGGTTTATTTTCTTTAGAATAATCACATATAGCTTTAATGCGTAATATCTCACCATAGAATGTAGAGATATTGTTATTAACATCATCAACTACTTTCATCGATGTAAATAGTTTTAAAATCGGAGCTTCAAAAGAATCAGCACACACAAAGGCACCTGCTAAAAATAAAACATAGTTAGTACCAATAGAACGCATAAATGTAGTTTTACCAGACATATTTGATCCTGTAATTATATTTCTATCCTTAAATACAAACGAGTTAGGAATACATTTAGCGTCTTCTATCAATGGATGTTTAATATTAGTAAACTCAAACTTTGTGCTAATATCTGGTTTTGATGCAGTATCTCTTACAAGTTCTATAGTAGCTAATGATATTAGTGCCTCTATCTCACCAATCGAATTTAGTGCTTCGTAAATCGAGTCTTTATGCTTTTTTTGCCAAACATTGTAAGCTAGTACAATGTAACTATCTATCATAAATAATCCATTAGATAATATTTGAAACAATATATTCTTTCTTGATTCACTTATTGAAGAAATAAGATTAAAATGTTTAATTGTTTTACTTGATAAAGTTTTTACATTACTTGTTAAGTTATTTATGTATTCGTTCTTCGTTTCGTACTTGCTTATTTCGTCTATCAATTCATCATATCCATAAAGTACCTTTTTTGCGTTAGATAAATCATCAGACAATGAACCTGCTTCACTATTTATAAACATAGAAGCAAAGAAGCCAACAAAAACAAAAGCAATTGGTAAATAAATACTTACTAATTTGAAACTTGCAAGTATAAATAATGTAACAAGTATTAAAAAATATACTATAGATATTCCCACTTTAGCAAAACTTGGTTTATATACATTATCTAAACTCTTAAGTCCTGTTTCAATATTTTTCAATTTAATACTTGGATTGTTTTGTTTATACTCAAATGATGCGGCTACAATTTTTAGTGTAGAGTCAAAATTAGTTGCAAAATCACTAACCGCTTCTTGTTTCTTACTTAAAGTTTCTTTATCTATTAAGTTTGCTTCAAGAGAATCTGCAAGACTTTTTTTACCATAAACAGTTTTCGCTACTGTTAAATAATTATAAAGACTAGCTTGTCCAAAAATATCAAGATCATTCTCAAAATATTGGCCTTGTACGAACTCATTATCTTCTTTTTCTTTTTTGTACTGCGAACTAAATCTAGCTAGGTAATGATTAACAGTTTCTTGCATATATCTATATTTTTTATCAATTCTTTTATATTTAGAAACAACAATAGTTAAATAAATCCATATTGCAAAAGTAACTATTAATAAAATTGTAAAAGGAACATAATTGTTCTTTTTAGATAACATTGTAATAAGAATTACAATAAAAGCTAGAATATCAACAATTCTTATGTTGATAAACTTATTCATAACTTTATTATTTTCTTCAATATTCTTATTAATTTCTTGTTTTTTTAAATTAAATTTATCAATTTTCATAGAGTATTTTTTCTACCTCACTATTAATAAGTTCATAAGGATATCCTCTTTGAAGTAAGAATTTCTTAAGCTTATTAATATTTTTTTCGCTTTTTTGAATATCATTAATTCTTTTTAAAATTAATCTGTCTATTTCATTAATATATGTATTTTGATCAACATTAGACATTAAATTGCTAGAAATTTTAGAATCTATATTATTTTGATACAACTTATGTTTTATGTAATATTCACCGTAACCTTGATAAATATAATAATCAATTAATCTTTTTGAATAATTTAAATCATCTATTAATTTAATTGATTCTAACTGCTCAATTATTTTACTAGTAGTTATTTCATCTATTCCTTTTTTTGTTAAATAAAGTTCAAGCTTATATTTTGAGCAAGAAAATCGTTCTAAATATTTAATAGCTAATTCATATGAAAAATAATAATTAGTGTCTTCTTGTATTTTAGAAAATTGATCTGTCGAAATTTCTAAACCTTTACGTAAATAATATTTAATAATTGTATCTTCATTAGTTATAAATTTAAAGTTCTCAAAAACTAAAATATAATTCTTTTTTTCTTTTTTAATGTCTAAAATTTTCATTAAATATAATCTCCTACTATTTCCTTTGTTTCACTAAAGAAAGTGAAAGCTTTAGGATCAAGGGTTTTAAGCGCATCACGTAAAATATAACATTGTCTTTTTTCAATTGTACAAACAATCATTTTGTGTCCTAAGTTAGTATAACCACCAACACAATCTAAAATAGTTAATCCTCTATCAAAGTTTTTAAATATATAATCTTTTATAGGTTCAACATCATCTGTAATAATAAAGGCAGTTCTTCTCTTTCTTGCGTTAAGTGCAAGCACATCACAAACATATCCTGTTAAAAATACGGTTATGCAGCCATATACAACCATTTCAACATTATATATGTGACTTTGAGTAATTTGAGTATCATTTAATTGGTATAAATTTAATACAAAGAATCCTGAAATTAATACGACAAACCAATCAGTTAAATACATTGATTTAGAGTATGGAATATGTAGACGTTGTTGTAATATTTTTTGTAAAATATCCATACCACCTGTTGAGGAGTTAGCACGTAAGCATATACCAATACCAAAAGCTGAAATTAAACCACCGACAATAGTTGTTATAATATACCAATTAGACACAGGAATTATTTGTAAAAAGTAATCAGATTTACAATTCAGCAAAGAAAACATCATATTAAACGTTGGATCTAAAATACAAGCTAAAATTGTTTTTAAAAAGAAATCTTTACCAACAAACACAAATGCACAAACAAGTAATATAGCTTGAGCTATATACATAAATATATAATCTTTATACCATGACATTTTAGCTAATGGACTGTTATTAAAGATAATTGTAATACCTGAAACACCACCACAAACCAAATTAGCAGGTTTAAAAAAGAAATAATACCCAAATGACATTAAAAATACGCCAATTGTAACGCATATTAAGTCTTTTATAATTGTTTTTTTAGACATGTTTTTCACTCGCTTTCATAACTAAATATTGTCTTATGAAATTATCTATTTCACCATTCATTACATCATTTACAAAACTTGTTTCATAATTAGTTCTATGATCTTTTACCATCGTATATGGTGTAAATACATATGACCTAATTTGAGAACCAAAGCCGTTTTGTAATTGTTCACCTTTAATTTCTTTAAGATTGAGTTCTTGTTTCAAAAGTTCAATTTCAAGTAATTTAGATTTTAAAACTGTCATCGCACTTTCTTTATTACGTAACTGACTACGTTCATTTTGACAAGTTACAACGATGTTTAGTGGTAAATATGTAATACGAACAGCTGAATATGTTGTATTTACGCCTTGTCCTCCATGACCTGAAGATAAATAAGTATCAATTCTTATATCTTCATCTTTTATGACGATATCTAAATCGTTTTTGATTATGGGCGCAATATCAACTGAAGCAAATGTTGTGTGACGTCTTTTGTTTGAATCAAAAGGAGAAATTCGAACTAGTCTATGAACTCCTCTTTCTGATTTAAGCAAGCCATATGCATTTTTTCCTTTAAATTCAGCAGATATACTCTTAATACCAACCTCACCTGCTTCATAAGATAGTATATTAATTTTTAAATTATGTTTTTTAGCGAAACTTTGATACATTTTAAACAACATATCAGCCCAGTCTAACGCTTCTGTTCCTCCTTGACCTGGATGGATATCTAAAATGACATTTGAATCATCATATTCTCCGTCCAATAATATAGTAGTTTCAAAATCTGAAATTTTACTATCAAGTTCAAGAATTTTTTCCTCAATTTCAGTATCTAGTCCCTCAATTTCACCAGATAATTCGATTAATTCGAGGATTTCTGTATTTAAATTCACGAGATCATTATAAGAATTTAACAAATTCTTCTTTGAATTTGACTCTCCAATAATTTTTTCTGCCTCTTTAGAATTATTCCATAAATTAGGATCATTTATTTTTTCTTCAAGTAGTTTTACTTCAGTTACTAAAGACTCATAATTTATACTAATTTTTAATTCAGATAACTTATTTTTAAATGTATCTAAATATTTATTAATTAAAAATTGTTCCATATCCTCACCTTTTAAAAAAAGGCTTTTACAAGCCTTAAATTAATGTCTACCGTGACAATATTTGAATTTCTTTCCTGATCCACAAGGACATAGATCATTCATACCAACGTTTTTGAATTCATTCTTTGCAGGACCTTGATGTAAGGAATCTGTATGAGTATCATTAGTTGAAGTACCTTTTAATCTATCTTCAGGCTCTTGATCACGTCTAATTTGTGCTCTTAGTAAGAACTTTAATACATCTTTATTAATATTTTCCATCATCTTATTGTATAGTTCAATGCCTTCACGTTGATACATTTGTAAAGGATTGTTTTGACCATAAGCTTGAAGAGAAACAGCTTGACGTAATTCATCCATCTTATCAATTTGTTCTGTCCAATGATCATCTAATACTTTAAGTACAATAACACGTAGGAATTGTTGATAAATTTCTTCACCAAATACATTTCTCTTTTCGATAAGCATTTTTAATGCGATTTCTTGAAGATAAGAAATAATTTGTCTTTCATCGTATGATTTAATTACTGCAAGATCACAAGCACCTTGTCCAAAATAAACAGTATTAAATTCTTTGCAAATTGCTTCATCATCGATATCATACTTGTTATGACCAACCTCATCCATATGAGATAAACATACAAGTTCAACACCTTTTTTAATCATTTTAACTGCAGTGTCTTCTACTGATTTATCACGAATTATATGCATTCTTTCTTCATAGAAAGCTTCACGTTGATGTCTAATAACATCATCATATTTTAAAACGTTTTTACGTGCATCATAGTTAGCGCCTTCAATTCTTGTTTGAGCATTTGTAACAAGTTTTGTAAATGTCTTAGATTCAAGCGGAATAGAAATATCGCCACCATTAGTTAATCTAATTGCAAAGTCAAGACGCTTTTTAAATACATCTCCACCGAAACGAATCATTAATTGATCTTCGCTTGATGTATAGAATCTAGTGTAACCAGGGTCACCTTGACGACCAGATCTACCACGTAGCTGATTATCAATACGACGAGACTCATGGCGCTCAGTACCAAGAACGCATAAACCACCGACTTCAAGAACACCTTCACCAAGTTTAATATCTGTACCACGACCAGCCATGTTAGTAGCAATAGTAACTGCACCAAATTGACCAGCTTGTGCAACGATTTCAGCTTCACGTTCATTGTTTTTAGCATTTAATACTTCGTGTTTAATGCCTTCAGCAGTTAAACGTTGTGATATAAGTTCACTTGTTTCAACCGCAACAGTACCAATTAGAATTGGTTGTCCTTTTGCATGACGTTCTTTTACTTCTTTGATTAAAGCGCTATATTTAGCATCGAGAGAACCAAATAATAAGTCTGGTGCATCAACTCTTATAATAGGTTTGTTTGTAGGAACTTCAACAACATACATGTTATAAATATCTCTAAATTCCTCTTCTTCAGTCTTAGCAGTACCTGTCATACCAGATAATTTTGAATACATTCTAAAGAAGTTTTGATATGTTATAGTAGCAACCGTAACAGTTTCTTGCTTTATTTCAACGCCTTCTTTAGCTTGGATAGCTTGGTGTAAACCTTCACTATATTGTCTTCCCTTTAAAATACGACCTGTAAAAGAATCGACAATTAAAACCTCTCCGTCTTGAACAACATATTCAACACCATTTTGGAAAATAAGGTTAGCTTTCATCGCATTATCAATTCTATGAACTAAACCTACATTATTTGTATCGTATAAGTTATCTAAATGGAACATTTGTTCAGCTTTAACAACACCTGTTTCAAGTAATTGAACAGTTCTATGCTCAATGTCTATTTCATAATCTTCATCAGCTAATGATTTAACAAATTTATCAGCTTCTGTATATGCAACATTTCCAGTCTTACCACGACCTGAGATAATAAGTGGAGTACGAGCTTCATCGATTAAAATTGAGTCGACTTCATCGATAATTGCATAGTTTAGACCACGAAGATTAACTAGACCATCTTCACTTGTTGCCATATTGTCTCTTAAATAATCGAAACCAAGTTCTGAGTTTGTTGAATACATAACATCACAGTTATAAGCGTCACGCTTTTGTTCGTGAGTTAATTCGCGAATGTTTAAACCAACAGTTAAGCCTAACCAACGCATTAAGTTACCAATGTCTCCATTAGCTTCACGTCCTGCAAGGTATTCGTTAACAGTAACTATATGAACTCCTTTTTCTTCAAGTGCATTTAAATAAGCAGGTAAAACTCCAGTTAATGATTTACCTTCACCTGTCTTCATTTCCGCAATATTACCGCCATGAATTGCAATACCACCACATACTTGTACGTAGAATGGCTTCATGTGTAATAAACGCCAAGCTGCTTCTCTAACTACAGCAAAAGCTTCAGGTAAAATATCATCTAATGTCTTACCATTTTTTAACAATTCTTTAAAGTAAGGAGTTTTTGCTTTAAGTTCATCATCACTAAGTTTTGAGATTTCAGCCTCTAAAGCTAAAACTTCATTTGCAATCTTTTGATCACGTTTTAATTCTTTTCTTCCAGTATCAAATAATTTCTTTAACATACTTTACTCCAATATATAAAAACATTTTATAACTATATTACTATAAAATGCATATTTATTCAATAATTGATATTATTTTACAAAGAAAAATCCCTTTATTTCTAAAGGAATTTTCAAGTATTAATTTTTCATATCTTTATCCTTATTAATTTGATTATCAAGGATATTTTCTTTTTGATGAACTAGATTTATTTGTTTATCATTTTTTACTTCACGTACATCAATTTGTTTAATAGCTTCATTTGTTTTTGCAAAATTCATACCATGGTCACGAACAACTTTATCAAGTCCATGAATTACGACGTTACTGTATTCGCTAAATACCTCTTTATTAGCTTCGTGAATTACATTTTGGTAATTGTTTAAATTTTTGATTCTCTTTCCTGTAAAGAAATTTATAACCTTATCCCAAAAACCAAATGTTTTTTCAAACTTTTCTTGATCATGATTTAAGTACATTGGTTTAACATTTGCACTAAACTCGTTTTGAGAAGAGTTAATCTGAATGTAGTCGATACGTGCATTCTTATTTATCACATTATCTATAAATATTTTAGGACATACATTACCCAATTGGTAACCGTCTAAATTATTTCCTGCAAGTTCATGTAAACTATGACCATTTAATAAAATCAAATCATACCATTTAAGATCTAGTTTTTGAGCTGTTTTATATTCATTAGTTCCTGGTGGTAAAATTGACTCTAATACCACTCCTGTATAGAAAATATAATCGCTTAAGGCACGCGCATCTTTTTTAGACATATTTGTATTTTTTTCGTTTTTTATAATTTTTGCATATTTATAAATTTCTTCTGTATCTATATCAACAAAAACTTTATCTTTATATTTACCACGGTTTAATTTATTTTTAGTTTGAAGTTCAATAGCTCTAACACCTACATTACCAGTTTTTTTTGCGGATGCATTTTTTGCACTAAAATCTTTAACTGCTGGGTATTTTAGAGTATCTATTTCAAATTTAGAAAAGTTTTCATAAATTTTTGAAGTACAGTAAGTACTACCTAATACATCTTCATCATATTTTTGAAGTTCTTTTACACTCTTATTTTTTTCAAGTAATTCGATAAATTCGTCATGCTTTGTACCAAAGCATTGAGCTAAGCGGGCATATGCGACGAAAAATTCAAGATCACGAGGTTTAGAAGAATCCATTTTATCAATATTTTCAATACCAAATTTTTGGAAGTCAAATAAATTTTTTAGTTCACGACTTACATTCATTTCATATTCTTCTTTATTTTCAAAATTTAAAAATGCATCTATTAATTCATAAGATTTTGCCTTAAACTTAGTTTCAGTATCTAAGTTCATAGTGTATGCATACATAAACATCATATCCGAAAAGTCTCTACAATCGATTGCTATTCCATTAATTGTAGGTTTTCTAGATGTAATATTGTGCTTATCTAAATATTTACGAAGTACTTCTTCAAGCCAAGTAGATTCCTTTTCAATTTTAGCTAATACTTCATCAAAAACAACATCACTTTTTATATATTCGTTTTCATTTACAATTTGAATTTCTTTTTCCATAATATCACGTTCCTTTTTGTTATATTATTTTTAACACTCTTATTATAATATGCGATGTAGGACAAGATTATTCATTTAATTTTTTAATCAACTAAGTATATAAAAAGGCTATAAAACCTAAATTCTATAGCCTAATTATAAACTTATTATCTAGTAGTTGTGATAATTGCGTAATCGCCATCTTCACGAACATATAGAACCTTAACTTCTAATGTTGCACTATCTAAGTAAATATAGAAATCATGTCCTGTAAGTTCTAATTGTTCTTCAGCCTCTTCTTCAGTCATAGGGACTAATTGAACAGTCTTTTCACGAACAACTTTTGCAACCTTCACTGGTTCCTTTTCTAAACGAAGATAACCCTCAGCAAATGTATCTTTAAGTGCATCTTTGCCTTTGTGCTCTTTAACACGAGTTTTATATTTACGAACTTGACGCTCTAATTTATCAATAGAGATATCAACTGCTGAATATAAATCGTCAGCCTTAGCTTCTGCACGAAGAACGATATTCTTTGTTGGAATTGTAACTTCAACCTTGTGGAATGAAGAGTAAACCTTACATACAACTCTAGCCTTTAGTTCTTCTTCTTGGAAGTATTGAGCAACCTTTTCTAACTTTGTTTCAATAAATTCCTTGTTTCTTTGACTTGGTTCAAAACCATTTTTTCCAATAACTTCTACTTTCATAATATCGACTCCTTTACACTCGTAATAAGTTATCCTCTATCCCTACTTCTATTATAGCACTAAATGTAATAAATAAAAGGGCTTTCATTCTAATTTTATTCTAAATTTCACAATAATTACATACAATTATTAAATCATTATTGATCAATTCCGATAAATTTGTAAAATTTTTTAGAGAATATTCGTTGATACGTAAATTAAAATATACAAGAATATTATCATTTTCCTTTTCTTTATTTAAAACGTATGTAAAAAGCCTAGAAAATTCATCTTGATATGGATCACGTTTGAAATAGTAATATTCAGAAAATAAGGAATATATAATGAGTTTATGATTTCTAAGAGGAAGTACATTGTAAGTAATATTGATTTTATATTTATTATAACAAGTATCACACACATTATAGTTTTTTGTAGAGAAAAGGTTTACTAAGCTTCTTTTAATAACAAAATTATTATTGCAAATCATACATCTCATATAATCACCCATATAATTATAGACATGAAGCATCTTATTTTCTAAAAAATGCATCCAAAAAAGGATGCATAAATAATTTATTATTTTAAAAGTTTCTTGAAGCAATCAACCTTATCTAGATGTTCCCAAGGAAGATCAACATCGTTTCTACCAAAGTGACCATAAGAAGCAATTTTAGAGTATCTAGGCTTTAATAAGTCTAAACTTTCAATCATGCCCTTAGGAGTTAACTTGAAGTTTTCTCTAATTGTCTTAACAATTTCTTCTTCACTAACTTTATTTGTATTAAATGTATCAACTAAAACACTAATAGGTTCAGCCACACCAATTGCATAAGATAATTCAATTTGGCAGCGACTAGCTACACCACTAGCTACAACGTTTTTAGCGATATAACGAGCCATATAAGCAGCTGATCTATCTACTTTAGATGGGTCTTTTCCTGAAAATGCACCGCCGCCATGAGCTGCAGAACCACCATATGTATCAACGATTATCTTTCTACCTGTCAAACCTGAGTCAGCAGCTGGTCCACCAAGTACAAATCTACCTGTAGGGTTAAATAAATATTTAGTTTCACTATCTACTAAATCTTGTGGAACAATTTTATCTACCACTTCTCTTTTGATATCGCGAGATAATTGTTCAAGACTAACTTCAGGAGAATGTTGAGATGAAATTAAAATTGTATCAATTCTTTTAATTTTATTATCATCATCATACTCAACAGTAACTTGTGTTTTGCCATCAGGACGTAAATAATCAAGAGTTCCGTTCTTTCTTACGTCAGCTAATTGTTTAGCTAAACGATGAGCTAAAGTGATTGCAAGAGGCATATAAACATCAGTTTCATCACACGCATAACCAAACATAATACCTTGGTCACCTGCACCTTGTTCATGTCCTTCTGATTCATCAACACCCATGGCAATATCAGGTGATTGTGCATCAATTGCAGTTAAAACTGCAACATTATCCGCATCAAATCCGTATTTACCACGAACATACCCGATTTCTCTTAATTTATTTCTAACAATACTCTGAACATCAACATAATGGTTAGTTGTAATTTCACCAAATACCATTACCATACCAGTAGTTGCTACAGTTTCACATGCTACACGGCCCTTAGGATCATGAGCTAAAATATCATCAAGAACTGCATCACTGATTTGATCACAAACCTTATCAGGATGTCCTTCTGTTACTGATTCACTTGTAAAATATCTTCTCATACTACATAACCTCCTTAATTGCTTTTGTTAATTGATCGGCACATGATGTAGTCTTTGTGCCGCAAATATTTCCTTGTAATAATTCATATATCTCTTTTAAATCTCTACCTTCACAAAGTTTAGAGATAGCACTTAAATTTCCAGGGCATCCACCATGGAACTCTAAATTATACATCTTACCATTTTCATACTCAAACGAAATTTCTTTAGCACATGTGCCATTTGTTTTAAAAGTCTTTTTCTCCATAACTATTTCCTCCATAATTTACATACATATTATCGAATTTATCTATAAAATTCATGAATCTTTCAAATATACTAGAATCAAAATATTGTCTAAAATCTTTTGTAAGAATATTAATTGTTTCTTCTTTGTTTTTAGGACGTTTATAAACCCTTAGTGCTCTAAGAGAAATAAATACTTCACATATACCAATAATTTGATCTTCTTCACTATGGTATGTTTTTTTCATTTTTTCACTATATTCTTCAGTAACTGAACCTTGAATATATTTTCTAACTAACTCTTCATATCTTTTTTTACTAGCTTCTCTTTTAATAACAATTGCACCTAAACTTGTTTCTTTTCGAAGTTCTTCGAATTGTTCGTCTTTGTTTTCAATGTTTTTTATTTTGGATAAATCCATATTATTATTTAAATAAACGATTGAATAAGCTCCTATTTCTTCACACTTTTTTGGGCTATAACCTAAATAACTTGCAAGTTTTATGGCCATTTCTTTTAAGAGCGGAGCTTCGTATATATCATCTTCTGAGATATAAAAAGAATCGAACTCAATTTTAAAAAGATCCGAAACAGTATCAATAAAATCATTTTCTACTTCTTTTCTTTTAGCTAATTCCTTTTTTCTCTCTTCAAGTAGATACTGTGAAATAGAAACGTTAATATAAAGAACACCCATAAATAAAATAAGTACAAACATTCTAAGTACTATATCTCTAAATTGTTCACTCTTTACAACCTCTTTAAATACTACAAGTGCTCCTTCGGTCGCATGTCCGTATTCATCAGAGAAGTTATAAGTAACTGTAAAATTCAGAATAAAAACTCCAACTATTAACCATTTACAAATTGTAGCTAAAGCTTTTTTATCTTGATATAAAGATACAACTACAAGTGATACGTAAAGCATTGCATATCCTACTTCGCCATATATTACAATTTGTGTTTCGTTATCCACGCTTGATGTAAACTGATTTTTTAGTTTAACGTACATTAATAAAGAGGATATAAACATATAAAGACAAGCAAAATACATCGCAATCTTTTGATTTGACATATCAAGTTCTTCTTTAAATATCATCTTTTTAAGTGTTTTATTTAACAAGAACGAAAAAGGTAATAGTAATAAAGACAATATTAAGTTTTTAGAATCATTAAAGGATATTAAAAATAAAATAATTGTGTATAACAAGTTTGTTACAAAAATGATATTTTTAATAACTATATTTCTTCTGTGTAAAACCTCAACATCATTTGATAAATCAACATTTGATTCAAATCCAAAAAAATTTGAAAATAAGTTATCTATTTTAGTTTTTAAGCTTGTAAACTTTTTGTTAGTTTTAACACGTTTTTTAATATTAGCTAACGACATAATTTACTCCTAAATTAATATATATTATACATATATTAGGCAATAATTTCATCAATAATAAATAATTTTTGCCCATTTAGGAAATCTTTAGTTTTAAGTTCTTTTTTACCTTCAACTTTAAGACTTAATATTTCAATTGCGTCCGTCTTACACTTAATAATTAAATGTTTCTTTGCATCAATTATAGTGCCACAAGGCTTCGTGCTATCATCTTTAATTATTTGACTTTCGTAGACTTTAACACGAACGTTGTTAATCATAAAATAAGCACCCGGTTCATGACTCAAACCTCTAATTTTGTTGAATATGTCACGTGCATTTTGATTAAAGTTAAACTCTTCTTCACTTGGTAAAATATTAGGAGAGATGGTTGCATCATCTTCATTTTGAATAATTCCTTCATTCTTACCACAAATAATATCAGGAAGTGTTTCAATAAGTAAATCTCGGCCAATATAAGATAATTTTTCGAACACAGTGTCTTGCGTATCACTATCTAATATTTCAAGTTCTCTTTTTGCATACATTCTTCCTGCATCCATTTTCTTAACCATTTCCATGATTGTAACACCTGTTACACGATCCCCTTCAATGATTGACCTTTGAATAGGGGCTCCACCACGTCGTTTAGGAAGTAGAGAGCCATGAACATTGATACACTTTTTGAATGCTTTTAAGACTTTTGTAGGGACAAATTGACCGTATGCTGCTGTAATTAGTATATCAGCTTTTGCATTTAAAACTGGCTCATAATCGTCTTTAATTGAAACAGGCTTAAATGTCTGAAGGCCTAATTCACTAGCAGCTACGCCAACAGGGGAAGATGTTAGAACTTGTTTTCTACCTACAGTTTTATCAGGTTGAGTTACAACTAATACTACCTCATAATGATTTACTAATTCTTTTAAAATAGGTACACTAAATAGAGGAGTTCCCATAAATACTACTTTCATACAATCACATCCTTTTTATAAATAAATCTAATTTAGATATATTTTTATAATCTTCATATAATTCATTTAGATATTCAAAATTCTCGTCTTCTTTTGCTTTAATAGTAATAATATAACGATATTCATTATTTAGTTTAAATAATCTATCTGTTGATGGTCCTAAAATAAGAGACTTATGTAAATGATTTTTCAGTCTATCTCTTATTTTTTTTACCTCTTCATATGCGATCATTTGATCTCTTGACTTAACTAAAAGTTCAATTAGTGTAGTAAACGGAGGATTATTAGACAATTCACGTCTTTTTATTTCTTCGTTATAGAACGCAAGATACGAATGATTTTGCGCATATTTGATAGGACTAGCCAGAGTATTATAAGACTGAATAATAGATAAACCACTTGTATCTTTTCTTCCAGCTCTTCCAGTTACTTGTTCAAGCAAATCATAAGTTTTTTCATATGCATTGTAATAAGGCATATTTAGCCCTATATCTGCATTTATTACGCCAACAAGTGAGACAAGAGGAAAGTCTAGACCTTTTGCAACTATTTGAGTACCAACGATTATATCAACTTTATGGTCTCTAATTTTTTCAGTCATATCGTTATAACTACTTTTGTTAGTCATTGTATCTTGATCAACTCTAAGAATTCTAGCTTCAGGTAATATTTTGCTAACCTCTTCGCAAATACGCTCTGTACCAATAGACATATCGCGTATAGCACTACTTTGACACTTTGGGCAAACTTTAGTCGCAACTATAGAATAATTGCAATAATGGCACTTTAACTTATTTGTATCTTTATGAAAAATAAGAGATACATCACAATTAGGACACTTAACAGCCTCTCCGCAACTTCTACAAACAAAGGAAGAAAATCCTCTTTTATTTATAAATAATATTGTTTGTAATTTATTATCATAATTTTTAATGATTTCTTCTTTTAAAACTTTACTAAAAGGTGATCTGTTTCCTTGTCTTAACTCATCACTTAAATTTATAACGATACTTTTTTCTTGAGCTTTATTATTTGCTCTTAGATATAATGAGTAAAGCTTATATTTTCCGCTTAAGGCATTATAATAACTTTTTATTGATGGGGTAGCTGAACCTAAAATATAAGGAATATTATATTCACGCGCTAGAGTTTCGCATACAAAATGTGCATCGTAATTAGGCTCATGATCTTGGATATAGCTTTCTTCTTGTTCCTCATCCATGATAATAATACCTAAATTTTTAATAGGACTAAATATTGCACTTCTTACACCAACTACGACTCTTGCCTCTCCTTTTCTAATTCGTCTGTATTCATCATATCTTAAATTATCATTTAAACCCGAATGAATAATTGCGACCTTTGAGCCAAATCTTTTGACAAACCTACTTGACATTTGTGGTGTTAATGAGATTTCGGGTACTAACATTAAAGCTGATTTGTTTTGATTTAAGACTTCTTCAATTAAGTTTAAATAAATCTCAGTTTTACCGCTTCCACAAACACCGTGTATCAAATGAACATCAAACTTATTAAGAGTCTTTTTAATACTCTCGCAGATCTCATTTTGTTTAGAGTTTAGAACTACTTTTTCCTCTTTTAAGTCAACAACGTCTACTTTTCTGTACTCTTCACGAACAGTTACTTCGACACAATTATTTTTAATTAAAGTATTAATAGTACTTAAAGAACTTATGTTTACTGCATCTGATTTTAAAATTTCTGTCCCTAATTCTTTTAAGTAAGCACACATATTTTGCGCATCCTTACTTTTACCACTGTAATCAGCTTTAAAGCGTAAATAAGTAGATGTTTTGATACTTGTTTTATCTTTTAAGATATACTCTACTTCTATGCTTGACGCATCAATCAACCTTTTAATTTCTAAAGCAAAAGGTTCTAGACTTGAAGTGTAGATTATAGATTCATTGTTTCCCACTATTTCTTTTAGCTTATCGCTTAACTTATTCTTATCTTTAATAATTAATTTTTTATTGATACTTGTGCGTAGTGCTGTCGGTATAAATAGTTCTAAAGTCTTACCAAATGAAGAAAAATAATGAAGACTAATTTTTTTTGCTAAATCAATATTTGATTTAGTAAGTAAAGGTGTTGGATCTAGTATTTCGATTATATCTTTTAATTTAGAGCCAAACGAAGATGTATCTTTTAGCTTAGTTACATAACCTATAATTTTTTGGTTACCAAAAGGAACAAATACTCTTTGTCCTATTTCAATTTGATTTATTAATCTTGCAGGAACATTATAGTCAAATTGTCTATCAATTTGTCTAGCACTCGAATTAATTACAACTTCAGCAATCATTGTTCCTCCACAAAAATAAAAAAGTCCGTAATGGACTTCTTTGAAATTAGTCCATCGTACAAGCATTAGCACTTTACATTTCGCAAGTTGCTGAAGGGTCATAGAGCTTGTCTCTCGCCTTCTCTTAATGGCTATGAAATTAAGCGTAATTATTATAGACTATAATATATAAAAATGCAATATAGCAAAATAATTTTATTGCTTAAAAATGCTATTATTTAAATTTATAAAAATCTTATAGTTTCCGCTTGTTTATTATTTATTATATTTGAAATACTTAAAGGTTTAACAAGAGCTTTTATTAGCAAATACATTAATAAACTTTGAGGTATTAAATAAAACAAGTTTTTAGGTAGTGACATTATTAACATATAATTTAATGTTTGTTCAGAAGTAAAACTTGAAACTTGTCCCCACCAAATTGAGCCTAATACTACATTTACAAATAAATTTACAAAGACACGGCTTGAAAAACATTTAGAAAAAGAGATATTTGTTTTGTACAAGCAAATTCCATAACTAAATCCTGCAAGAGCTGCATTTAGAGTATATCCCACATGGAATACATTTCCACTTTGTCCCATAAAAAAACCTAAGATATCAGACAAGGCACCAACTAGAAAACCAATAAGAGGACCGTAAATCATCCCTATTACACTAAATACTAAGTAAGACAACCCGATACCTAAGTTTGAAAATCCTGAAGGTAATGTAATAAAGCCAAGTACTTTCATAAGTGCAAAAAGTATTGCTAGATTTACAAGACTTTTTAACTTCTTAAGTTCTTTTAATTGATTAGTCCAGTAATTTTTATGCACTACGAAACGAAATAAATTAATATTATCATATTCTATATGTAAATTATAAAAATCTTGTTTAAAGAAATAAAGTAAGATAAATAAGCTAATTGTAAAAATGAGAGAAGAAACAAGAGATATAATTAATACCTTATTAAGATTAATATAACTTAGAGTTTCGAAAGTGCCTATTGAGACGTTTGTATCGCCAATTATATTTGTATTAGAAACTACGCTTGTTAAGAATTTTTTTGACTGTGCTTTTTTATTAAATAATTTTTTATGTACAATTACATAGTATGTGTTATCATTTTCAGAAATCTTAATATTGTCGGTAATTTTATCAATATTTAAGTAGGTATACTCTTCCCCTAGGTTTTCTTTAACAAGGTTTAGATTATCTTTTGTGATAAGATTTTCAGTTAATACTGTTTTATCATAACTAAAAGATAACTTATAGTCAGAAGTATTATTATTAATAATATAAAAAATACCATATGGAATTAAAGTAATAAATAAAATAAGAGTAAAAAATAATATAATCCTATTTTTTAAACATTTTAAAAATTTCATAATTTAGACCTCCAATGAGATCCACAATTTGTGGATGGCAAATGCACCGCTAGTTAAACTATTCGTCTTAAAGATATCCAACCTTTAAGCACTTAACGCGCATATGTTTTTTATATTCACTATATTATATTAAATTATATTCAAACACAAGAGTTTTAATAATTTCATTTTAAAAAGGCAACCTAAGTTGCCTGATTAATTTATTTTTGATAAAACTTCATTGAAATCTATAAATCCTAAATTTCTATACACTAGTTCCTTATTTTTATAAACTAGTATTGCAGGAACTGCATAAATATTATTATTTCTTAGTATATTCATAAAGTTATTAGCATTTATACTATAGACTAATAATTCGTTATTTTCTAAATGCTTCTTAATTTGTTTCTCTAAAGTAATGCAACGAGCACAATTATCTTTATGAAATAAAAATACAACTAAGGTGTTGTTATCGATGATTTCATTAAATTTATCTTGTTTACTAAATTCTAAAAACATAATTAATGTTTCATATAAGCTCTAAGCTTATCAGATTTAGAAGGGTGTCTTAATTTTCTTAAAGCCTTAGCTTCAATTTGTCTAATTCTTTCACGAGTTAGAACAAACATTTTACCTACTTCTTCAAGAGTACGAGGATGATTATCATCAAAACCATAACGAAGTTTTAATATTTCAGCTTCACGCTCAGTTAAATATGTCTTAAGTGCGTATTCTAGTTCTTCACGTAACTTGATTTTTTCAGCATATTCATATGGTGTATCGTTTGAAGTATCCGCAATAAAATCACCGAGTGTAGAATCTTCTTCTTCACCAATTGGTTTTTCAAGAGATACAGGTTCTTGGGCTATCTTTAAAATATATTGAACCTTTTCAGGAGCTAAACCCATTCTTTGACCGATTTGTTCGAATGATGGTTCGCCGCTATTTTCTTGTACCAATTCTCGCTGTACACGCATTAAACGATTAATTGTTTCAACCATATGTACAGGAATTCTAATTGTACGAGCTTGATCTGCAATAGCACGAGTAATTGCTTGTCTTATCCACCATGTAGCATAAGTAGAAAATTTGAATCCTTTTTCAACTTCAAACTTGTCAACAGCCCTAAGTAAACCTTGGTTACCTTCTTGAATTAAATCTAGGAAAGATAAACCTCTATTAGAATACTTTTTAGCAATATTTACAACTAAACGTAAGTTTGCATCAGTTAATCTATTTCTTGCATAACTTCCGTCTTCTTCAATAGCACATAACTCTTCGTATTCTTCGTCACTTACTTCCTCTTCACCAGAGTCAATTTTTTCAAGTCTTTCACGTGCCTCTTTGCCTTTAACAATTTTGTTAGCTAACTCTTTTTCTTCTTCATAAGTTAAAAGTTTGATGCTACCGATTTCTTTTAAATACATTCTTACAGGGTCATTTGTATTAACTTGACTAACAATACGTTCGAAAGTTTCATTTGAAGTTACTTCTTCATCTTCTAAATCACTTAATTCAGCTAAATCAGGTTCGTCTTGATTTAGTGAATCATCTTCTTCAATTACTTTAACGCCTTCCGCATCTAATAGTTCGATTAATTTATCATATTCTTCACTTTCAGAGGAATAATATACAGCAAGGTCTTTTCCGGAAACAACGTTGTTATTTTTTTGACCTAACTCAACTAATTTATTTTTTACATCATCAAAATTCATTTATATTCTCCTTTTAAATAAATTTTTTTAAACTTAGCCAATTCTTAACCAATTTAGTCCAAGAATTTATATAACTATCTTCTTTTCCATTAGTCATAGAAGAATCAGCCAAACTCATACCATGTTCACCTTTAGAATACATATGAAATTCAGTGTTAATATTATGTTTATATAATTCTTCAACTAAATAGATTGAATTTAACGGATTGACAGACTTGTCTGTATATGTTGTCCAAATGAAAACATCACACAATTTATCAATATGTTTTTCAAGAGATAACTTTTCTAATAATTCTTTGCTTGCTTTATCTTCTAATAAATATTCAAAAGAGCCTCTATGAGCAATGTCGTTTAAGCTCGATACAACAGGATAACACAAAATTAGACCATCAGGCATAGAATTTTTACCATATTCATTATGGTAAATTGCTTGACTTAAACATAAGTGTCCTCCTGCAGAAAAACCTATATTAATAATTTTTTCGCCAATATGATATTTAGTATTATTAATACGAAAATAGTCATTAACATAAGCTAATTCGTTTTGAGGTGTAGG
This sequence comes from Alistipes finegoldii, assembly GCA_963621965.1. Classification (GTDB taxonomy): domain Bacteria; phylum Bacillota_I; class Bacilli_A; order Acholeplasmatales; family Anaeroplasmataceae; genus JAEELC01. The sequence goes on from CAVFGN010000003.1 coordinate 67,550, forward strand.
ATAAATATCTAAAGTTTCTCTATAATTTAAAACCACAGTATGAAATCCTAAATTTAGAAAAAATTCAGATACATTTTTTGCTTCAAATTTAGAAGTATGATTATACCCACCACCTGGAACTATAACTACAAGATTTTTAGTATCCTCACTTGTGCTATAATACGTGAAAAAGTTTTTAGAATTATTAAAAAATATTTGTTCTTCCATTATTTAAGTATCTCCTCATACATAGCTTTTTCCATTTTTAATTTAGAAATACTTTGTTTATCTTTAGCTAGTAATAAAGCTTCTTTTGTCTTTTCAAGTAATTTTGTATATTTATCAACAAAAATTTGTGGCTTTTCTTTACGTAAAATAGGACCAAAATTCATATCATAGAAATCATACTTTTGTTCTAATGGTTTATTTGTGACAACTAAAATTTCATAAATTTTAGAGTTATCACTAATCATATATTCTTCTTCGATTTTAAATAAATTATTAATCAAGAAGAATCTTAATTTTGGTGTATTTGAGTGCGGAGAAAATATCATTTTAGTAAAAGACTTAGTATAATCAATATCATAGCTTAAAATATCTACAATATTTTCTCCACCCATGCCTGAAATGACAAGTGTATCACATTTTGGTTCAATAGCTGAAAATCCATCAGATAAGTACAAAGAGATTTTATCTTCAAGATTGGCCTTTTTTATATTTTCCTTAGCACATTCAAGAGGTTTGTTTGCAACATCAATGCCAACACCACTATTTACGCCGTAATCGCTTATGGCTTTAATTAATGTGTAAGCATGATCACAACCAACATCAACAACCGAATTCGCCCCTTTAGTAAGGGAGGCTATAAAATCTAATCTTTCCATTATTTATTCAAATATCCTTTTATTCTATTACTTCTTTGAGGATGTCTTAATTTTTTAAGAGCTTTAGCCTCAATTTGTCTGATTCTTTCACGAGTGATATTAAAAATTTTACCAACTTGTTCAAGAGTCATAGGATGTCCGTCATCCCAGCCGTAACGAAGTTTAATAACTCTTTCTTCTTTATCAGTTAGATAACGTTTCATGGATAGTTCAAGATCTTCACGTAATTTAATACGTTCTGCATATTGATATGGAGTATCATTTGAAGTATCCGCAATAAAATCTTCTTGTGTAGATTCTTTATCTTCACCTACAGGTTTATCTAAACTTATAGGATCTTTAGCACTATTTAAGAAAAATTGAACTTTTTCTTCAGTCATTCCCATCTTATCAGCTATTTCTTTAGTACTAGGATCTCTTCCTAGTTCTTGAACAAGTTCACGCTCTACTTGGATAATCTTAGTAATTTTTTCATTAACATGAACTGGTAGTCTTATAGTTCTGCCTTGATCAGAAATAGCTCTATTTATAGCTTGTTTAATCCACCATGTTGCATAAGTTGAAAACTTGAAACCTTTTTCAACTTCAAATTTATCGATAGCCTTAAGTAAGCCCTTAGTGCCTTCTTGAATTAAATCCATGAAGGCAAGACCTCTGTTTGTAAATCTTTTTGCTATATTTGCTACTAAACGTAGGTTCGAGTTAGTTAGTTTTTCACGTGCTAAATCTCCCTTTTCTTCAATATCTAATAGCTCATTGTACTCATCAAGAGATACAACGATTTCTTCATTATCAACTTTACTTAATTTTTCTTTAGCTTCTCTACCATATTTAATTTTGTAGGCTAAATCAATTTCTTCATCACGTTTCAATAAAGGAAATTTTCCTATGTCTTTAAAGAATAATTTAACAACATCATTAGAATTTGTACTAGTAACTTCAAAAGCAATAGTTTCTAAATCTTCGTCGGTTACTTCTTCAACATCATCTTCAAGTTCTGCTAAATTAGGTTCTTCTTCGGGTAATTCATCTTCTTCAAGGACTTTTATGCCCTCATTATCAAGAAGTTCAACCATCGTATCAAATGGATCAGTATCAATTTCAATGTATTTAGCAACATCTTTAACACTAATAACATTATTATTAGCTTTAGCTAATTCAATTAATTTGTTTTTAATTTCTTCTTGATTCATAATTACCTCCTATTTATTTTTTAGAATCAATTCTACGCTTATTAATTCTTTTTAATTTCTCAATCATATCCTCAAGTTCAAGTAATTGTTCTTCACTAGATTTATTTTTAAAATCAGTTTTAGAAGGAAGAAGAGAGGAATAAAAAATAGCATTTATACACTCTTCTAAATCTCGAGAATTATAAACATCACTGTCTTTTAAATTAAACAATGTTTTTTTGTCCGAAATTATACAATTATAATAACGGTCGTCCCCTAGCATTGATAGAAATGTGCCTTCATTATATGTATCATAAACATTATAATAAGTATTAATTAATTCATCCCAAAGTTCTTGGTGAATCTTATCAAAACACATATAAAGTGGTTTCCCATTTTCAGACATTGAATCTATTTTTAAAGCTAGATTTTTGCTCTTACGGGCATAATTAAATAGCCTTAATTCAGCACGTTGTCTAAATAAAAGATTGTTCCACTCATTTTCTGTATAGCCTAAGAACGTATATGAATCATTTTTATATACATATTTTTGTGTATTTTTTAATTTTTGCTCACCACTAATTGTAGGATATAATGGATTTGTATCAATTTTGACTTTGTGATAATTATTATAATCTAGCATTAAAGAAGTCTCAGAAATTCCAGACTCTTCACTAAATTTCTTTAAATATCCTTCAATTAACGTGTTAGAATTTAACATATCAAAGAAACGGAACAATGAAGTTTTTATTTCTTCAATAACATCAAGTTTAGTTAAATCCTTATCTAAAGTTATATAAGAATAGATAAAATCATTAGGGTTTTCTAAATGACTGTCAAAATATTCTTTATATTTTTCTTCACCATATTTCTTTACATATTCATCAGGGTCTAAACCGTCAGGTAAACGAACAAGAGATAAATTGATATTACCTTCGTTTTTGATCAACTTGATAGCTTTCATCATTGCATTAATGCCCGCTTTATCTCCGTCGTAACATATTACAATGTTTTCTGTTTGATTATGAAGTAGCTTTACTTGATTTATAGTTAATGCTGTACCCATCGAACAAACAGCTTCACCAAGTCCAGATTTTGTACTTGCGATTACATCTAATTGCCCCTCGTGTAATATTACTCGATTTCTTTTAACAATATATGGTAAGGCTTTATCAATATGATACAAACTTAAATTCTTCTTAAATATTACAGTTTCTGGAGAATTTATATATTTTGCTGTATCATTTTCCCCTGAAAATATTCTAGCACTAAAGGCTATAATATTGCCTTTTATATCGGTTACAGGAAAAGTTATACGTTTTCTAAATATATCGTAAAATCCACTATTGTTTTCGGATTTTTTGATTAAACCACAATCAAGTAAATCTAGATCCGTATATTTCGCATCTTTTAAAGTTAAATAAAGACTGTCCATTTTGTCGGGCGCAAGTCCTATATTAAATTCTTCAATTATTTCTTTTGTAATTCCACGATTTTCTAAATATTTAAGTGCTTCAAGCCCTAGTTTAGTATGTAAAAGCGAAAAATGGTAGAAATCAGCAGAATCACTCATTATTTGATAATACTTTGAATAATCTGGCCCACTTTTCTTTTTAATGTTAAGTTCGACTCCAGCTCTATTGGCTAGTTCTATGCAAGCCTCTTCAAATTTTATGTGTTTTATTTTCATCAAAAATTTAATAGGGCTTCCGCCACCACCGCAGCCAAAACATTTGGCAATTTTTTTAGTCGGACTGACCATAAAACTACCAGTTTTTTCTTCGTGAAACGGACATAATCCTTTGTAGTCTGAACCAGCTTTATGAAGGGATACAAATTCACTTGCCAAAGATACAATATCAGTTTTATCAATAATCTCTTGTATTTTATCTTGTTCAATCATTCATATCCCTCCTTAATAATTAATATTTAATTTGCTTTTCGATATAGTCTACAACTTCATCAAGTTTTAATGTAACTTGTTCCATTGTATCTCTATTTCTTACTGTAACTGTGTTATTATTAATAGTTTCATCATCAACTGTTACACAGAATGGTGTACCAATCGAATCTTGTCTTCTATAACGCTTACCAATAGCTTGTGCATCGTCATAAGTTGTACTAAATTCTTTTGCAAGAAGTTCATACACTTCGGTTGCTTTTTCTGTGTGCATCTTCTTAATTAACGGAAGTACACAAACCTTGTAAGGGGACAAATGATACTTAAGTCTTAATACTTCTCTAGTGTCTCCATTTTCTAAAGTTTCAGTATCATAAGCGCTAAATAAAATAGCTAACATAAGTCTACCTACACCAACGCTTGGTTCAACAACGTAAGGTACATATTTAGTGTTTGTTTCAGGATCTAAGTACTCTAAATTTTCCTTAGAATGTTCCATATGACGCTTTAAGTCGTAATCAGTACGGCTTGCAATACCCCAAAGTTCGCCATATCCCCATGGAAAGTTATATTCAATATCAGTAGTAGCTTTAGAATAGAATGCAAGTTCCTTCTTGTCGTGATCTCTATATCTAACGTCTTCTTCAGCTAGACCTTGGTTAATTAAGAAATCATGACAAAATTGACGCCAATATGTAAACCATTCATCTTCAGTACCTGGTTTACAGAAGAATTCAAGTTCCATTTGTTCAAATTCACGAGTTCTAAAAATAAAGTTACCTGGTGTAATTTCATTTCTAAATGACTTACCGATTTGACCAATACCAAATGGTACTTTTTTACGCATAGAACGTTGCACATTTTTAAAGTTTACGAAAATACCTTGTGCAGTTTCAGGACGAAGATATACAGTATTCTTAGAATCTTCTGTAACACCTTGGAAAGTCTTAAACATTAGGTTAAATTGACGAATGTCAGTAAAATCATGAGATCCACAGTTAGGGCATGGAATATGATTATCTTTGATGAATTGCATTAATTCTTCGTTAGACATACCATCTCCACTCACTTTACCTTCAGTGAAGTCTTCTATAATTTTATCAGCTCTAAAACGGCTCTTACATGCTTTACAATCGCAAAGTGGGTCAGAGAAACCGCCAACGTGGCCTGTTGCTACCCAAGTTTCAGGGTTCATGATAATAGCACTATCAAGACCTAGATTATATCTATTTTCTTGAATGAATTTCTTCTTCCAAGCATTTTTTACATTATTTTCAAGTAATTCTCCAAGAGGACCGTAATCCCAAGAATTCGCAAGTCCACCGTAGATTTCACTACCTTGGAAAATGAATCCTTTTTCTTTTAAGAATTTTACTAATTGATCCAAATTAATTTTACTCATAATAGCTCCTCATATATCAATTGTATTATAGTCAAAATTTGACAGAAAGTTAACCTCTCTATCAAATTTAATCTACATATTCATCAAATAATTCACAAACTTTTTCAAGTCCGTCCCTAGTTTCACTCGAAACAGGGAAAATCATATTTGCATTTTCAAGTTCAAGTTTTTCTTTAATAATTTTCTTTTGTTTATCTATTTGGCTTCTCTTAACTTTATCAAGTTTTGTCGCAATGACAATTGTCTTAATATTGTAGTATTTTAAGAAATCATACATAGTTTTATCATCGTTAGTAGGTTCATGACGAAAATCTACTAACAAAAACGCACATTTAAGTTCTTTACGTGTTGTAATATATTCTTCAATCATTCTGCCAAATTCTTCAATTTGTGCTTTGCTACGTTTCGCATAACCATATCCTGGTACATCAACAAATACAATCTTATCATTAATATTAAACATATTAAGTGTAATTGTTTTACCTGGTTTAGACGAAGTCTTAGCTAAACTTTTTCTATTACATAAGGCATTTATAAAGCTTGATTTGCCAACATTTGATCTACCGCAAAACATAAATTCAGGCTTACCACCATCTAACATATGTTCTTTTTTTGTACCACTCTTTATAAATTCTGCTTTAGTTATTCTCATTGTTTACCTCAATATTTAATCTTTTTAAAATAATGTTAAATTCATCATCTTCAAGATATGAAACACCAATTTCACCATGTTTCTTGTCCCCATGGAAATCAGATCCAGCACTAATAAATAAACCTTTTTCGCGTGCTAGGCGTCTAAACTTTTTCTCGTCGCCATCTTTGTTTCTAGGGTATCTAGCCTCAATGCCATCAATTCCCATATTTGAAACTGCTAAAACATTTTCATAGTCCATGAGTGTAGGGTGCGCTAAAATAACAATAGCTCCCATATCATGCATCATTTTAATTCCTTCTTCTGGAGTCATAAGACTTGCAGGAATATAACAAGGTGAATCATTTGATACATAAAAACTTGCTAATTTTTCATCTAAGTCAGGATTATTTTCCATAATATTTTTATACATATTGCCTCTTGTTATAATAGTTCCTGAAAGTAGAGTATCTAAATTAATATTAACATTAAACGTATCTTTAATTGAAGTCATCATGAGTCTTGCACGATTTCTTCTTTTATCAATTATATTTTGACTAAATTCACGCATTTTTTGAGGAACTTCATTATTTAGAAAATAACATACCAAGTGACAATTATCATTTTTTATCTTAGTAGATAGTTCAACACCTTTAAGTATAAATAATCCAATTTTTTTACCATATTCATACGCTTCTTCAACACCAAAAACAGAATCATGGTCAGTTAAGCCTAAAATATCAAGATTATGCGCCTTTGCTCTATCTAGTAATTCAAAAACAGAATACCAACCATCCGAATATTTAGAGTGGGAATGTAAATCAGCTCTCATAAAACCCTCCTAAGTGTCGTAAGCTTCAATAATCTTTTGAACTAATGGATTTCTTACAACATCTAATTTTTCAAACTTAATAATTTTAATGTCATCAATATTTTTCAAAATATTACATGCATTTACTAAACCACTTTTTTTGCCAACCGGTAAATCTATTTGTGAAATATCACCAGTAATTACCATTTTAGAATTAAAGCCTAGACGAGTTAAAAACATCTTCATCTGCATTTCAGTTGTATTTTGAGCTTCATCTAAAATACAAAAACAGTTTTCAAGAGTACGACCTCTCATATAGGCTAAAGGTGCTATTTCAATAACACCATTTTCAATCATTTGATCCACACTTTTATTACCAAGCGTATCATACAAAGCATCATACAAAGGTCTTAAATAAGGATCAATCTTTTCTTTCAAATCTCCAGGTAAAAAGCCAAGAGATTCACCAGCTTCAATCGCCGGACGAGTTAATACAATATGTTTTATAATACCCTTTTTAAGAAGAGAAACTGCATAAACTACCGCTAAATATGTTTTACCTGTACCTGCAGGTCCTACTCCAAATACAATATCAGCGTCTTTTAGTGCATTTACGTATTCTATTTGTTTAAGTGTTTTAGGATATATTGCCTTACCACTAAATGTACGCTCAATCATCTCTTTTTTTTGATATATTTTATATAAAAGATTTATATTATCTAAATTTTTGTAAATATAAGTTATATCACGAGATGTAACTTGAAAGTTGTTTTTAGCCATAAAAGATAACATGTCAAACATCTTTTTAAGTGATTCAATAGTAGTTTCGTCATCAATATTGCACTCAACTTCATTGAAATTAACATTCAATTTACAATCAAAAAGTTTTTCAATAAATTTTAAATTAATGTTGTCATTTCCTACAATATTTTGACACTCAGATAACGAAGTAAAATTTACTGTAAATTTCATTCTTTCTCCTAAATAACTAAGAATAGTAGCCAAGCTAAACCATAATATATTACAATTGCAATTAAATCATTAATTGTTGTAATAAATGGACCCGAAGCAACAGCTGGGTCAATATGCATTTTTGTAAGTAAAATTGGTAAGTATGAGCCTGTGAAAGCTGATACACTCATCGCAATAAACAACGCAAGACCAACAATAGAGCCTGCTTTAAAGCAATCATGCCAGTTAAAGCCAGTTCCCGAATATACATTTGTTTTTGTAATACCTAAAAATAGTGAAATGAATAAAATAGAAATTAAAGCTAATATAACACCATTAACAACACCAATTTTTATTTCGTGCCATATAATTTTTCTAGCTTGTCTTTTACTCTCTTCTTCGTCAGAAATATAACGAATTGTAACCGCAAGAGATTGTGTACCTACATTACCTGCCATATCAAGAACCATTGATTGGAAAGCAACTATTGCAGGTAAAGTTGCAATAACGTGTTCAAATCTTCCAGTAACACTAGATACTACAAGACCTAAAATCATTAAAGTGATTAGCCAAGGTAGACGTTTTTTTAGAGATTTAGTTAATGGTTCATCAATCTCATCTTCTTCAGATAAACCGGCAAGTTTAGCGTAATCTTCTGAAATTTGATCATCAACGGCTTCAACGATATCACTAGTAGTGATAACACCGACAAGTTGATTTTTAGCATTTAATACTGGAACGATTGCCATATCGTATCCTCTAATATCGTTAATAACTTCATCAGTTATAGCTGTATCTCTTACAAATGGTGTATTAGTTAGTATAAACTCATCAAGATTTGCTTCTTTTCTAGCACAAATTAAATCTTTCAATTCAATCATACCGTATAATGACTCATCGTCACGAAGGACAAATATAGAATTAATGTTATCATTAGTTCCTGCTTGTTCTACTAATTGCTTCATAGCACTAGTAACTGTAGAACCATAAGGAATGGAAATAAAGTTAGTAGTCATGATTGATCCAATTTGTTCATCATCATATGAATTAATAAGCTTTACATCTTCTTGACTCTCTTGTTCCATACGATCTAAGATTTCTTTGGCATCGTTTGTATCAAGTTCGTCTAAAACGTCTACAGCGTCGTCCGCATCCATTTGTTCGATGATATCAGCTGCTTGTTCATAATTTAATTCTTCAACATAATCTTCAACGTCATCTAAATATGAGAAAACTTCACTAGTTCTTTCATTTCCTAAAATCTTATAAAGACTTAAACGTTCTTCTTTAGTAAGTAAGCTGACAATAGAGGCTATATCGTTTTCATGATAATCTCTTAATTGTTCACTCTTTTCACAATTAGAAATATCTGAATCTAATATTTTTTTAATTTCATTAAAGTAATCTAATTCCATAGTATACCATCCTTTCTGATTTGAATACACAAAAAACCATTATAATTTTACCACAATAATTAATTATTTACTAACTTTTAAATCAAAATTTAAAAAGAAATCAAAAAAAAGATAGAATCCTTTAAAAAATTCTATCTCAAGTTTGTTATACATGTTATTACTATATTTCTACATATTCTATTTTATAAAAATTCAATTATGTCTTTTATTATATCTTCTTTTTGCATAGAATTATCTTTTAATACATCGACTGGGTTAAATCTATCAATGATTTCTTTTCTTAGTCCATAATTTAATATTTTTACATTAGTATTACCAAAGTATGAAGCAATTTTTTGTCCGTATCCACCATCTAAGATAGTACCTTCAATCGTTACAATGACTTTGTAATCTTTTAATGTTTCAAGCGTTTTTAAATCCAAACTTGATATGCAAACAGGATTAATTAAAGTTGGATTATAGCCTTTAAGCTTTAATTCTTTTCCCACATCTTCTGCATATTTATAAAAATCATTTACACCAAATATAGCTATATCTTTACCGTTTTCTTCAATTTTGTTTATAACCTTATCAAAATTAGTGAATGGAATACGATTATCTTCTACTATTCCTTGAGCAGGAATTAGGATAGCGACACTTTCTCCCTCTTTATCAAGAGACCAGTTAAGCATTGAAATATATTCAGCCTTATTTGTAGGCGCAAGCACTTTTAAATTAGGAATATTTGCAAGCATTGAAGCAGCATATATTCCAAGGTGAGTTGCATCTCTGCCTCCATATAATGAAGAACCTGTTACTAGAATTGTTGCGCCATTATTATTTAGAGCTAAATCTTGGCTAATTTGGTCATATGTTCTTTGTAAGAATGAAGCACTCGTTGCAAATACTGCTTTACTTCCTCTTTTTGCGGCACCACTAACTAATGCAACAGCACTTTCTTCAGCAATACCGACATCTACAAAGTTATCTTTATAAGTTTGAAATCTATCTTCTTCTGAAAATCCAATATTAAAAGGTAATGCCGCAACTACAGCTAATATAGGTTCTCCTTTTTTAATCCTATTCTTTAGAATATCACCAGTGATATTTGCATAAGATTCTCTAATGTATGGAGCTTTTTCAATTCCTGTTTCAATATCAAAAGGCATAGTATAATGCCAGTCTGATTTATGTTCAATACTAGGTTTATATCCGTGTCCTTTTTCAGTATTGATATGAACTACAATCGGGTGATCAATATCTTTAACACGTTCAAATATTTCAATTACTTTAGAAATATCGTTACCATCATTTAGATAGATATAATCTAAATTAAATGATTTAAATATATTGTTTTCGCTTAAACCATTTGTTTGTCTTAAAATTTCTAAATTCTTATATAGTCCACCATGATTTTCAGCAATAGACATTTGATTATCATTAACTACAATAATAAAGTTAGATTTTAATTCACCAGCTATATTTAAGCCTTCCATTGCTTCTCCACCAGATAAAGAACCATCACCAATAATTGCAATAATATTTTCTTTTTGATTCAAAACATCTCTACCTTTAGCTAAACCGAGTGCAAGCGAAACCGATGTAGATGTATGACCAACACAAAACATATCATGTTCGCTTTCTTTAGGTTCTGTATATCCTGATACATCCGCATAATGATTAGGGTCAATAAATGCTTCTTTTCTTCCTGTTAATATTTTGTGAGTATAAGATTGATGTGACACATCAAAAACAAATTTATCATTAGGAGAATCAAATACGTAATGAAGTGCGACTTCTAGTTCTACAGCACCAAGATTTGGTCCGAAGTGACCGCCTCTTACACTCATCTTTTTAATTAAACATTCTCGAATTTCTTCACATAATTCTTCTAGTTCTTTTATATTTAACTTTTTCAAATCTTTAGGATTATTTATTCTTTCTATCATTTTATCACCTTTAAATTATTTATTAAAATTATATAATATTTTTTCATTTTTTTACAATTTAATTGCCTATAAGTTAAAAGTAATTTAGAAAAAGAAAAGGAAGAGGATTATTCCTCTTCACTCTCTTCTGCATCTTCAGATTCATCATCAAAATCATCATCGTCTTTTTCTTCGTCTTCTACAACCTTATTATGAGATGATTCTGTATTTTGTTCTTTATTAATATCTTCTAGAGCAAACACTGGTTCAACTAAGTAAGTTTCTTCAACTACTTTTTTCTTAATTAAACCATTTTCAATCATTTGATCTTCAGTTTGAGGTCCTAATTCTTCAGTGAAATCTTTATAAGGACGTTCTGTTTTATAAAGATCAGCACCTAATTCTTTATATGCAGCTTCTAATAATTCAAGTGCATATTTCATAGAACGATCAGACTTGATACGTAAACGATATGGTGTAGCTGCTAAGCTCTTTGTCTTTTCTGTGTAATCTTTTAAGTGATATTTAGAAATTTCTAAGTAGCTTGCAGGTAGATTTAAATATAAATACATTGCTTTGCTAGAAGGACTCATCTTAAGTACTGCAACCTTCGTTCTACCTAGAACAATTGTTGTTTTAGCAAATGCATTACGTACATTACCTCTCTTATACTTGAAAGGAATATTTAATAAATCAGAATAAGTTTGCTTTAATGCGTCATCAGCTACAATTAACTTAGCTTTAAATCCACGAGTAACAGTTGTTTTAAGTTCAGTTTCATAATGACTTTTATCAGTTAAGTTTTCAGTCGTAAATGTCTTTTTAGCATTACCTGCTGTATCAATATGCACATTAGATGCAATATGTTCTTCTAATTTCTTATTTAGAGTTTCAATTTCTTCATTAGCTTTAGCTAATTCTTCTTTTAACGCCTTAACATCTTCATTTTCTGCTTCTTTTGTTTGTGCAGGCTTTGCAACTGATTCTTCAATTTCATCAATCGCTTCTTCAGTTTCATCATTTTTTACTTCTTCATGATCTTTGCAAGTATCTTTAGAAGCAATAAAACTAATAAATGGTTTTAATGCATAACTAATTGCTAAAACTAAAAGTGTGAATAAATAAGCTCCAATCAAGAATTTAGATACTTCTGTTACATATTCGAAATCACCACTAGGTTTAACTACATCATTATTTAAAAGAATTGCAAGAATAATACCACATACAAAACCAACAATTCCTACGCATAATGGTGCTAAACCATTCTTTGTTTTAGATGATGCAAAAACATGAAGTACAACCATAACTACAAATACAGCTAAAATAATAAATAACACTTTAGTATCAACTAATCTAATATATCCACCAAATGTACTTACTTGATCTTTATCCATATATAATAAAGCACTAAAGTATAAAGCAAATAAGCCTCCTAAATATAAAGCTGGAGTTAGGGCTAGTGAAATTTGTGAAGCATATTTTGGATTAGATTCTTCATTTTTAAATACAATTGTAAACATTACTTTTAAAATACTTACAAGAGATAAAATTGCTAAATAAACTAAAACTCCAAATGCTACAAAATAGTGATAAGTTTGCGCAAATACACTTGATACATTACCAATTTTTCCGCCACTACTTAATACTTCAACAGTCGCAAAACAACCAATAATAATTAATATTTCTAATATGGCACATTCAATCTTAGCATTTTTCTTTTCAGGACATAATCCTAAAGGTATTGCAAATCCTAAACAAATAATTGCAATTACAATGCAAGGCCAAAAGCTTTGAATAAAGGTTTTGGAATCATGAAGTAATAAAACCCCATTGACTTTATAAAAAGCTGCATAAATGAATGTTGATACGAATGCAGCTAAGAAAAGCCAAAAAACGTGAATAAATAATAAATTCTTTTTCATGTAAACACCTCTTTTCACTATTTTAGCATTTTGATTTACTTTTGTCTTTATATTTTATTAATTTTTATAAAATTTTTTAAAAAAAATTAATTTCCTTGTAATAAATTCTAAATTTTTATATTTTTGCCTATAATAAGCTTATTATTATGTTTATATATACAGGTTATAGTAGCTTAACTTTGTTTAATTTAAAACTATTTTTAAATAATAGAAAAATAAAAAGGTCCCGAAGAACCTTTTAACTATCTATCTTTATATTCAGCATCAATTGCATCTTTCTTTACAGAATCATAATGGTCATCTGTAAATATAGAACTAACAATATCACCAAAGAATAATGAAGTACAAGTCATAAATAGTGCTACTAACATCAAAATGATACCAAATATAATCATTTGTACATTGTGTGAAATAACAGGGTCGTTTCCTACAGCTAATGCACCAATCACAATCGCAATAACACCACCAATTGAACCGACAATTAAAGTAATTAAGATATTTTTAAATGAATCTTGTTTAATTGAAAGTAGTGCAGTAACAATTACTTCCGCAACAGATAAAACACCTGTAACTAGTAAGAAATAAGGAACATAGTAAATAAAAAGTAAAATAAGTGTTCCGCATACTGTTTCATTAACAACTAGATAAATACCAGCAGCTAATAAAGAAGCACTTCCGCCAGCAAGTCCAATTGCATTTCTTCTTGTAAGAATTGTAAGGCATAATGCACATACAACCGCAATAGAACCGATAATGATAAGTGAAACACCAATAACTCTACCAATATTTTGGTAAGCATCAGCACTAGTTTCACCAGACGCAGCTCCTACAATTATACATAAGATACCTACGATAAAAGTAAGAACTGAAATAATTAATTTTTGATAATGTTTTTTAATTAAAGTTAACATTTAAATTCCTCTCTTTATAATTAAATTATAGTATTAAGCCTAAAATTTACAAATATAATTAAAAATTATTAAACAAAATACATATAAATGTAAATAATTTATTAAGAAATATTGCCTCTTCTTAGTTCAGCTATATCAAGGATCAATTTACGGGTCTTCTCCCAACCAAGGCATGCATCAGTAATAGATTTACCGTATACACCACCATCAACTTTTTGATTACCATCTTCAATATAAGATTCAATCATTAAACCTTTAACAAGTTTAAAAATATCTGGATTATGTCTAGTTGAATGAAGTACTTCTTTTGCAATTCTTATTTGTTCTAAGTATTTTTTACCACTGTTTGAGTGATTACAGTCAATAATAACCGCTGGATTTTTATATTCCTTTTCCTTGTATAATGCACAAAGTCTCTCTAAATCTTCATAGTGATAATTAGGATGAGTTACACCCGCTTTATCAACGTAGCCACGAAGAACTACATGTGCTAAATCATTACCTTTTGATTCAACTTCCCAACCACGGTAAATAAATGTAGCGCCATGTTGAGCAGCATTTACTGAATTCATAACTACAGATAAATCACCACTTGTAGGATTCTTCATACCAACAGGAACATCAACTCCACTTGAAAGAAGTCTATGTTCTTGGTCCTCAACACTTCTTGCACCTATCGCAATATATCCTAAAATATCTGAAACATAAGCCCAGTTTTCAGGATAAAGCATTTCATCAGCTGCTAAAAAGCCAGTCTCTTCGACTACATGCATTTGTAAATGTCTAATAGCTTTAATACCTTTTAACATGTCAGGTTCTTGTGTAGGATCTGGTTGATGGATCATACCTTTGTAACCTGCACCCGTTGTACGTGGTTTACCTGTGTAAATACGTGGAATAAAGTATAATACATCTTTAACCTCTTCATATAAATCTCTTAAACGTTTACAATAATCAATAACCGCATCCTCTCTATCAGATGAGCAAGGTCCGATAATTAATATAAGTTTATCTGATTTTCCCGTGAAAATATCACGGATTTCTTTGTCTGCTAAAACTTTAGTTTGTTTTACTTTCTCACTTGCAGGATATAATTTTCTAATTTCTTCTGGAGTTGGTAATTCTAATTTTGAAACTAAATTTTTGGAAAATTCATCTCTCATAATATACCTCTTTAATATAATATATCACAATTAATTAATTTTTGTTTTATAAACGCAATAAAAGTATGCCTTAGCATACTTTTAGCGCTTAAAAATTAAATTAATCATGTAAAATTAACGACTTACTAGTCATACTTTCTGGTTTTTCTAGTCCTAGTAACTCAAGTAATGTAGGAGTTACATCAGATAAAATACCTGATAATCTTAACTTATAATCAGTTGATGTCAAGATTAATGGAACAGGATTTGTTGTGTGTGCTGTATATGGATTCCCCGATTCGTCGCACATCTTTTCAGCATTTCCATGGTCAGCAGTAATAACTGCTACGCCGCCTACTTTATTTAATTCTTCTACAACACGGCCAACACACTCATCAACAACTTCAACAGCTTTTACAGCTGCAGGAATAATACCAGTGTGTCCAACCATATCACAATTTGCATAATTTAATATAATTGTATCGTACTTTTCGCTTTGTATAGCTTCTACTACTTTATCAGTAACTTCATAAGCAGACATTTCTGGTTGTAAATCATATGTAGCAACCTTAGGCGAATTAACAAGAATTCTATCAGCGCCTTTAATTTCTTTATCAACACCGCCATCAAAGAAGAATGTTACGTGTGCATACTTCTCTGTTTCAGCAATTCTTAATTGCTTTAAACCTGCATCGCTAACTAAATCGCCATAAAGGTTAGTTAATTTAATTTGAGGGAATGCAATTAATCCCTTGACTGAATCTGCATATTTCATCATTGAAACAAATGTAATATTTTTAGGGTGATTTTCTGTATTTAATTTTGGATCATTTTCGTTTTTAACTAACGTATTACATGCATCTGGATTTGAGAAAGCTGTCGCAATCTCAATAGCTCTATCAGGTCTAAAGTTTGCGAAAACGATAGAATCGTTGTCACAAATTTGACCATCTTTATCTACGATAAATGGCACCATAAATTCATCAGTTACACCATTTTTATAGGATGTTTCAATACCTTCACGTGCACTAGAATAAACTTCGCCTTTGTTTTTGCACATAGCATCATACGCTAATTGTACACGATTCCAGTTTTTATCTCTATCCATTCCATAATATCTACCACCAACAGTAGAAACACTGATAGTCTTTTCTTCTAAAATCTTATCTAAAAATTGATTAGCACTTGTAGGTGGAACGTCTCTACCATCTAGGAATGCATGATAATAAACTTTTTCAATTCCATTTTCTTTTGCAACACGTGCAATAGCTTTA
This sequence comes from Alistipes finegoldii, assembly GCA_963621965.1. GTDB lineage: Bacteria > Bacillota_I > Bacilli_A > Acholeplasmatales > Anaeroplasmataceae > JAEELC01. Next base: position 83,851 of record CAVFGN010000003.1, read on the forward strand.
ATATGGTTTACGTGAGAGTGAACTCCGCCTTCACTAGCCAAACCAAAGATGTGTAATTTAGAATTGTTCTTCTTTACATTGTTAATAGCTTCTAAAATCGCATCGTTGTGGTTAAATTCACCATCTTCAATAGATTTATTGATACGAGTTAGAGATTGATAAACAATTCTACCTGCACCAAGGTTCATATGGCCAACCTCAGAATTACCCATTTGGTTTTCAGGTAAACCAACCGCATTACCACTTGCGTTAATGAATGTGTGAGGATAATGTGCCCAAAGAGAGTCAATGTTAGGTCTATTAGCTAAACTAATTGCATTGCTCTTTGTAGGCGCATCAATACCAAATCCATCCATAATAATTAATACAACAGGTCTTTTTTTCATATTTGTTCTCCTTATTTAATTCTATTAAATTTATTTAAATAATGTATAGCTAACCTTGTAGCTCTACCAAACCATTTCAAATCACTAGACATAGCTTCAGGATATTTATCTTCGTTTCCCCAAGTATGAGTTCCTTGCCACATACCATGTTTTTCTCTTTTATCAATCAAAATATCTAGTGTATCATCTAATATCTTTTGTTCTGTATCATTTAAATCAAAATCTTCTAGTATGCTTAACACTTCAAAATAATCTTTATTTAAATCAGATGTATCTAAAAATTGTTTCAATAAACTATTAAACTTTGTTTGCATCTCTTCAAATTTATCACTAAATTCATTCTTCATTAATGATGCAATTAAGAAAATTTTATATTGATCTAACGTAAAATAATCATATTGATTGATATTTAAAATATAGTCCATTTTGCTTTGTGCAGCTTCAACAGCTTTTTTATAATACTTTGTACCTTTAGGTGCAAACAACATCGTATATCCTACAATTCCTAAGAATAAATCGTTATTAGGTTCGCCTTTAAAACGAACGGCGCACGCAAAATCGTCATTTGATTTAGCTTTAGATGAGAAATTTTCTTGTTTCCAAAGAAAATTAAGTGCAGGAAATACTATGTCTTGAACAGTTTCATCTTGATTTCCATTAATAATATTACATGATTTTAAAATTTTAAACATTTCATAAGTTTCATAAACTAAAGAATTTGAATTTAGATTGTCTAAACTTAATGAGTGTCCAAAGCCACCATCTTCATTTTTATATAAATATAATGATGTTAGAACATAATATGTAGTAGAATTATCAAATTCATAGTTATATAGTGCAACATCTACATCTAATGCCTTGTTATACATTAAACTATCAATTGTTTCTATTTGAGCTTTATCTAAATATTTCATTTTTTCACCAGCCTTATCTATTATATAAAATATTTAAATAATTTTAAAGAGTTATAATAATTTCTATCACACAATTTTT
>CAVFGN010000004.1:0-72046 GCA_963621965.1 Alistipes finegoldii
GTATAATTTTATACCATTATCTTTAATTATAGTCGATACTTCTTTAAGTAATTTCACACCATAATCACCTAAATCTTTATAAAGTTTTGCATCAAGTTTAATGTAGTTTGGTTTAAATTTAATAATACTTGAAAAATTAAAAGTATTAGAATTTGTATAATCGAACATAAACTTAATATTATTATTTTTAAAATAAGATTCAAGGGTATCATCTAGTGTATTATCAACGTTAATTGAACTAATTGACAATAAAATTCTATCGTTTAAATTTAAATCATTAATCTTAGTAATTAGGTTATGAATTTCTTTTTTATTTTCTAAGAATTGTTTAGTTAAATATACAACAAAAGATGCTCTAGAATTATATGCAATATCTAATATTTCATTTACCGAGTTAAGATTTACATTAAAACTTAAACCATTTTTTTCTAAAAATGGGTATAGACTCCTATTATGATCTCTAAATAATTCCTTAGTTCTAATATTATAGTCATATGCTACAATATTATTATCTTTATAAATAGGTCTAAAGTATGAATAAATATCTTTTTCTTTAATAGATTTTATAATAAAATCCATTTCACTTTTTTCATATTCGATTTCATTTTTCATATTTTTATTGAAGAAAAAATAATTTTGATTCACTATCTCTTTTGTATTTTTTGATGCATATATTGCGTCTTCTACCATTAATGAAATATCAAAAACTTCGTCTTCAACATTAATTATTCCACAACCAATTATAAAATCATAATATTGGCTAGTTACTTGAATACGCTCTAGTAAAAACATGACAAAATCATTAAGTTTACTTGACTCGATATTTATATAAAGTGCAAACTCGTCACTCGCAATATGACATCCTATAATATCATAATCTTGTTGAAGTCTATGTATAATATTACCTAATTTCATAAGTATTTTATCACCAGCAAGGGTAGAAAAATATTTATTATAATTTTCAAAGTTTTTAATATTAAAATAGATAATATAACCTTTTAAATTTTGTTTTAAACGTTCTTCTATTACATTTAAAAAAGCAGAGTATGTATATAAATCAGTCATTGCGTCTATTTTATAAATTGGCTGTTCACTATCTATCGTCTTAATCGCAAGTGTAAGTTCTTCCTTATTTCCAAGAGAAGCCTTAAAAAACAAAAACTCTACTTTTTCAACTATATTATTGTAAATTCTTTCAAATGGTACATGATAAAATTTTTCACTTTCTAATACACTATGTATAGTTTCAAGACGAGACATCTTTAGAAATTTTTGTTTATCTTTATTAGACACAAAACGATTTGAATAAAGTTCAATGGCTTCATTAAAATCTTTATTTAACCAATAAGTATTGAAAAAATCTTCAAACTTCTTATTAGCACGAACTATGGAAATAGAGTTCTTATTATTGATTGTAAAAATTGATAAATATTCACTCGCAACAAGAGAAATAATATTTAAATCCCCATCAGAAATATTGCTATTCACAAGTCTTATTAATATAAAAACATAATTTTTCTCGTTTAAACTAACGCTAACAAATAAAAGTTCGTAATCAAGTGTTTCTCTTGTAATACTTGCATTAGATATAGTAAAGTTAGATTCAAACTTTTCACTTCTAAATTGTTTTTTTGAATTACTAAAATCTTTTAGTTCTTCTTTTGAAAATAACGGTCTTATTCTTTTCGCATCGCCTTCATTTATCAAACTTAACAAGAAATTTGTATAAGAATCCCATGAGGCTTGAATCTCTTTTTCTTTCACTTCTTCTCCCTCAATTTCAACAATTGATGAAGAAAAATCATCCATATCGATTTTTATAATAGTTTCATAGTTGTAGGCAAGACCTCTTATAATTGCATTTTTTTCTAAGATAGAATTTAAATACGAAGCTTCAATTTGATTTTGTTCAGTTATTTTATTTGTAAAATCATACATAAATACAATAATACTAGTTTCATCAAATTGATTTACAGTGCATAATGTATAAATCTTTTTGTTCAAATTATTGTAAAAAGATATATTGAAATTATAGTTCTCTATTCCTTTTTTATACATCTCTTCAATTTTATTAAGACCTTTAGCTGTGCATACATTATAAAGCTTGTCATGCATATGAACTCTAAAATTATCTTTAGAATTAAAACCAAAAAGTTTTGAAATTGCCTTATTTACTTCTACTATTTTTTTAGTTTTGAAACTATAAATAAATGCAGGAATATTAAATTTTTCATTGTTTAATAATTTATAAAACTCTCTATTTAAAAACATTATTCTTCCTCTAAACTTTTTATTATGGTTTCTCTTAATTTTTCATTGATACCAATTTCTTTATACTCTTCTACAGTTCCTTTTTTAATATTATCAATAGTTATAAACTTTTTAAGTAATGCTTCTCTTTTCTTAGGACCAACACCTTTAATTTTGTCTAAACGTGATGAGAATACACCTTTAGATTTAGTCGATCTATAAAACGAAATCGCAAAATCATGGACTGTTTGGCTGATGTTAACTAAAAACAAATAAAGATCACTATGTTTATCTAAAGTAATTTCTTTTCCATTGTATACTATAGCTCTAAAAGTATGGTTATCATCTTTCTCAAGACCAATTACAGGAATTTGAATTTTAAGTAAATTTAGTGTTTCAAGACAGGCATTGACTTGAATAAGGCCGCCATCCATCACAATTAAATCAGGATATTCTTTGTTTTCTAAAGAAAGACGTAAATATCTTCTATAAACAACTTCTTTCATTGATTCGTAATCGTTTGCGCCCTTAACGGTTTTAATATGATATTTTCTGTATTCTTTAGGACTCTTTTTACCATTTCTATATACTACCATGGCACTTACTGGGTAGGTTCCAAATAAGTTAGAATTATCAAAAGCCTCAATTACATAAGGAGTAGGAATTGATAACATTTTGCCTAATTCTTCGATTGTCTCAGTTCTCTTTAAGGCTTTATTTTTGTATAACTCATAATTATTGATAAAGTCTTTCTTTGCGTTTTGATTTGCAAGTTCAAGAATTTCTGATTTAAGACCACGCTTCGGAGTACTTATCTTTATATTTATAATATCTTCAAGTTCAGAAATGGACTCAAAATCATTTATTAATATTTCACGAGGTTTAAATTTATCATCCTCATAGAAATTTGTTAAAAACTCATAAATAGCTTCATTAATATCATTGATATAAGTTACAATTGTATGATAATTTTCTCTAATTGAGCCATTTCTAACATATAATACATGAATAGAAATTTCGTCGTCTGTGTGATAAATTCCAAATACATCTTTGCTTGTTAAATCACTTGTCGAAATAATTTGATGTGTGGTAGTTTGTTTTATACCATCAATTATATTTCTGTATTCTATGGCTTTTTCAAACTCTAAATTTTCACTTGCTTTTTGCATTAAAATTTCATATTTATCAATTACTTCTTTTGTATTACCTTCTAAAAAAGAAATAATCTCTTTTTTGTATTCGCTATAATCTATTGTTTTATGATTAATACAAGGAGCTAAGCATTGATTCATTGAATAATATAAACATTCCTTATTAGGAATATGAAGACACTTACGAAGTGGATACATCTTATTTAACAAATTACATGTTATTCTAGCACCTTTTACATCAGGGAAAGGACCAAAATATCTTCCGTCATATTTACTTTTCTTTTGTGTACGAACAACAATTAGTCTAGGGTGAGTTTCACTCGTTAGTAAAATATAAGGGTAAGTTTTATCATCAGTTAACATAATGTTATATTTAGGGTTATGTTCTTTTATTAAATTTATTTCTAATACTAAACATTCAATAGGATTATTTACTGTAATCCATTCAACATCACATATTTCACTTACTAGTTTCTCTGTTTTAACATTATGTTTACCTGTAAAATAGCTCTTAACTCTATTTTTAAGTACTTTAGCTTTACCAACATAAATTATATGATTATCTTTATCCCTGTACATATAGCAACCAGGACATTCAGGCAAGAGTTTTAATTTTTCTCTAATTTGTTCGTTCATAGTACACCTTTTAAATTGATATAATATATTATATATTTTATCTAAAAAAAGACAAAATAAAAAGAAGTCTAGCGACTTCTAATTATTACTTCTTGATTTTGTCAGACTTAAATGCGATATGAATTTCATCATTCAAGTATTCTTCAAGTGCAATACCAACAGGTTTAACACATGCAAATTCTGGATTAATTTCAGCCTTATCATCTAAAGAATCTAAATAATCTGGATTATCTTTGTGCTTCTTCTTTAGTTCGTTCATACGATATAAATCGTCTTCAATTTCTTGTGCTCTCTTACTTGCAAGATAAGCTACTTGATACTTTGTATGACTCTTTTTATACATAGTTCCATCAGTCATTGTGAAAGTATCTTCTTTTTTTACTAGTTTATCAATTGATGGATAACGCATACCATCATTATTTACCTTTTTAGCCATTACCTATTATCTCCTTTGTTAATGTCTTCATCGATATTTAATAATTCTTCGTATTTATGAATTGATCTCCAAGTACGCGCATGTTCAGCTCTAATAATAGCCATAATTCTGTCGGCCGCATTATTTACTTCGTCATTTACAACGATGTAGTCATACCGACTAGCTAATTTGAACTCTCTATTAGCTTTCTTGATACGTTCTTGAATAACCTCTTCACTTTCGGTTCCGCGTCTCTTAAGACGATTGTATAAGGCATCCTTTGAAGGTGGAACAAGGAAAATAAATACAGCATCTTTAACCTTTTCTCTAACTTGAAGCGCACCTTCAACTTCAATTTCAAGAATAACTTCTTTTCCTAAGTTTAATTGCTTATTTACCTCGTCTAGTGGAGTACCATAATAATTGCCTACAAATTCTGCATGTTCTAGTAACTTTCCCTCTTTGATTTTTTGTTCAAAGTCTTCACGAGTCGTAAAGAAATAATCCTTACCATCAACCTCTCCTGGTCTCATGCTACGTGTAGTCATTGATACAGAATAAACAAAGTTTTGTTCAGGCATGTTAAATAAAGCTTTTCTAACAGTACCTTTACCAACCCCCGAAGGACCTGATAAAACAACTAGCAGACCTTTATCATTCAATTTCATATATTTACCTCTATATCCACTTTTTTATATTTTAGCATAGTTAATTTTAAAATTAAAGGGGTATGAAATAGGCAAGCAAAAATAAAGAAGGTTCTCATAAAAACCTTCAATATTCTTTATTCTCTATTTTTCAAGCATATACTTAAATCTAATTTTTTATTTTTCTGACTTAATAAGAAACTTACAAATAAACTAATAAAAATAGTTAAAACAGTTATAATTATATAAGTTATAAACTTTGTATACAAGAAAAATTCATATCTAGAACTTTCAACTTTTACAAACATTAATGCAAGTAGATAACCTAAAGGTATCCCTATAATAAAACCTATAAATATTTTTATCATATTTTCAAAATACAATATTTTATTTATTTTTTTATCTCTAAACCCTAGTATTTTTAAAGTTCCAAATTCTCTTTGACGCTCAAAATAGCTCATGACTCCTAGATTATACAAGACAAAAACACCGAGAATGAAAGCAGCACCTACTAAAATTTCAATCATTATATCCATCATGTATGTCATGGTATCATAACTTGATAATATATCATTTCTTGTTTTAATAAATGTAATATTTGAATCGTTAAGTTTTTCTATGTCATCTTTAGTGAGATTAGTGTAAATACTAGAAATAGATTTTGTAAATATATCTAGTTCACTTTGTTTAGCACTTGCTTCTTCACTCATTACAATCATTTTATCACTTGTACTTAAAAAAATACCTCTAATTTTGACTTTATATGTTTCATTTTTTGAATATGGACTAAATTCAATATAGTCACCAACTTTATACCCAAGACGCGCAATACGACGTGATATATAAGCCCCGCTAGAATCTAGGTCAATATTATTCCCCGATTCATCAAGGAAACCAAATAAATCATTTTTAGTATTATAAATATTAAACGAAATTATATCTTCTTCGTCTTTAATTGTAACTGAATTTGTGTATACATAATCACCTTCTAATTTATTTGAAAGTTTTTTAATATCATCTTGACTCACATCTCTATTCAAACTAACTTCACAATTATATTTAATAACATCTTCTTTAATTGAATTTATGTATTTATATTCAGTATCTCTAAAAGCAAGAGAGGCAAACATAATTGCAATAGCTAAAGAGGCCGAAAGTATACTAAATATTGTTCTAGCCTTGTTTCGCGAAAAGTTTCTTAAATTCCATTTAACTTGAAAGCCTAATTTATTCCATATCTTTGTTTTTTTTATTAAAGAACTCTTCACCATTTTAGGTTTTTCTTCTTTAAGTGTCTCACTTGCACTTTCTTTTGTGATTCCTTTAACTGATAAATAACAAGTTGAAGTTATCAAAATTAAAATAAGAACACACACTAAATATACAAAACTTGGGCAATATAATTTCCAAGATATGAAATCTAGATATGTTGCCATCATACCATTAGGATTAATTACTATGTATCCAACGCCGTAACCAACAATTATTGCAAGAGCTAAACCTAATATAGATATAAAGGCTCCGTATGACATATAATGCAATACAATTTTAGAATCTCTAAAGCCTAAACTTTTTAATATTCCGATCTGACTTCTTTCGTTTTTGACAATTCTATTGATAGTACTAACCATAGTAAATAGTGCAACTAGTAAGAAAATTAAAGGCAATATGAACGCCATTGTTTTACCCTCATCCATTTCAGACATAGTTTGACTATAATCTGTGTCATCTTCTTTAGATACTAACAAATAATCACTTATATTTTTTTCTTTTATTTTGCTTGTTAATTCATCTTTATCTAAATCACTATTTAAATAGATTTTGTTATAAGGGATTTTTGATACTATACTTTCTAATTTTTGCGGCGTAATAAAACCAAAACCATAAGCATAAAAATCAGGCATTAATTGGTTTGTTTGAACATTTATTAAATATTCTCCGTTTTTAACTAAAGCTTCAACAGGTAAACTTAATACTAGTGAATTATATTTAAAACTAATAGTATCCCCAACTTTTATGTTGTGAGCATTCGCATATTTATCAGATAAATAAATACCATTGCTTGTTTCAGTGTATTCGTTGCCTTCTACAATATAAAGTTTTGTAGGATTTGCGTACGTTTCAATTACATTCAAATTGATGCTTGAATCGTTTTCTTCATCACTCTCTTTAACTTTATTAACATCAATAGAAAAACTACGAGTAGACGAATTTACCCCCTCGATAGAGCTAATTTTATTAATATCATCAATACTAAAAGAATCAACTCCATTTTGATACATTCTATAGTCAGCGTAACCTGTTTTTTCTATAACATCGTTTAAATCAACTTCTAGACTCTTCCACTCTACATTAAAACCTATAAAGCATCCAAAGCCAATCGTAAGCATAAAGATAAGAGAAATAAACTGTGCTTTATAATGTTTAAGCGTTCTTAACATTTTCTTCCATAACATTACCAATCCACCTCACTTATACTTTGTGGTTCTTGATTAATAATATTATCGATTTCACCGTTTTTTATATGTATTATTGTATCTGCAATTTTTGCAATATTTTGGTTATGTGTAACAATAATTACTGTTTTATTATATTCTTGTTGCATATCCTTTAATGCTTCAAGAACTAAAACTCCAGTTTTTGAGTCAAGAGCTCCTGTAGGTTCATCGCACAAAAGTATCTTGGGATTTTTTGCGATTGCGCGGGCTATAGAAACACGTTGTTGTTCTCCTCCTGATAATTCTTGAATGAACTTATTCTTGTGCTTAAGTAATCCTAGTTTATCAAGTACAAGTTCTGGGTCTAGTGCATTTTTTGATATTTCTTTAACAAGTTTAACGTTTTCGATTACACTTAATGTAGAAATTAAATTATAAAACTGAAATACAAAACCAATAGTATTAGCTCTAAAATCAGCTGAATCATTTTTGCCTAGTGTAGAAATATCTTTATTGTCAATAATAATTTGTCCACTTGTAGTTGTGTCAAGAGATCCAATCATGTTAAGTATTGTCGATTTACCAGCTCCAGATGGTCCTAAAATAACAACAAACTTACCTTCTTCAATATCTAAATTGATATTGTTTAAGGCAACATATTCAATATCTTTTGTTTTATAAACTTTAGATAAATTTTTAAAACTAATTAAACTCATAGAAAGCCTCCCTTGTTAGTTAAAACTAACTTCACACTAATATATTACTATTTTTATAAATTTATGCAAGTTATATAAATTAATTTAAAGCATAATTTACAAACTATGTTATAATTTTTTAGAGGTATTTTGTATGTTAGATGGAATATTTTTTTACAAATTAGCTAATGAGTTAAACCAATTACAAACAGGAAAAATTAATAAGATTCAAGAAATATCTGATGATGAATTTTTATTTACAATAAGACGTAATAGTGCAAATGTTAAATTATTAATTTCTCTTTCCCCTAACTCTAGTAGAATTCATATAACTAAAGAGGATTATAGTTTTCCTCGTGAACCTAAGCCTTTTACCATGTTGCTTAGAAAGCACTTTGAGGGGGCTAATATTAAATCTATTGAAGCACATGAAACAGATAGAATTATAGATATAAGGACTACTAAATTTAATGAACTAGGTGATTTTGAAACTAAAACTCTTCACGTTGAAATTATGGGTAGATACTCTAATCTCGTATTAGAAGAAAATAATATAATAATCGACTCACTTAGACACATAGGTGTCTCAGATCTTAGAACGGTTATGCCTAATGCTTTCTATACATATCCAGACACACAAAACAAGATTAATCCCTACACAAAGTCTAAAGAGGAATTAAAAGATATCCTTAAAGATATTACTAATCCGCAAGAATTAGCACATATTATCCTTGGTTTATCTAAAACAAACGCAATATATTGTTTTGATCAAGAGAATTTTATTGATGCATTCTTCTCTCTTCTAAATAGTAATACTCCTTCTTTAAATAAAGAGGGTAAATACGATGTTAACTATATTAATATAGGCGAATCTACTACATTTAATACTTACTCGGAACTTTTAGAATACTATTTTAAAGACGTCGCTTTAAAAGAACGCATTCGTGCTAAAACAGGAAATATTGAACAAACTATAAAAAAATTAATTAAACGTAACGAAGAAAAAATAGTAAAGCTTCAAAACGAATTAGAAAGTACTAAAAAAGCTGATACGTATAAACTTTACGGTGAACTTTTAATAGCTAATTCTTACATTAAAGATAAATCAGATAAAATTGAAGTTCTAAATTACTACACAAACGAAACTATAACTATTCCTCTTGATAAAAAATTATATATAAAAGAGAATGCAAATAACTACTTTAAAAAATATCGTAAAAGCAAAAACACAGTTTTATATGCAACTAAAGAACTTGAAAATGCAAATAACGAAATAGAGTATTTAAAATTAATCTTATCACAAGTTGAAAACTCAGAAGTTTTAGAGGATGTACTTGAAATTCAAGATGAATTGATTAAAGAAAAATATATCATTCCACAAAAGAAAGTATCAAAATTAAACAAAGTTCAAATCTTAACATTTATTGTGAATGGAAACATTGTATATGTTGGAAAAAACAATATGCAAAATGAAAAAGTAACACATGAACTAGCTAATAAAGAAGATTTATGGTTCCATGTGAAGGATGCGCCGGGAAGCCACGTTGTTCTAAAAAAAAGCACTGATTATACTGAAGAGGAAATTAGAACTTGTGCTATGTTAGCTGCATATTATTCTACATACCGCGAATCTTCTAGTGTTCCAGTAGAGTACACTAAAGTTAAGAATATTAAATCAATTCCAGGTAAAAGAAAGTGTTTTGTAAGTATTAAGGGAGAAAAAACTATCTATATTGATCCTGATAAGGATGTAATAGATAGTTTAAAGAAAGGAAAGAACTAATATGGCTTATATTGAAGCACAAAATATTATTAAATCTTACAAGTCTGGTGACTCAGTTTTTAATGCTTTAAACGGTGTTAATTTTAGGATCGAAAAAGGTGAATTTGTCGTAATCCTAGGTCCATCAGGTGCCGGTAAAACTACTCTTTTAAATATGCTTGGTGGAATGGACTCTATCACTAGTGGTTCTTTAAAAATAGATAACACCGAACTATTTGATTCAAATGATAAGAAATTAACATTATATCGCCGAAGTGACGTTGGATTTGTTTTCCAGTTTTACAATCTAATGCCTAATTTAACCGCGAAAGAGAATATTGAGCTTGCAAACGAATTAAATACAAATTCATTAGATGCTACTAACTGTTTAAATGATGTAGGCTTAAAAGATAAGGTTAATAACTTCCCATCGCAACTATCAGGTGGGGAACAACAAAGAGTTTCGATAGCGCGCGCAATCGCCAAAAACCCTAAAATTTTGTTATGTGACGAGCCAACCGGTGCACTTGATATAAGTACTGGTATTCAAATATTAAAACTTCTTAAAGATATATCACAAAAAGAGAATAAAACTGTAATAATTGTAACTCATAACAGTGCAATTAAAGAAATGGCTGATCATGTTTTATATATTAAAAATGGAACGATTATAAAAGACGAATATAATCAAAATCCTAAGCGAGTTGAGGATATTTTATGGTAGCTTTTAAAAAAGATATCTTTAGAGTTATCAAGGCTAATCATTTACGTTTTATATCTCTTCTTCTAATAATTGCTCTTGGTATATGTTTTGTAACCGGTGTTGGTGGTATAAGCAATAAAGTAACCAATTCATTTAATGATTATTATAAAGAAAATAACGTTTGCGATATAATTATTAAAGCAAAAACAGAGACAGGAATTGATTCTTCTTTGCTTAGTAATCTTGACACTAATTCATCTATTAGATCTTACGTGGTTTTAACGCAAATAGACGATAGGACTAACAACAGATTATACGTTTATGATTTTAAATCAAAAACTAATGTTATTAATCTAAAAAGTGGTAGACTGCCTAAAAATTATAATGAGATAGTTTTAGAATACTATACTTCCTCAAATTACGATATTGGCGATACATTAGAATATTTTAATACAGAACTTACAATTGTAGGTTTTGTTAAAAACCCACTATTAAGCGCAAAAAGTGGAGATTTATCACAAGTGACAAGCGAGTATTTAGAGAATATTATATATGTTTCAAGTGAATTTAACCCATTCTCCTATCTTCCAAATACTGATATTTATATCACATTAAATCACGATTATAATTATTTTTCTAAATCTTATACTAATTTTATTAATTCTAATGTTAAGTCGTTATCTAATACGTTTACAAGTGACACTTATTCAATACTCACTTTGAAAGAAAATTTATCATACGCATTCCTAAAAAACATTTGCGAGAAAATTGATGTAATTGCGCTTCTTTTCCCTTTATTTTTTATCCTTGTAGTAGCACTTGTTACTATGACTAATATGTCTCGTTTAATTGACGAGGAGAGAAAATCAATTGCATGTTTAAAATCTCTTGGTTATAGTTCAAAACGTATTGTTTCAAAATATTTGATATTTGCATTTTTAGCGACAATTACAGGCTCTCTTATAGGTTTAATTAGTGGTGTATTTATAATTCCTAATATTTGTTACACAGCCTTTGGTGGGGTATTTTTTATTCCAAATCCTACAAAAAAAGTTACTTATTTAATTGGTTTAATTACATCTTTTGTCATGATTTTAATTACTTTATTTGTTACATATTACGAAGCAAACAAATCCACAAGAGAAATTCCTGCCGCTTTGTTTAAAGCTAAAACCCAAAAAGCTGGCAAACAAATTTGGCTCGAAAAAACAAGTATATGGAATCATATTAAATTCAAGTATAAGTCAACTATCAGAAATATGTTACGCTTTAAATCTCGTTTCTTTATGATTGTGGTATCTTTAGCCTTGTCTACACTACTTGTAATGGCAGGATTCGGTTTATATGATATATCTAATACAAATATTGTAATTAACGGCATAATCGTTGATAGCAACGAAACAATAAAAATAATTTCGGTCGCAATAATAGTGTTTGCACTCGCATTATCATTACTAGTTTTATATAATTTAACAACACTAAATATTGGGGAACGAGAAAGAGAAATTGCAACTCTTAAAGTTTTAGGTTATAAAACTATGGAAGTTAACGGCTTTATTTATAGAGAAATATTTATTGAAGCCATAATAGGTATTATAATTGGTATTCCGCTTGGAATTTCCTTCTTATTTTTAGTATTTACAATGATGGATTTTGGTTCACTTAGTGAAATTAAAATTCTTAGTTACTTCTTAACGTTTTCAATTTCGATATTATTTGTAATAATCGTATTTGTACTAACAAAATCAAAAATAAAACGCGTTGATATGAACGCATCATTAAAGAGTATAGATTAAAAATACAGATTAGTTTTATATACTGGTTCGAAAGTCAAGGACTAAATGCTGATAGTAACCTAAAAATTAAATGATTTCAATTTACAAATAAAGGTTTATTCTTTACATATAATATTTAAAAAATACTACTTTCAAATTTACACAACATATTTTACACTATCTTCCATATTTAGCTAATGCATTAAAAATGATGGATTTAATAATTATAATAAGAAATTAGATATATTTGGAACAATAGTATTTGAATCTAACAAAGAATTAACTCCTCTTAAAGTATATAGTCTCATCAAATTCAAAAGCCTGCTTATAATATCTCATAACTACTTCTATTTCTAATCTTTGTAAATAGTTGAATACATCCTAAATAGATAAATCAAGATCACACTCAAGAAGAACAGTTCCGATTCTTTCTTGTTTTTTCTTAAAATCTTTATTCGAATAATCAATGATATTTTATTTTATATAATCGTATTCTTCTTTAGATGCTTTTATTTGATCACGATACGAATAAGGCCGTTTGTTTTAACCGTCAACTTTTTTTATAAAACGCCTTTATATCCGTTAAAGCACCAGTATATGAACAAATATCATGAGTAGTTGAAAATTTGAAGTTTCTCTTTATTGTATTTAAAAAATGTAAATCAGGATTTTGTGAAAAATGAGTAGCTGCAGCGTTTGATGGAAATCCCTTATCTTGAGCCCTTTTTCTAAAATTTTTAGCAATTTTCTTATATAAAGACCTTTTATGTATTAATACTTATATTAAATTAAAATACATTAAAGAAAGTTTTTATGGATAGTGAGATTGCTGCTAGATAAGGAATATAATAAAGAGATAATATTATTAAAACAATTAAAGGACTGAACATCTGACAAAAGTTAATATCGACATTAAGTCCCTTCTTCTAGTACCGTTTTAATACGCTATTCTGTTTTTAAAACTTAAACTTATGCTTAATTTCGTTATATTCTTTATATAAATCATCAAAATCATGGATTTTAAGAATTGCATGAACTTTGCTTATTTCCCATTGTTTAACATTAATCATCTTAAAATATGGGAAAAATTGAGTCTTAATGTTAAAATGGTAAATCACTGTATTTTCATTTATCTTTATTTGTTCATTATATATATTATCAAATATATAAATATCATCGCTTACTTTATTTAGTGCGTCTTGATCAGGCATCGAGGAGATCGATTTCATCATTTTTTTGTAGCACTTATCAAGTATTTTATTTTCTCTTAAACGTTTTAAATTTAAAAGTAAAACACCTGAATTACAATAATCATTTGAGAAAAAATATTTACCAACTTGATCTCTAGCCATTGCATAGTCATATTTTGTTATATCTATATTGTACAAAGGACTGATATCTTTAAGCGCCATAATATCAGTATCTAAATATAAGAGTTTATCCGGTAAAATATCAATTTTTGTAGCTAATAGGCGTAAATAAGCATAAGGAGAGTATTTATTTTTTTCAACTGATTTTTTTACACCACTATTTAAATAGATATCTTTTATATCTATTAATGTAATATCCGAATCAGGATTTGCTTTCTTTAATAGAAATCTCATCTCTTCTATATTTTTTTCATTAACGATAGTAAAGTTTAGATCTAAATTAGTTAAATCCATGCTTAAAATGTAAACGTGTATTTCTTCATTTGTATGCTTAATAATAGATAATAAAGATAATACGATACCTTTAAAATAACTATTGTTTGCAGAATACAACAAATTAATCATAAATACTCCTTCCTTTAAAAAAGACTAGTGTCAAAGACACTAGTCATTAGATTAAATCTTAGCAATTCTTACAACGTCACGAGCAATCATTACTTCTTCATTTGTAGGAACAACGAATACTCTGATCTTTGATTCAGGAGCTGAAATTTCTTTTTCAACACCATAAGCGCCGTCATTAGCTTCTTTATTTAATACAACGCCAAGAGCGCCAAGTCTATTTAAAATCTTTTCACGTAAGTGAGTTAAGTTTTCACCCATACCAGCTGTGAATGCAATTGCATCACAACCACCTAGATATACATAGTAAGAAGCGATATAGTCAACGATTCTCTTAGCTTGAACGTTGAACGCCATAATACATCTATGGTCTCCTTCGTTCATACCTTTTGTTACATCACGTGCATCGTTAGTTCTTCCGCCCATACCTAGTAAACCAGATTGCTTATTTAAAACATTGATTAATTCATCAATATTCTTTCCTTCGTGTTTAGCAACAACTTGAAGTGCAGTTGGGTCGATATTACCAGAACGTGTTCCCATAGGAATACCCTCAAGTGGAGTAAGACCCATAGATGTATCAATACACTTTCCGCCCTTAACTGCAGAAATAGAAGCACCATTACCTAAGTGACAAACGATAATCTTTGTATCTTCTAATGGCTTATTGATAAGTTCTGCTGTTCTTTGTGAAACATATTTATGGCTAGTTCCGTGTGCACCGTACTTACGAATACCATACTTTGTATACCATTCATATGGAGTTGCATACATATAAGCTTCTTCAGCCATTGTTTGGTGGAATGTAGTATCAAATACAGCTACTTCAGGAACCGAAGGTAGAGCCTTCATGAATGCACGCATACCAACAACGTGTGCTCTGTTGTGAAGTGGAGCTAAGTCAGCAAGTTCTAAAATCTTGTTAATAACAGTTCCATCGGGACCATCAATTAATGCAGAATCCTTAAAGTATTCTCCACCTTGAACTACTCTGTGTCCTACGCCTACGATTTCTTCTAACTTTTCAACGATGTGCTTTTCAACAAGAGTCTTTAATAATAATTCAACACCTTCAGCATGTGTAGGAAGAAGTGGATTTGTTTCTTCTTTTACCTTTTCTCCATTCTTGTTGTATTTAATTGTGAAAATACCTGCTTGTGGATTACCATTCGCATCCTTTGTACCGATACGCTCCATAACGCCTGAAGCGATTAATGTTTCTGCTGGCATGTCAAGTAATTGGAATTTAATTGAACTTGATCCAGCGTTTACAGCCATAATTTTTGCCATAATATTTCCTCACTTTAATTTTTATTATTTATATTTTCATCAAACCACAATTCGATTCTAATTAATGCTTGATTAAATTCATTAGGATCATCGAACGTTGGCAGTTTGATCATTAAACATTTCTTATTATCAAATTGACCTTTTTTAATAATAAGAATTGATTTCTTTTGTTGTTTAAAGAAATCATCAGGTAGTTCTATTAAAGAAACAATAGAGCCAAAGCTTGCAATATTTTTCTTAAACTCTTGATCTTTATCAAAACTAAAGAAATCATCAGGAATACATAAAATCATATACCCATTATTCTTAAGGGCTCCTAAATGATGTAAAATTACATTATAGGGGAAATACCCATCTTCGTATGTATCATAATAGTCAAAATCACTAACTATATAATCCATATCTGAAAATAAAGAATTTAGAGTATTTTCAAAATGAATATCAAGACGCGTATCAAGTAAATCAGAATTACTCTTTAAAACATCAACAATATTCTTATTATGTTCAACAGCATATAATTCCATATCTAAATCTAAGTGATTTTCAATTGTAAAAAGTAAATTACCAAATCCAGCTAGGGGATCTAAAATTTTAACTTTTCTTTTAGTTGGTTCAAACTTAGAAATAAAGTATGAAAATAATATACCGATAGTATCTGGAGTGATGCTACCATTTGAAATATGAGTTTCTTGTAATCCTCTTAACATAAGTGATTGGATAGCTTTTCTAATATCTTCGCTAGTCATATCAATGTCAGTCAAACGAGAATAAATTTCTGTTAATTCTTTTTTATCCTCATCATCAAATTCATCTTGTAACACTTCTTGCGCTAAAATATTATCTACGGTTAAATTGTATAAAGTGAAATAATCGCCACCAATTCTTTCAAATAAAAAATCGATAGAATCGCTTATTACTTCATATAATAAAGCCATATTTTCAGTTTTATCTTCAGCCATTTTATCACCATTACTAATTATAACAAATTTAGATTTCTTTGTAAACAAATCAAAGTTCTATTTAGAACTTAACTCGTACATTAAAATAGAACCAGCCACACCAACATTTAAACTTTCCATATTATTCATTTGAATGAATAATGATTCAAAATTTAAATCGTTAATTTCGCTACACACGCCGTTTCCTTCGTTTCCAAGTATTAAAGCAATCTTGTCCTTTTTGTCAGTTTCCTTTACATCATGCCCAATTTTAACATTCGTATTATAAATTTTATGTGTTTTACTCAGGTTTTTAAGGAATTCAACCTTATCTCCAAACACAAAATTTAGTTTAAAAATTGATCCTTGTGAACTTCTAATTACTTTATCATTATAAATGTCACAAGTCTTATTTGAAATAAAAATAGTATCAAAAGAGAAAGCTTTAGCACTACGCATCAAAGTACCTAAATTACCTGGATCTTGAATATCATCTAACACTAATACTTTATCTTTAATTTCGTGCTTATCAAGTAATTTACATACACCAATTTGGCTAACTGGAGTATTAGTTTGACATATCTTTTTCATTACGTCTTCACTAACTAATTCACCCTCAAGTTTTTCACTTATTGTAAAGCACTTTAGAAGATATCCCTCACTCTTAGCTTCTCTAACTAAGTGCTCACCTTCAACGATAAACATCTTCATTTCTTTACGACTTTTTGAAGTTCTTAAAGAGACTAAATCTTTTACTGTCTTATTTTGTAAAGATGTTATCATTAGGCATTATCCTTTTTATTAATTAAATCAATTACTTCGCGTGCTTCAAATCCTAAACTTGCTAAATCGATATCGCTATTTGGTGTAATTGTTAATATACGTGCATTTTCTACACAGAAATCAACCATCGGCTCATAGTCAAATGTTTCTTCATACTTTTGTGCTTGATAAATCTTAGGCGTTGTGGCTGGATTTTTTGGAAGATAAACAGTACAACAATCTTCAAAAGGACGAATTGATGTTTCATATGTTTTAATTTTGTGTGCCAAATGAATAATATCAACCTTATCAGTTGTAACAAGTGGTCTAATTACTGGAATATTTGTAACACTATTAATTGTATTCATACTCATTAATGTTTGACTTGCGACTTGACCCACAGATTCGCCTGTTACAATACATAACGCTTTTCTCTTATGTGCCATTTTATCAGCAATTCTAAACATCATTCTACGCATTACTGTAATTTTATAAGAATCATCGACGTTATCAAGAAGCGCCATATGTAATTCTTTAAAAGGGATCATGATAAGTTTAATTTTATTGTGAGGAGAATATTTAGAAATAATCTTGCATAAATCTACAACTTTTTGACTTGATTCAATTGAAGTTAATGGCGTAGATTCAAAATGCAAGCACTCAATTTCAATACCTTGTTTCATTGCCAAGTATCCAGCAACAGGTGAATCAAGGCCTCCTGATAACATCAACAATCCTTTACCTGCTACACCTACAGGATATCCTCCCATAGCACGAATATCATTTAAAAATAAGAATACTCCTTCTTCTCGAATCTCTACGTGAAGTTCATTTTGTGGATTATGGATTTCTACTTTTAAATTTGGGAATTTGTTATCTGATAAAATATATCCAGCAACAATCTTAGATACTTCTAAACTTTCTAAAGGAAACTTCTTATCAGCACGGCGTGTTGAAACTTTAAAAGTGGTTTCACCCTTAATTTCTTCTTTTACTAACATAAGAGCTTTTTCTTTAATATCTTCTAAATCTTTGCTTGCAGTTAAAACTAAAGAATAACTTGATAAACCTGAAACTAAATCAAGGCGTTCAAGAACTAATTTATAATCCTCATCAAGTAAATCAATATAAACTCTTTCATGAGCTTTAATAATTTTAACGTTTAATCCTTCCAATTTTGACTTGATTAAATTCATTTCTTTTTGAATAAAATCTCTTTGATTTTTACCTTTTAGAGTTAAGTCTCCAAAACGAACTAATATTTGATTATATATCATATATAAATCCTCATTTCATACCTAAATATTTTATATTAGTTAGAATATAAATGCAAATAAATTTAAAATTGTATATAATGATTAAGAGGTATATTTATGACAAATTATAAAGAACTAAACTTAATCGCTAAAACTTATTTTCAAGATACTAAACATGAGATAAGTTTATTAAGTAATGCAAGTGCACTACTTAATTCTTACCTAGAAGATATTTCATGGGTTGGTTTCTATTTGCTTAAGAATAATGAGCTTATTTTAGGACCATTCCAAGGTAGAATCGCTTGCACAAATATAGAAATCGGTAAAGGAGTATGTGGAACTGCTATTCAAAAACTTGAGACACAAATTGTAGAAAATGTTCACAATTTTAAAGGCCATATCGCATGTGACTCGAGGTCTAATTCAGAGATTGTTATACCTATGTTTGTAAACAATAAACCATACGGTGTTTTAGATATCGATTCCACCTCATTTTCTAGATTTACTAAAGTTGATGAAAAAGAACTTTCATTATTTTTAAGTGAAATAACAAAAGTTCTTGAATCTATTATTTAATTAATTCGTTAAAGGAATAAATAAATTCATCAGCTAAATATTTTTTCTCTTCTCTTAAACTAACTTCCGTCTTATCATCTATTGCAATAACGTAAAAACCGCCTAATTTAGCAGATTTTAAAGCGGCAGGAATATCTTCAATTACTGCAATATCACGCGGATTTATGTTTAACTTTGAAGCAATGTGAAGGTATATTTCAGGTGTTTGTTTGCTACCTCTGAATTCTTCTACATCGCATAAAAAGTCAAAATATTTTTCAATCTTGTGTCTTTTTAAACAAGGCATGTAGTATTCTTTAGAGTTAGCAGTCGCAATACACATCTTTATATTTAATTTTTTTAGATATTCTAGGTATTCTCTAGCACCATCTTTTAACTCTATATTATTCTCATATTCATAGATGGCTAAATCATGCCATTCTTTTTTTATGTCCTCTTCAGTATCTTTAAAATTGTAAGTATCTTTAACAAACTTAGCAGCTTTAGTTAATCCAAGAGGTGCTATTAACTTGTTAAAGTTTTTTGGTACTTCCATACCTCTTCTTTTAAAGAAAAGTCTATCAACCTTGTCCCACATTGCGCACGAATCAAATAATGTTCCATCTAAATCAAATATTACAGCTTTAATATTATTATCCATATAACCTCGCAAAATAAAGGCTCGAAGAATATGCCCAACAAAGCCCTTCTAAATTATTTTTTTATAGTATCTTTTTCTACTTTGACGTCCTTTAGAACATCTTTCTTATCAATTTTAATATTTAAATTATCATTTTTCAATTCATTAATTTCTTTATTTTGTGTATACATCTTTTCGCTCTTTAAATGTTTAATTAATTCTTTATAGTTATTCTCTAAGTTCATATCTAAATTATTTGCAGTTTTTATGAATAAATCATAATCCCACGTAGAATCCATGCCTTTTGTTATTTTTAATGCATCTTTAACTTCTTTTGCTTTAATATTGTATTTTCTAACTAAATTATTTTTAAAACTAGAAAGACATTTTTTCTCTTCACTATATTTTATAGGATGAAGTATTTTTTTCCATATACTTTGATTTTCGACCAATGCTTTAAGCGCATTATATTTTTGTCTACTTGAATTTAGCGCCTCATCTTTAGTTAGATTACCGTTTACTATATCATTCAAATTATTAGTATAGTGATTCATTAAAGATAGCCTATCATCATATTTAAGATTTTTAGTTTGATTTTTATTATCAATCAATTCTTGTGCTTTAGGATCATACTCAAAACTTACCCCAAAAATCTCTTTTGTCATAGATTTATAAAAAGAAGTTTTAGAGTCGTAAAAATTATCTTTAATCTCTTTTTCAGTCAATATACCATGTTTGGTATTTACAGATTCATAAGCTAGATATGAAATATAATTTGTAACAAACTTACTTATAACATCTTCATCATATACTCTATTTGCCATAATTTCTTTAAAATTTGAAGCAATGACATTAGAAAAGTTCCGATTTTCCGAATTAAAAATCTCATAGATTACATTGTCATATAATTTCTTGTCATTACGATTTTTATATGTATCATATAAGAATACATCATATCTTCCGCCTAATTTCATTACATTAGTTAAATAATTATTTCTTTCATCATTTAAATAATCTTCTCTATTAAATTTTAACTCTTCAAATTCTTCATTAGTCTTTTCTGTGTCAATAGATTCATCAATTACATCTTTAAAATCATCAAATTCTAGAATTCCATCATCCTCTACTTTGTCATCAATCACGTTTTTATTTAATTCTTCATCCTCTTGTGATTGTTTTTCCATTGCTTCCATCACTTCAACAATTCCCATATTGTTAGCCTCTGCTAACGCCTTCATTCTTGGGAACATGTTAACAATTAAATCTAAATCATCTTTAGGGAGGGAATCAATATCTACTTTTGTAAAATGTGTGTAATATTCCATGAATATTTCATCAGTTTTTAATTCCTCTATATCATATTTTAATTCTTCATTAATATCTTTTTCTTCCATAAAAATACCTCTTTATATTATTATTTTACAACACAATGTAGGACAAAAAAATATTATTTTAAAGTCAATATAATAAAGCTATTTTACAATTAAAGGATTAAAAAAGTTTACAGAAAATGGTATTTTTCATTTGACTTACCATATACATTAGTGTAAAATATTTGAGCGAGTAAAAAGCAGAGTTTGAATTATTTATATAAATATCGATCCTATAAGGCACAAAGTAACCTTCTGCTTTAGGCGAAATGATGAGTCAACGATATCTATAAATGATTTAAATATTATTTCTTTTTATTCTAATATAGACATATAGGAGGATAAATTTATGTCACGTTACACAGGACCAAGCTATAAAGTTTCACGTCGTCTTGGTTATTCAATTTCAGGAACTGGTAAAGAAATCGCTAAGAGAAACTTTGCACCAGGTCAACATGGTCACAACCAAACTAAATTAAAAGAATATGGTATTCAACAACAAGAAAAGCAAAGAGTAAGATTCACTTATGGTATGTCTGAAAAGCAATTCCGTAAGGTATTTGATGAAGCTTCTCGTATGCAAGGACAAACTGGTCCTAACTTCATGTGCTTACTTGAAAGAAGACTTGATAACATCGTTTATCGTTTAGGATTTGCAACAACTAGACAACAAGCTAGACAATTAGTTAACCACGGACACATCCTAGTTGATGGTAAGAAGGTTGACATCGCTTCTTATAGATTAAAAGCTGGACAAACAGTTACAGTTAGTGCTAAGGCTAAGAACTTCGTTGTTGTTAAGAATGCTTTAGAAGCTGTTATTGCTAGACCTGAATATGTTTCATTTGATGCAAACACATTAGTTGGTACTCTAGTTAGAAACCCAGAACGTAATGAGTTCTTAACTGATATCAATGATCAATTAATCGTTGAATTCTACAACAGATAGTAAAAAAAGAGATTCCGAAAGGAATCTTTTTTATTTTTTTATTTTTTTTGTAAGTGCAGTTATCAATAAGGATATAACTACGATTAGTATTGTATACGCATATATCAAAGTCATATCTATATTGTTTTGATATGCATTAAATAACGTGCTACCAAGACTTTCATCTTTGCTATTTAAGTATTCACTCATAAGCAATACTTTAAATCCTAATCCTACACCTTCTACTAATAGCATTTTTATATTATTTACATTTACTGGTAAATAAATTTTAAACAATATCTTCAAGTTTAATTTAGAATCAAGTTTATAAGCATCTATTATGTTTTTATCTGTACTTATAAATCCTTGATATAATCCTTCATAAAACAATGGTATTAAAATTAAATTAGTTATGATATAAACTGATGTTTTATGCCCGAAGAGAATAATAAAAAGAATGCTTATTGAAATTAAAGGAGTAGATCTAAATAGTACAATATACGGGTTAAATAAGTTATATAAAAAATTAAATTTATAAGCTAAATAAGATAATATAAGAGATATTATAAAAGAAATTAATAAGCATATAATAAGAGTTCCTAAAGATATTAGTATAGCTTTATAAGTGCTGCTTTTGGCAAATAAGGTGAAAAAAGTATAAACAATATGATTAGGATTTGGATAAACTAATTCATTATTTTTAGTTAAAAATAATATTAAAGACAATAGATAAATTAGAATTACTGAAAATATGTATGTAATTACTTTAGAGATTGTAGTAGAATGCTTCATCAGGTAATACACCTCCTATAAGACTTAGCGAATCTTTATAGGTATTTTCAAATATAGTCTTAACATCAGTTCCACTTATAAAATCAATATTTGATCCTCTAATTGCCTCTTTCATAATATAGTCATCCAAATCAAAATATCCTAATTTTTTAATTTTACTGTTTGTAGATGAAATATTTTCACTATTATTTAAATTAATGATGCTTTGTAAAACATCACTTGCAACTTCTTCTACAATGGTTTTATCAATATTTGATTTTACAAATAATCCCGCTTGCAAAAATCCGTTTTCGCTAAACTCTTTTTCTACGCTTATAGAATAAACATCAACACCTTTTGATTTTAATGTCTCTGTTAAAGCAGATTTTACAGGCTCGGCAAGTAAATATATTGCGTCCGTTGAATCAGCTAAAAATGCTGTTTTGTTAGTATTAACACTGTCATTGTATTTAATATTTGCTTCAATATTATATTTATTTAATACACTTAGTGAAACTATGTCATTTATCGTATTTTGACCAAATAGATATATGTCTTTATGATTAAAATCAGAAACACTTTCTATTTTATATTTTGATACAAAATATAAATTTCCAAATGTTAATCCTGAGACAAGTTTATATGTATTTGATGCATTATATATTTGCGCTCCGATATTAACGGGCGAAACAATAAAATCAAAACTTGATGATAAAAAAGCCGCCTTTACGTCTGTTGTATTAGATAATGTTTCAAAACTATACTTACTATCTGTATTATTTTTGGCGTCATATGCAATATCTAGCGTAGCTAAGGCCGGTGCACCAAGAGGAGATGCAATAGTTATGCTTCTTGTTGAAACTTTTTTACAAGAAGTAAATGTTATTAAAATTAAGATAATTAAGGATAAAAATATTTTTTTCATATTGCCTCACAAAGATACATCTCTATTATAATTATTTTTTTCAATTTTAAAAATATTATGATATAATTTTTATTATACGGAGGTAATTTTTATGGAATTACACGAATCGCAAGAAATGTATTTAGAAACGATTTTACGTTTATCTCAAAAAAAAGAAGCAGTTCATTCAATAGATGTAGCAAACGAATTAGGCTTCTCACGTCCTAGTGTTTCTATAGCAATAAAGGCTTTAAAAGAAAACGGATATATTGAAGTTTTACCAAATCAAGCTCTTGTTTTAACATCTAAAGGCATGAATACAGCTAATAGCGTATTTGAAAAACATAAGGCTTTGACAAAATTATTAATTAGTTTTGGAGTAAGTGAAAATACAGCCGAAGAGGATGCTTGTAAGATTGA
Organism: Alistipes finegoldii; assembly: GCA_963621965.1. Classification (GTDB taxonomy): domain Bacteria; phylum Bacillota_I; class Bacilli_A; order Acholeplasmatales; family Anaeroplasmataceae; genus JAEELC01. The sequence goes on from CAVFGN010000004.1 coordinate 24,079, forward strand.
ACATATAATAAGTGAAGAAACTTTCACAAAAATAAAGGAATATTTAAAAAATCATGAGTAAACTTATTTCAAATAAGGATCCTAATTTTATTTTACTTAAAGAATTACTTAAAAATGGTAAAGAAAATTTAGTAGGAACTGATGATATTTCAGTTTTACGTTTAATCAAAAAATATCCTATTAAGTTAATTTCTTTATTTTATTCTAACGAGATTGAATACCATGATGATACTAAAAAAGATATTAAATTTTTAGAAGGTGTAGCAAAAGAATCCTATATAATTTCTAAAAAAAATATAGAATCTTTGAAACGTAAAGAAAACAGCGCAGGTGTATTTGGTATTATTGATATTTCTCTTAAAAACCTCGACGATTTAAAAGATTTAGATTTCTTAGTGGTTTGTGATGGCCTTGAGATACCTGGTAATTTAGGAACAATTTATAGAACATGCGACAGTGCAAAAGTCGGTGGAGTTATTCTAGTTGATACAATTACTAAACCTAATAATCCATCTTTAATATCTTCTTCTAGGGGTTGTAATTTATTAATTCCTACATCATCTGTAACATATGAAGAAGCACAAAAATGGTTATTAGATAATAACTATGATATATATTTAGGCGAACCTAATTTAGGAATGGATTATCAAAAGTACGACTACAATGGTAGAATTGCAATCGTTGTAGGTAATGAAAGATTTGGTATAAATTCAAAATGGTATGATAATAATCATAAAAAAGTATTTATTCCGATGTACGGATCAAATAATTCTCTAAACGTTTCTGTTGCTTGTTCAATTTTAATATATGAAGCTTCAATGAAGAAAAATAATGCTTAGTAATTTATACATTACTAAGCTTTTTTTACATAATTAACCACAAAAAAGAAAACCCAAGATTTTACTCTTGAGTCTTACTTTCATTTAAATATTTAACAGCCATATCACAAATTGTAAGGAAATGATTACTATCAAGACTTGCTCTTCCTAGTAATACTCCATCAACATTTTCTTGTCTAATAAGATTTTCGAAGTTTGTCTTATTAGCCGATCCTCCGTAGATAATACGTACTTGACTAGCAATCTCTTCTCCGTAGAATCTAGCTATGATATTTCTAATAAAACCACATTTTTCATTTGCGATTTCAGGGCTAGCAGCTTGACTAGCACCTACCGCCCAAATAGGTTCATAAGCAATAATTAGTTTTGTAATATCTTCACTTGAGATATCTTTTAAAGCTAGTTTAACTTGAAGTCCTAAGATATAATCTGTATCTTCGTGTTCGTATTGATCTTTAGTTTCACCAACACAAACAATAGGAATTATATCATGTTTTAAAGCGGTCTTAATTTTTAAATTTACATCAGTTTCAGTTTCACCGTTAAATAATCGGCGTTCACTATGTCCAATAATACAATATGTAACTGCAGTTGATTTTAGCATTGAAGCAGAAATTTCGCCTGTAAATGCACCTTCTTCTTCATAGTGCATGTTTTGAGCGCCAATTCTCAAGTTTTCCCCTTCTCTGCGTGTTAAACATCTTAACAAAATGGCAGGAGCACAAATTATTGTTTCAACCAAATTTTTGCTTGGAACCAGATCATTTACATCGTAAATAAAATGTATAGCCTCATCTCTGGTTTTATACATTTTCCAGTTTCCAGCTACTATAGGCTTTCGCATATATAGCCTCCTTTTATTTTATTTTTCTAGTAATTCTGCAATCTCATCAATAGCTTTTTCAGCTTGATCTCCTTGAGCTACAACTACAACGTTTTCACCTTGAGGTACAGCTAAACTCATTAAACCTAATATAGATTTTACATCTACTACCTTATCATGATAGTGAAGTGTAATATCTACAGAGTATTTGCTAGCGGCTTGAACAACTTTAGCAGCTAGAGAGGCATGTAATCCTACTGTACTTTTAACAACAATTTTCTTTTCCATCTTTAAAAACCTCTTTTCTTCTTTCTTTTTCTTTTTTTATTTTTCGCTAATACAAGTAATACCAGGTAAAGCTTTTCCTTCTAAGTATTCAAGGCTAGCTCCACCACCTGTTGAAATGTGAGAAACCTTATCTCCATATCCTAATTGGTTAGCAGCTGCAGCTGAATCACCACCACCGATTATAGTAGCAGCACCTTCTGTTGTTAACTTAGCTAATAAATCACAAACACCAATAGTTCCATGTGCATAATTCTTCATTTCAAATACACCCATTGGTCCATTCCAAACAACAGTTTTTGCTCCTGCTAATTCTTTTGCAAATAATTCAAGAGTTTTAGGTCCGATATCTAAGCCCATGTCGCTTGAAGCAAATTCATCAACAGACTTTGCAACACCAGGAACATCTTCAAACTTATCATTAACAACAGCATCAACAGGTAATACAATCTTACCATTAGCTTTCTTTAATAAAGAAGCAGCTAGATCAACAAATTCTTGTTCCTCGCAACGGCTTGAACCAATGTTCTTACCCATAGCCTTTAAGAATGTGAACATCATAGCGCCACCAACTAAAATCTTATCAGCCTTTTCGATTAATGCTTCAATAACACCAATCTTATCACTAACTTTTGATCCACCCATAATAGCAACATATGGTCTCTTAGGATTATCTACAGCGCCGCCAATAAATTTGATTTCCTTTTCAAGTAAGAAACCGGCAGCTGATTTACCTTCACCGATGTGGCTTGCAATACCAACATTTGAAGCAGCAGCTCTATGTGCTGTACCAAATGCATCGTTTACGAATAAATCGCCTAAACTTGCCCAGTAAGCACCAAGTGCATCATCATTCTTAGATTCCTTCTTAACTTCTTTGTTTAGAGCAACATCGAAATCCTCGTTACGAGTATTGGCAAACATAACAATTTCGCCGTTCTTCATAGAAGCAATTGCATCTTCTAATTCTTTACCACGAGTTTGGTTGACAAATGTTACTTTCTTACCAATTTCCTTTTCAAGCTCTAAAGCTACAGGAGCTATATCATTTTTCTTTATATCATCTAAAGTCTTTACTCTACCAAGATGTGAGAAAACGATAGCCTTTCCACCATTTTCAATAACATACTTTATAGTAGGAAGAGCAGCTACAACACGTGTATTATCAGTGATTTTACCATCTTTCATAGGTACGTTGAAATCAACACGAATTAATACTTTCTTTCCAGCTACATCTAAATCAGTTAAAACTTTTTTAGCCATATTATAATTTCCTCCAAATATTTAAGTGTTATACACTATAATAATTATAGCATTTTTAAAATAACTAGTAAATTAGAAAAAGAAAAAATGCCACCACAAAGGTGACATTATTTAAATATTATTAAAATTAACAAAGTTCAAGGTTCATTTCTGTTTCAACATCGAAGAAATGGCACTTGTTCATATCAAATACTAATTTAACTTCTGAATCAAATGTTAAATCTGAACGAGAAGGAACTGAAGCGATAACTGAGTCACCTGATACTTCTGTATAAATGTTAGTTTCACTACCAAGTAATTCGCTAATCTTTACCTTGCATGTTACAACAGCATTAGGGTAAGTTTCAAATAAGATAGGTTCTGAATCATCATGGATATCTTCAGGACGAATACCTAAATAAATTTCTTTATTTAAGTAACCCTTTTCTTTAATTAATTCAACTTTTCCTTGTGGTACTTCAATAGTTGTACCATCTTTTGCAGTAAAGATACCATTTTCACTAACTGTACCATGAATGAAGTTCATTGGAGGTGTACCAATGAATCCACCAACGAATATATTAGCTGGGTGATCATATACTTCTTTTGGTTTTCCTACTTGTTGAATACGTCCTAATTTCATAACTACAATCTTAGTAGCCATTGTCATGGCTTCGATTTGGTCATGTGTTACGTAAATAGTAGTCGCATTTAATCTCTTATGTAACTTAATTAATTCACCACGAGTTGAAACACGTAATTTTGCATCTAGGTTTGATAAAGGTTCATCCATTAAGAATACACGCGCATGACGTACAATCGCACGACCAAGCGCAACACGTTGTTGTTGACCACCTGATAAGTCTCTTGGTTTTCTCTTTAAATATGGATCAAGACCTAGAATATGTGAAGCTTCACGAACACGGTGATTAATTTCACGTCTATCAATCTTTCTTAAACGAAGACCGAAAGCTAGGTTATCATATACGCTCATGTGAGGATATAAGGCGTATGATTGGAAACACATCGCAATGTCTCTATCACGGCTAGGTACATCATTTACTCTAATACCGTCAATAAATAAGTCACCACTTGAAATATCTTCAAGACCAGCAACCATACGTAATGTTGTTGTTTTACCACATCCTGATGGACCTACGAAACAAACGAAGTCATTGTTATCAATTTCAAGGTTGAAATCAAAAACGGCTTGGTTACCATTAGGATAGATTTTGTTAATATGTCTTAAACTTAATGTAGCCATAAACTACCTCCATAATACACAAATTATTATATAAAAAAACGCTTTCAAAATAAATGTGCAAAGTGCACAAATTTAAAATTTCTCTTTTTTTATATTATCAAATTTAGAATTTATTAATTCAAGTTCAGGTTCACCTTTAACAAATAAATCATAAAATAATCCTTCACAAACGTTATAAACTGAAGGTCTTAAGTCTAAATCTTTTTTAGGCCAAGATGTCTTATCTTTTATTTCTACTTTAACATTATCAAAGGTAATATGTTTGTTGTTATTTCCAACGATAGTTATACCGTTTTCAGATGAAGCTTCTATATCTTTAAAGAGTATGTTATCAACAATACCCTCTTTAGAATCTTCTTTTCTTTTAACATTAGTTATAGAAATTGGCTCGCTTCTTCCCCACCAGTGAAGGGGCGAAACTAAGTGCGAATTAATCTTTATACGTTCAAATTTAGAGTTAGTTAAGGAGCCACCATCACGTAACATAATAGAAATGCCTCTATTTGTATCAATTACATTTACATCATGTACATAAATATTGTTGAAATCTGAAAAAGACTCAGTACCGATTTTAATCGCAGCACATGTGGACTTAAGTGTACAATTGTAAATTTCAACATTCTCTGTTGGACCATATGCAAGTGAATAGTTAGTAGATTTTAAAACAATACAATCATCAGCACAGCTAATATTACAGTTTCTAATTATTAAATTCTTTGTATGATCAGGATCAATACCATCACTATTTGTAAATATAGGATTATTATTAATTCTAATGGAATCTATTAATACATTTTCACATCCTACTAAATGCACAGTCCAGAATGCGCTACGTTCTAAGGAAACATTTAATAATTTAACATTAGTACATTTTTCTAAATAAATTAACGGAGTACGAGGGTAAATTATTCCTTCGATATGATATTTAGTAATCTTACCGTAGAATAATTCTTCAGAACCATCAATGACGCCATCTCCGTCAATTACCACATTATCTAAGTCAAAACCAAAAATAAAATATTTTGAAGGCTTACCATTATAAAAGCAATCTTCCCATGTATTTCTTGTAATCACTTTATTGCCTGATTCAAATGAATAAAAGTCTTCTTCATTATCACTAAGTTTGATAATTGCGCCTTTAGATAAATAAACATTAGCATTATTAGTTAAATAGATTGTGCCACACTTATAAATGCCTTCTTCAATAATTAAACGATCTTTATTTTTTGCACATTCTTCTATAGCACGTGTTAAAATTTTACCATCATTGTTCACACCATCACAAAAAGGATTAAATTCACTAAAATATCTGTCCATAATTACACCTCTATTAAAATATTATTACGTTGTTTAATTTTTAGTGGAAAAATCAGCCCAAAAAAAAGCAGGAATAAAATTTTTCCTGCTTCTAGCTTTATCTATTTTCTTCACTTATTACATTAAAGTTTTCATCAACTTTAATAACTTTTTGATGAACTTTATCTAGTTTAGATAATATATCTACTAACTTCTCATTTTCTATTTTTTCCATCTTAAGATTATTTAATTCTTCAAGTGAAATATTAGATATTCTAATGCCGTACACTACTTTTTTAACAATACCTGTAATGTAACCATATTCATCAATATAATAATTTTGATCCATTCCGTTTAGTGCTTCTTTGAATGATAAAGTGCTATTATTTTGGTATAAATAAGTCTCATAATCAGTAATTACAATAAAATAGTACTCATTTGTTTTTTCTTGTTTTGTTTTAACTTCTATACCTTTTTTAGTACCTATAAATGTACGAATGAATAAATATAATAAGAATATTGAAATAAGTATAAGTACTACTGCAATTCCAATTGTATATTTAGTAGGTTTTGTTGCAAAAATAATTATAACTGTAGCTAAGAGAATTAATGCTAATAAAACAAATAGTACTCGTGATATATTTAAAACCACGTTAGATTTGCCACTATATTCACGTTCGAATTGTTTAGCGCGAGCTGACTTAAAGACAATATTTTTAGCATAGAACAGATATATAAAGACTAGGTATGCACTTAAAACAACAATTATATCTGCAATAAACAATATATACATCTGCATAACTTGATCACTAGTTACCATTACGCCGTTTTTTCTATTTTCTTCTATTATGCTATCTAAATTAAACAACATTTCTATAGGATAAATTAAATGGCAAAGTACATCTAACGTAATTAAAACAAATGCTATTTTAGGTCCTTTTACGCTTCTAAAAAGGCTAACAATCCAATATATAAAATAACATGTTAAAAATATAGAAATAAAGCTTGAAATTATTGATATGAAATATGAACTCATATAGACTCCTTTTTCAAAAATTTTAACACATTAAATCTATTATTGAAATATAAAATAATAACAGAATTAATTATTTACCAGAAATGTTAAGACCATTGAAATAAACTGAAGGAGATCCTACACCATATTTAAATTCTAGATCATTTCCTATAGAATTTATATCATTTAAAACTTCAAAGAAATTACCTGATACAATAATTAATGTCACTGGTCTAGTTCTTAATCCATTTTCAATTAAGAAACCTTGAGATTGAAGGTTAAAGTCACCACTTATCGGATTAATTCCTGCGTGCATTCCTTGAAATCCGGTTATATACACACCGTTTTCAACTTTTTTAAATAAAGACTCTAAATCGCGAGCCCCTTCTTCTAAATATAGATTTGTTGGTCCTACTAAAACATTACCTTTAATACCATCTTCTTTAAAACCGTTTCCTGTACTTTCTTTATTTAACTTACTTGCGGTATCAAGATTATACATGAAATCTACAAAAGAGCCATCTTTAACAATATATTTCTTTTTTGTATTAACGCCTTCCATATCAAATGGTATTGCATTAAATTCATCCTTAAAAGGGTCATCAACAATGCTTACATTCTTACCGAAAATTTGTTTTCCTGTTTTCCCTTTTAAAGAGCTCATATTATTAACTAAAGCAAGGGATGAAAATTGATCTTTAAACGCTTTAAGTAATTCTACCATACATGTATTCTTTAGCACTACTTTATATTTCTTAGATTCAAGTGTAGAAGCCCCTAGCTGTTTTATAGCCTCATCAACAGTCTTTTCAATAACCTCACGCGTGTCAATATCTTTAAAATTTTTAACTTGCTTTGAATAATACGAACTTCTTGACTCTTCACTATTCGAAACAATAACTTGTACAAATAAGTTGCCAAAAGTAGAAAAAGTTTTTTTATCTAACCCTTCAGAATTTTTGATTTCATATTCTTTTTTAATTTCACTATAAGAAATCCTTACATGTTTAACAAGTTCGCTTTTTTCTTTTATCGTGTTTGTTAAATCTTTAAAATATTCAATCTTGTCAGTTTTAGAAATTAAGACAAAATCGTTTTGTTCATTAAACTTAAAATCCACTTTAGTTTCATCTTTATAAAACTTTTGTTTGCTTGTAGAATCTAAGTAATTTGACATTTCTTTTAAAGACGATACTACATGTGGGATATTTTCATCAGTTAAATTTTCTGCGTAGTAAGAAACAAGTTTGTCTTTAGTTAGAGCACGTATATTAGCATAAGATGAGTCATTGCATTTGTTATCAATAACAGTAGAATCAAATAAAGAAAAAGAATCGTTGCTTGTTGATTCTAAAAGAATTTCTACATCTTTAAAACCACTTTTATTACATTCCTTAATTAATTTATTAAAATCCATTATTTATTTCCTCCGTTACCACCAACAGTCATATTTAAAATTCTAATTGTAGGTTCTCCTACATTTGCACAAATTGAGCCTGATAATGAACCACATACACCGTGTCCGAAAGTCATATTATTAGATACCATGTCGATGTTTTTAAGTGCGTTTGCACCGTTACCTATTAAAGTTGCACCTCTAACAGGTTTTGTAATCTTGCCGTCTTCAATCATATATCCTTCATTCACCGCAAAATTAAATTCACCAGTTAAAGGATTAACAGAACCTCCGCCAAGAGATTTTGCAAATAATCCGTATTTAGTAGACTTTATGATTTCATCAAATGATGATGTGCCATTTGCAATATAAGTGTTCGTCATACGACTTGTAGGTGAATATTTGTAGTTTTCTCTTCTTGAACTACCAGTAGGTTGTAATCCCATTGTACGCCCATTTTTCTTATCAATCATATATCCTTTTAATATACCATTTTCAATTAAAACATTATTTTGTGTTTTATTTCCTTCATCATCAACATTCAAACTTCCCCATTCACCTTTTAAAGTTCCGTCGTCTATGGCAGTTACAATGTCTGATGCAATTTTTTCACCCACTTTACCTGAAAATACACTCAATCCTTTTGCAACACTTGTTGCTTCAAGTGAGTGACCACATGCTTCGTGGAATAATACACCACCAAATCCGTTATGAATTACAACTGGGTACACACCACCTACCATGTCGGATGCAGATAACATTGTAACACATGATTTTGCAAGTTCAGATCCAAATGTCTTTAAATCTTTATTTTTAAATTCATCAAGATCAAAATTTCCCCCAATACTTGATCTTATAGATTGACTTCTTAGGCCGTCACTTGCATAAGCAGTAGAATTAATTCTTTGAGTATTACGAAGATCTTTTACATGTTTTCCTTCGCTTGTAAATATTTCAATCTCTTGTGTTCTTTCCTCTAAACACACTTTAGCTTGGGTAATTAATGGTGAGTATCCGTAAATAGCATCGCTAACCTCTTTTAAATAAGGTATTTTTTCACTATAAGGAATGTCTTTATTTTTTCTTTTAATATTTATAACATTACTATACGCCTCAGTTTTAAAATCAAAATCAAAAACTTTTTGTGTTTCGTTAAAACCACTTCTTACCTTACGTGCAAGTTTAAGTAAACTCTCTTTACTTAAATCGTTTGTGTATCCATAAGTTTCTTTATCTCCAATAAGTAGTCTTAATCCTACACCATACAATTCTTCATTTTCGATACTTTCAACATGTCGAGACAAATAATTTATACTACCTTTATAAGTATTCTCGAAGAAAATTTCAGCATAATCAGCGCCTGTTGTAAGTGCTTCAAGTAAAACTTCTTTTGCAATTGATTTGTTCATATAATTCCTCCATTTTGAAATATTATATAATTATAAAAATCAATTTCAAAATATAATGCTTAGAAAACTAAAAAAACTAGTGAATTAACACTAGTTTATTAATTTAGAATAATATATGTAGATCCTGAATTTGTAGGATCATCAAATATTTCTTTTAGATTAAAATCCTCTTTTAAATCCTTGCTTGATTTTAACCAATCTTTAATTACACTACCATTATTAAATCCATGTATTACTTTAAACGTCTTTACTCCAATTTTTTTGTATTTATTAATCTCATCATATAAATATCTCTTTGCCTCTAAACGTTTGTAGCCATGTAAATCAATAGTATATATTTTTGAATTCATTAATCAAAATATCCTTCACAAGCTAAAAGTTCGGCAAGCAGTATAGCGCCTCCTGCAGCACCTCTAATTGTATTATGTGATAAACCTACAAACTTATAGTCAAATATTTTATCTTCTCTAAGTCTTCCAACAGAAATTCCCATACCATTATATAAATTTCTATCTAGTTTAGGTTGTGGTCTATCTGATGCGTCAAAATATGTAATAAATTTTTCTGGTGAAGATGGTAAATTGTAATTTTGAATAGGTGATTTAAAATTGTTCCATTTATCAATAATTTCCTCTTTTGTAGGTTTATTTTTAAATTTAACAAATACAGTCGCAAGATGTCCGTCACTAACAGCAACTCTTACACATTGAGCTGAAATCTTAATTTCGTTATTATTTACAATATGTCCATCCTTGACGTTTCCAAATATCTTAAGAGGTTCTATTTCGCTCTTCTCTTCTTCTCCACTTATAAAAGGAATGGTGTTATCTACAATTTCAGGGAATGTATCAAAGGTTTTTCCAGCGCCTGATATTGCTTGATAAGTACTTACAAAAACTTCTTGAATTCCATATTCTTTTAGAGCTGCAAGAAGCGGAACATAGCTTTGAAGTGAACAGTTACTTTTAACCGCAATAAAACCTCTCTTTGTACCAAGTCTTTTTCTTTGCGTCTTGATTACTTCTAAATGATTATAATTAATTTCAGGTATAATCATAGGTACATCGTCTAATCCACGGCATGCACTGTTGTTCGAAACAACAGGACACTCTAGTTTTGCATAAGTTTCCTCAAGAGCTCTTATTTCATCTTTTTTCATATTTACTGCGCAAAATACAAAATCAACCGTTGATGCAATCTCTTCTTTATCAATAGTCGCATCTTTTAAAACCATTTTTCGTGCATAAGCAGGAATTTCTTCAGACATCTTCCATCTATTACTTACCGCATCTTCATATGTCTTATTAGCACTAGAACTCGATGCGGCTAATACTGTAACTGTAAAATATGGATGATTATTTAATAGCGTAACAAATCTTTGTCCTACCATCCCGGTAGCCCCTATAATACCGACTTTATATTTTTTCATAATTAAAACCTCATTACATTTATTTTACCACAATTAAAATACAAAATAATAGATATATCTCATTTTGAACAAAGAACTAAATATTCTTCTGCCATACATAAAAGTTCATGTAAGAAGAATCATGAATATATTGGATATTTTCTACCTAAAGAAACCTCATTTGAATTTTTAACAAATGAAAAAACGATCTAATGATATTTCACATAACCCCTACATTATTAAATCTAGTTCTTATCAACATATGAAATAAAGTATGGAAAAGAAAAAATTGAAAAATTAAAAAATAAAATAGATTGAACCTAAAGATATTATGTTAAAACCCAAACTTTCAAAATAATAGTTCAATCATAATTAATAAAACAAGCAACAATTAATCATACCTTAGAATGTCATAATAACAGCTTTATTTGAAAAATTCAGTATTGAAAAATAGGTAAATTTCACCTGCATGTACTATGCCTTTTTCTCTTTTTATTAATTTTATTAGACCATATACAAATTTAATATGAAAAAATGGCATATCTCACAAAGTGGTGGAAAATCATTAATTTTTACATTTATCAAAAATCACTTTTTGAAATTTAAATTTTCATCTAACGAATATTAATTTAGAGCATTTCATTTCTTATCTTCTATCATATTAAAAGCATAAAACTTAATAATATAACAAAAGCCTTTAAGAAATTCTTCTTAAAGACTTAAGTTTTATATCATTTAATATTTATTTAGTACAATTGTATGTAATATCAGTATATTTTTCGTAATCAGAGCATATTTGTTTCCATTTTTCTTCTGTTCCTGCATACTTAATTGTTGGCATTACATCAGTTTGTGTAAGTAAATCACTGTATCCAAAGGCATCACTTTCAATTCTTTCTACACTACTAGGAATATAAACGGTTTTTAAATTATAACAATTACTAAATGCATATTCACCGATAGTTTTAATGCTACTACCTAAAACAACACTAGTTAATGGACTACTAGCAAATGCAGCAAATCCTATACTAACAATACCATCACAAATTATTACACTTGTAATATATTCGTTAGCATTAAATGCGTCTTCTTCGATACTAGTGACTTTATATCCTTTATATCTTGAAGGAATAATTAACTCCTTTTCACTACAAGTACCTATACTTGAAACAGTATAAGTATTAGAAGTACTATTAAACTCATATACAAGACCTTCGCTTTGCCAAATTTGAATGTTACCATCTTTATCATAATACCAATAGTTATTGCTATCAGTAGGCTTAGTTTCACTATAATAGTATCTAGTAGCAGTATTAAAGCAATTAGCGCCGCCACCACTTACAGAACCAACAGTTATTTTTTCAAATTTTTCTGGAGTTCCTTTATAATAAATAACATCAAGACCACCATCTAAGAATGCATTAGTTCCAATAGATGTAACACTATCAGGTAGTACTATTTCTTTTAAGTTGCTAAGATATGCAAATGTGCATTCTTTAATTTCTGTAATGCCATCAGGAATTGTAATACTAGTAATCTTATTAGTCGTACGAGGGCCTTCAAAAGCATGAGAACCAATAGTTGTAACTGAACTAGGTATTTCAACTTTTTCTAAATTAGTACATCCCCCAAAAGCCCATTCTCCTATAATTGTAACGCCTTCAAGAATAATAACACTCTTAATATTTGTATTTTTAAATGCACTATTAGCAATTGTTACATTATGTATTCCATTTTCACCATCATTATATGTTGAAGGTATCACAATATCAGCATCCGAACAAGAGCCAATACTAACTGAATAAGTTTGAGTAGCAGAATCATATGTAAAGTTAAGACCGCTGCTATAATAATAAATAATAACACTATTTTTATCAGTTATTTCTTTTGTTCCTGCTGCATCTTCATAATATTTACCACATTTAGAACATTCCCAATATTCTTTATTTCCATCTTTATTTATAGTAGCATCTGTTGCTGCATGATGTACTAGATTATGTCCAGTTCCTTTAATTGTTAATGCTTCTAAAGTTGTTTCAATTGTACCTGCTTCATCTTTATACAATTTATCACTAGTAGTAGACTTGTAATATTCTTCATGTCCGTCTTCACATGATGCTTCTACTTTAGCAACCTTATATACTGTCCAAACAGTGATGTTACCATCAGAGTCATAATGCCAATATGAGAAATTATTATCTGTAGGTACTGATTCACTATAATAATATCTAGTAGCATTAACTAAACAACTATTATTGCCACCCTCGTTATTTATAGTGATATTACTCCATTTTTCATTTGTTCCTTTATAATAAACAGTTAATGAAGTACAGTTTTGAAATGCTCTATAGTTTATAGATGTTACACTTTCAGGAATTACTATACTTGTTAAATTTGTACAGAATCCAAATGTATTATCACCTATAGTTGTAACACCTTCAGGAATTACAACACTTTTTAAATTTGTACAACCATTAAATGCGTTAGTTCCTATAGTTGTAACACCTTCAGGAATACGTACACTCTCAATATTCGTATTTTGATAGAACGCATTATTTAAAATACCAGTAACATTATGTATTCCATTTTCACCATCATTATATGTTGAAGGTATCACAATATCAGTATCCGAACAAGAGCCAATACTAACTGAATAAGTTTGAGTAGTATTGTCAAAACTATAAGTAAGACCTTTACTATAATATTTAACAATGACACTTGTCTTATCTGTTATTTCAGTATCTCCATTTGAATCTTTATAATATTTACCACATATAGAACATTCCCAATATTCAATATTGCCATCTTTAGCTTTAGTAGCATCTTTAGCTTCATGATGAGTAAGTTTATGACCTAATGCAGAAATCTTTAAAGCATCTAAAGTTGTTTCTTTTGTTCCAGTTTCGTCAGTATAATATGTATCACTAGTTGTAGACTTATAATATTCTTCATGTCCGTTCTCTGTACAAGTTGCATCTAATCTCGCAACCTTATATACTGTCCAAACAGTAATGTTACCATTTGTATCATAATGCCAATAAGAGTGATCACCATCAGTAGGAACAGTTTCACTATAATACAGTGTAACATCTTTTAATTTACCATTATCAATACCAATCGTTACATTAGACCAGTCTGATAAACTGCCTTTGTAATATACACTTTCTAAATTATTACATTTATTAAATGCATATTTACATATATTTGTTAAACTTTGAGGAATTACAACTGTTTTTAAGTTTTCACATTGATTAAATGTGCACATACCAATTTCTGTAACACCTTCAGGTATAACAATGCTTGTTATATTTTTGCACTTGTCATTTTTGCTACTATCGAAAGCATAATCCGCAATTTTTGTAACTTTTAATCCATTATAAGTTGATGGAATAACTATATCAGTGTCTTCACAAATGCCAAGTCCACTAACTACATAACCACCATCTTGTTGGTCGTATGATAATCCTTTACTAAAAGTTTTAATAACAAGACTTGTTTTATCTGTTATTTCATTTGTAGCTTCTGAATTGCTAAAATATTTACCGCAATCTGAACAAGACCAATATTCTCTTAAACCATCTGAATCTGATGTCTCTAAAACCTCATCATGATGAACAAGTGAATGGCTTGCTTTTATACGCAAAGCTTTTAAAGTTGTTTCATTTTCTCCATCTTCATCTTTAAATACTTTACCACAAGTAGTGCACTCATAGTGAGCTTTAACTCCGTCTTCTGTACAAGTTGCATCTACCTTCTTAACTTTTACAATTGTATGAGTGTGTTCTGATTCGGAAATTTCAACAGTTTCTTCGTATCCACAAACAGTACAAGTTCTCTTCTTACTGCCCTTTGTATCCTCTGTTGCCTCAGTAATAACTACCCACTCACTATAATTATGTTCTTCTTCATCACTTCTTACATTGTGACCACATGTTGCATCATGCCAGTGGTATGTTTCATCATTAGACCAATTTGTAGCATATGAATGACTGTGAGTATTTTCGCCTGATGAACTTTGGCCATTGTTAGTAGATTCAGAAACATCCGATTTTGAAGAACTACTAATATCATTACCTCTACAAGAGAAAAGAGATGACATTAATAATACTGCAAGTGGAATCATTAATAATTTCTTTTTCTTCATATTTTACCTCCTAATAAATTTAAGCCTTAAACATTAAAAAAAGATCTTGAAACCAAGATCTTAAATAGATGTAATCATAATTACCCCCCGCTAATTTTTAATACGGAATGGCAAGGCTTTCGCCTATAATTTTATCATAGAATTTTTTTGATGTAAAACAAAATACATGTAAGCTTTAAAGATTTTTCCTTTAAAATTATGCCTTAATTTTATCACCAAAACTTATAATTTCAATTTAGTCTTTCAAAGCTACGACTATCAAATCAGATTTTAAAACAATACTAGAACTACGACTAATAGTTGACAGTAAATTATAGTATACGTCAAATCATCTAGTGCTAATTTAAACATATATAGCCCGTTTGCTATTCAGCGTCTTTTTGCTTTGCATCCCATTTCTTACGAGTTTGAGTATCAAGAATTCTCTTACGTAATCTAATATGGTTAGGAGTAACTTCAACTAATTCATCATCATTTATATATTCAAGACATTGTTCAAGAGATAATTGTAAAGGTCTCTTTAAAACAACAGTCATATCTTTGTTTGATGAACGAGTGTTTGTTTGTTGTTTAGCAGTTACAACGTTTACAGCCATATCTAAATCTCTGTTAGATTGACCTACGATCATACCTTCATAAACTTCTTCACCTGGTTCAATAAACATTGTACCACGATCTTCAAGGTGACCTAGTGAATAAGCTGTTGCGCTACCCTTTGCAATACTTACTAAAGCACCTAAACTACGCTTACCAAGATTTAAACTAGCCATAGGACGGTAATCACTAAATGAGTGAGAAATAATACCGTAACCTTTAGTAGCAGTCATGAATTCAGTGTTAAATCCAATTAATCCTCTGGCAGGAATATCAAAAATCACTTTAGATTGAGTTTCAGTATTTTTCATATCTTTCATGACACCACCGCGTTCACCAAGTAAAGTAATAACTGAACCGATAACATCACTAGGAGCTTCAACAGTTACTTCCTCATATGGTTCACACTTAACTCCATCAATTTCCTTCATAATAGCTTTAGGACTAGATACTTGGAATTCATAACCTTCTCTACGCATTGTTTCAATTAATACAGATAAGTGTAATTCACCACGACCAGAAACAATCCACTCTTCGCTTGTACCAAGTCTCTTAACACGTAGTGATACATCCTTTTGAATTTCTCTATTTAATCTTTCATCAATCTTAGAAGCTGTAACTAATTTACCATCTTGTCCACAGAACGGAGATGTGTTAGTACCAAATGTCATTTGTAATGTTGGTTCACTTACTTGAATTAAAGGAAGAGCTTCTTCTTCACCTTGATTACATACAGTTTCACCGATATAAATATCAGATAAACCTGAAATAGCAACGATATCACCAGCATACGCCTCAGATGCTTCAATCTTGTCTAAACCTAGGAATGTATATAATTTTTGAACTCTAAAAGAAGTGTATGATCCATCACGACGGATACAAGTAGCCATTTGGTTAGCTTTTATAGTACCACGCGCAATCTTACCAATACCAATACGACCTACGAAATCGTTATAATCAAGAATTGCAGGTTGGAATTGTAATGGTTCACTTGAATTATCAACAGGTTCAGGAACATAATCAATAATCATATTGAATAATGGATCCATACCTGGTTGTTGAAGAGCAGCATCTGGTGATTCACTTGAAGTCATGTTGATAGCTGAAGTATAAATAACAGGGAATTCAAGTTGGGATTCATCAGCACCAAGTTCAATTAAAAGGTCTAAAACTTCATCAACTACTTGTTGAGGTCTAGCACTTGGCTTATCAATTTTATTAACTACAACAATTGGCTTGTGTCCTGCTTCTAAAGCTTTCTTTAAAACGAATCTTGTTTGAGGCATTGTACCTTCGTATGCATCAACAACAAGAACAACTCCATCAACCATACCCATGATACGTTCAACTTCGCCACCAAAATCAGCGTGTCCTGGAGTATCTAGAATATTAATCTTGTAATCCTTATATTTAATAGCAGTATTTTTAGATAAAATTGTAATACCTCTTTCACGTTCAAGTTGATTACTATCCATTACGCAAGTTTCAACTTGTTGGTTTTCTCTAAAAGTGTGTGAGCATTTTAATAAAGCGTCAACTAATGTAGTTTTACCATGGTCAACGTGAGCAATTATCGCAATATTTCTAATCTTCATAGTTATCCTTCTTTCATAAATAAAAAATACCTAAATATTTTATCACATCTAGTTTATTTTTCAACAAAAATTTATTTTTCTTTACACCTTTGTTTATCAACATAATTTAAGCTAGCTCTAAAATAGTATGCAATCTATAGAGCATTACAAAGGAAAGTATAAAATTTTACACTTGTATAAATTTTCAATAAAAAATATATAAAGTTGCACAAAAAAAGACTAAGAATAAAGTTCTTAGCCTGAGAGGGGATCAGTATATTTGAATATTAAAGGGAGAGTTATGTATGAAAAAATATACAGAATGATTAAATTTAAAGTGTTTTGTTTATTATTTATATCTTAATCTCTTAAGACAATAGTATTATAGAATCCTATTATCGATAAAATATATCCAAATTATGTGAAATTATGTGATTTAATTAATATCCTTTAATAACGCTTCAAGTGCATATGCTTCGTCAATCATATTCTTTGATAATCTTTTTCTAATTTCCTCAAAGAAAAGTCTAGCATTTGTGTTGTTTTCTTTTTTTGCAATATTAATAATTTTATTAAGAGCTTGTGAGAAAGACGGATTATTATGATTTCTAAGTATTTCAAGCAACTCAAAATACTTACCGTTTTTAAATAACTTTTTAAGTCCTGCAATTTCTTGTGGTGCATTTTTTATTTTGATTCTTTGAATTGGCTTCTTTTCAAGTAATGCGATATCGTTGTAAAGTTTAACTAAATGAACTGTATATGTGTAGTTGTTAAGTGCTGTATGAGGTAATTTATTTATTTTAAATAATAAATCAATTTTCTTTTTTACACGTAAATCTTTACTAGGATAAACTTTATCTAGTTTAATACGCAATTCTTTTAAATCACAATTAACAGATGAGCCTTGCATAAAGGTATTAATCATGTAGAATACGTCATCAGATAAAATGTCTGTTGAATGCACTTCTTGATAATTATATAAATTTTCTAATAATTTACTTGATTCAAAATAGTAATCCTTTAATATTTTTAAGAAATCTACAACGCGCTCTTTTTCTTTTTCTTCTTCCATATGGATTTGATATTTAAACGAATATTTATCAATATCTTTTGGGTTTAATGTACAATAAACAACACTTCTTTTTACAATTCTATTTGTGGGGTGTCCTACTACATCATTTCTAATATATTTCAATTCGCGTAATGTTTGGTTATCATTGATTCGAACAAAGTTTTTACTGTTTGTTAAAGCTACACTTAATGTATATATAGCATCAATTGACACAAATAGCGCTTGAAGTAGTCCGTATAGACGAAGGCATGCCTCCTCTTTAGAAAAATCTTTTTCAATAGTATCGTAGAAAAAACCAATAATTCCATCATTTAATTTCAATGTTTTAACACTTACATAATATTCAAGACGATTATATTTTTGATCTAATTTATCAAGTATTTGTATATAATCATTTTTGTTTTTTAAAATCTCTTCCTTAATTTCCATAATTACACCTTAAACATCTTAAATTTTTAAAAAAATCTCCTAATTTTAGGAGACTTTTTATTTTAGAATAAAACTTCACGTGCTTTTTCTCTTACTTCATCAGTTGTAGAGAAAGGAACACGAGTTGTATATCCTGCTTTAGCGGCTACAATCATCTTTGTAGGCCATGCTTGAATATCAGAGTTCCATCTATTTACAGTATCGTTGTAAACTTCTCTAGCAGCTGTAATTTCTTTTTGAAGATAAGAGTTTTGTTGCATGCAATCTCTTAATTCTTGATGACTCTTTAATTCAGGGTAGTTTTCAAATGCAATATTAATTGATTTACCGATAGTTTCAAGTTGTCCTGCAACTTCATTTCTTGATTCATCACTTAAATTACCTGATCTATATTTAGCAATTTGAGTAAATGTTTCTTTATCTAAATCAATAGACTTATCAAGTAACTTTGCTGCATTTGTTAAAATAACTACTCTTTGTTCAAGATAGTTATCAATAGTTGAAGCATCATGTTGAAGCTTTTGTTCAAGTTGACGTAAATATGTACCAGCTTTAATCTTCATAAATAAGAACACTAAACCAGGAATGATGCCTAAACACCAAAGTACAACTTGGAATACTGTAGAACCAGCACCAACCTTAACAGGTATACGCTTGTTAATTACACGTACATCTCTTCCTGCACTTACTTCGTCATCAAATTCATCTAATCCGTTTGCCATAATTATTCTCCTTCATTTTTGTTAATTTTATCTTTAATATCTTTCATTGAAGAAATGTTACTTCCTAAAATGCAAGATATAAGACCACGTTCAAATACTAGTTGTTTGTTACTAGCTAGATTATTAATAAATTCATTAGAATTATTAAATTTATTTCTTGTAGTATTTACCTTACTCATAGCCATCTTATTTTCTTTTTCTAGAGGCATATATTCATACCATGTAACAGGAATTGTGTGAATACGACCGTCTCCACCCATCTTAGTTACAGGTTCAACATGCTTAATTGTTTTATAAGAGTAAGCTGTTACTTTAATGTAATCTGTATCTTCGTCTTTATTTTCTAAGTTACATTTTAAAATTGTATTTGTAACAGTTTCAGGATGTCTTAACTTTGTAATATCAAATTGATTTGCAAGAGTTTCTTGTTCATAACGAGTGTTATAAGCTTCGTATGGTATATCATAGATATATTCATGAGTTTTTGTTTGTTGATATAGCGGTATCGATAATATCGACGCAAGATCAAAATACAATCCTTTAAAGAAATTATTTGTAATACTTAAGAACTTTTGCTTTGCATGATCTATATCATAATCTACAAATTCATAAGGACTTACCTTATAATTTTGAGTTTGTGAATGTTTAGAGAAAATGTAGTTAATACGTTTATCTTTATAGAATGCAAAATCATCACCATACGGACTATTTTGTAATAAATCTGTAATACTTTGTTGAGCTAGAGGGGTGAACATCAATCTAAATTCTGTCTCGTTGTTTCTGTCTAATGCATTAAACATAACTTCAAACTTTGTATTAGCCATTGCGTTGAATGACTCGCCTTTAGTAACAGCTTTTTCAGTCTTCTTTTGAAGTTCTGATTCACCCTTTTTAATCATTTTATCGATATCCTTATCAGTTAAGCCTGATTTAACTGTAGGTTGACGTGAGAATGATAAATTAGGTGCACCGTCATTTGTATAAACTAATCTAGTATCATAGAAATATATAGGACAAGGTTTTGTTACACTTGCAGTTAAAGTTTGAGAGTGAGATACTGAACGAACATTTCCTTTTGAATCTCTTTCTGTTGTAGTCCAATGAATTACAATTGAATTTGTATATGTTTTCGTAGACATTTTTGTGTTAAATGTATTTAAAACTAAGAACGGGTTACCGTTGATATTACCACTTACTACATAATTTGTACTTTGGTTTTTATTAACACTATCTTCAAAACCGTATTTTTCATGCATGTATTCATATTTATTTGCATCAAAGTATGGATCAAGATCGATAAGTGGAGTTGTTTTTTCCATTATGTCTTGACATATTGTCCAGTCATATAATGCATTTAAAGGATCTAGCGAGCGATAACAAGCGTTTAACTCTTCTTTACATTTTTTATCAAGGTCTGCTACTATCTTATCTTGACTTTTTATCTTCTTGTTTAATTTGACCGCAAGAACAATAAATAGGGCGCCAACAGCTATTAAAACAATACCTAAAGCAATTCTAACTCCTACACTTAATGAAGAAATTGCAAAGCAAATCAAACCAACTAAAATTAAAATAATAGACAATACTATATACAAAGTTTTTAAATTTTTAGTTTTATTTGCATTTTTAGTAGCTTGTTCTTTATTTGCAAGAGATGCTTTGTATTTTTTTACTAAACTTCTATTTTCTTCTATATTTACTCCGGATTTATTTACTAAAGATTCAAAATATTCATCCGCATTTTTTTCAAACTCTGATTTGAATTGATTTTCATAGAGTTTTCGAGGCTCAAATATTGAATTATCCTCCATATTACCCTCCACCTAAATTATATATAATTTTTCCATATTTTATATGAACATTTTATGAAATATTATCACAATTTAATTATATCACAAAATTACGTAAAAAAAGAGTCTAATACAATATTAGACCCTTTTTTACCTAAAGATAAATTAACGACGTTCGTCAATACGTGCAGCCTTAGCTGAAAGACCACGAATGTAACCAAGGTATGCTCTACGAACTTTACCCTTACGAACTACTTGGATGCTATCAATGATAGGTGCATTTACTGGGAATGTTCTTTCAACACCTACACCGTAAGAAATCTTACGAACTGTAAATGTAGCAGAAACTCCGTGTCCTTGTCTCTTAATAACTAATCCTTCGAAAGCTTGGATACGGTGAGTATCGCCTTCAACGATCTTAACGTTAACTTTTACTGTATCTCCTGGACGGAAATCAGGAACGTCTTTCTTTAGATATTGTGCTGTAATTTCATCAATTAAAGCTTGACCTTTTGCCATAAAAATTCTCCTTTGTATCTACCAAAATTCATGCATAGCTCATGACCATGTAGCGGAATAATGTGCTTTGTCTTTTAAGACTATAAAATTTTACCACTTATAGAACGCAAAATCAAGATGTTTTTTTCGTTTTTAAACTCAAAGCTTTTGCAAAATTTTATTTTATTTCTTTACCGATAGAAAAAGCTTTTGCTACCACGTCGCCGATACTAAAATACTTATGTCCTTCGCTATCAAACACAATAGGGTTTAACTTTGAAATAGATATCTTGTCATTTTCTAAGACATCTTCTGTTGCGCTTACATTTAAAACTTCACCAACAAGTTTAATTCCATCTTCGTTTTCAACAATATCGCAAACCTTGCATTCTAGTGTTACCTTTAGTTCTTCAAATATAGGCGCATTCACAACCTCGCCATGCGTAACAGTCCACTTACACTTTTCTACTTTGTTAGGTACATCATTACCAGATACCATACCTACATAGTCAGACGCCTTAACCTCTTCAACTGTACCAAACGATACACTAAAAGCACCAGTACGCTTAAAATTAGTACAAGTTTTATGTTCAGCAAGTGAAACAAATACTTTATTAGTATCATAAATTCCAGCCCATGCGGCTGTCATCGCATTTGCACTACCATCTTCGTTATATGTACCAATAATAAATACAGGCATTGGAATGCTTAATGTTTTAGGTCCTAAATTTTTTCTCATTTATGTTCCTCCTCGCGTATTACTTCCTCAAGTAATTTCTTTTCTTCTTTAGTAAGTACTTTTTTATCAAGTAAGTCTTTACGACGTAAATATGTTTTTCTCAAAGATTCTTTCATACGATATTGTCTAATTTTTTCGTGGTCCCCATTTCTAAGTACAAACGGAACTTCTTGACCTTTATATACTTCCGGACGAGTATATTGTGGATATTCTAAAAGTCCATTATAAAAAGAATCGTCTTTAAATGACTCTTCGCGGATTGCGCCGTCTAAAAGTCTCACAACTGCGTCAAATACAGCCATAGCTGCTATTTCGCCGCCTGTTAAAACAAAGTCCCCAATAGAAATTTCTTCATCAACATAATCCCTAATGCGTTCATCAAATCCTTCATAATGCCCACAAATTAAAATAAGTTCATCTTTTTTACTCAATTCACACGCTTTTGCTTGATCGAAAGTTTTGCCTTGAGGCGACATAAGACAAATGTGTGAAGCACTTGTTTTATGTGCTTCTAGGCATTTGTCTATTATATCACATCGTAAAACCATGCCAGCTCCACCACCATAAGGCGTATCATCAACATGGTGATGTTTATCTAAAGAGTATTTTCTAAAGTCAATAATTTCAATTTCGACTTTATTATTTTTAATCGCATTAGCAATTATTGATTCGTTTAATATTCCTTCAAAAAAACTAGGAAATAAAGTCAAAACTTTAATTTTCATTGAAGAAACCTTCTATTTCTTTAATATAGATTCCTTCATCAGTAACTTTGTCTATAAAAACCCCTCTTAAGAAAGGAACTAAACCTTTAGTCTTGTCGCCTTTTACTTCCATGATATAACCCTGGCTTGATTCTAACATTTTTGTGCATTTCCCTTTAAGTTCATTTTTTTCGTTATAAACATTTTTACCGATAATTTCATGTAAATAATTCAAGCCTTCAGGGAGATCACCTTGATCTTCTTCAGACACGTATAACAAACAGCCCTTATACTTTTCAACGAGATTAATATCATAAAGGTCTTTAAATATAACAAATAAATTACCCTTAAAATCATCTTTTGCTTGTTTAACAGTTACTTTTATATATTCGTCTTTATATAAAATATATAAAACTGAACCCTCATAAAATCTATCAAAATCAGAGTCATCTTTGACCCTAAGTTCGCCCTTTAAACCATGTGTATTTAAAATTTTTCCAACAATATAATAATTCATAATTCGATCCTCTAAAATATTATACAATATTTGTATCTCTTTTTAAAAGAGTTTGAGAAGCTTTATTAAGCGTATCAATATTAGAATAAATAAATGTTGAGCCTTTAGTTCTAGTAATAGCTGTATAAACTATTTGCCTATTTACAAGAGGATGTTCTTTAGATTTTGGCAAAATCACTAAAATATAAGGATAATCAGAACCCTGGGATTTGTGTATTGTAATTGCATAAGCTAAATTGATTAAATCACTTGAGATTAAACGTAAAGGATAATAAACAAAGCCATCTAACTTAAACATTTTATCTTTTATATAACCATCTTTTTCAATTAATTTTGTAGACTTCTTAACCATGAAATATAAAGTATTATCATCTTTAAAATTAACAACAAGTCCAGAATCACCATTATATAAATCTAGAGCTTTATCATTTTTTTGTATCATTACAATTTCGCCAGGCGAAAATAGTGATAAACGTTTATTCTTATTATTAATCTTTCTTATTAAGAGATTAATGTTCTCAACACCTCTACTGCCTTTATTTTCGGCACAAAGGATTTTCGATTTTTCAGAGTATTCAAATAATTCTCTCAAATTAAATGTATCATTAATATCTAAATTAGTAGACTTTTGATTAAGTGAACTATAAAAATGTTCTTGCCACAAGGTAACAATATGTTTTATGTTATCTTTATCATTATTTTCTAAGTCCGTGTAATAATAGATAGGGTATTCTTTTGTCTTGTGCTCTTTAATTAGAAAATTGTTTGGTTTAAGCCATAAATTATCATTTATCTCTAAGTTAAGTCCTTTATTAATTTTGTCAGCTAACTCATAGATCGGAGAACCAGCCACAAAACGTTTCGATTCATCAAGTTCAACAACATTTTGTTTTATCGATTTTTTATTAAGTAGACCTTCAAATACCGCGCCACAATCAACTGATGGTAATTGATTTTTATCTCCCATAATATAAATTCTACTTCCTGTAGGAATTGCTTCTAGAAGAGAGGAGAATATATTTATATCAATCATTGAAGCTTCATCAACAATATAGACGCCACAAGACAACATATGGTCTTTATTATATTTAAAGCGAGGGTTATTAGGGTCAACTCCTAGCAAGCGATGAATTGTAGATTCTTCAAGTTGGTTAATCTTATTTACAATGTCATCGTGGCTTTTTTTATAAGTCTCTGTTAATCTAGATAATCCACCTAAAATACTTTCTTTCATACGACTTGAGGCTTTACCACTAGGCGCTATCAAAAATATTTTAGTTTCAAAATCTTGTTCTAATATATTTAAAAGTAAGAAGAGGATTGATGTGGTTTTTCCTGTACCAGGACCACCCGTAATAATTAAATTTTTATTAACGCCTACATTTACCGCCTCTTCTTGCCCACGACTCAATGCGAAAGACGTATCAACACAGTCTTTATAAGAAAAATCATTATTTGATGTAAAAGTGACACTATATAATCTATCAATATTATTAATAATCGCATTTCTCTCTTCTAAATATTTTCTTGCATACAAGAAATCATTATCTATTAAAAATAATTTGTCGGATCCAATAATTTGATTTAGTGAAGGTATAATATCTAAATAGTTTTGTATTATATAATCAGACTCTTCTATAAGTACGTCAAAATCTAATTCATTATAATCATCGTTTTCAAAACTAGCACTTTTTGTCTCACAAACCTTTTGTCTCCATCTAGAAGATAAAACATTTTTATCTAGAGACATGCATATATTTCCACTATCAATTAAAGAAAAATAAAGTGAAAATAATTTTGTTAATTCAGTACTATTCGAAACTTCTCTAATATTTTCATTTATAAGCAAACTAGAATACTTCCATACTTCATGCATAAAGCCATATTTAATTAATAATTCATTAAATTCATCTAAACTAAGCATTTCTACCCTCTACACGTTTACTAATAATATTATTGTATTCATCTTCAAGTCTTTGATAACTCTCCCAAGTTTGACCGTATATACCATTTCCAGAATTTGCTACCGTTCCTTTTACAAAGACATAATAAATACCACCAAAATATTTATCAAATATTTCACTCTTTGACAAGTTTAAATATTTAGAACTTAACCAATTGATTAAACAGTATGCGTATAATACTCTTTGAATTGAGTATCTATCATCTACTTGATATTTAATTCCTTCTTTAGAAGCATATGAATCAAATCCTTCATTTAAATTATCACTTTTCCAGTCGATAATTGCATATTTATCATTAACTCTAAATAATAAATCAATGAATCCATTACAATAATTTCTAAGTTTTTCTTGTTCTAAATTGAAGTTAAATTCAGCCTCGGTTAATTTGTCACTTTCATCGATTTGAGATAATTTAAGCTCTTTAATAGTATTATTCTCTCCTAAAAAATTAATATTTGCTTCCATTGTGTTTCTAACTATTTCGCAAGTTTTTTCAATGTTTTCTTTTTTATTTTCAATCCCGTACGAATTAAATGTATTAACAACTAAGCTTTCTAAAGCATCATTATAGTGTTTAAAGTTTAAATGCTCAAATATCTCATGTATTAATGTACCCATTGTACTTCCTTTAGGGTATCTAGCGAAATAATCCTTAGATTTTTCTTTAGATAAATCGTACGTTTGTTCAATAATTAAGGCATTATTGTCAAAGTCTAGACCTGTTACTTCTTCCCCTTCTAAATTTGACTCATCTATTTCTTTTTTAGGGTGCGAAAGTGATGTATAGGAATGCTTAAAGGTTGCTTTAGAATAAGATTCATTAATTAATCTTTTATTTAACTCTAGTGCACGAGTTTCATCTTCTTCATCGTATGTTATAGTTTTATTCTTATGATTAATAATTTTCTTAGTCTCTAAAAGCAATAAATCATACTCTATTTTATTATAAGGCACAACATTTACCAAATCTTGATTATTATCAATTACTTCATCTAGCACATTTTTAATCATGCTATCAAACTCATTTTCTTGAGTTTCACTATAATAAGGTAATATTAGCAAATTCATAGCACGAGTATATGCAACATAAAATAACCTTTTATATTCTTCACGAGTTTCAGTTCTCATTCTTTCATTTGGATTACAAATAAGTTTAGGCGAAGTATTATGAACTAAAAAGCCATAGTTGTTATATTTACTTATTTCTTTCCCTTTAGAAGCACAAATTACAATAGGAAATTGTAAACCTTTAGAGGCATGCATAGTCATAATTTGAACTGCATCAAAGTCTGATGATTTTGCGACTAACTTTCCTTCATCGTCTTCATCAATATTTTCAGATAATTTTTTAAGTTTAATAATTAATTCAGATAAATTATGATTTTCAAGTAAGAAAGACAAAGCATATGAGAAAATTTGTTTGTAAATGCTGATAGTTTCAATATTTCTATGGCCCTTCAAATTTTCATACAAATTCGATTCGTTTATTATTTTATCAAACAAGGCTTCATATGTCGTAATACCAATTTCGTCTCTCCAAGATTGAAGTAAAACCATTTCGCTAACACTGTCATATAAAAATCTTTGATCATTAATTTCAGTTAACGAATAACCAAAGAATACAGTTTTCAAAACTTTATAGAAGTATTTACGATTATTATTTGTAAAATCCTCTATCGTTAGCGCTTCTAGAAGCGCAATGATATTTTTAACTTCAGTTCCTTTAAACAAAAAATCATTCTTATATTGAAGATAAGGAATACCAGCTTTTTTTAAAGCAACTTTTATGGGCTCCATCTCACTTTTCTTTTGACATAAAACGGTAAAGTCTTTAAAAGTTACATCTCTACTTTTACCATCAACAAGTATTTGTAGTTTAGTTTTTCCATCAACCATTTTTGTCATGTCAATAATTTGTTCACATACTGCATGTGCAAAATCATACTCGTTAAATGATTCTTCTTTTTTTCCTATAACATAAAGAGATTTAGCTACTTCCCCTTCACACAAGGTTTCGTATATCTTAGTATCTTTATCTTCTCTATTTTTGAATTTCGAATGCGTAAAACTAGGATTTTCGAACCCAAAATTATCAAACATTGCGTTGCAAATTTTTACGATGTTTTCGCTTGATCTATAGTTTTTATTTAACGCACGTAAATTTCCGCCTTTATTTTCTATTTCCTTAACCGCTTCTTTATATACATTTACGTCCGCGCCTTGAAATGAATAAATAGACTGTTTAGGGTCTCCTACAACTACAATGTGATGATCATTATCAGTTAAGAAAATAGTTTTAAATATATCAAACTGAATTTGATTAGTATCTTGGAATTCATCAATAATACCATATTTATATTTATTCTTTAATTTAGATACAAAACCATCCTCTTTTAAACCTTCTCTTACATAGCGAATCATATCATTGAACGATTCTTGTTTATTAATACTTTTATAGTTTAAAAATTCTATATAAAAGTTTTTTACATGCTTATAAAAAATGTAAGTGTAACCAATATAACTACTTTTTTTATCGAAAAAATTTTTAAGCGACTTTAAATATTTAAACTCATCTGTGTCTTTTATTTCTTTTTTCGTTGTTTTGCGTCCATTAAACTTAAATCTTTGCTTTATTGTACTAATATTACAAAAATCTTCATAGAAGTTTTGCATATAACTTGCTTTATCGTCAGGATTACAATTAAAAAACTCAAGGTTTTCTTCAAGATTAGGAAGAAGACCATAAAAGTCTTCTATACTAGTACAAGTATCAAATTTTTTATAAATCTCTACAATATCATTTATGCCAATATTTTCAACATTCATAAAACCAGTAGAATTATTAGAATTAAGGTCATAAGAAGAATCACCTAAAGATATTATTGATTTTTCTTCTTCTAAATTATTATTTAAATAATACTTATTACAAGAATCAATTAACATCTTTTTAATTTTTGAGCTATCTAAATCAAATCCGATGTTTTTTAAATACCCAATATCAGATAAAACATTATTTTGAATATATAGACTTGCAAATCTATTTAAAACATCATCTTCTAACATTTCCATAGTTAATGGCAATTTAGCACTAATACCAAATTCCTTTATCGTATTTAAGCAAAATGAGTGAATAGTATAAATATTAGATAAATTAATGTCTACATTTCTACCATCTTCTAATTTGATTTGTTTTATCCTATCTTTTAGTTCTCCACAAGCTTTATCCGTATAAGTAACAATTAAAATTTCCTTCAAGTTAACGCCACTATTAAGCATTTTTTCAACCATCTTAATAACGTTGTAAGTCTTACCTGTACCAGCTGAGGCTTCGATTGCGTAATTTTCATTTATATTATATTCATTAATTAAAAAATTATTCATTCTATTCCTCCTTTTTTTCGTTTTCAGGTACAGACTCAATTTTAAATTTTATTAACTTCTTCATTTCTTCTTTGTAATACTTAAACTCGGTTTCGAAATTATCATATGTATAACCAAAATCTGTATATTTATTAAATATTTTTTGATCCTCAAAATATTTTAATTCCTCTTTCAATTTTTCAAAAAAAGTATCAATATTAGATATGTCTTTTTCTAAAAATGAAAATGGTAAAACAAACAAGTTATTATAATCATACATATTCTTAAAAATATTAACTAATGTTTCCTTTGACTCAGATGGTGTTATAACAAAAGCATATTTTGAATTTTGTTTAAGTTTCTTATCTATTAAAACAAGTCTTATGTTATATTCATTTTCGCTTTTAGACGAAACGTCTAATAGAGTTTTCACATATAGTCTAAGATAATGTTTTAGTGAAACTGAATTAACATTTACAAGGTCTATATACATTAACTCATTATTTTCTTCTTTTACAAATACACTTTTTAATGAACTAACAACAAGATTTGCATTATCTATTTTCAATTCAACATCTTCAAGTATTGATAATTTTGTATTTTTTTCATGAACTAAGTTGATTTGTTCACATATCGTATCTAGAAATTCATAAAAATATACTTTTGACATTTTTTCATCTACCGAAGGAATCTTTGATGTTAATAAATAATATTTATATAATTTTTCAGTTTGAATTCTAGTTAGTTGATGTTCATATACATAAGGAATTAAATCATCAAAAATGCTAAAGGAATCTAGTATATCCATTTTGTAAGGACTAAATTCTTCTTCGATTTTAGAATAAGAATCATCATTATACGGGAATATTTGTTTTGTTTTAAAACTAAATGGTTCAATTAAAAAATCACTGAACTTTTTAATATCGATTGTTTTAGGATAATCATTTGGTTTATACAAAATATCTAGGTTCTTTTTTTTGCTAATTTCATTAGTATCGGTATAAAGTGAAATATCATATCCTTTGTTTTTAAATTCACTTCTTGTAAATAATTCCTTATATTCCCTTTTTTCATCAATTGTTATTGTCTCTTCTTCTACAATAAACAATTCATTTAATATAATAGAAGGATAATATTCTTCACCAGATTTTAGATTTTGAGCTTCATAGGATATATAAAAATTCTCACTGTTTAATTTAGTTAAATAAAATGATTTTTTTATTTCTTCATACTCATCACTTTCATTCCTTAAATCAAGTTCACTTGTCACAGTTAAATTAGGGAAATTATTGCTAGAAAGTCCGATGAAAAATACATATTTATATTTATTTACTATATCCTTATTAAACGAATCAAAGGTAACACCTATATTTAAACCTGATTTTGTATTGTTTGAATTTTTTAGTATATCTAAAACGAAGTTTTTAAAGATAATATAATGTAAATTATTAATATCTAATGTTTTTAAAGAGTTAATAAATTTATTAATTTTAAATAGTTCATAATTTTCTTCTTCAATTTTTTCGTTATATAGTACAAGACGATTTATTACCTTTTCTAATTCTTCTAGATTGTCTTTCTTGATGATTTTGTGTGTATTAAAGAAAGACAAAAAAGACGAAACATCAGTGATTAAATCTAAAAATTTTAACATCAAATCATTGTTAAGACTCATGTTTGAATATGGAACATATTCTTTATCATTTAGACTAACAAACGAATTATCAAAGTTATCAATATTTGCAAATTTAGATAAAATTAATCTATTTTTCAACTTGTCTATATCTATATCATTATAAACATTTGTTTTTAGAATCATATCTATTATATTACAAACATCATCTTTGGATATATTTCGGGACTTTGTAACCCACTCAATATTTAAGATATTATTTAAATCTAGGCGTGTGAAAGAATTATTAGAAAGAGATGCAAATAATATATCAAACAAAGCATATGTATCACTTTTAGTTTCTAGACGAGTTTTTATATTATAAGGAATTGATAAGAAGTTTTTATTATCTTGTTCAAATACTGCTTTTATTTCCATTGCATAGTCTGAAATATTACTTGAAAGAACTAAAAAATCAGAATACTTATTATCATTTTTTAATAATAAATTACAAATTTTAGAATGAAGAATTTCAATTTCTTTCTTTTTAGAAGGACATTTAGATACTAGGGTATTAGTTTTCTTGAAATTAACATTCGAATCTAAGTCATAATGCAAAACTTTATTATATTTATTAAGTAGTGATTCTTCTAATTTTGAATAGTTAACAAAACCAAAAGAGTGGATAGTACCAATGTTCTTAAAATTGAAATTTTCTATTATATACCTTGTAGTAAATAAATTTAGCTTATTTGCTTTTTCTAAAACTAATTTCTTTATTTCATTACAATCTTCGTCTAAATCTAACAAATCCTTATCATAATCATTAAATAAAGAAACTAATGTAGTCGCAAGATCATATAATTTATTTTGATAACTAATTTCATTTTCATCTAAATATTTAGATACAAGATTAATTTTATTTAGATTTTCCTCAATTACAGTACATGTTAATAATTTGTACTGATCGTTTGAAATCAAATAAGCATTATTAAATAGTTTCTTTTTAAGCGTTTCAAAAGTATAAAAATTTACATTCATTAAAACGCCATTATAGCTCTTTAGCCAATAATTTTTAAAATAATCTTCCAAACTTTTTGATGGAACTAAAATATTAAAAGTTTCAAATAAGTTATCTCGTTCCTTTAATGTTTTAATTAATTCTTTTGCACAAATCTCTAAATCAAAATTTTTCATAATCCCGTCCATATATGTATTTATTATATAATTTTTATCAATTTCATAAAAGGTATTATAGTTCTTATTTCAAATTTAAAAAAGTTAAATACATTATTTTTGTAAGTATTTAGGTAAAAGAAAAGACTAAGGTAAAGGTACCTTAGTCAGTGGGGGTTGCTTGTACATTTTGAATTTAAGGGAGAGTTATGTATGAAAAAATATACAAGCTGATTAAAATTTTTAAGTGTTTTGTTTATTATTTTTTTGTCTTAATCTCTTAAGACATCTAAATTATAAACAATAATTTTGGCACAATATTATTTTAAATATGTGAAATTGTGTTAATAGTTAGGCATCAAAATAAAAAGAGTCTAAATGACTCTATTTATTTGCTTAAAATATTAAGTCTAACCTTTACGCCTTCTTTTGAAGCTTTTGCATAAAGTATAGTTCTAATAGCTTTTGCAATATGACCACTTTTACCTACAACACGGCCTAAATCATTTTCCTTAACTGTTACATTAAAAACTTTATAACCGTCTTCTTCTAGACTCTCTAAAGAGAAGTCATCAGGATAAGCAAGTAGTGGTTTAATCAAATTTTCAACTAATTCTTCAAAAGTACCCACTTTAAAACCTCACTATTTAGAAGCTTTTTGTGCTTTTACGATATTCTTAACAGTTGTTGTCATTTGAGCTCCTTTAGCAACCCAAGCGTCAACAGCTTCAGTGTCAAGATTAACAATAGCAGGATTAGCGATAGGATTATATGTTCCTAAAATTTCTAAGAACTTACCATCACGAGGTGAACGAGAATCAGCAGCTACAATTCTGTATTGAGGATTCTTGTGAGCACCGAATCTTTGTAATCTAATTTTAACCATATTTTTCACTCCTTTTTTGAATTTTACTAAATAAGTATATCATAAAATTCATAGTTGTCAAGTATTTTTACTTAACACCTTATATTTCGTAAATGTCATCACTTACGTTAACATCTAGAACTAAACTATTATTACTTAAGTATTTAACAAGGCCGTCTAGTTTCTCTTGATTTGTGTATATTATTGCATAATTATATCTTTTGCTTGTGTAATAAATATGAACATCTCTTAATGTATTTAGTAATGATTCTTGTTTATAAGTAATCACTAAACTTCTTCTTTTAGACATTAAATCACTCTTTTCTTTTTTATTTTGTTTGAAATAAAGTCTGATAATTCATTAGTCATAGTATCCAATTCTTTTTGAATAAAATGTTCTAATTCTTTTATTCTTTTAACTTCATTTATATTATATAGTTTTTCTTTGGCTATAACCAATTTTTTCTCGTACTTTTCTAAATCTAAATTATATTTTTTTTGTTCTTTTAATTGTTCACGTGCCGTGTTAAAAGCGATGACTTCATTATTATAGTGTTCAAATACAAATTCGTTTAGTTTTATGTATTCTTTAACATCGCTAGACTCTAAAAATTCATCAACTATTTCGTCTAGAATATTATATAATTTTAAATCCATTATTTCGTGTAATCCTCATAAATGATACGTGCTATTTCTTTTATAGATAATTTAGTTGAATTAATTATCTTTCCAATAAAGCCCTTATTTTCAAGAGAGAAAGCAAGATCATCATTTTTTAATCTATTTTCTACTGACTCTATCGTGTCTCCACGCCCTATCATTCTTTTTTTTCGCACAACTTTATCGCACTCTAAATAGTACGCCTTAATAAAAAAGTCACTTTGAATATATTTATCGTATCCATTCAAATCAAGAATCATGTATCTATTTTCTTTAATAGATTCCTTACTTGTACCATAAAAGTTGTCTTGATAAGACATTGTTTCAAAGAAAAAGCCATTTTCTTTCTTTTCTTTAAATTCTTCTTTTGAAATAAAAATGTAATCGATACCATTTATTTCTCCAGTTCTTTTTTTACGAGTTGTATAAGTTACAACTTTTTTTACGTTAAATTCTTCTTCTAAACACTTACCTACCGCAGTTTTCCCACTTGCGCTTGGACCAATTAAAATAATCATATTTTCACCAACAAAATTATTATAACATGAGTTTAATTATTTTACTTATATTTTTAATTTTGATATAATGATTTTGGTGATTATTATGTATTTAAATAAAGATATAACTAAAGAAGGAACTCCCTCTTTAAGAGAAAAATGTAGTGAAGTAAAAATGCCTATATCAAGTGAGGACTTAGAAGTTTTACATGGTTTATACGAATACGAAAAGATTTCACAAAATGATGAACTTGTAAAACAATACGGTATTAGACCTGGCGTAGGTATTGCGGCTCCTCAAGTTGGTGTAAACAAAAGAATGTTTGCAATCGAATTTGACGATTTTTTAGATAACAATAAACATTACGAGTATGCTGTAATCAATCCTCAAATTATCGAAAGATCAAAGGAATTAACATATCTACCTGCAGGAGAAGGATGTTTATCTGTCGACAGACAAACTTCTGGCATCGTTCCTCGCCCTTATAAAATTGTAGCTAAGACATGGATCTATGATTTTACACACAAGAAAGCTCAATTTAAAACTCTTCGTCTTGAAGGATATCCTGCAATTGTCTTCCAACATGAATATGACCATTTAGATGGTATATTATTTGTCGATAAACTAACTACAGTTGAGGATTTAAAGCAAAAAGATGTAGTTTCATTCCCTTTATATACTATTGAATCTAGTGAAGAGGAAGACGAAATTGAGGAATAAATGGGTAGTAAACGCCATTAATATTTATCAATCTCGACCTAAAACAGGTATAAAAAAATGTAGATTTTATCCAACATGTTCAGAATACTCTAAACAATGTTACTTAAAATTTAATTTCTTTTATGCAAGTTTTTTGACACTTAAAAGATTTCTTAAATGTAATCCATTTCATAAAATGGCTTACGATCCTGTACCACTTGAAAAAAAATACAGAACTAAATATATTACACTAGAAGAAGCTTTAGCTAGTGAACGTATATCACGAGCATCCAATTAGATGCTCTTTTTTTTATTTAAAAAAAGCGTCCGAGGACGCTATTATTTCTTTATTAAAAAAGTTTTATTATCTTTGAATGTAACAAGCTCATCTTTATATAAGCCGCCAAGAGCTCTTTTAAATGCTTTACGGGACATATTTAAGATTTTCTCTACTTCCTCGCTTGAACTTTTGGCATCAAGAGGCATTTGATTATTATGTCCTTCTAAATAATTTAATAAATATTCTTTATCAGGATCAATTTGATCTTCTTTTTGGTTAATTAAAGAACCATTATATTCATTATCATTTTTAACGTATATAATCTTTACGTTAACTTTTTCTCCAAGGCGAAGACTATTTCTTAACATTGAGTGATGAACAAATATAGATTTGAAATCTTTAGTAGCTAAACTGACACCAGCTTCGCCAACACGAATTACATAAGCCTCAACAACTTGACCGATTTCATACTTTTTGTCGTTTGCATAATCAATTAAATCAACACGGTTTAAAAGTTTTGCGACAATTGTATCTCTTTTTAGTTTCAAGCTTACTGGAATTATATCACCAACATTTGGCCATAAAGAATAATCATAAGGAAGATAATCTGTAGAAATTAAAACATCTTTACCTGTGTTATTTGAAATAAAAACACCTGTACTAGTTATCTTTTCAACAACACTAACAAAACCAGGACGAGAAATAGTTACAAATGGTTCATTTTCAGTTGCGCAAAGTCTATGTTTTTTATCATAATAGATGAATACTTTAACGTAATCTTCACTACTATACTCTTTTTTAGCTTCCTTAAAATGAAGCAACACTTCTTCGTTTGAATCATCTGCTAACATATATCCTAAATCAGATTTTCTTAAAACTTTTAATTTATTTATTTCTCCAATTTTCATATCAGTTTCTATCTCCGTCTTTATAATTTCTATCAGTTTGTTTTTTATATTCTTCGCTTAATTTATTGTCTTTAGTTGTTTTTGTGTTTTTCCCTTGTTCAATTCGTTTAATTAATTCACGAATTTCACGTTCTGTCATGTTATTCTTATTTTCCATTTTGATCTTGTTCTTTCTTTACAATTTCTTCACTCTTATCACTTACTACAAGGCCTAGTTTTCGAAGTTCATCAATAATATATTGTAAATTATTTTCTCCTTCATAAGAATCTCTTAGTCCTGTAAAGAAGCCAAGCGGAAAATAATCTCCTTTATAAGAAATTAAAGTGAATTTTGAACCACCCATTCTTAGTAATTCTATCGTAAATGACTTGAATTTTTCAATCTTTAAAGAAAAATCTCCTTTGGGATTATATTTATTAAATAATCCTTTTATATGATGGAAATAAAGATCATTTTCTTTTGCGCGAAAAGTCATAACATAGTAGTTCTTCTTTTTAGAATAGACTCCACCATTATTAGGTATAGTAAATACCACAACTGGGTATTTACCTTTAAGATTATGATTTACACGCAAATTCATAACTACTTTTTTTAAATCCATATTATTTTATTAAATTTAAACGTCTAATAACTTCATCGTAACCAAGTACGCTTACAATATCGTCACTTGACATACAATTTTCTTGATGAGTTAGGGCTAAATTTAGAATATGATATAAGTTCATAATCATACCACGATAAGCTTCAGGATTAGCCTTGTAGTGCTTTTTATCAGTGTATAGTAATGATTCGCCAAGTTCCTTCATAGTCTTAACGTTACCATTTTGTAAATCTTTGAAGTAAGTAATTAATCCATTTACAACTTCTTCTAAATCCTCTTCTTTAACGTTTTCTAAGATTTTTTCTCTTAAACCCTCAACTGGCTTATCGAATACATCATTAAAGAAATATCCAAATGAATCCATGAAGCTAGAATAATTAACTAAATCTTTTCTATGTTCTTTTGATTCAAATCCTTGAGTCGCAAATATTTTCTTAATTAAATCGATATTGTCGTTAAATCTAGTATATAATTCACTATCAAATTCCTTAGCCCAAGCAAGCAAGTTTTCTTCATTTTCACTAGCTGTCTTTTGATAAATAATTTGACTTGAAATATTATCTAACTTAGCTAAATCGTATAAAGGTCCTGAAACACCCATGTTTTCAAATTTAACTTCAAAATCAAAGATGTCCTTATCAGGATTTTGATCATACCACTCTTCAAAATTAGAATTGATTAATGTTAATAAGTAAACAAACAATGCCTTTGCAGGATATCCCTTCTCTAGGTAGAACGAAGCATTACTTTCAGGGTCTTTTCTCTTAGATAATTTTCTTCTAGAACCATTATCATTTTTCATTACGGGCGCAACGTGTCCATAAGTAGGAGCCTTAAAGCCAAGTGCATTAAATAACTCAATGTGAATTGGTAAACTTGATACCCACTCATCGCCACGAAGAACGTAAGTTGTTCCCATTAAGAAGTCATCGCATGCGTGCGCAAAATGATATGTAGGAATACCATCTGTCTTTAGTAAAACGAAATCGTTAAAGTTATTATCCATATCAAGACGGCCCTTAATTACGTCATCAACACTTACTCTTTTAGGTGTATCTTCATTAACTCTAAAACGAAGTACATATGGAGCACCTTCATCAAGTTTAGACTTGATCTCATCGATTGACTTATCTCTCCAGATTGCATACTTACCGTAATATCCTGTCATTTCTTTATTAGCTTCTTGAGTTTCTCTTAATTTTGCCAATTCTTCTTCTGATGCAAAACAAGGATATGCATAACCTTTTTCAACTAAATATTTAGCAAGTACGTGATAAATACCAACACGTTCACTTTGTACATAAGGGCCGTAAGCTCCGATTTCCTTGTCTTCACTTATAACACCTTCGTCAATTTTAAGGCCAATTCTATTAAAAATATCACAAATAATTTTACGTGAGCCTTCAACTTCTCTTTTTTTATCAGTATCTTCAATTCTTAGAATGAAAATACCATTGTTTTGGCTTGCGATACGTCTATTAATTAAAGCTGTATATACGCCACCTATATGTAAAAATCCTGTAGGAGATGGTGCCATACGTGTAATAATTGTATTATCTCTTCTAGGATATTTGTTCATTATATCTTCTCTAGTTTCTTTAACATTAGGGAATAATAAATCTGCTAATTCTTTATAATTCATAATAAATTATACTCCTTTTAAAACTTTTAGAATTATATCACAATCAAATGATTTAATCAATTCTACTTAGCACTTGTAGAACCAAAACCACCAACTCTAACGCCTTCTGTAGAATCATCATAGGTAATGAAATACTCACTAAATATTCCTTGAGCGATTCCGTCGCCTTTTTTCACTTCTAAAGTTTTTTCTTCATTTGAATCATTAGTAAGTTTAATCATAATATGTCCTTCGTTTTTAGCGTTGTAGTAATCACTATCAATAATACCTACGGTATTGTTTAATTGAATACGATATTTAAACCCTAAACCGCTTCTTGGGTAAAGAGACAATACATATCCATCTTCAATAAACACACGAATTCCTGTAGGAATTTTAATAGTATCACCAGGCTTTAGTGTAAAATCAATAGGTGAGAAGAAATCGTAACCCGCAGAGCCTGTTGTAGCGCGGATAGGCATCTTTATATCATTATAGATTTCTTCTGCATTTAAGTTAAATTCAAAGTCATTCTTATATTGTTCTAGACTTACTTTTTCAAATCTTGCAACTCTTTTCATAATTACTCCTTATTTTATAAATAGTAAAAATATTATAACATATTTATGTTA
Organism: Alistipes finegoldii; assembly: GCA_963621965.1. Lineage (GTDB taxonomy): Bacteria > Bacillota_I > Bacilli_A > Acholeplasmatales > Anaeroplasmataceae > JAEELC01. The sequence continues at coordinate 62,719 of CAVFGN010000004.1, forward strand.
TAATGAGAAAGGTGATAAAATGAATGAATACAAAAATTTTAGTGCTTATTTTGACACTATAATGGATTTTTTAGACTACAATAAATGGATAAATTTTACTCGTGATAATATTAAGCCAAATTCTACCATCCTAGATTTAGCATGTGGATCTGGTATTTTTTTACTTAATATGAATTTATATGGTTATCCAACTGACGGGCTTGACTTATCAAGTCAAATGATTGATTTATGTAAAGATAAAATATTCATTAACCATATTAACTGTAATTTATATATTGATAATATGGCTACATTTAAATTGGAAAAGACATATGACAATATAACTTGTTATTTTGATTCAATCAATCATTTAAATACAGAAAAAGAAGTAAAAGAAATGTTAGATTCCGTTTATAATCATCTAAATAAAGATGGTTTATTTTTATTCGATATTTTCTCATACTCAAGATTTTTAGATGCAAATAACACAGATATAAGTGAAGAGTTTGAAGATTTTTCTTATAGGTGGAAGATGAATATTGAAATGCCTAATGTAATTCATCACAATATTGAAATTAAAGGTATTGATAATTTTACTGAGAGTTACGACGAACACTACTACGATCCTTCTATTATAACAAATGACCCTCGTTTTGAGATTGTTAAAATTGTAGGGGATTTTAAAAAGAAACTAACTAAAAAAAGTGAAAGAATTTTAGTAATAATGAAAAAATTATAGACTTAAAAAAAGGTAAGGCACGAGCCTTACCTTATTTTTTTAATGCATCTTTTACTTGCTTATTTTTAATTCTTATAATTGAATAATGAGATAATTTATTATCAAGATTTGAAACGCCAATTGGTGATTCATCATGATTTATCAAACGTCTTTGATAATTATAAACATTGTGTAATGCGTCATCATATTCGCTTACAAAACCATATTCTTTATTTAAAGAAACGTTAAGAATAAATCCTTCGTAACTTAAATCTTTTAAGTCTTCTATAAACTTAGATAAGTTATCACAATTTTTATATGTAGTCCCTACAAATATTAAATCAAATTTATTAATAAAGTCATATGGTAAACTAGTTAATTCTAGTCTATATACATTTACAAGTTTAACATTCTTAGAGATATATGCATTAGGATAATATCCCCATTTTGTAGTATCTAAAATTGTAACTGATACTTCTTTGTTTAATTTATCTGCGGCAGCAGACAAAGCTGTTAAATCAATATTAGAGGTAGCACCTACAAGTAAAACATTACTTGTCTTTTGAAGAACCATAGAAAACAATTTATATGAATCTAAATAGTTTTTCATAAATAATGATTCAAGATATTCAAAAGCACCTTTATCAGATGTTGTACGAATCTTGTCTAAGCTTAAAATAGTACCAAAACGAATGTTTGTATTATTTTTATCTCTAATAATTGCATTATATTGTTCTTCTAAACTTGGAGAAACACTTTGATTAAGCTTTAAGTAACTAGCGTTTATTGGACAAATTTCTCTTCTTTGGAACTTCTTATTTAACAATTTCTCAAGTTCTAAAACTTCATTTTCCCTAAATCTAGAAGCTTCTAATCCATTATCTAAATAACTAATAGAAAAATCTTCTTTAGAACTAAATTCTAGTTTAATATATTTATCATTTGATTTTATAATAATATTTCCACTAGAGTTAAAATTTTCAAATGTTTTATAGAAATTAATTGCACTATTCTCATCAACAATAGTACTTTGTTCATACTTAACTTCATCAGTTAATGAATAATTTTTATCGTTGGTATATAAATAATAAGTATGATTTGAAATAGATTTTAATTCTTCAATTTTAGGTTCTCGCATAAATAATTGAATCGCATTTTTAATTAATTCAACCTCAAAAATAGTGATATTTGAAGCTTTGGAAGCATTATTAGTTAAACTAAAATCAAGATCCCCGTTTTTTAGAACATATAAATCATTTATTCTTAAAACTCTTGTTTCTTTGTTCTCTGGTTTCTTTAATGTATATAATACATTTCTTAATAGTTGTGATCTAGTTTGATCGTTTGCTAGTCTAAATTCAGTTGTTAATTTTGGATTTTTAACAATCTTTAATCTTGAGTCAATAAATGTTACTAAAAAGGAATTGTCTCCTCCAAAAATGTATTCTAAAGGGCTTTTGGTGAACACATTTTCATGAGACATTGCAACATTAGCTTTCTTAGTAGATTTTGTAATGTATTCATGAGTTAGAGTCAAATTACGTACTTCTTTTTTGTATACTCTCATAGCTTTTGCAAAATCATCAACAAAATCATATTTACCATCAACTACAGATAAAAATCTTGGTGTTTCTTTATCTAAAAATTCAACATATACATCGTCTTCCACATTCTTAAAGAACACTCTATATGAATCATCATACTCCAAAGTATCTAATAATTTATAACCACTATATACATACTTTAAATCATAATCACAGCCTAAGTATGATGTATTATATAAAATAGATTCAATCATTTCTTTAGTTAAGAAACTCGCGAATGCAATAACGTCAGACGCATTCACTTTAACTTTTAACATGAAATCATTGATGTTTAAATATCTATAATCATCATTTTCTTTAAACACGCAGTAATATAGTTCACCTATGTTTGAGATTTTGCGTTCATTATCTTTTAAAACCAAATTAGAATCTAAAACCATTGGTATTTCACGCATTGGATCATACAAAACCTGGTTATCATCCTCAACTAGACCAGTTAATATTCTTTTGTTTTTTACATTCATTTGATATAAAAATTTAACTATCATAAATAACCTCCAGGTTATAACAGAATTATTATATAATATTTTTTTAAAAAATAATATATTAGAAAAAGAAAAATGAAGAATTAATTCTTCATTTCCCTTAATTTTTCATCTAGTATTAAAATCGCATACTTAATACAATCTTCGCATGAACATAAAATTGTTTTTGTTTTAATACCCTTTAAATCTTCACAATTTAATGCGCCAGCTTTTTCTATAAATTCATCTACCATATCTTTTGAGATAAATTTCGTCTTAGTATCTGTTGTATTTAGTAATCCTAGTGCTATGTTTGCGCCTACTAATGCGCCGCAAGTTGCTTTAAAGCCGCCCATTCCACTACCAAAGCCTGACCCTAGGGCAACAAGCGTTTTAGAATCAAGATTTATTAGATCTTTGTAGGTAATAAGTATTGACTCAGCACAATTATATCCATTATGTTTTAAATATATAGCATTTTCTACACGTTCTTCTACAGTCATATTATACCTCAATTGTTAAGTTTTGATAAAACTATTTTATTTTCTTTTTTACTTAAATTTATATCTATAATTCTTTGATTTTTTGATCCTCTAAAATTAAGCATTAAATCGCGAAGTGTACAAATATATCTTCCGTCCACTAATATATCAATTAAATTGATGATATCATGACTATACATTGTGTGTACCTTCCCGTTTTCCGGCCATATTTCCTTATCTAAAACGTATCCTGAATACATCCATATATTTTTGTTAGGATAAGTTTCTCGAACACGCTTTATAAAAGGGTATAGAACCTCCTGATTCTCAGGCTCAAAAGGCTCGCCCCCAAGTATTGTTAAACCTTCAATATAATCAGGTTTCAATGCTTTGATAATTTCATCTTCTATCTCGCATGTGAATAAAGAACCGTAATTAAAATCCCATGTAGCTTCGTTAAAGCAACCAACGCATTTGTTTCGGCATCCAGATACAAAAAGCGAGACTCTAACACCTGTGCCGTTAGCTACATCATGCCATTTAATTTCACCGTAATTCATTATAAATGTAAAACTCTATCCTTTATCTCTTGAGTACGGCCTTGATTCCAAAATTGAGTACCAATATAACCGCAAGTACGTCTAGCGACATTTAGTTTAGTTTGATCTTTATTACCACATTGAGGACATCTCCACAATAACTTACCATTTTTGTCCGTTACGATCTCTATTTCACCGTTATATCCACAAACTTGACAATAATCTGACTTTGTATTTAGTTCTGCATACATAATATGTTCATACATAAATTGCATCACAGAAATTACTGCGTCAATATTATTTTGCATGTTAGGAACTTCAACATAAGATACAGCTCCTCCTGGAGATAATCTTTGGAATTTAGATTCTAATTCAAGTTTAGAGAAAGCATCAATTTTTTCTGTTACGTGTACATGATATGAATTTGTAATATAGTTTCTGCTTGTAACTCCTTCTATAATACCAAATCTATGTTGTAAAGCTTTTGCAAATTTATATGTTGTTGACTCAAGCGGTGTGCCATACAATGAATAATCAATATTTTCTTCATTCTTCCACTTAGATGTGTGTTCATTTAAGAATTCCATAATCTTAAGTCCGAACTCTTCGCCTTCTTTGCTTGTAAGCTTTTGCCCAGTCATATAATAAACTGTCTCCCAAAGGCCTGCATAGCCTAAAGATAGTGTTGAATATCCACCGTATAATAATTTATCGATAGTTTCACCTTTCTTTAAGCGAGCTAAAGCACCGTACTGCCATAATATAGGAGCCGCATCAGACTTAGTGCCTCTTAAACGTTCATGGCGACATCTTAAAGCTTTATGGCATAAGTTTAGACGTTCTTCAAATATCTTCCAAAATGCATCAACATCCTTTTTAGATGAACAAGCAACATCAACTAAGTTTATAGTTACAACGCCTTGGTTAAATCTTCCGTAATATTTAGGTCTACCTAAATCATCAACATAAGGAGTCAAGAAAGAACGGCATCCCATACATGGGAAGCAGTGTCCGACACCGTTTTTGTCAACCTTATCACGTAACATAATTTTTTCGGAAATATAGTCAGGAACCATACGTTTAGCAGTACACTTTGCGGCCAATTCTGTTAAATAGAAATATGGGTCACCTTTGTTAATATTATCGTCTTCAAGAACATATATAATCTTAGGGAATGCTGGAGTTATATAAACGCCTTTTTCATTTTTAACACCTTGCATACGTTGTTTTAATGTCTCTTCAATGATTAAAGCTAAATCATCTTTTTCTCTTTGATTTTTAGCTTCATTTAGATACATAAATTCCGTAATAAAAGGAGCTTGTCCGTTAGTAGTCATAAGCGTTACTACTTGGTATTGAATTGTTTGAACACCACGTTTGATTTCTTCAGCAATTCTTTGCTCAACAATTTGACTAATTCTTTCGTCTTTATCATCTACATTTAATAATTTAAATTCTTCGATTACTTGTTTTCTAATCTTTTGACGTGAAATATCAACGAATGGTGCTAAATGTGCTAGTGATATTGATTGTCCACCATATTGGCAAGATGCTACTTGGGCGATAATTTGTGTCGCAATATTGCAGGCAGTTGAAAAGGAATGTGGTTTCTCAATTAAAGTGCCTGAAATCACAGTTCCATTTTGTAACATATCTTCAAGATTCACTAAATCACAATTATGCATATGTTGTGCATAGTAATCCGAGTCATGAAAATGAATTAATCCTTCTTTATGAGCTTTTACTACGTCTTCTGGAAGTAAGAATCTATTAGTAATATCTTTTGATACCTCTCCAGCCATATAGTCTCTTTGTACTGATACTACAGTAGGATTTTTATTAGAGTTTTCTTGCTTAACCTCTTCGTTTTCACCCTCAATTAATGTTAAGATTTGATTATCTGTAGTATTGCTTCTACGAATAAGTTCATGTTTATAGCGATATGTAATATAGTTCTTTGCGACTGCATATGCTTGAGACTTCATAATTTCAATTTCAACCATATCTTGAATTTCTTCAACACTAACAGCACGACCCATCTTTTCACATTCGTGTAAAATTTTGTCACAAATTAAATCAATTTGCGCATTAGATAATTTTTGTTTACGGTCGTCAACAGATTCATTAGCTTTCATAACGGCATCATGAATTTTACTTATATTAAAAATAACTTCTTTTCCGCTTCTTTTAATAACGTTCATACTTTTAACTCCTTGTCTATGTGTTTATATTATAGTATAATTAAAGAAAGGTTATACGTTGGAAAAACAACCAAATTAAAAAATTATGGAAAATATAAAATTAGCAAAAAAATCAAAATATTTTAAATCTTTAGATGAAATGGATTTCAATGCATTAATGCATTGTCTAAATTGTCGAATAGTAAGTTTCAATAAAGGTGATACAGTTGTTAATATCGGAGATAGTGCTGACTACGCATATTTATTTTTATCAGGAAATGCAAGAAGTGTAACTTATGATGTTTCCGGAAACATCTTCTTTAATTTAGATTATGAGAAAGACGAAGTATTTGGACTTGTTGAAATAATTGAACAAAAAGCAAGGTTTTCAAAGCACTTATTTTGTTTAGAAGATTCTTTAGTTTTATTAATGAGTCGCACAAGACTTATTAATATGTGTCAAAACCGATGTTTTAGACACATTCAGCTTTTAAAGCTTTTGTTTAAAGAACTCGCAAGACAAAACGACTTCTTGTCTAATTACAAAAATATATTAGTACTTAAAACTACAAAAGAAAAAATAGTTAAGTATTTAGTAGAAATGTCAAAGAAAAAAAGAAGTAAAGAATTTAATATTCCTTACTCGAGACAAGATATGGCGCTTTTTTTGGGTGTAGAACGAACTGCGTTAAGTTTCGAGCTTTCAAAACTTAAAAAAGATGGCATTATCGATTTTAATAAAAATCATTTTAAAATAATAAAAGGCTAGAGATAATTCTAGCCTTATTTATTTAATTTAAAAACTTGATTTAATATCAAACTTATAAGCAACAATATTACTGAAATTAATACCATCACTCCACCACTTGGTAAATCTAAGTAATAGGATAAGATTGTTCCTAAAACACTAGATAATATCGCAAATATTTGGGATGCGATAATGCTTGCTTTATAGCTTTTAGTAATTTGGATGCTGCTAGCATAAGGTATAACCATCAAACTTGAGACCATTAATGCGCCTACCGTTTTACTAGCTAAGGCAATTATTACAGAGGATAAAATTGTTAATACAATATTAACTAAAGAAACTGGTACATTATCTAGTTTAGCTTGAAGTGAGTTATATGTAGTATAGAAAATATATCTATAAAATCCGATAAAGAAAATTAATGTAATTAAAGTGACAATAAGTAATAAATACATCTCAGTTTTAGTAATTAATGTAATCGACCCAAACATATAACTTGAAAGAGAGGAGCCGCTATTTACAAAATGTGATAAGATTGCAACCATCGAAACGGCAAAACTCATTACAATTACCACAGAAATTTCAGCATACTTTTGAAACTTTTTTCTAATGAGTTCAATTAATAAACTTGAACATACAGAAATTACTATAGCTCCTAAAATAGTTGAGAAACCTGCAACTAAGCCGATTGCAACTCCTAAAAGGGAGGTATGGCTTAAAGCATCTCCCATGTTAGATAATCTTTTTTGTACAAGTGGAGCTCCTATTAGAGGTAATAAAATAGAAACTAAAACAGCACATATAAGCGCAATTCTCATAAATTCATAATTAAGCATTTTTGATTTCCTCTAAAGAACTACTAGTTAACTTTAAAATTCTATTTGTAAATTTTAATTCATTTTCTTTATGAGTTACAAGAATTATAGTTTTTTTCATGGCACTAATATGACGAATTAACTCGAATAAAATTTCTTCACTGTCTTTATCAATTCCAGTTGTTGGTTCATCTAATATAATAAGTTCAGGATTTGAAAGTAGGACTTTTGCAATTTTCACTTTTTGCATTTGTCCACCACTTAATGAATTAACAGAATGTTTTGAAACATCTTTTAAACTAAATAGTTCTAGTGTCTCATCAATTCTTCTTTTATCTTGTTTATTTAAAAATGTAAATGGTTTTTTATTTATTCCAAGGCTTAATATTTCATAAACGGTTGCGGGGAAAGATCCTTCTTCAGTGGATAATGTTTGATTAACATAGCCTATTTTTAGATTCTTATCTTTGATAATTTTTCCATTTGAAGGTTTAATTTGGCCTAAAATTAATTTGAGCAAAGTAGATTTACCACTTCCGTTTTCACCAATCAAACCTATAAAATCCCCTTCATTTATATTTAAATTTACATTATTTAATATTTCTTTTGAGTTATCATAACTAAAAGAAACATTAGTAAAATTTAATACACTCATATTTTTCTCTTTCTTGCAAATGATTTGCAATTGCACAAAATATAATAACATTGTATAATAGTTTTGTCAAATAGGAGATTATTATGATTAGTCTAAAAGATTTCGGTTTAAAAAGTACTAAATCACGCGAACAAATTTTAAAAATTATCGAGTCTTCAGAAACACCTTTAACTGCTGATCAAATATATGGTTTATTAAACGACAAAGATATCAATCTATCAACTGTTTATAGAACACTAACTTCTTTTAGTGAAGAATCTATTATTCATAAAGAAATTGATAATAGTGGCAAAGCATTGTATATGATTATTAAACAGGAACACAGGCATGTTTTAGTATGCATTAAATGTGGAAAACATATTTATCTAAATGAGTGTCCATATGAAAGTGCAAATAAAAAGATTTTTAAAGAAAATAAATTTTTAGTTGAAAATCATAATATTGAAATATATGGTTTATGTGAAATTTGCCAAAAAAAAGGAATTCTAGACATCTAGAATTCTTTTTTAGTAAAAATCTTTTGTTCTAAACTTATATATAACGTTAAATATAAATGACTCTATGAAAATTATTATTACGCTCACAATAAAAGTTGAAAAACTATAGTTTGATATAAATGTAGAATTAATATTAAAAAAAGTTCTTAACATTTTATTATATTTTTGAGCCGTTATAATGTTTAAAATTATACTAACAATAAAAACAAAAATATAGGTTATAAATTTATTATATAAAAACATCTTATATATTTCTTTCAAATTATAATCAAGAAATCTAAACTTTTTAATTTCATCTTCAAAATATATAAATTACAACTTTTACAAATGCGTTATGAAAAGCATTCTACTATTATTAGCACAAATTACAATATATCTGACTGGAAAAACATATTCAAAAATTCTAGAGTTGCATTAGATGCAACTTTAGATAGACTATTGCATCATTCTAATTTGGTGACTATCAATGGACCATCATATAGATTGAAAGATATTAGTAATTATTTAGTAGAATAATGTGGTATAAAATAAATTGCTTAATTGCAAGTAGAAATTAGAATTATGAATATTATTTTTTGAAATAATAATATAGATTATCAATTTCTAAATTTAAATTATTTTTTAATTCATTTTTAAATAGAAGTTCG
>CAVFGN010000005.1:0-19850 GCA_963621965.1 Alistipes finegoldii
AATCGCACCACCCTCCATATTTGAGGTGTTCTCTGTGAATGTAGAGTCAGATATACTCATATCAGAACCATAATTACGAATCGCACCACCATAACCAGACCGGCTTGTTATTTTACCATTTTTAAAAGTTAAACCCCTCAATGATACTCCTGATACATTACTATTTGTGATTTGTATTATCCGACTTAAACTATTACCATCAAGACAGTATTTGCCTTGTCCATCAATAGTAACCCCCGCTGTATTTATTGTTACTCCTGTTCCATCTGCTGTGGTTTCAAGGTACCGGTAGTTACAATCAAGGACTAGTGTTTCTCCAGTAGCTAAACCATCAACCAATGCTTGTAGGTTCGTGAAACTATCATAAAACTTCTCCGATGGATACACCCTCTCCCTACAAACCACACCATAAGTACTATCCACTACAGTAAACTCACAACCACCACTAACCCAAACAGTACTATAACTCCAACTACCATCACTACCACTAGTAGCCACCACTTCACCACCATAAGTAATCGGTACATTAGTCAAGACAGTACCCCCATCCAATGTCCTAGTAACACCAGAGAAAGTCACTGCCTCTTCTACTACATATTCATCTTTTTCTTCATAGGTTATATTAAGTGTTGGGGCACAGTATCCTCCTCCAGAGCTTTTAATATAAGTATGATAATCTACAAATTGTACATTTGTTAAATCAGCACCTAATTCATCCTGTATTGCGTTTTTAATATTCTTTTTGGCTGTTCTAATCTCCTCCAATTTACTTGCAATAGTCATAAATTACACCCCCGTAATCTCATTCAAAATCGTTTCAATATCGCCCAACTTCGCATCCACTTCAGACTTCGTATAAAACAAATTCTTTAAAAAAGTTAATATATCAACTGATAATTTCATAAATAAATAACTCCTATATATAAACACTACGTATATTTCTTATAAAAACCTACGTTAAATTCTCATCTGTAAAAATCAATTCACCATTCTCATTAATACTCAAAGTACAATTAGTATTAATATAATTCATTACATCATCTGTAGTTAAATTAGTACTAGACTCAGTAATCTTTTTCAATTCTCCATATATAACTTTATTCTGTACAGGATTAACAGAAGAATTATTTAAAGCATCATCAACACTAATATTAGTAGCTCCCTCAGCAATACTATCTAACTTAATCTTATCCCCGGATGATAAAAAACCATTAGTAGTGACAGTAGCATTATCATGAGTGTGATTAATGTCAGATTTTGTTGTCAATGCCTCAAAAATTGTTTTATTTTGAACTGGATTAATAGAAGAATCATCTAAAACAGAATCTACTGTTAACTTAGTTTCTGTAGTTCCAATCTCCTCATAATCTCCATTAACATAAATAAACTCCTTATAAATATTTCCAGTTTCCCCTTCCTCATCAAGAATAAGATACATTACCCCTAACTCTCCCTCAGATGGTAATTCGGTAACTACCCTTGCTTCGAAACCAATAAGAGCATCAAATTTATTATCAATCTCCTCCTCGGTATAATAACGGGCATCATGATTATGGTCTAACTTAGAATAATTCTCATCATGATTATGATTAACATTAGATTTAGTGTTTAGTTTTTCGTCAATCTCAGATTCAGTATAGTATATATCATCATGTTTGTGAGTGATATCAGATTTAGTGTTTAATTTTTCATCAATTTCAGATTCAGTATAATATACGTCATCATGGTTATGTCCAATATTTGATTTTACATCTAATTTCGTGTCTGTTTCAGATTTAAGGTAAAATAGATTTTTTAAATAATTTATGATATTAATTGAAATTTTCATATTAACCCTTCTTGAAATATATTGTATAATTCTCTCTTTTTATTAAGATAAATAATTTTTTTAAGTACTCCACATGTAAGTGCCTTGGAAATTCTCAGCAGACCCACTACCATAAGCAGCTTTTAATATGTTATCCTTAAAGACTAATAAAGCAGTATTTCCAGTGTGACTGATAATTGGTATATCTAATGTATCTAATCCTGGAGGCAAATCAAAATCACTAATATTATTAACTATTACAGTCCATCCATTTCCCCTAGATTTTATAGTGAAATTGGTTAATTTCCAAACTAACTGTCTGATATTACCATAATTGTAACACATTACTTTTCCATAAGAGTCATTTCTTAGAAGAGAACTTCCATCAGCATAAGATGGGACATAAGAATGTGCATGAGATGAATTAGCTTTACCATTTAATTTAGTGTTTATTTCGCTTTCAGTGTAATAACGGTCATCATGGGTATGACTTGAGGCTGCCTTATTTGCCAGTGCCGAATTAATAACTTTGTTTTGAACAGGATTGGTACTGGTACTTGATAGTGAACTATCTATTGTTGTTTTTGTTGCTCCGGTAGCAATAGTGTCTAGTTTACTTTTATCATTACTGGTCATTAATCCATTACTTGATGTAGTAACAGTATTATAGGTAGTGTTAACTGCAGATAAAACACCATTATTAATATTGAGATTAGACCCTACTTTAATTCCACCTAGTACAGTAGATGAAGCAGTAGGTAAAGTATAACTTCCACTACCACCTAATCCATCTAGTTTCTTTTTATCATTGCTACTCATTAAACCATTGTTGGATGAAGTTGCAATATTATAATTTCCAGATAGAACACCGTCTTTAATGGTAAGATTATTCCCTACTTTGATTCCACCTAATATGGTAGATGAGGCAGTAGGTAGAGTATAATCACTACCACTTCCTCCCCCTATAGCAGACAACACACCATCTTTAATAGTGAGGTTCTCACCTATTTTAACTCCACCTAATACTGTAGCTGAAGCAGTAGGTAAAACATATTCTCCACTACCACCTAATCCATCTAGTTTCTTTTTATCTTCGCTACTCATAAATCCATCATTAGTATTACTTGCAACATCATGAGTATGATTAGAAGCTGCTTTATTATTTAATGCTGAATTAATAGCCTTGTTTTGAACAGGATTTGTACTGGTGTTACTTAAAGTAGAATCTACAGTAATCTTATTAGCTGCTATTTCTTCTTCAAGTGTATTCACATAATTATTAACTTCTGTTTTAGTATAATAATTCTTTATTTTATCATTAAAATGTGTTTTAGTTGTATATTCACTTAATGGAATTAAAAATTCTTCTATTTCTTCAATAAGTTCTTCATTAATTTGATTTTCTTTTTTTATTTTCAGAATAATGTCATTATTAGAAGATATTATTTTTTCCATTCCTATTATTAATTCACTATCTTCTGCGCTGATTCTTTTTCTTTTATGAAATATTGTCATTGGCTCACCAATAATTTATTTGTTTTTTAAAATAAGCTTTAGGGTGTTTGCAAACTGGACATTTTATTGGAGCGTCTGTCGTGAATTCAGTGTATCCACAATTTTCACATTCCCATATTATTTTATCCTTTTTATGATAAACATTATTTTGTTCTATATTATATAAGATTTCGTCAATTAAATCACAATGATTTAATTCAATGTCCTCTATATTTTCAAACAATTCTGCTAATTCATCAAAGCCTTCTTCTCTTGCTGTATTTGAGAATTCTTCATACATATGACGCCATTCATAATCCTCATTTTTTATCATATCGTTTAAATTACATGATGTGCGAGGTATTTGATTATTATGTAATATTTTAAACCAAAATTTAGCATGCTCATATTCTTGATGAGCTATTTTATCTATAATATTCCCAATTTGTATGAATCCATCTTTTTTTGCTTGGTCTGCATAAAATTTGTATTTAACATGTGATTGGGATTCTGTTATAAAGGCTTTGTAAATATTATCTAATGTTTTAGTGTTTTGTAGGTTTTTAATATTTATCATAAGATAATATTAGTTAAGGTGAGTGATATTATTAAAGGTTTATTAAAAAAAAAGAAAAAAAATGGAAGATAGAATTTAGTTTATAGTTAAACTTAAAGTTCCATCTTCACTTAAACTCATACTACCATTATTACTAATGTAATCTAATACTTCCGGCATAGTGACTAAATCACTTATATCAATATCTACTCCACCAAATTTCTCATAGCTTGGTGTAGCACTACTGTTATTCCAGAAGTATTCATCGTAACCAGAGTTACCTGAGCCTGAGTTTTTAACAAGGTAGATTGTTCCTAATTGTCCGGTAGCTGGTAATGCTGAGACTGATTCAGCCATTTGTACATTCCATTTTGGTATAGTATTGTAAAGGTCGTATACTGCTTTAGCGGAAGGTACTTGCGCATCAGCTGAAGAACTAGTAAGTTCAGTGGTTTTGCTGCTAACATCTATTTTTGCAGCTAATCCTGATGTTAACTCAGTTTTAGTAGCATAAGTATTATCAGCATTAGTTTTTGCTGTTGCTATTTCATCACTTACTGCTTTAGTTGTTGGATATTTAGTATTATCAGGACTTGTTAAACTAGTTGCTTTATTTGATGATACTTCAAATTCACTAGTTGCAGTAGCCCAATCACTCACATCACTATGTGTGTGTTCATGTACTTTAGTTGCATAAGTATCATCAGCTGCAGTTTTAGCATCATCTAAAGCAGTTTTAACAGCTTTTTCTGATGGGTATTTAACATCGGATGGGGATTCACTAACAGAAGTTGTTTTATTAGTTTTATCTTCAAAATCACTAGTTGCAGTAGCCCAATCAGTAATGTCAGAGTGAGTGATTCCATCTGGAATTTCAGATTCAACAGCTAATATTTTATCATATATAGCTTTACCACCGACAACATCATCATTAGTTAAAGAATTACTAATACTGGTTTTAATACTGGTTTTGTCTATTTTTTTATCAATCTCAGTATTTAATTCAGTTTTTGCCTCATTAATTTTAGTATCAACATTAGTGATGGTGTCTTTTTTATCTAATTCATCTTTAACAAGTTTTTCAGAAGGAACATTTTCGTCAGAGGCAGTTTGTGCCCATGATGTGATTAAATTTGATTTGTCAATACACCAGGATTTTATTACATCTATAATATTAGTTTTAATTTGCATTTTATATCATCTCATTCATTTTCGAATGTTTGAACTATCAAGTACACGCCCGGTTCTTCATCATGTAAACGGTTTTCTATGTCTACACTAGTTACTGTGCGTGATAGTTTCTCATCTATTTCTTTTTTTGTATAATAGTTTTTTAAGATAATGTCTAATGGGATTATTTTTTTTATTTCTCCATTTTTTAGACAATAAAGTTTATTATCTTCAAATTGGTATTCATCATAATCGTCTGGCTGTATATCTCCATTTACATATTTTTGTATTTCCGTAACTATTAAAGTTTGAATATCTAATATTTTTAATGGTTCACCATTTACATAGCAGACGAATTTTCCATCTTCGAGTTCAATATTATCATATTTTTTATTTAGTTCCTTATATATATCTAATACTAGGTCGGTTGTGTAACCATTTTCATCAAAAATAGAGTCTTTTTTTATATGAGAATAATTTAATCCTACTCTCAATGCATTAGTCGTGAGGAACTCTCCACCAAATATAGTTATAATAAAGTAATACCCTTCTAATGCTTTAGATGGTATTTTAAAATTACATTCTATTCCAGTGCCTATTTTAACTATTGCTCTTTCTTGCTGGTCATTTTCGAATATTACGAATTTTTCAGCATTATCCCATTCACTATTTTCTTCGAATTTTATTTCTGCGTAGACGACACCTTGTGATGCACTAGCTACAAGGTTTTTATCCTTTCTTCTTAATTCACTATTTTTTACTTTAAAACGTAGCGTCTCCACAGTTATCTCTCCAAAATATTTAAAAAAATAGAGGTAGGAAGAGTATTCCTTTCTCTATAAGTTTTTACAAGTTTCGTTAAGTAAAGGAGCTATTTCATCAATATTAAAGGTAATGTCTAATGCTTTTCCTTTAATATCTTCTTGTACTGCTTCTCCTTTACCGAGTGTACCTAAACCATTTTTAGATAAGATACAGCCTGTTAAACTACAGACTTTTTCCCCAGTAGAGGATTCTCCTGGGTCAGATGAGTTGTTGAATAATACCATGTCAAATTGACATCTTTTAAGGTATATTTTCATCATGGTTGTGTTGGAGAATATTCTTTTAATGGAGAATTCTATTTTTTCTTGACCTGGGACAAGTGCTGCTGGTTTGGATATTCCACTGTTATAGTGTTCTTTTAAATCTCTGGATAAATCGACGGATATTTCTTGTACTGGGATTCTTGTTGATTTTCCTAATACAATATATCCATTGGTCCATAATCTTGTTGCGTTTTCATCAGCCATTCTTTATTCCTCCAAGGTTTAAATTACAATTACTCCTAAGTCAATGTCACGTAATGCTCCGACTGGGACGATTTTTGCATTAATGATGATTTTGGATTCTCTTACGAGTTCGTTTTCTTCATTGAATGCTACCATTGCTGCGGATTTTACTTCTACATCGTATGGTGGGAGATTATATTCTTCGATTGCGATTAAAGTTTTATCAGTATCGGTAATATTTTTTAACTCGGCACTTAAAGCTGTTTCAAGTGATGCTTTAAGGTCTTCAGTTAATTTTTGTCCTTGATATGGTTTTGCAACTTTAATTAAACGTTTAGTAACATACAATACAATACTCATGATAGATTCGTGAGATAATACATCATGTCCTTGTATGGTTGTTACTCCTTCTAAGAATGTGATTTCATCATATTCTTTTTTGAAGGTGGTTACTCCTGCTTCGTTTAAATCTTCTCTGTCTTCTTTTACGAGTATTACATCATCGGTGGTGATTGGGAGTACGTCTTTTACACCTGTTAATACTTTTTTAGGTTCTCCTCCGAATATTGCTTCAGAGTATCCGAGTGAACTTCTTAAACCTGTGTATAATTGCACTGCCTCATATGGGTAGAGATTATATTTATTTCCATCTTCTTCTTGGAATACTACTCCTTGTCCGATAAAGATAATATATTCATTATCGATTTCTCTTGCAACTTCACAGATTGGTTCTGTTCCTTCTACTGGTTGTATGTAGGATTCTGCTTCATCTTCGGGATAATCTAAGAATCCACAAACACCAAATCTTAATTGTGCAGTTTCAGGGTCGTTCATTTCATTAACGTGTTCAATTAACTCGTTACGAACAACTTCAGAACGACTTAAAGTTGCGATACCTAACATATCAACATCTTTCATTTTATCGAAAGCTGCCCTATAAGATTTTAACAAAGTAGCATCTGCATCAACATCAGTCTCTGTATCGCCAGATATACGAGTATCAACAGTAGTTCCTTCAATATAAGTTACTGCGTCTGTATCAACTACTTTCCTGTCGATAACATGAGTTTTGCCATTTTTATCTACAACTTCAGTTGACTCAATTTTCATTGGGAGTAAACCATTTTTCTGTACATAAGCTCCCACACATCCACCAGTTAAATCACCAGTATATGCTACACCATTTTCATCCATGGTTTGTAATTGGTCAGGTAATACTGCATCAAATTTAGCTTGTCTTTCCTCGGCAGTTTCAGTACCTTTAGCTTCCATAGTATGTAAAGTTGCGGTTACATATGAGCCGAATTTACTA
Organism: Alistipes finegoldii; assembly: GCA_963621965.1. Classification (GTDB taxonomy): domain Bacteria; phylum Bacillota_I; class Bacilli_A; order Acholeplasmatales; family Anaeroplasmataceae; genus JAEELC01. The sequence continues at coordinate 7,611 of CAVFGN010000005.1, forward strand.
TTAATTCTTTTTACTATAGATTTAAGGTTTGCTAAACTTTGATATTTTTTACTTGTTACACCATCGATATTTACAGTTAAACTGTAGGTGGATAAATTAGTTAAGCTTGGACTTACTAAGAATTTATGGTTTATTATACCTGGGTCTACTGCTTCAATGGTAATTGCAGGTACTATGTCTTTCTCTCCGTTTTTATCCTTATTGAGGTTAACGTACCAGGTTACGGATGCTTTTTTCATTAAGTCGAAACCAACACGACAGATTACAAGACCAGTTGGTTTTTGGTAAAAGTGTGGTTTGAATCCAACACCGAATATTTGTTCAGCTTCTGCGGATGAAGCAACATATGTTGGTTCCATTACTGGACCTTTAGGTGCTTCGATACAGTAACCAAACAATCTATCAGCAGAGGTATCGACATCAATTAATCCTTCTGTTATTTTTAATTTAAATGTTGGTATACTTACTACCATAGTATCTAAATCCTTATATTTTTAAATTTTTCACGAGCCTCTTCTAAGCCCATTTTCACGTTTTTGTCTATACCTCTAATTCTATATAATGAACTCATTTTATAAACTGATAATCCGAAGAAATCAGATAGTTCTTCCAATGAGTATAAATGTGGTTGAATTGGTTTGGTTTTTTTAGGAATACTTTTTTTAGGTGTCTCCTTTGGTTTAGATTTATCTTTCTTAACCTTTTTATTACTTTTTTCATCAGTCATTTTTCTTATACTCCTTTTATACCTTATTTAGTATATGATTTTTTACCATATGATACTTTATTCACGATAGGTAATTCCTCTCTTTCGCGTTTATGACTATAAACAACGTACATATCAAATGATATACGTTCAACTTCATTATCTTCTAAAGAACTTAAATTTTTTTGTTGTGACAATTCAACATAATGAAGTCCCCTATCACTAAAAGCATCTCCATTACCAAATAATCTTCCTTGCATCAAAACCTTTATTTTAATACATTCTATACATTTTGTATTAATGTATAAAGCTTCATCATCTACATAAAAAGAATTACTATCAATATCATCAAGGGAGAAAACTCTTTTTAATTTTTCTCCTTTTACATCAATATCATAAATATCCATGAATAAAGTATTATCATCGCTTACTGCGTAAGCTTCATTTTTGTATAAATTAGCATCTAATTGGGTGAAATCATCATTATAATTGTATATAACAGTTTCAAGATTGAAAAAATCATAAAGTCTGTTCATTAATTCATCATAAATATTTTGTACTTCTATAACTGTATGCCCGTAAATGTCTACTTGACAGACACCTGCTTCCCAGTCTCTGTATTTTGAGTAATTTTTTTCAATATATTTTTGATGTTGTAATGAGTATTTTTCAATAAAAGGACTAAGTCTTATTTCTGGATAGATTGTTGTTTCATCTTTGTTTAATAATACTGGAATTTCTTTTTCATTTAATGGTAAATGATATGCTCCTTTTTTATGGTCACCTAATAATTCGAGTATTGCTTTTAGTGTGCTATTAGTTTTCATAATATCTTTTATCTTGTCCAGTGCATAGTTCGTCTAACATAATTTGTATTATAACCTTCATTTCTTGCTGTTGATTCTGTTTGTGATGGACGTACTGCTCCGAATCCTTTCTTGAATCTAGTTAATTTTTTAGAGTCACTAAGATGTTCCTGTATATAACCACGCGCATTTCTTGATTTCCCTATGATAGATTGAGAACCAAAAGTTAGAGTGTTTTTTCCTCTTCTTGTAGTACCGAAGTGTCGGTTAACTATTTCTGATGAGAATAATGTTGCTACAGCGTCTTCTACTAATTGTCCACGACTTAATACTGCTGCAGTACGTAATGCTGGACGCAAGAATGGTCTTGGAGGCATATATTTTGGTTTTCCAAATGGATGACTTCCAAACTCAACATGCCCAGCATAATATTGTCCATGTGTATTTTGAGCAGTATTGTAAACATCTACTGAAGTTGAATTAGTGTTTTGTTCAAAAGAATTTAATATTGTTTTATGTGGAGTTGCATCTCCATAGATTCCCTGACTTACGTCTGGTCCGGGAATATCTTGAGCGAGCACATATTCTTTAGCTAACTCAATTATTTCGTTTCCCATTCCTTCGGCTCGTCCTTCAAAAAATGTTCCACCAATAAAAGCTTCAAAATTAAGAATGTTATTTAAAAAGTCTCCGAAACCAGAATTATTTCCTCCTAATATATATTCATAATCTGAGCCTATTGTAAGTTCAGGCATATTTTTTCTCCAATATTAATTTTAATCTAATATGGTCTCTATCATGTCTTAAAAATAAATTAGGATTGTATTCTGTAATTTTCATTAGTAATGTTTCGTATGGACGAACATATTTTATGCGATAATTGTTTAATTCACTTGTTTTTAAGTCGAATTCTGGTAAGAAGTAACCAATGTAAGCAGGATTGGATTCTGAACCTTTAAAGTCTATTTCCATTTCTTGTGGACGTTGAATGATGCCATGTAGTTCTTGTTTTATACCGTATTTTCCTTTACTAAATCCTAATTCGTCTTCTTCTGTGGATGAATATCCTTTTTCCATTAAGTATACGAATTCGTTTACTCTGTATGTACGGTCTAAGATTGTTTTAAAACTCATATAATCAGTATAAATCTCTGTACCATTTTCTACGTACACTCATTCCTTTTCTTCTGAAAACTTGTAGATTTTTCATGTCAACATATTTGTCTACGAGACTACTGAGTAGGTCATCGTATCTACTACACCAACTTGGTATTTCTCCATATAAACCTTGTGAGGTGTTAGTGTATTTTTCTGATGTGTCTCCAACTTTGTATTCTGCTGGAGTGTGTATGACATCTATATCTGTTAATGATAGTTGACATGCTATCGCGGCCATTATTGCTTCATCGAATAAAGGTGTGTCCATTATGTGGTCATCTTCTTTTGCAACGTCACCTAATTGGTCTAGTATGACTAGTCCGTAATAGTTTATGTATTGTTTTAGGTCTTCGTCGGATATGTCTTCTTTTTTGAGGCGTAAGAATAGTCTTACTTGGTCTACGTCTAGCATGTCTATCGTTTAAATTATATTTTTGTTAGTTTAAATGTAGAAATATAATTTATGTCCCTGGAGGTTAACATTCCAGATGCGTCTCCGGTTAGTTGTCCGTAGTTGAGTTTATCTGGGTGTTGTACTCCTAAGTTATCTACAAATTCTTCTCTTTTTTTTGCTTCTTCTTCAGTTTCTACGAATCCTAATTCTGTTAATTGGTCGCATTGTGTTTTTGTTACTTCTATTGTTTCACCATTTTTCACTACGAGTGTTGCTGGTAATCCTTTTATTTTTGGTACCACTACTGTTGATTCTCTTCCGTCTACGGTTTGTATTTCGTGTGCTTCTAGGCACATTTGTAGTGCGGATGGTTGTGTTATTAGTGGTCTGAATGCTAATTTAATTTTTTTGGAGGATGTGGTTTTTTTGGAGGTTGTCTTTTTTTCTGCTGTGGTTGTTTTTTTTGCAGCCATGTTATTTGCACCTCTAATTTATATTGTTTTTATTTATGCTTTTTTCATTAATGCTGAGCATTCAGTTCTTACACATACTGGTTGTTGGTCGTGACGGATGTCTACGATGTCGGATATGTGTTCATCGTCTCTGTATCTGTTGATGGTTGGTTGTTGGTCTTCTGCTAACCAGAATGCGTCTTTACTAGTGTCTAGGATGATTGCTTGGTCGATTAATTCGTTTGCGATTATAATGTTTAATCCTGCTACGCTTTGACCGGTTTCACCATATAAGATTCCTCTGTTTCCGCCTTCTTTGAGTTTAGCATCTAATAGGATTCTTTGATAGATTTCTGGGACGAATTGGAATTTAGGGTCTTGTTGTAATTCGTTAAACATTGCATAGGACATTATGATAGTGTCTGGTTCGAGGCTGATTGGGTGTTCAACGTCTGCTCTTGCGTCTTGTATCATTTGTACTATTGCTTTGTTGATTGCTTCTACAGTGATTTTGTCAGTGTAGGTTGTTACTGTGTTTCCAGTTCCTGCCGCAGTCATCATTACGTTGATGATGTCTAATCTTTCTTTTTTGAGCATTCTTTCCATTGCTGCTTGCATTTTTCTGGATTCGAATCCTGGGTCATCAGAGTTGATTTTCCTTTCATCATCATCGATTTTATATCCAGTTGCGTTTCTGTGCAAGTAGATGGTGAATAATCTTCTTACGTTTTCTTCTCTTGGTACCTCGGAGTTACCTGCGATTTGTACTGCAATTCCTTCGTCTCTTTCTACACGATAGGTTTTACTAAGTACTCCTTGCATTGGTTTTGGGGTAAAGAATTGTCTGAGGTCAGAATGGTCTTCTAAGTATTTAATTACTTCTGGTGCTATTGCATTGTTATGGAAGTAATATCCTTCACTAGTTTGTGGTGCTTGTGCGAAATTGTTAATTGGCTCCATATACTTATACTCCTTCAATGTATGCGATAAATCTTTCGCCTGCTTTTGCAGATTGATATGCTCTTCCCACTGCTTCAGATTTGGTTGTGGTGGATTTGAATCCTCCTTTATCTCCTACAGTGATTAATTGTCCTTCTTTAACTGCTGCGGATGCAATTACAGATAACATACCATTTCTTTCTATTGTAACTACGTCTCCTTTTTGAAGAGTACGGTTTGCACCGTAATCTAAAATAGGTTTTCTACTATTTAATACGGTAGTTCCTTCGTCTAAGTTTGGTTCTGGGGTAGTATCGTTTCCAATAACACCTAAGAAATTGTCTTTATTTCCACTGGTTGCTTCTTCAATCCATGTACCATAAACGTCAGAATCTTCAGTTGGTGCGGTTGCAGGGAAACATACTGCTTTGTAAGCGGTTCTATAGAATCCGTCTGCGTCTGGTATGTTAGCGATAGCATTTTCAATTACAGATGCTGCTCTACCAGTTAATATTTGTCCAGATGAATGAATCATATTTTATATCTCCTTATTGTACTCTTTTTAATAAGCTTGCTAATGGGTCATCGGAAAATGCTTCGTTGTTTTCGTATTTATCATTAGCATTGTTTTGTGGTTTTACTTCAACAGTATTTTCTTTGATACTTGTGAACATGTCCACATATCTGTTTAACATTTTTTCGCTTAAGTTTGCGATTTCTTCAGCTTCAAGTCCTGCTTTAACTTCTTCGTTTAAGTCGGTTACTTGTTTTCTGAGGTCACTTAATTTTTCTTCTTCGATTTCTGCGAATTTATTTTCGTATTCAGTGACTTTTTCATTGAGTTGTTTGTTTTCTTCTGTGAATTTTTCTAATTCGGTTTTTAAAGCTAATGCTTCTTCCACTTTGTCGGAGATTTTCATCTCATATTCTTCTTCTTTAGCTTTAAATTCTTCTTTTAATCCGGTAATTTCATCGTTTTTCTCCATTTTATAGTTGGAGAATTCTTCGACTACTTGAGTATATTTAGTTTCAAATTCAGACATTTTAGTCCTCCTTTCTTGTTTTAAGTTTTTTAATTCTTCAAAATTTACTTCATTATCAGCGAATTCCATGGTTACAGTTGCATCAGAATCTGCTGGTACAGCTACTATTGAAAGTTCACGAAACTTCATTTCCCTCGCTAATACTTTAAATCCATCATCACCAAACCAGTGTGGGCATTCAAAAACAGGTTCACCACATATACCACATATATGGGAACAATTAAAACTTACGCTCACTGCATTTAATAATCCTTTCTCGATTTTTCTTAAGAAATCTTCTTCATCATTATCAATGTCAGCTTCATAATAAATAGCGGGTGTAGCTGTATCGGGGTCCATCCTAATATCAGCATAGGTTACTTTACCAACCACATTATCAGCTAATGCTTCATGGTCTTTAAGTATTGGACGTCCAATAAGAGAATTAACACTTTTTTCTAGTTCCTCTTTTAAAATAGTAATTTGATTAAAAGTCCCCTCATGCACAGCAAAACCTGCAACATGAGTAAAATCGTCTTTAGGTTCAAACCCATTGAAAAGAGCACTTTTGGCCTGTGTCAATTGTACTTCGGTCATATTCTTTTTTCCCGATTTTCATTTTTATAAAAAAATTTGTAGATAATTTATTAATTATCAGTAGTATGTTTTACAATAGTACTTATAAAGGGTTTTTTCAAAAAACCAGTCGTTATTAGCATTAGGTATAGGTGATGAAAAAGTTTATATATGATTATATATAAATATGATAATTATTATGACTGAAGATGATAGAAGAGGAGTTATTTACATTATTAAGAATTTTTCTAATGATAAAATTTACATTGGAAAAACAATTAATACTGCTAAAAGACGTTTTCAGCAACATTTAAATGAGGCTTTTACTGAGAATAGTCGTGTTTATAATTATTGTTTGAGTCGTGCTATTCGTAAGTATGGTGTTGAGTGTTTTGATTATGCGATTTTAGCTGATAATGTTCCTGAGAAGGATTTGGATTTGATTGAGGAGCATTATATTCATATGTATAATTCTACTAATCCTAGTATAGGATATAATATGTCTAATGGGGGTTATGATACAAGTAATCATCAGGAGTATCGTGATATTCAACCTGATACTGATTATGATACTGATTCTCGTATGAATTTTGATGATATTGATGATGACTTGGTTAATGAGGTATTGAGGAATTTATAAGAGGTTATATGTTTTGAATGAATTGAATCAAGAAAGGAAGCTGAAGAAGATTCTTTATGCTTCCAAGAAAGACCCTGTTTTTTTTATTGAACATTTTTGTTATAACACCAATGGTAAACCATATAAACTTGAGCCACAACAGAAACTTTTTTTACGTGATAAATCTTTGTATAAGATTTTGTTTTGTTCTCGTCGTAGTGGTAAGACTTTAACTATGATTGCTGATATGTTACATAAGGCTTTTTTCCGTAAAAATCAACAATTAGCATTGATTGCTCCTACTCAGGAACAGGCTAAAACTTTTAGTAATGTTATGAGTGATATGATTATGCGTTCTCCAATGTTACAATCTAGTTTTGTAGTTAACAATAAGTTTGATAAGCAATTAACTAATAGTACAAGGATTAAATTTGGTACGAGTGGTGCTAAATCTGGGAAGAAAGAGGATTCTAGTCTTGTTGGTTCTGGTTTAAATGTATTATATTTGGATGAAACTCAATCTTTAGATGCTGAGGCTTTATCCACTATTATTCCTGTTATCAGTGGTCAGATTGGTGATTCTGAGATGGTTTTCGCTGGTACACCTAGGGGTAAATCTAATTTCTTCTATGATAATATCATGAATAGTAAGCAGATTAGTGAGGCTTACGTTAATGGTGGTAGACCAAAACCTTGCCCTCAGAATGGTAAGTTTTCATTACATAGGTTTAAGATTACTGATTTAGATGAGCATGGTAATGTAGCTTATAGTAAGGCTGAGTATCGTCTTCCAATTGATGAGTTAGAGACTGTGAAGAGTGTTATTGGTGAGGAAAAATTCAGGAGGGAGTATTGTCTTGAATTTCTTGATGAATCCAGTATGCCTTATTATCAACAACTTATTGATTCTTCTGGTGTTTGTGCTCCTCCTAATGTTTTCCAATCTCCTTTATTAGCTTGTGCTGGTGTGGATTTTGGTAAGGCTCGTAATAATAGTGTTTTAACTGTTGCTACTTTAAATGAGTTGAATCAGGTTTGGGAAGCTAAGTTTTTTTATAGTTGGCCATTAGGTACTCAATATACTAAGATTTTACATTACCTGAATCAGATTTTACCTAAACGTTTTCCTAGGTTACAGAATCTCGCTATTGATTCTACTGGTGTTGGTGTGGCTTTAACCGAGAATGTGGAGCATGATGCTCGTTATAATGTCTTGGATGTTAAATTCAGCCAACCTATGAAGGTTACATTAGTTGAAAACTGTATTAATAATCTTGAATCAGGGTATGTAACATTCTATCAAGACGAAACATTAGTCACCGAAATGCACGATTATACACGTGAATTAACCGATAATGGACGTGTAGTTTTCGAAAAAGGAGCATCCGATGACTACATTGATAGTTTCAACCTATGCAACTACGCCATCACAGATTTCGTGAACAATGGAAAAAGCATGAGAAATAGTTTTAAAAGTTATAATTTACATGAGAAGGCTTTCGGAAAAGAGTATAAAAAGAAAGCAAAACAAAGATATGGTAGATACACTAATCGTAAACGAAGGAGATATTAAATGACCGACAATAAAAAGAAGACACGTAAAATCAAAAAAATAAACCCCAATTATCATATGAAGATATATGGTAATAGTTACAGGCCAATGCAATTAACTTATACCATACTAGATGGTTTATATCAACGTACAATCCTTAAAAAGATTATACAAAAATATATTGCTAGTATTTGTCCAACCTTTTATACTCTTACCATAGAGGATGAAAAAGGGGAGCGTATTACTGAGATTGAGGAAGCTTGTAAACCATTAAGTAAAACTATTAACCGTAGTCTTTTTAAAGAGGAATTAAAAAGTTACTTCCTCTATGGTACTGCATTCACATATTGTGGTAATCGTAATGAAGATGGTAACCCAGAGGAATTATTCCTTTTGCATCCGAAGGATGTGGAGATACATTTAGTCACTGAACCAGGACCAGACTATGGGGATATTGAATATTACACTTATACTTACGGTGGTTACATCTTTAAAATCCCACCAGAAGACATGAAGATTTTTGCGAATGACCCAGATATTGGAGATATATATGGTAATAGTATTGTAAATCATTTGCAAGATACTTTACATCAATTCCTTAATAATAGGGTTGACCTTGCTGAAATCCTAGACCGTTACGCTATCCCTATTGTGCAATGGGCAGTTGATGTGACTGATGAAATGGGGTACAATCAAGATGATATTATTGATAAAGCACGTAGAGTACTAGAAGACCAGTTAAGTGCTGGTGATGATATTGTATGTGATGCTCGTATTGAACCAAGAACATTAAGTTTCGCAGATGATGTAGGTCACCTTATTAACATTCTTGAACAATCCCGTAGGGATTTAGGTATGTTAAGTATACCCGAAAGTCTACTTGGTGGTCAAATCAGTAACCTTAGTGGTGGTAAAACCCAATCCGCTGTTTTCCAACAAGAAATCAACGATTACAGAGCTAGTTTAAATGATTTCCTCGCCGAATCCTTCTATATACCATATCTCGAAAGCCAAGGTTACACTCGTGGAGAAGATTACCATAACATCTATATTGCTTTCCCTCCAACTACCACAGAATTACCATCAGAAAGCATGATTTGGATTAAAAGCGCCCTTGAACTTGGACTAATAACATTAGATGAAGCACGTAGTGTACTAGGATTCAGAGGTTGTGCACCTGGAGTTACCGACACTCTCAAAGAGATTTTCGCTGTTAGAAGCGCACAATATGAGAATCAAACAGACTCTACAGGTAATAAATTAACCCCAAAACAGAAAGAAAGACAAACAGGGGAAGACCCATTAGAACCAAAAACCAGGGACGGTAGGGACCCAGATAATAAGAGGGATTGAAATTGTTTTTATATACTTTAGAAAATTTACATAATCACAAGAAATATGTTGGGAAGAGTAATCTTCCCAAATGGTTATTTAAACACTTAATATACGGTTTATTAGATGATAACAAACACTATAACGACCTGTTACAGAAGGAATGGTTTGAAAATAATTTCAAACTTACCATAGAAGATAAGGAAGATTGCGCAGATGCATGTGATATTATCATCAATAATGAGGGATTATTAAACCCCATATACGGGTACAATGTCTTTAATGACTTGCAAAACACTAAAGGCAGGTTTAAAAAACAAGATTTCTTTAATGATGATATATGTTTATTGTTTTGTTTCCATCCCAATGTACAGTTCTGGGCTCGCACACTAAATATCGAACGTAATACTATTACAAATAGGTTGAGTAATTTTAATTTGTTTAATAATGGTTATTTTAATCGTAATATTGCTAGGTACGAGGATTATTACTGGACCTGTATCCGCATAGTATACTTAACAGGTGAATGCTTAACCGCAAACCAGTTAATGAGTAAAATGGATAGTAAATATAAAATCAGTAACCAATTACGTATCACTCCACGTAAAATCAGTCGATTCTTCAGCATGCATGAAGTATACAAGAACGGGAAAAAGAGTGCTGGATGCCTACTCTTCTGTCCAAAGGAGGATTACAATTGAATACTGATGATAAAATGGCCTTAATCATCAGATACATACTCAAACATCGAAAACTAGGGAAAACCGATAAAGTCATACGCTTAATCGGCTACTCACTAGAACACTCCAACGCCAGTATAGAAGACGCTATACTAGCACAGAAACTATTAACATTAACCATAGGAGGGGATTTAGAATGTTAAATGATAATTACAGTATAAGAAGTCAAATCGCAAAAACCAGAAGCTACAATGAAACTAATTTAGGAGAATTCCTAAAGACTTTCCACACTTTCTATAGTAAAGTGCAAAAAGGTAAAGCACCCGTTTTCCATAGAGAGATGGTAGACCCATACGGATGGAGTCTCTTATGTAATGATTATGATAATATCAGACATTATGATAATGGTTGTACCTGCAAAGAAGTATTCGAGGGTGAAGGCCACTTAGATAATTATGAATCCGAATACTGGGGTGCATTCGAATTCAAAACACTACTCAACCTCATATTCAGAGGATTCTGGTTCAATTACGACCGAGCAATTGACATCTACCAAATGCAAGGCTCCTGCCTAAGTGTACTCAAACAGATAATGGGTGGTAATGGGTATGTCGCTAATAGGCTTAAACCCAACATGAAAGAATCCAGAAAATACATGAGATACGCCTCAGAATCCACCCTCAACCCTGATGAAAACCTAAAAATAAGAGTACCACACATTTACAGAGTATGTGATGGATTAGTATGGCCATGCATTACCATGCAGTATAGTGGACCATATAAATTAGTAACCGCGGAATGTGGGGATTACGGTGATGGCATTTTCATCGTAGATAAAGATTACCTAATTATTGATGTGTTAAAGATTAATGATTTATGGTTAACCGACACTCCATTAGAAAATAGGTTAGTATTCTCATCTAACTGTAAAGAATTAAATACTAAATCTTATGTGAAGACTTGGAGTTTGAGGAGTACGTTGCAGGCTGGTAAATTGTTAGGTGCTCATAAAGATGATGGTTTGCTTGTTAGGAGTACTAGGAGTAATTATTATCATAATTACTGGTTTAGATGGTATGAGGGCAGCCTCATTTATTGTGCATTGTTGAAGGATGGTAGATTAGTGTCTAATGGGTATAAACAGAAACCGGATTGGCATACAGTTGATGGTAATATTGGTTTAGTAGATGAGTATGAAACTAGAGAGAACGATAAAGTTTTCCTAGATGATTTTGATATTAATGAGTTCAAGGGTATATTAACATTATGATGGATGAGATTATTGAAATGACGAGAATGTACTCAGAGAAACAGGAGGAGTTTGTTTGGTATGTTCTCATCAGAGATGATACTAGTTTTCAGCGTGAATTGGGGGAGTATATTTCATCTCCTCTGTTTCTTATTAAACATTAATGGGGGTTTTTATTGTGAATTTTACGAGGTTAGTTTGTTTTTATCATATGTGTATGGGTGAGTTTGAGGGTTGTGCTTGTGAGCAGGTTGGTGGTTTGTTGCCTGTGGATTTTCCCGTGTTTTTTAACATGGATGATGATGATTTGTTTTTGTTGGTGGATTGTTCTTATCATGATTGGGGTGTTATTGAGTCTGTGTTGGTTGATTGGTTTGATGGCGGGTGGTTTTGGGATTGTGGGTGTGTTAGGTTGAGGGTTACTGCTGATTTTTTAGAATTTTTAGATTCACAACTTTAATGTTAAAAAAAAGTTCGTATATTAAAAAAAATAAAATTTTTTGTATGACAACTATAAAGATAACATATGATGTTGTTTAGATTGTGCTTAAATTGTGTGTATTTTATTTATAAAATATTCATAAATAATTAGCAAGACGGGGGTAGGTGGTGATATACATATGTTATTCATAGGTTGTGTATAACTAATTACAATGATGATGATAAGATAACATAAGATGTTATTAAAGTTTAGGTTATCCTAAATAATTATTTTATCAATTATATTTTATATATTATCAATTATATTTTAATCT
>CAVFGN010000005.1:20679-26560 GCA_963621965.1 Alistipes finegoldii
TAGAGAGTTTTATTTAATTTTAAACTCTCTTAACCTTTTTTTTTATTTTACAATATAACAGATGTTATATTTGTTTTATACTTTACGAACAATGTCAAAAATATATTACATCTGATTTTAAAAAAGAAATCAGATAATAAAATTAAACTGGTTGCGACTTTATTTTACTTTTTTTTTATTCCTTTTTATATCCCAAATTTTTTTTACCCCCCCTTATCATATTGACAAATCCCATTTCAGAAATTTCAAGCACCCATAACTTTAATAAATCACCCTTGGCAAGCAACCACACCATAATTAAAGTACATTATTCTTTTTACTCTCAACTTACACACATTTTATACACACTCTCTGTAAAAATTTTCATCGGCTTACGCCGACGGGGGGCATCGAAGATGCCCCGCATCATAAAAGCCAAAAACCCATAATAAATATACAAGGTAGAATCGAATCATAGAAACACAAAAAAATATTTTATTATCCAAACACTCCAAAACTACCGCAGCCCGACCTCCAAAATAGAAAATTTTAGAGGTCACCCGCCCACCCATAGAATATGCATTATCTAAATTACTCCAGTACCACAGTAAATGGCTATCGCCGGCGAGACCCACCCGAGAATTAAGGTGGGCCTCACCATACCAAAAAAAACTAACACTCACACAACCATCTTTATATTTTACGGTAAAGTGAAGTAGTTATTAATAATAATAGCTACAAAAATTCCCTTATCGTTTAATTACGGTAAGGTGAAATAGTTGTCGAGGTTGGTAGCCTTCCTACCACATCACTTTATCATATTTTACGGTAAAGTGAAGTAGCTACTAATAGCTATACTCCTTTATCATTACGGTAAAGTGAAGTAGTTATTAATAATAATAGCTACAAAAATTCCCTTATCGTTTAATTACGGTAAGGTGAAATAGTTGTCGAGGTTGGTAGCCTTCCTACCATTATCATCTATGGAGGTGATAACCATGTCTTGTTACAAAGACATAGAGTACTTCGATGTATCAGAACAAAGACTCTGGTACATCTGGTACTGGTTTGGTTTCTGCGATGCGGTTGTTATCGCAGAAGCAAATTGGGATGAACTTGAATGGTAATCATCCCATAATTTTTTTTACGGGATAGTGAAGTAACTTGTAGTTGAGGTTGGTAGCCTTCCTACCACATCACTTTATCATATTTTACGGTAAAGTGAAACAAAAATAGGTGATAAATATGAAATACTGTAAAACAATACAAAACAATAGCTTCTGTAACGGCAGAAGCATAGATATCTATTACAATGATATTTCTGGTCAATATCATTGTGATTTCGCAGACGCAAATGAAGTCTATGGTACTTTAGGTATCTTTAACGATATAGAAGTACAAAATGACATCTACATGTTAGATGTCATTGATGACTTCTTAAATAGATGATACCAGGTCGATGATAGGATAATTTTTTAATTATTCTATCATCGCTTTTTTTTTGGTCATCGAATGGCCCTTGCGGGCAGATTTATTTGCCCGCTCCGTCGAGCTTCGTCGACAGGAGCTCCTCGGTAAAATGAATTCATTTTGTTATTTAACCATCCAGTAATATGTTTTCTCCCCCCAACCCCCCGCTGGGGGGCAAGAATATATTAGCACCCTTCGGGTGCAGTTTAGTTATCTAAACTCCTCAGCCCCTCCGCTGGGGGGACTGGTTAGCGATGGCGGCCGCAAGTTCTCTTTGGCCGTTTCTCTTACTGGAAATCCCAGAAAATTTTTCTGAGAACACTATTCTACGGAATAGTGAAATGAAAATAAATAGGTGATAATTATGGGTAGAAGTAAATTTGGTGAAATTTGGAAAGGTAGCCGTTACCTAATGGTTACCTTACCAAACGGAAAAGCAAAGCTACTACATGAATGTGTAATAGCTGATAAATTGAAAGTTCCCGACTCATGGAATATACACCATTTAAGGTCAAGGAACAATAATAAGTTCCATAATTTGCTTCCGTTACCTAAGGAGGTACATGAAGGTGTACATAAAGGTGACGAAGAAGCTATAAAATTAATGGAAAAATTCAAGGAAATTAAAGATAATGACCTTGAGTTCTTTCAAAAAATTATGGACAATTACGGCCAAGTGGAGGTGAAAACATGAGGTCATTAAAAAAGATGGAGCCAGAACCAAAAACTCCATCAATAGAAGCAATGATATTAATAGGTACTATTGCTTTTACCATTATTATAATGTTGGGTATTATGTGCCCAACAGAAGCTAATGCTTATTATGTCCAATCATTAGCTTAATTACGGAATAGTAAAATAAAAAATAGGTGATAATATGAATAAAATAAATAAATTGATAATAATTGAAAGAGCTTGGACAGAGCTCACAATCAAATTGTCGAATTTTCCTGTCACTTTTTCAAATAAATATACTGAAGAAAGGCAGGAATTATATCATAAGTTTTTAACAATAGCTTACGATTTAGGTTATATAGGTGATATTCATAATATATCTTTTGAAGATATTGAGGAACTATATGAACAAATTAGATATGAAAATTTGACCTGAATATGTCATTAAACTATTCACACTATTTTTACGGAATAGTGAAATAAAAAATAGGTGATAATATGAATAGAATAGAACAAATATTAACCGAGAACACTGGGTCAAATATGCTTGACTCAGGTGACATCTATGGTAGAGCATATGAAAAAAACATCGAAAATGGAATCTTAACTGGATATCAACCAGTTGATTTCTATATTGATGAGAAAAACAAAGAGGTTGAAATTACACCGACAGTTCCGGTGTACGACTTCTTAGCTTATAACTTGGATTTCGACGATGAGTTAGATGATTGGTTTAACTACATTGTCGAAAAAGCAGGTCTTGATGTATACAGTATCGTTGACCAAGAACAAGCACTGCAAGAAATACCAGACATTGAAGACATCTCGTCATGTTACAATACTTATAATGGAGAATGTGTATTATCTCAAACACTTCAATTTCATCATTTCGAGTATTGGAGTGAAGACTATGTATTGCTCCAAGTACATGGAGGATGTGATATTCGAGGAGGTTACACATATCCACAAGTATTTAGAGTTAATGACATGGATATGTTTTATATGGGTTTGGCAGACTGTCAAATAGATTGCGACTGCTCTTGTTATCATTATGAAGATTTATATTCAATCTATTTAGATATGGAAGATGGAAAATTCCAATACGAACCTATAAGTCAAAAAGAAATGTACACAAGAGTCTATGAAGACGATGAAGGTGTACTAAGATGTAAGAAATGCGATGGTATACTTGAAGCAAGATTTCAAGAATACTAATTACGGGATAGTGAGGTGATAAAAAATGACTTTAATTAGAAGTGGGAATCATGGTTGTGGTTCCCCTAAAAAAGAAGAATTATACAGTTTAAAATTATTAAAAGAAGCTTACGATGATAATAATTATCATGAGTGTGTAATTTTAATAATGAATTACTTGGGGCATGTACAACATTACAAGTCCCATGAAGAAATTGTATACAGTTTACTAATAAGTTTATCTTATACAATCACTGTACACAATGATGACTTCCCTACTTATATTGGTAGGTTAGTTAGAGATGTTGAACAAATGAAAGAATAATTGGGGGGCAATATCCTCTTTTTATTTTCTTCTTATACTTTTATTATAAAATTTTTTTTACGGAATAATGAGGTGATATAAATGGTAGTTATAGGTAAAAACAAAAATGCGATTAAGTTACTAAATATACTATACGACTCTTACAGAGGAGTTGATATATTAAATTTTCTAAACAACATACTATATCTAGATGAACATGAAAAATATGTTTATCATGATATGGATGAATATACTGGGGATAGGTATACATACTATGAATTAGAATGTATTGACCCAAACCCAGAAGTGTTTACCTATGAGGAATTAGGATTAATCTACTTATTTGAAGAATTTGAGGTTAACCTTAAAACAAGGAAACCTAAGGATATGGTAGATGTAAATGAAGTAGAATTTATTTTCTACTAATTATAATTTTTTACGGAAAAGTGAGGTGATAAACATGAATGAAGTTTTAGCTAATAAATGTATGAAAAAGGTTGTTGAAATTATTAAAAAAATTAAAGGTGATAAATAATGAAAGAAGCTCCAATAGCTAAAAAAAGAAATGCTGTCAATCCAAATTTTGGCAGCACAAAAGATGCTATAAAAAATTCAGTTATTGATTTTTTGGCTGATGATGTAGCTGAATATTGTCAAAATGAATTTGATGACATCATTGAATTATATGATAATGATGATGATACATTGTTCTTTACTATGGTTCAAAGGCCATACCAAGAAGAACTTGATGAATTCATTGATACTATTTATACCATTGGTGCTTGGATTACCAAACGGTATAATGAAAGTAAATTAGAAATTCTCGTCATTGAACAAGGCCATTACGAATACTGGTACAATGGCGAAATAAAAATATTATGGTTATAAGGTGATAAAAATGGATTTAAATATACAAATATTAGAAATTAAGAAAATTGGGGATGTGGAATGCACTCGCCCAATTAAAGAATATACTGAAAGTGAAATTCCAGAAGTAATGGCTAGACTTGATTGGTTTAGTAACTTTACCAATGAATCCGGTGAAGGCTGGGTTGAAATTTGTGAAAACCATTTTGAAGGCTTCATCAATGACTGTGAATGGGACATCAATATAGAATGGACTAATCAAGATTTGGATTTCATTCATACCATTGAAAAAGAACTTGAAAAATCTGATTACGGGTTTGTTAGATTAAGTATATATTGAAGGTGATAAAATATGGCTCATGATGATAGACCGATGACAACACAATTTTATGAATGGTGTTTTGCAATGTTTGTAGCTCCATTCATACTTTGGGCAATTGTATGGTTGATATGTAAAATGATATTTTGGATTATAGGAGAGTGATAAAATAGATTATAGTATTCCTTGGTATTATCCAGCAATATTAATAGTATTGCTAATTGCAAGTGTCCTTAAAGGATATTAAACTTTATGACCCAAGTATGTCATTTAAACTACTTAAACTATTATTTTTTTACGGAAAAGTGAAAGTGATAAATATGATAATAGATACACAAAAAAATATAAACAATGTAGCTGAAGATATAGCTACAGAAATCGCAACTTATGTCATGGAAGACATGACAGTCGAAGACAGAAAAGAATGGCTATTCGATTTACGGAATAGTGATTTCTATAACATGAATGTATGGATTTCGGACTATACTGATGATATTCATCAGGAAGCATTCGAAAAAGTTATGGAAAAATTAAATATTAAATATTGAGGTGTTCAAATATGACAAACAATTATTTATACGAAAAAATAGCAGTAAGTATCAGAAGCAAAATAGGCATTGATTCCTATGATTATCATAATGATAATTGGGATAAAGCATGTGAAGGTATTGAACTCATGTTAAAAAATTGTCCTAACGATGAATTAATCAATGCTCTTGATGAAGTATTAGATTTAATTTGTCTATATAACATGGATGAAGATGGATACTTAACTTGGGGTGATGAGGAGTAATTCCTCATTCATCTCTTTACGGAAAAATGAAGGTGATAATATGTATGATACAGAAGAAAAAGTATTCATGAAATATGTAATAGATAAACTTGTTAGAGATATAAAAAATGAAATAAAATTCAAGGATTACGATGAAAGTGATTTTGAATTTTGTTATTTATATATCACTGATTATCTTGAAACAAGATATTCAGAAGAAATAAGTGATAAAATCTGCAAAATATTAAAGTACGGTAAAGATGAATACATATCAAGATTGTGATATTATGTTTAATAAAAT
>CAVFGN010000005.1:27696-71545 GCA_963621965.1 Alistipes finegoldii
AAGGTGATAGAATATGTTTGATTCATACTGGAGTAATAAAAAACTATATATTGGTGATGATGATAATCAAATCTTCATCCCATGTAATCTTTTAGAAGGAATAGATATAGCAGTTGAAAATAAAATTGATTTTAAATTTGATTTAGAAGGAGTTGATACAAATGAATTACTTTCAAATATTGATGATTATTTACCAATTAGTGATGACTATTTAACTCAAACAATTCATCGCTGGAATTATATTGGTAAAACAATATGTGAATACGAACCATTTAACTATAAAACCATTAACTCGTTAATTACAAACATATTAGTTAACATATATGAATTAAAAATTAATGGATATTTTGAAGCTGATGGTTTCGGTAAAGATGATATTGATAATTATTTACTCTTTGAATTAGAGAGAAATTTTATGAACAATTCCAATAATGAGTTATCTTATAATTTCGGTAAGATGATTCATAATTTAGAAATGTTTGAAATTATTGAAATATTTAATTACAGGTGATAAATATGATTAACATGATAGTAGATGATATATTAGAAAATATCCCACAAGATTACAGTAAAGAAGAAGTCAAAACCATGAAGTATGATGACATTTGTGATTATATTCTTGATTGGTTTGAATGTATATTTTTAGAAGCAATTGCTGATGAAGTAATTAATGAGTTTAAAACAAATTTAGATTATTATTTTAAGGAGGAATAAGATTATGAGTTTATATACTGATATTATGGATGGATACAATGAAGATACTTGGAACTTTTTCGATTATGCTCGGGAGAGTTACCAAATTATTTTTGAGGAAGTAGTTAGTGAAATTGATAATTACCATGAGATGGTGGAGTCTGAAACCAATTGTGATGAGTGTTATGATATTACTTTCGCTCATTACTTAGATTTTCGTGTTAATGGTATTACTTTTACTGCTGATGAAATTGAAATCAACAGTCAGTTTGTTGTGTTTTATTTTAATTTCATTGATAAAGATGGTAATAATGCTTTTATTAACAGTGAAATCGAGCATGAAGATTTTAGTGATGTTGTGTGTTATGGGAGAGTGTATTAATAATGAATGTTGTTGGTGATTGTGATGTTTTTGATGAAATGGCTCATGATTATATTGAGGTTTGTTATTCTGATTTGATGATTATTCATGTTGATAATACTACTTTTATTGGTGTCACGAGTGTTAGTTATTTTCCTGATACTAATGAGTTTTATTTTTATGATAGTGATTATTGTTTAGTTGGTTTCGTTGAAAGTGATTTGAATAATATTTCTGTTAGGAAAGCTAAAAGGTGATAGTATGAATAGTGTTTATTATGATGAGATTGTTAATGGTGCTGGGGTTAACCCAGACACCTGGTTTTTTTATGAAGAAGCGATTGAAAGTTATAAGATGATTACTAAAAATATTCTTGATGTTATAGATGGGAAGTATAGTGTTAGAGAGTTTAGTAGTAATCATGAGCATGAAATTGAGTTTAAAGAAAGGATGCATTTGGAGGTTAATGGTTGTGAGTTTACTGTTAATAAGATTTTTTTAGATGTTGAGTATGTTTATTTTGAGTATATTCATAGTGTTCGTGGTAATGTGAATACTGTTGATGTTAAGCATGAGAATTTGGAGACTATTGTTTTTAATGGGGTGTGGTGTGATTGAAACAGACTCTTGCGAATAATGTAAAAGATGCTTATTTAAAATTACTTGAATTACAATCATCACCCGAATCCTGTGATGAGAAATTAATTTACCGTTGCCAACGACAAATCATTAACAATTATTGTGAATACCTCTACATCACACGAGGTAAAAATGCATATTGGAATCATTATAAATGGGGAAGTCAACACCCCACAGAAGAAGTAAATATAGCCGTTAAAGACTTAGGTCTTTAACGGTTTTTTTTTGTTGATTTATCCCCACCCGCCCACCCTATATATTATACCCCCCCCTTGTTCTGCTCTGGACTGGCTGCTGCCGCAACGGGCTCGGGAGCTTTTTTTGGCCGCCTTTTTTTAAGAATATTTTTCGTGAGCCCCAGCTGCCATCATCTCTGTTTTTATTTTTTTAATTTTTTTTTCGGGGGGGCTATATGGGCTGGCAATCGGCGGCGGAATTTCTTTGCCGGCGAACTTTCTTGCGAATATTTTTTCAAACACACCACCCCACCCATCTATTTTTTTATTTTTTTTATAAACCACCTCATAGGCTACAGGCTGGGGGGGCGACGGGCAGGCCACCTTTTTGCTTCGCGGGTTTTTTTAAAAAAATTTCATGAATACCCTTACGGGTATAAGTATGTGCCATTATTACCATAAAAGGGGGGGTGAAAATTCTGGTCCCGGTCGGCGCCCGGCTTTTTTGGCTGGCAATCCTTTTTCAGAAAATTTTTGTGAGTGCACCCACGCCATTTTTTGGGTTTACCTAAAAAAAATTACAACTACTATGCTCCAGAAACATAGTCTTCATAAATAACTACTACTTTTTAGTGATATAGTTTCCGTTAATACCATGATGGGGGGGTATTTGAACCGATACCTTTATATATATGCTTTGGTGATTATCGAATTGACGAGAAAATAACGATTTTACGGTCTCCAAAGGGCTATAAAGTAGATTTTTCGGTGGTTATGTATATAAACGAATAAAAATTTTCGTTTTTACCATGAGGTATGAGGAAAATGAATGGTTAGTGTGTTAAAATGAAGACCTTCACTATAAATATAGGTTAAAATTGTTAAGAAATCAACCACCATAATACAAAAAATAGAAAAAATAAGCTTTACACTTGCAACATAACTAAAGAAGCCATCAAAAAAATTGCATATCGCTACAGCCTACCAAATAAGCCCGTAGAAGCCTCCAAAAATAGTATGATTTCAAGTGTAAAATGGCACTAAACACCATCTAAACACTCATATAAATCAAAAATATCATCCTCAAGGTCCATTATTTCAGCTTTTTTAGCCTCAATACTCATATAATGGTCCTCAATCTCTGATTTTAACCGATTAATAGCGTCTTTTCTCTGCTGAATTTCGATTTCAAGGAGTAAAGTATTCATAAATCACGTACAGCTGCTAAAATATCATCTTTTGTAACGGTTTTACGTCCATTTTCACGTGCTATACGGAGTGCTCTAGTGGATACTTCCATTCCGTATTGGTCTAGGTAGGCTGTAAGTGTTTCTTTTGCTGCTTCAGCTACTCTATTTGCCCCTGCGTTTTTAATTATTCTGCCTACTGGGCGGACTGGGAGTTCTGTTATGTGTATTTCTTCGTTTTCTGTAGGTATATTCATGTAATTTTGTAATGTCATGGGTGTTATTTTTGTTTTTTTGGGGTATTTAAGTGTTTTGTTATATTTATAGGTTGGAAGTTGGTTTCCGCCGAAACATTTATATACTATGAAGACCTATATATATAGTGTGTAGTATATACATATAGGTCAGAACAACCGAAACATTTATATACTACGAACACCTATATATATAGTGTGGAGTATATACATATAGGTCAAAACAAAAACTCCACCAAGGCGGTAAAACCGCCTTTTATCACCTTTCAAGCTCGGAAATCGAGTAAAAAATGATAAAAATCATTCAAAGCACCTACGGAGTGCAACAAAGTCCTAAAAACAGGCAAAAAAGCTGTATCTGGCTTTATTTTGCGAAACAAAGGACGGAGAGGCTTTCTTCGCCAAATTGTAAGAATTTAAAGCACTTTCAGGCGAAATAAAGAGCGGAGAGAGCTCCTTTTGACTCGCCTATATATATAGTTGTGAAGAAAGGTTTATATATGCTTTTTTTTTGATGAAAAAACCTTTATATACTTTAAAAATTCCCTATAAATATATATAGTGTGGGGTATATACATATAGGTAAAAATATGTTACATTAAAGAAGATTTATATACAAGTTACAAAATCCACAAAATAAAAAAATATATAAATAAAGAAAACTATATAAAAAACACAAGAAAATGAGAATATAAATCTATTAAAATAGAGTAAAAAAGTAATAATTTTTAGAAAAAATCGAAATACATCACATCATATATCATTATCTTCGAAATAAACTCATTTTCTTAAAAATTTCTTTTTGATGATACTTATGACTATTAACATAGAAGGTAATGGAATAGGACAAACATGGATACGACTTTTAAACGAAATCATAAAAAAAGGTCAAAGACATGTATATGATGAACGAAACAGTAGTACAACTGAACTACTCAATGCAGTATGTACAATACATGACCCATTTAACATTAGTGAGAAAGATTTCTTTGGATTTGGTAATGCACTTGAGCAATTAAAATACATCAATATACCAGACGGTTTTTACTGGGGACAAGAAGAATTAGATATATATAGTCAACAATTCCTAAACCCAAAAAATGATAAAGGATTTATATACACCTATGGTAATAGATTGCGTGAAGCTCATAACATAGACCAAATAGATGCTGCAGTAGATAGGTTGAATGAATGTAGGAATAGTCGTCGTGCTACTTGTACTACTTGGATGCCTAATACTGATTGTGTTAGTAATGAGGTTCCATGTCTTATTATGTGTGACTTTAAAATACGTAATGGTGTATTAAATAGTACAATTATATATCGTAGTCAAGATGCTTATGGTGGGTTCTTCAGTAATTTATGTGGTTTAGCTACTTTAGCTGCTTATGTTGCTCATGGTACTGATAGTAGTGTAGGTGATATTACATTACATGCTATAAGTAGTCATATATATGATACTGATTTAGAAGCTGCTGGTATTGTAGTTAGAAAAAATTTAAATCTGTTATATTAAGCGAAACCTTTATATATAACATAAGATAAAGTATAATGTGTACATGGACATACGATGTACTGTAGTTCTTTAACTACTACGATATTCATTTTGAACTAACGCTGACATAGTTCTAAAGAAATATTATGGTAAAAGAGGTTTAGGTTAATTTTTTACTCTTTTATCGTTAGTACGGGAGAAAAAATTTTCTTTAATATTTTTTCTAATTAAAAAAGAAGGAAATAATTTAAGGAAACGACAGCAATAAAGTTTCTTTTGTTTTGAAATTTCATATTTGTTTGCTCACTTTATATGTAGTCAAGAAAAACAATTTATTTATCGCCTAGATTCAACAACTTAGTTAAAAACACATACTGCTTTATTAGATTCTTGTATCATTAGCTATATTTCCTTAATTTTTGTGAGTGGGAAGTCATGCCATTTTCTAAGTCAAACACAAGTGTTAATGATTCAATTTTCGAATATAACTATCCTTACATGTTAATTATAATATAAAAATATAGATGGAACGCCTTTTTTGATGTTCTGTAGTTTCGTATTTTTCCTTTTCTTGTTTTCTTCTTCTTTGGTTTTTTAGTTAGATTTTATGTACTTCCTTTGTTTTTTCTCCTGTATTTTTTTTTACAAAAGAAACCTATATTTATAGGTTAAAAAAATTTAAAAAAAGAAAATCACCCCTCAATCACCACCCTACAAGACTCCTGATTCTTCATATACTCATCTTCATCCCTCGTAATATAAAAATCCACATTAGGTCTAAAATCAATTAAACCATCCTCATAACATTCAAGGACAATATCAAATAAAAAATTCTGCAACACAAGTCCATCACGCATACTCAAGCAATAAAAAGTTGCAGTTTGCTTCAAGAGATTAACATGAATGTAAGGAGAATGTTTTATATTAATAAAATCGTTAATCAATTTACTTAATAATAACTCTTGGTTAGATGTTAATTCGAAATTTTCAATTATTTCGCTAATCATATATTTTATTTTATTTTTTTTGTACTTCATGATTAGAGAATATATGAGTTATACATAATAAATGTTTTGGTTTTTATCATAAGTATAGGATTAATTCTCCAGTTGGTGTAAAATTAAAACTCATTTCAGGTTTAAAATCAATCAAGTTATCTTGATAACATTCAGTAACAATTTCATGAAAAAACTTACCAAGTGTATATCTATCTTCTTTTTGATGACATAAAATGGATATACTTTTGTTACTGTTTTCAGGTCGAATGTAATGCAAATACACAACGTCATTTTCCAACTCAACCAACCACATCAAATGAACCTCATCCTCAAGTGTCAACTCAAAATTTTCAAGCATCTCAGACACCATATACTTGACTTTATTTCTCACGTATTTCATAACTGATAATTCTAAAAATCATACATAATAAAAGTATCGGTTTCACCCCAAAAAACAAAGAAAACACAAAAAATACCCCACTCAATATACATCAACACAAAACTAAAAACACAAAACAACAACAACCCCCACAAATATCAAAACCACACCACACAAAAACAACACTTGCACTTACAAGTGTCAAAATACAACACCACAAAACCAAGAATTCAACCACCTAAACCACCACCTACACGCAACTCCAACAAAATGTAAAAAATACATTACATAACTAAACACAAAAATATAACAATTGTTATACCACCCCATTACCATATAATGAGGGGAGAATAAAAAAAATCAAAATTGTATAAATGTACAATTACACAATTCAACTCTAACACAAAAAATTATAATATACCTGGTAGAAAAAATCAAAAACAACTCTAAGGCATTATTTTTTAATTTAACACTCTAAAATTAGCCTAAATATATAGGTGGTAGAGGTGGTAGAGATTGGTAGAATACAAAAATCTACCACTAAAATGATTCTCCATCCTCCATTTGGCCTAATACGCTTTATATATATATATTTTTTTTTTGGTAGATATATATATAATATAATATATTCACGCATAGGAAAAAATATAATATCATAATAATAGTAATATGTACATATATATATTTTTCAAACCTTCTACCATTTCCACCACCCTACGAAAAACGAATATTAGCCATCAATATTCAAAAACAAGACAGTAGAATCATTTTAGTGGTGGTTCTACCAAAGTCGATGGTAGATGTTTTTTTTCTTCCATACCTATATTTATAGTAATATTAGACACAAATACCATACTATACTTAAATATTACTTAAGTATAAATACCACTACCACTCTAATATTACCAGAACACAACTACCACTTATACTCTAATATTACACATTTTTCTTGCAACTCCCCCTCTCTACATGGTAATTTTGGACGAAAATTATAACGATTGTTATTTAGTGTTTTTAAAAAAAAGTTGAATAGAATTTAAACATATAGTGTTTTTTCTATATATTGTTTAAATTCATTTTCTGTAAATTTGATTACTTTATCATATTTCTTCCCAGCAGGATTATCTTTCGTTTTTAATCTTGGGCTCGTTAAAGTCTTTCCGAAAGCTCCTACAATTGTAGCTATCGCTGGGTGTCCTTTCAAGTATTTTTTAATTTGCGCTGTTATAACCACCTTATCATTCTCTTCATCCCATGCAATATATGGTATTCTACCGTAAATAGCTTTATATTTCACAGCCTCATAAATAGTTGGAGGCTCCTGTACACTAAAACTACCATTAGTTTTTAATTTTTCATTTGCGATTTGATTAGATAAACCTTGGTCTAAAGCCCTACTAACTTCTGCTACAATAACATCACGTATTTCCTCTGTAATATTTGTGTCAACGTCTTCTACGGTCATTTGAGATTCATATCTATTGTATAACCATGGTAATTGTACCTCAGTATATTCCTCTAAACCTTTAATAATTTCATCTCTTGTATCTTCAATATCTTGTAATAAAATATTCATGTTTTCATGTAAATACCATGCGATATAATTTCCTATGAAAGGGAAGAGTTTGGCGAAGTCATTATCGTTTCTGCCTACCCAGTGGAAGGTTTTGTTGAAGAGTTTTACGTCGTCTTGGCTCATTCTTTCTTGGACGTCAAACATGACGACTTGCAAACGTTTTACCAACGCATCATTTTCCCTAACACCAGTATTACTAGTAAAAATAATACTAGTATAACCATCAACCTTCTCATTCTCATACCTCCTCCTCAAATCATAATTCGTATCATAACTATTCTTCAAAATCTCCAAAATATGAGTATTCTCCATAATCGTATCACACTCATTCACAATCAAACCATTAGCCGTACTCTGCAACGCCCGACCAAACTGATAAACACTATTAACCGCCGAACCAGGCACACTCATCTCATTCGGATTACCCCAAAACATACCACCAATCTCAGACAAATTAGTCTTCGCAGTATTACTCGCACCATACAAATACAAATGAGGAATCTTCAAACCATTATTACGATAAATAAAACCCAACGGCAACGTCAAACAATACCTTAAAATCGCACCCAACTTACTCTTATCCCCCTTATAAAACTCATACAACTCATCCATCAACTCCAAAGCACCACGAACCCCCTCAACACTAGGCTTATCCTCCACCACATCAACAAGACCCCCAGTACCTTTACTACGAGCCAACTCCCCAGTATCAGGATGAACATACAAACCAGGAATATACTCATCAACAATCAAAGGAGCAATACCTTTACTATCAAAATCATACAAAACATCCTGAATAATATTTAAACTCTTCTTATCCAACCCACTACTATTACTCTTAACATCAAAAAACTTAGACTCCCTCTGAAAACCAATATTCTGCCTACTACCCCTACTATCCTTTATGGTAATACGCAAAACCTCCTTCCCAAAACTACTATACCCCCTAAAAAAACCAGACTTAATCCTCTCCACCAAACTCTGAACCCTAATAATATCAGTAATAACAAAACGTACAGGATTCTTACAATAACTAACACAAACAGTCTCACCATTCTTATTCTTCCTAAACTCCGTATTATACATCATATTCTTATGAAAATCCAAACAAGTACAAACCCTAGTATTATCACGATGCTCACTATTAAACATATAAACATAATCCCGGTCTACTACTTTAGCTAAACGATAATGCCACCTAGCCCCAGTCTTATAATCCGTCTCATCCTGAATCCTCTGACGAGTAGTATTAATACCCGTCTTATCAATCGTACTCCTATAATCATCATTCCATTCACGTAAAAAATCTTTCCTGAATTTTTCATTATCCTTGAATGGTATTAATGTTATGAGTTTATCAGTTATTTTCTCCGCATCCTTGATGGTAATATGTTGACTTAAATAATTACTAAGTGGAATTAAAACATCAGTATGCTTACTACCCCCTAATATGGTAAAAGCTTCCTGTAATAATTCAACCACTTCATCAATCTCATCCACCTTTAACTCATGTACATGTACATCATCACTACTAAAAACATGACTCTCCTTAACTTTACCATCATCCTTCTCAACAAAACCAAAACCAGCATCAACAAAAACCTTCCTCATAAAATCATTCACATCATCAACCGGCATACTCTGAGTTTGCACCCCCCCTGATGATAATGGCGGACAAATCCCCAAAATACTAGGCTCCAAACCAAGCTTCTCATACTTCCCATCATCAACAATACTATTAGAAACAACCACCTGTCTATTCTGCCTAGTGAAAATCTCAATCGCATTCCCTAATGGTTCACCAGCAAAACCTTCTAATCCTTCAGGCATCTCCTCTGGAAAAGTAAGACGATTACTCAACCAATGGTCATCATTACATTGGGTGCGATTCCACATAAATAAATGCAAACCATTAGGACTTCGTTCTACCGTAACATACTGGGTTTCTTTTAACCCTTCCACGATGCTAATAAGGTATTCTGTAATTTCAGTAATCTTTTCCCCATTATCATCATATAATCCATCAATATCAACAACACTTAAACTAACACCGTTTTCTTCATGATTGTAACCTGGTATAACACCGAAATTACCATTGTTAGATGATAATTCCTCATAACTATAATCATATTTCTGCCATCCTTTCATTGTAGGAAATTTCTTATACCCCTCTATGGGAATGACTCTAAGGCAATCTAAACCTGTGTCTGTATATTTCCAAGTTTCAATTTCATTATTCGGATTTTTATGAGTGTTGAAAAATTCTAAAAAATCACGCGTTTCCATATTTATTTATCCTCCTTGTCTTCTTTTTTTAATTTATACCATGGTAATCCTCTGGTTTTCACTTCTTTTTCTAAATCTTTAATATTAACTCTGCTAATACTTTTTCGTTTTCCATTTTCATGGTATTGATAACGCCAGACAAATCCTTGTTTATAATGAGAGTTTTTATTTTTAGATACACGATAATATCCTGATGTATTATGGGCTTCTGACATCTTCTTTTTCGTTTTTTCGGGTAGTTTGTTACCTTTATGAGTTTCTGATAATTTTTGTTTGTGTTCTTTTGTAAATTTTCTACCTTTTAGAGCTTCTGATAATTTTTGTTTGTGTTCTTTTGTAAATTTTCTACCTTTTAGAACTTCTGATAATTTTTGTTTGTGTTCTTTTGTAATTTTTCTGCATTTTTGAGATTTTGACATTTTTTGTTTAGTTGTTTCCGAAACAGTATAGGATTTTCCCCCGTCTTGAAGGTTCCAGCAATCCTCGTCATTATCATGTAGGGTATTGAAGAATTTTATAAGTTCTTTTTCATAGAAATTTAATTCTTCATTTGTGATGACTCCAATTTCGAATTTTAAGAGAGCAATCATTTCGTACTCTTTTGAGTGCGCTTGTAATTTATTATCGCAAATGGTATTTGTTTTTTGTCGTCTATGTCCCAAATCTCTCATTTTGAAGCTTTGAATAGTTTGCCCTATATAATGGATTTTCCCGGTTATTATGTTTTGATACCCGTATATGCCACAGTAATTCTTTAATATTTTATTTTTTTTCATACGTTGAACCTCATGATAATTACTCCTTCTAATGTTAATTCCCATTCTATGGTATCATGGATTTTTAACCCTAATGCATCAAAGAACGCTTTTGGAATTGCTATCATGTGACTCCCACCTATTTTCCTGACTTTCATGGCTTTTTTTATTTTGAATGGTTGTTCGTAGTTTGGTGTTGTTTCATCTATTTTGGTTATGTGTAGTTCTTGTGTGTTTTCTTTATATTCTACTTCCATGGTGTCTCCGTATTGGAGTTTTAGGATTTTCATGAACATTGATGGGATTACTCCTGCTCGTCCACCGTTTACATCTAATATCTGATTTGTATCTTTTATTTCGATTGTCATGTTTTTTTATTCTATACATTATAGTATATAAAAGTTACCCCCCATAATGTTAATAACTCCCACAAAAAATGAAAAAACATTTAAAAGTCACATTGTAACATACACTTAAAATAGAGTAAATAATATAATTAATCCCTAAAAAAAACCCTCCTACCCCAAACATGGGATTAAATTATATTTTTTTTACTCACCCAAAATTAAAATAACACATTAAATCCCTTTATTCTTTTTTTTCTAAAACTTTGTCGGGATGGCTTAGCCAGGTTATAGCGCTGGACTGCTAATCCAGTAATAATATTATTGCGTGGGTTCAAATCCCACTCTCGACGTTAAAAGGTGAACTTTTTATGAAAATTAATCCTAAAAATTATGCGGTGAAATGTGCAGCTAAATCTATGGAACCATTAAATGAATTAATCTATAGTATTATTCATGAAAATGATGAGTTTTCTCAGGATTTTATTGATGAGATGGCGAAAGCTGAGGAAGAGGATTTCATTGATGTTGATGATTTGGATGATTTGTTCTTATAATAATTATATATATTTTTTTTAAACGTTACTACTATTAGTAGAGTCGTCTTCTTATGGTAATAGTTAGTATACCTATGGGGGTATGGGTATACCACCATAAACTATATATATAGTGGTGGATAGATATACCAACCAAACAGAAAGGAGACAAAAAAAATATGCTGTACAAAATCATAACCGAAATAACCGAAATAATAGACCTAACACCCGAAGAAATAGAAAAAATAAAAAACGCAGACACATACCACTGCCCAGAAACAGAAAACTTCACAATAAAAAAAATAATACCAATCGAGGAATAAAAATGGAAGAACTAGACCAACTAATAAACCAACAAAAAGAAAAAATGATAACAGAAATCATAAACCCAACCAACTGCCAAGAATGCCCCAACCTAAAAACATACAAAAACGTAAAACAAAACGACGACACACTCTACAAATGCCGCAAAGACTACAAAGAAACAATAAGCACAAACCTAGACACACTCTACAAAAGATGCCCATACAACCACGACGTCGAAATAAAACAAGACTGCGTATCAAGATACGTACTAAAACACGACCCAGACAACAAAGGCGACCCCTACATAGAAATAGAAGACTGGAACAACGTAGAATACGAAGCAGACGGCAACAACCCAACCTACGAAGACGCAAAAACAACAATAATAGCATTCTATGACAACACCAACAAAGAAATACTAACAAAATACATGATACAAATCTACAAAGAACTCGACGAAAACACCCCATACACGCCCAAAAAATACATGCCATGGTAATGGAGAAAAACAATGACACTCGACAAACCAACCAAAAAAAACACACAAAAAAAGAAAGCAACACAAAACATAACCGACACAATAAACACACTAAAAAAAGACAACATAAACTTCACACTAACAATAAAATGCGACAAACTAGACTTCATCTGCACAGCAGACAACCTACTCAACATGATAATGATAAACAACAAAAACGATGACGACAAACTAAAAATAGACTACAAAACCAACGAAATACTAGAAAAAAGCGTAACATTCCCAATAAACGTCATCAGACAAATAGAAATAACACTCGACATAGGAATGATAGACACATACATACCAGTCTACTAAGGAGAAAAAAATGTGGAATAAAGATGATTACTTACAAGCATACTTAGACATAGGAATAGCATTACTATCAATAGGTACATCATGCGTTATCATAAGATTTATATTACTAGGAGGACACTTATGACTCCCGACCAATTCAGTAATACCACAATAACCCTGAAAATGCTAAACCATTATTCCAATTTTGGTATGATAATAAGGACATAGTATCTAGTTATATAGATGATTTATATGAAGTATTTCAGAAAGTAGGGACTATTAGGGGATTTGATATAGATATTGCAAATAGAACTAAATCAAAGAAACCATTCCAATTATATATTAATGGTAAATTGGTTTTAGATAATTTGAAGAATATTGAATTTGATGTACAAGCATTTGATGATATATATTATAATAATGGGATATATCATGTTTCAGAGGAAGAAAAAGAACAATTATTAAATGGAGATTATAAACTTTGCCTAAAATAGGGGATGAAGGGATATGAAGAGATTAAGTTTTGAGGATTTATTAATTATTTTAATTATCCTCATAATCATCATAATAACTTGTATCATAGGTTACTTGAATATTGAAACTAAGATGAGTATTGCTAACCATTATAGATTAGATGGTTGGGAGTACTGGTGGTATATACTACAAGGATAAAAACAAATAATAGAGGGTAATTGTGAAGTATATTAGTATTATAGAAGCAAAATGCAACTATTACAAGTTACTAGGAGAATTATGTGATGAAATCCAGGAGGATTTAAAAATCAAGGGGGAAGTTGAATTAAATTGTGCAGATAATATAGTAATCCGTACCAATGAAGAGTTATCTGAGGAACAATTGCAGAGAATAATGGATAAAGGATTTTATAAATATATCATTTGTTATACTCGTGAGGATTATGATTATCATTATATTTTACATGGTGAATGGGAAAAGGTGGACAGATGAATAAAGAGGAAGTTATAACTGCAAAAAATGAGTACATTAAGAAACTGGGGGAATTAATGGATGAAATCAAATATGAACTCGAAATAATAGGGGAAATCGAAATAAACTGTTATGGGAGGATGGTAATTCGTACCAATCAGGGATTAACTCTCTCGAACATGATAATGTTGGAGAATAAAGGATTACTCCTGGATGAGCTTTGCGAGTGTCATAGTGATTTCCTCTATAATTATATTCTAAGGGGTAAATGGGGAATACTTAATGAAACTAAATATGAGTTAAATACGAATAACAGAGAAAGGAGGGGGTAATGATGAGTAATGAGAAAAAAAAAGTTGATGGATGGAGTATTGTCTTATGACTCCCGACCAATTCAGTAATACCATAATAACCTTATGCCTTATCATTGGAGGATTAGTAATATATATCGCAGCATTCAAATGCATGGTAATTGCACTATATGGATTATAAAAAAAGGAGGAGAAAAAATGACGGAATTCATTCAAAACTACCTAAACATCACCCAAAACCTAGAAGAAGAAATATACATAATCATAGAGGAGGAACAAGACATATGTCATTAGAACCAAACCAAGACTTACTCAACCCAGAAATAAAAAAACAAATAGGACTTAGCCTAGAAAAACTACAAAAACTCTATAACGAAGACATAAACGTAGATGACTGCACAACCAACAGAGCATTACTCTACATACCACTATTTGTAATAGAAGGCTTACTATTGGCATCAATGCTCGGAGTAACCAGCGATGAACTACTAGCAATCACAGACTACCTAATAGAAGAACTAAACCTAACAAGCACCAAAATAGAAGAGGAATAAAATGGCATACACATACAAAATACAATACAACAGCTACGAAGAATCACCACAATGGACATTCACAAGCAACAAAAAATACACAAACCGAGAACTCCGAAAAATACTACACGATGCAATAATCGAATTCATAGAAAACAATCCAAGAATAAACGCTTTTGACTGGGAAGGCATGTTATATGAACGCGGAGGAAACAACCCCATACTACAAATCTTACAAGAAAAATACGACCTAACAATCTGCCAACCACAATACACAGCAAAAGTAACATACTGGGGATGGAGCCGCGTATCAACCGAAGACCCACAACCAGACTTCAAACAACAAACACCTTTATGGCAACAACAAACAAACAACGAACTAGCAGAAATATTCAAAGAAAGAGACCCAACCCCATACATAGATGGACTATTCTTCCAATATGACGACGAATAAAACTCTCTTTCCCTACTCTTTTTCATGATAATTATGTTACAAAAATGGATAACACCACAAACAAAAAAAGTATTACTCGTAGAACCAGACTACCCATACCCAAAAAACAGAACAAAAAACTACCAACCCATCGGCCTACTAAAAATATCAACATACCTAAAAAAACAAGGCATACAAACAAAACTAATACAACACAACAAAATACCACAACAATACACGCCAGACCTAATACTAATAACAACAATATTCACATACTGGAGCCAACACGTAAAAAAAACAACACAACTACTACAAGAACACTACCCAAACACACCAATAATCACAGGAGGCGTCTACGCCTCACTAATGCCCGAACACTGCAAACAATACACAGACTGCACAGACGTAATAACAGGACCCATACCAGAAGTCGAAAACCTAAAACCAGACTACACCATATACAAAACCAACTACCAAGTACTACACACAACCAGAGGCTGCATACGCCGATGCCCAAACTGCGGAGTATACCAAATAGAACCACAATGGACCTGCAAAAAAACAATAAAAAACGAACTCACCAAAAGAAAACTAGTCTTCTATGATAATAACATACTAGCAAACACATATATAGAAGATATACTAAAAGAACTAATATGGTTAAAAAAACTAGACCAAATATCAAACATCGACTCACAATCCGGGTTCGACGCAAGAATACTAGTAAAAAAACCACACCTAGCAAAAATGTTAAAACAAGCAGGATTCATCAACATAAGAATAGCATGGGACGGACCATACAAAGCCCAAAAAACAATAAAAAAAGCAATACAACTACTAACAAAAGCAGGATACCCATCCAACAAAATCTCAGTATTCATGATATACAACTACACACTACCCTACGATGAAATAGAAAAAAAACGAATACAATGCTACAAATGGCAAGTACCCATCATAGGAACCAGATACATACCACTAGACGCAACAACAGACAACTACAACCCCAGAAAAAAAACAGGACAAACTAATCAAGAATACTACATACACCCAGACTGGACAGACCAACAAATACGAAAAATACACAAAAACATAAGAAAACACAACATATGCGTACGCCACAACGCAAAATACTGGAGCCTAATCATAGAACAAGGGCAAAAACAATATAAAAACATACCATACGAACAAGCAATAAAAGAATTCCCAGACGCATGGAACCCCGCAACATACCATCCACCAGATGAAAAAGAAAAAACAAAATCCAACTTTTATGGAAAACTAGGAGACTAAACATAATGATAATAGAAATAATAGGATACATAATATTCATAATAATGGCAATAATAGGATTTTATATAATTATAAAAGAATTGATGGGGTTGAGTAAAATTTGATGGACATTGTGATGTACACCTAAAATTACACACCCCTATGATAATTTATATACTTAAGAGAAAAACATATAAAATATTAATTCATGAAAACAATATAATGAAAGATAAAAAAATTTGATGGAGTTCAAGAAAAAATGCAAAAAATAATAATAAACATAGTAGGAGACTTCGCAGTAGGAAAAGACACACTCGCAGACATACTACTATGCAAAATGAAAAAACAAAACTACGACGTAACAAAAATCTTATCAAAAACCACCAGAAAACCAAGACACCCAAACGAAAACACACACACATTCACAGAAAGACTAGAATACCAAATAGACGCAATGAACGGACTAATGGTAGCACACACAACAATAAACAACGAAGAATACTGGACAAGCAAAAACCAATTCAACAAAGACTACAACATCTACGTAACCGACACAAAAGGTACAATAGACCTACAAAAAACACCATACATAATATTTAAAATACACATAACAAGAAAAACAGAAAAAAACAACAGAACAACCAGACACAGAACAACACCACTCCACACAAACCTAAAATACAACTACACCTATGATAATAACGGAACCATAGAAGACCTCACCCAAGAAGCCGACAAAATAATAAAAGCAATACAAAAATACAAAACAGATTTACAAAAAATCTACAACAAACAATATTCTTAAAAATAATATTTAAAACAATAACAAAAAAATAAGGAGTAAGATAATTATGGTAATATTATATGTAGAAGAATGCCAACAAAAAGCATTAAAAGACGGAGCAATCACAGCACTCATAAAACACAAAATAAGTGACAAAATAAACATCGGAGACAACATATCCATACTCATAGATGGTAATTGGTATGCTCCCGCAGAAAAAATAATAAGAACAATAACAGATATAAAAAGAATAAGACTCGACGAACTAACACCAGACCAAATAAAAAAATGCGGATATGAACACAAAGACATCCTAATGGCCCATCTAAAATTAGAAGACAGAGGAGAACTCTATTATTTCATAGATTTCTCACAAAGATATGTTGTACAACCACCAATCATAAAAACAAACACTACATGTAATTGCACTAATAAATGCCATGAAGGTAAAGAAAAATGCAATTCACAATTAGATACATTTATAAAGAACGAGACTGCACCGAAATAATCACAGCAGACGACTTTTTTGATGCAATAGAAAAATTCAACGAAACACACACAATAGAACATGAAATAATAACATGCAAACCAAAGAGGTGAACAAAAACGCAACTATACACACAACAACAAATCATAACATTCATGATAAACATAAAAACACTAAACAATGAAATAAAAAAATACTGCCTAACACAACCAAACAACATCACACTATATAACATAAACACACACTCAAACCTAACAATACTAATAGCAATAGACCACTACCAACAAGACTACATAACAGAAAACGAACTCACATACATACTATCAAAAATAGAAACATACCAATACGTAGCAGAAGACAAACTATTACCATTAAATGAAGTATACAGGAAAATCAATGAGGAAATATGGTTAGAAGAATTACAAACCAATATGACACAAATGGGGGTAAAATGTTAAAATGATAATAGTAGACGACACCTACATATGGAATGAAAACGATTTAAATACAGCAATAAGAGCATTAAGAGAAGAAGCATACAATAAAATAACAAAAGAAGTCTATGAAATGTTCGGAAACTACATAAAAGAATGCTACATAAGAGATGAAAAACTAAACATCCAAGTAAAAGAAACACTAGGACAAAATTATTATATAGAAACCCATATAGTACCCCCAAAAACAGGAGAAACCTTCGATAGCTGTATGAATTTCTCATTCAAAAAAAGTGATGAAAGTAAAATAACAAAAAAAGAAGAAGTTATACTCAAAGGATATTGTGATTTACATTTTAAAAAATTATTCCCATTATCACACAGAGCAGTAAAAATAGTACAGGAGCAAATGACATGAAACAATACATAGAAAAAACAAAAGTATACTCAGCAATCCAATATGACGGAGAAAACTGGGCAGAAATAATCCAATTAATCTATGATTACATAGAAGACCTATCACAAGTAACAATAATCTTCACAGATGAAAATACCATCAGTATCACCAGAAGCGAAAACCCTGAGTTCGTTTTATACCCATCAGAATATTTATTCTTTGATACTGAAGGAGATGAGAATATTATCTTTAAAAATACTGAGGATTATGTTGATGATAATTATGATATGGTGGTGGAAGTAACATAACCTTTATATATAAGTTCTGACAAAGTATACTTTGTAGTTTGAAGATTTTTATTTTCGTATAGCCCCTAATCCACCAAAATTTTTTTGGAGGGTTGGGGCTATTAAAAAAAATCCAAACCTATATTTATAGGAAGTGATAGATTGACAATAACAAAATACGAACGAGGCATAATCCTAGAAGCAGACCTAGGACTCTACGGAAGCGACCCAAACCCACAACTCCACATAGCAATAAGAGACAAAAACGGCTGGAACAGCTTCCACGCATTCAAAGGTAAAAAAATAATAGAAATCCTCAGACAATTCAGAGGAGACTACACAACCAACTCAACAATAAAAAACCTAATACACCGAGAAATACTAATAGAAAAAACACAAGGCACAATAAAACCAAAAAAAATAGCAGCAGACCCAACAAAAGAATGGATAACAGGAGACATATAATGACAAACAAATACAAAGACTTCATCAAATACATAGACGAAAACAACCTACGAATAACAAAAATAATCAACCCAACAATCGACATAATAACAACACAAAACTACTTCGACAAATTCGAAATACAATACGCCAACAAATACTCATATATAAGAAACATAGACACTTACATAATAAAAAACAGAAACCACTCATTCAAACTACCAATAACAATACCAGAAGACACAATAAAAAAAATTTGTAAAATACTAAACGACGAAAATGTAAAACAAAATAAAGAAAAAATGTAAAATGAGGCATATAATGAAAATAATAGATTTGTTAAAAAAAAATAAATGCCTATGTCTAAAATCAGACGAACCCATAACATTAAAAAAATGCAAACTATTCCAATGTAAACAATGGAAAAAATGCATGACAAAAACAAACAATAAAATTAATAAGGAGTTAAAAAAATGAATATAAAAGAATTAACCCAAGTAATTGAATTATTAACAAAAGGATTCGGAGTTGAAAAACAATGAAAAAAGCAAGACTCGAACCCCAAAAAGAGGAAAAACCCTTAAAACAAATAATAGATAAATATAATCCATACTTAACATTAATAAGCTTCATACTATTATGGATAATATTCATATTAATCTGTTTCCAAATGGGAGGAACAGAATCAGCAAAATTATATAACAACCCAACATTAATAAACGGAGGCAAATTATGAAATTACAACTCGCATCATTCAACAAAATTATTACCGTAGACTTACCAGAAAATGACATAGAAAATATTATGGATATAGTACAAAACATAGAAAGATTACATAAAGAAAAAAAGGATATTAAATAAAACTTCACTTTATCATGATAATAACTCATGATAAAGTAAATAATTTTTTAACGAGGTGATTAAATGTATTGGAAAACCAAATCCGAATATAAAATCATATGGGATATTAACATCGAAAAATTAAATGACTTCTGTAATGAAAATAATATCGCCATTAGGTTATTCGACAGACCAATGAGATGGGCTGTCTTCGCTATTTACTATGGTATGCAAAATGGATTAAGTAAACAAGAAGCATTTAGTTTCGGAGGAATAATTAGTGAATTCTTAGGAGAATGTAGAGTACATACAGGAACAGAATATGATTACGATGAAGATGCAATTCATCACACAGTATACCGAGTATACAATGATATAACATCCTTCAAAAACAAAAATGTAAATGAGGACAAAAAGAAAAGAGCATTTTTCAGTAAAGTTTTTGAATTATATAAATATAACATAGAAGAATATGAATTAAAACATAAAACTATAAGTATTGATTTAGGCCCTAGAGCATACCAAAAATTTATGAATGCAGAAGGAGAAACAAATAAGGATAAGCTATTAACTTTATTGAGATGATTATTTATGAATTTAGAAAAATATATACCATTTGAAGAAAAAAAATTCCGCCCTCATCAAAAAGAAGCTATAATAAAAATAATAGAAGCAATTGAAGATGGGAAGCATAATATAGTTTTAAATGCTCCTGTAGGTTTAGGTAAAAGTTTAGTTGCTTATGTAGTAGCATCCTATTTTAATGATAAAAACGCGTGGAAAACCTATATATATACAAGTACAAAATTCCTACAAGACCAATACACAAAAGACTTCGATGACATACAAACAGGAAAAGGAAGAAGCAATTTTCAATGCTTACAACACGCACAACTAAATAACTGCGAAAATGGTAGGTGCAAAAAAGAAGTAAACTTCAGCTGCCAACATGGGATAACAAAAGCAGAATATCCACAAGTATTAACAACCCCAATCATATTTAAAAACGAAGAAGAAGACCACTGCCCATACTGGGAGCAAAAAATACAAGCAATAAAAGCACCAAAATCCCTACTCAACTACACATACGCACTAACAGACAAAGCATACATAAACCACTTCCCAACAAGAGAAATAACAATCTACGACGAAGGACACAACATAGAAAAAGAAATGATGAGCTTCCTAGAACTCAAACTCTCAAAACAACAAATAAAAAAAGACCTAGGCTACACACTACAATACCACGAAACAATACCAGACTGGATAAACGAACTAGAAACACTAAAAGAACTATACAATGACCTAGCCAACAAACACAAAAAAATAAACAAAGAAAAATACGACAAATACAGCAGCAGAGCACAAACAATCAACCAAACAATAAAAAACATAAAACAAGATACCAACAACTGGGTATACAAAACAGAAACATTCAAAAAATACAACTACATAATATTTAAACCAATAACAATAGACCAATACACAGACCAACTATTCGGACAATCACAATACAACATCATAATGAGTGGAAGTATACTAAAACCAAAAACATTCGCAGATGAACTTGGAATAACAATCAACGAATACATAGAAGTACCATCAATAATACCACCAGAAAACAGACCAATCAAAAAATACTACGCAGGTTCAATGAGCAGAAGAAACATACAAAACAACAAAACACAACTAATACAACACATCAAAGCAATAGAACAAGCACACCCAGATGTAAAAGGAGTAATACACACATTCACATACGCAATCTCTAACATGTTAAAAGAAGAATTAGAAGATAACCCAAGATTTATATTCCACAATTCACATGATAGAGAACAAGTAATAAAACAATTCAAACAACTACAAGGAAATGAAATACTCGTATCAGCATATGCATGGGAAGGAGTAGACTTCCCATATGACGAAGCAAGATTCCAAGTAATATGCAAAAACCCATTCCCAAACATAGGAGATAAACAAGTACAAGCAAGAGACAAAATAGACTACGGTTGGTTATACAGACAACAATGCCTCGTACTATCACAAATGTACGGAAGAACAAACAGAGCACCAGACGATTTCTCAATAACATACCTTTTAGATTCAGATATTAATAGAGTACTAGGAAAAAAAACACTAGTAACAGATTACTTCCTAGAAGCATTAGAAGGCTTAAACTACACAAAAACATTTGAAATAGCAGATAATGCTTATGATTTATTAACTCCAGATAAAAGAAAATCCTATGCAATAGAAAGAGACCAAGAAAAACAAATACTCAATGATATAGAAACAGAAAATTTAAACAGTTTAAGTTCATTAAGAAGAGAATACAAGAAATTAGACTCCGATTCTTATACGGAAATCATACCAATAGTAAATAGATTACTTGAAAATGGGGTATTAATATACACAGACTAAACTATATATATAAAGAACTATATAAATATACAAAAGGTGAGAACTAATGCTAGAAAACATAGAAATAGACCAAAAAATGAAAACGCAACTCAAAATAATAGCCGCAATTCATAACACAACAATGAAACAACTAGTCCTCCCACAAATAAACAAAATCATAGAAGAGGACCAACCCATAGACAAAATCCCATCAACCCAAGACCGAGAGTCGTTCATAATAAATATAGACGACACACTCGATGCAAAAATCAGACAACACGCATACGAACACGAAGTAAAAATCAAAGACGTATGGGTACAAGCCATCAACCAAATAATTAAAGAAAAAGGAGAATCACAATATGATGAAAAAATTATTTAAAATATACGACAAACTCAATGACAAATTACAAGAAAACGAAATCAAAGAAATAAGTGTAAAACAAACACAAATACAATTTACATTCCTAACAGGAAACATACTCACATTAAGAGACATACTAGCATTAGAGGCAACAGCAAAATACGCACAAGCAACAGACATAACCTTATTCAATGAAGCAATCATACTCACATTCAGAGAACTAGAAAATGTTCATGAAAACATAGAAAAAACAGACAACATCTTCGGAGTATTCACAAAACTCATAACAGACCTAGCAGAAGCAGTCTGCACATGCCCAAACCTAGAAGTAACAATCAGCGAAAACTACATAAAATTCTACATAGACAAACCAAACATGGAACTAGACGCACTACAAGAAGTAGACAAACTCCTAAACTCAAAATCACAACTAGAACTCACAGGCCCACGCCCATACTTACTTTACATCAAAGACTTCGAGGGTTAGAAAAAATGCAATACATATGGGACAAACTCAACTCAAATCTGAAATATATAACAATATTCACAAATAATCTAGATTGCGAAATTAATAAAATAAACCCTGACGAAGAAGAAATAGATTTATTATACACACAACTAGATTGCGAACTAAGACAAATGGAAAGGCGTATAGCACATTATCTTCAAGATGAATTACCAAGATGCTGGAATTTAAAAAAGAAAAAACCAACAGTTACATTAACAAGTCATACAATCTTTATAAC
Organism: Alistipes finegoldii; assembly: GCA_963621965.1. Lineage (GTDB taxonomy): Bacteria > Bacillota_I > Bacilli_A > Acholeplasmatales > Anaeroplasmataceae > JAEELC01. The sequence goes on from CAVFGN010000005.1 coordinate 51,174, forward strand.
AATACCAGTAAAAAACTCAATCCCAACCGCCAAACAAAAAAAATTAGACTTCTGGTTTAAACTAAAATATGAAACAACATTTAACATGGGGGATAAATATTCAACAATAGTAATAAACACACAAAGAAGAGGTAGTTAAAAATGAATATAGACGAAATATGTGAAACTTATTTTGAAAATACAGTAAAAAAGAAACATTTATATTCTTTTAAAAGAAAAACTCCAAAAGGAAATCTTATAGAAGGATATATCTGCAAAAAACCAAATAAATTTTTAGGCAGTATCTTCCTAACATATGTTAATAATAAAGAAGTACCTCAATTTATACACAGTATGCCAAAAATAAATTACTACGAATATAATACATACGAAGAATCAATAGCAGTCTTCCATGAAAAACTAGATGGGTCATGCCTTATATTATACCCCATACATGATGAAAATGAAAATGTCATAGAAATAATACCAAAAACCAGAAACACAGTTATTGCAGATGATTATATAGTTGACTTAATGAAAAAAACATACACCTATCCCTTAAAAGAATTCTATAACGATGAAAAAGAGACAATTCTTATTTTCGAATTATATGGGGTAGGAAACAAACATGAAATATACTATCCTGATTCATATGTTACTTTAACATTAATAGGGGGATACTCAATAGAATATGGAGTAATGCTACATGATTCATTATTAGATAGAATAGCTTATGATTACAAAATGAACCGTCCTAAAGACTTATTCACTATAGTTAAAGATAGTTTTGCATCATTTAACTATAGAATAGGTAATGTTCATAAATCTTTAGAATTATACAAAAAAATAGAATCAGAAAATTATCCAACGTTTAAAGATGCTATAGACGCTGTTAAAGATTATTTAACTGAAATTAATAAAATAAGCTTAGAAGAAAATGGATTTATTCTTACGGAGGGAGCTGTAGCAAACACAATTGATAAAAATTCAAACCAAAGATATTTAAAACTCAAACCATGGGATATAGAAGAAAAACATAAAAACAACAAAATTCCAAGAAGAGCAATATTAAAAGAAGTAAGAAAATACTGGGACGAATACGGCAGCAAAGTAGAATCCATCTACCAAGATGATAAATTACATTGCCAAAATTATGTACAGAAAAATCTTTTAGAAGAATTTCCAGAAGAACTAGTAAATAAAGCACAAACTAAAAGAAAAATAGAATCAGTATTCTTCAACATATGGGAAAGCAAAAAACCACCAGCAGGAATACAGGAAATTTGCCATAAATTAGTCGATGATAATCCAGATACAGAATTAAAAGACTTGATGAGAATATTTGCGAAAGAATATCCATATAAACGAAAACAAGCTAACCTTGTATATGGAATTATGGGAAAAATAAAAGGATGATAATTATGGAAATCGAAGATGCTTCATTCTTACTTAAAAATCATATTGAAAAATTAGAATACCATTGGAGTGAAATGAACAAAATAATGAAACCATTAGAAATATTAACAAAAGAAACATTAAAAGATTACAATCCAAAAACTATTCGTTCCTTTATTGGATACGAAAACGAACCAGCATTACAAATATATTTTCATAACGAAAGAGATATGAAAAATGCTAATGAATTATTAACAGAGAAAGGAATAAAAACTCGTACTATAAATGGATGGGGAAACCGATATTATAAATATTGCGTGGATGTGTTATTATAAAAAATTTAAGAAGAGGAGAGTAAAATGACAGAAGAAGAAGTATTAATAACCTTAAATACATTAGAAGAAGAAAGACAAGAAAAGCAAAAAGAATTAATAGCATTATTAGAAGAACAAGAAAGAACGATAGCAGCATTATATGATTTAGAGGAAACATTAGTTGAAGAACAAATGAAAAAGACTGAATATGAAAATCAACTTTGGTTAACAACGGATTTTAAAGCAGAAGGTTGCACTAATCAAAAACAAAGAGATGCATATGTTGAAGATAAAATGAAAGAGTTAATTCCAACAGTAGAACATTTGAAAAATGATATAAATTATACTAAAAGAATGGTTAATTTTATGGAGAAAAAAATATTAATATTAGAGAGGTGTTACAATGTCTGAGGGAATAAAATTTAAAGATGTAGAAGAAGATATTCGAGATTTTATTAACCAAGCAGATGAAACATTAGAGGAAATAGCGGATACTGCTAAAATGATTAAAGATTTAGAGGCAACACGTAATAGAGCTCACCATTTTTTAGTAAATTTTGATAAAATTTTATCTGAAGATACTCTAAATGAGATGACTAGAAGTGAATTTGATGATTTTTTCATACAATATGTTACACAAAATAGAAAAACAGAATAGATATATTTATATAGTATAAATTTCATATATTAGTTTGTCCATCAAGGGATGTAATTTTTTATTTATTGTTGATTAACAACAATTTTTTATTAAGAAGTGCAAAAGGGGAAGTCCTTTTTTAAGGACTTTTTTTCTTTTTTTTTGCAACAAAAAACTATATTTATAGGTGATTAACATGAAGATAGGAATAATATCAGACCTCCACTTAGGAAGAAGAAACTATGGAATAATAGCATTAGAAAACGATTTCTACACACAATACCAAAAAACAATAAAAGAACTAATTAAACAAAAAGTAGACACAGTAATAATAGCAGGAGACATATTTGACACCCCAAAAGTATCTCCACTAGCAATAGAACAATTCCAAGAAGGAATAAGACAACTAAACAACAAAAACATAAATGTACTTAACATCATAGGCAACCACACAATGCTACAAACAAAACAACATCTACCAGCAGACAAACTATTTGAAAAAGAATTTACATACAAAATCCTAGATAAAAACTACCAATACAAAGAAGATAAAACAATAATAGCAGGACTTCCATACCATAACAATACACAAATAGAAGAACTTAAAGCAAAAATAGAAATACTAGCTGATAAAATGTCATCAGCTTTAACAAAAATATTGGTATTACATCAGGAATTCCAGGAATACTGTGGGTTTGCAGGAGCAAAACTATCAATAAAAGATTTACCATTGGAAAAATTTGACATAATAATTTGTGGGCATATACACCAAAGACTAGATGACTATAATACACAAACAGAAACATTATATATACAACCAGGAAGTATAGAAAGATTAAATAAAGCCGAAGCACAAGACGAACAAGACACAGGCAAAGGAATAACAATCATAGACACTAATGCTAACAGAGTCGATAAACTAAAAAACACATATAAATTTATAAATATTCCTCCAGTAAGACCATATATTATAAAAGATTACACATGGAAAGATATTTCCAAAAAGGAAATTACTGAAATTTTAAATGACTTATTACTAGAAGTAAAATCATGTAATATGCAACCAGTTGTGTTCATAGAAATAAAAGATAATACTAATTCCTATGATTTAATAACAGATAAAATCAAAGAAATTGATACAAATAGTTTAACCTGCAGATTTACCTATTATGATATAGGGGTACAAGATTATAATTCACTTTCTTTTAACGATGGGAAAATACCATCAGTAGAACAAGCACTTAAAGAGGCCGTTCAAGATGATGAAAGAGCAGAGGATATAGTAAATTTTTATGAAGCAGCTAATAATCCAGATGAAGATTTAAAAGGGGTTGTTGATTCTTTATTTAAAAAATTATATCCTCCTGTTGAAGTTGAACCTATTTATGACCCAAAATTTGAAGAATTAAAAGCTTATTTTTTGGGGGATGAATAGAAACATTTATATATAGGAAATAACATAGTATGTATGTCAATAGGTAAAATGATTGACACTATATTTTGGAGATGATGGTTGAGGTTGGAGAGAAATTTGTTTTCTCTCCTACTTTTTTTAGAAACCAAAACCTTTATATATAGGTTTTAATATATTATAAAGAGAGGTGCAAAAACAAATGTTAAGACAATTCTTAAAACACCCAAAACAAATGGACGTAATAAATGAATTTCTCGAAAAGAAAAAAAGTACAAAATCCCACATGGTAGATGAAATCGGACTTTCGTATGATGAAGTCAACGACATATTTAATGCATTATTAGAATTAGAAATGATTACTGATAGTGGAAATTACCAATACGAAATAAACTGGGCATCACCTATTATGAAAGTAATGAATGACTTAGGATGTGCATTAGTAGAACATGTCATCTCAAGATGTTACAAAAACGGCGACAATTACGATAACGCAGAATTCTTATACATAGGAGACATTCCTGATACAGAAGAAAATCCAGAAGAATTATTCGATTCTCTTATATCTAAAATGACGGAACTAGGAGATGGATTAGATGTTGATATAAGTGATATTACCGAAAGAAGACCAGATGTAACTGAAGATGATGTTGAAGACATTCAAGGCCTTCTTAATTGTATAGAATTTTTACAACATTTAAAAGACCGTAAAAACATTTAAATATAAGAATAATCTATATATATAGATACGGATAAAAAATCCAAAAAAATAAATAAAAAAAAATTAGAGGTGCATAAATATGGTACAAGATTTAAAAACCCAAACAAGCAACAACGTGACATTAGACTTATCCGCATTAGGAGACGCAGCACAACAAAGCATTAGTGGAGAACAAACAGAAAAACCAACAATAGAAACCCCAATAGTAGCAACCACAACAGGATGCTCACTCAAAGTAATAACCAACGACATAAAAAGCAACAGAGACGACCCAAGCAAAAAATACTACAACACATCATTCATGGTAACAACCAAATTCACACACAATGGAGAAGAAATCACATCAAGCGACAGATACGGTGGATTAAGATTCTACCCAGTCATAGGACCAGATGGAACTCCAGCAACAAACAACGGGCAACCAGTACTCGAAAGATTCTGGGCAGCAGATGGGTCCAAGGACACAGCAAGTGCATTTGCGAAACTCTTATACAAAGTACAACAACATGACTCTAATGTAAAAACATTCGCAGATTTCTTCAAATTTATGGAAGAACCACACCAAGTAATGTTAAAAACAGAATTCGTGAGCTTTGGTGGAAAAACAACTAAAAAACAAGTCATACAAAGTTTCATCTAGAGATTAAAAATTCTCTAGAAAATATTTTTTTAAAGTAGGAGGTTGTTCGTAAAATGCGACCACAAAAACATAGAGAAAAAATACCAAAATCCATGCATAAATATTGGAATGATGACCAACCAAGGTTACATTTATCTAAACAAAGAAATTCATCAGGATACAGAAATGTAAGTATATGCAAAGAAAAAAAATGCATACAGGGATTTTACTATCGCTATTCATACCAAAAGCATGGAAAAATCATTAGAATTGCACGTGTTGATTTTCAAAAACTTGAAGAAGAAGTAAAAGCACGTGGACTCCCATGGGGAAAACTTAACTAACTCTTTTTTTTAATCCTTTTACATGGTTGATGATTACACTACTTTTCGGTTGATGATTAAAAATTTTACCTACCTTAAATAATTTATTTTTTCAAATAAATCACTGAAATTAAGAATAAAGGAAATATTTTGGTTGATGATTAAGGTTGATGATTATAATATTTTTTCTTTAATTTTATTTAATAAAAAATCAAAACTACCATTATATTCTTTATCAGGTTTATCATCTTTAGTTAACCCAATAATATCATCCATCGCTAATGGTAATTCTAAAAATTTATTAACTCCAATGAGATAATAATCCCATGTATCTTTATCATCTATTCGAAATGCTTTACGATTAGCACTCCATACCTCAAGATGAAAATCCTTCTTGCTGAAAAACCCAAATAACTCCTCGATAAGTCCTGAATTCTCGTGATATAATAAATCTTGGGGGATTTTAAAGCATACAAACGAGACTCCTCTATCACAGAGAAGCCACTGTTCTCGAAAAACCTTAACTCCTCCGTCTCGTCCTTTAAAGGAATCTTCCAATAATCCAACACTAAATTCTCCAAAGACTGCATCAACTCTGTCCTCTCCATTAACATCAACCTCATTAAAACCATCAATACAAATTTGGTCATTAAAAAAATCATGACCATTCAAAATAATATAATTCATTCTGACAACTCTTGAACTTCAATAGAATCATAAATAAAACTAGCAAAAATATTACTAACATCAATATCCATGTTAAGAGTAATAACTTTACTCTTAGTATTTAATAAAAACTTATAGTAAGCCTCACAAAACTGGTCGGAAACATTCTCAACACCATCAAAATCAACAATTAAAATAGTCTCATCAACACCAGCCATCTGCAAAGCAGTAAAAATATTATCAATCACATTTCCACATAACAACTCAGAACCAAAAGCACCCACGCCAACGATATAAGCAGGTATACCAATTTGAGGATTCTCAACAATAACACCCTTCTCTTTAACAATTAAATTCTTCTTAGTTTCGTAAACCACATTATCATCTCCAGCATAATGGAAATAAATATTATCTCCATGAATATAATAACCTAAAGGAACAATAAAATCCTGAATAACCAAATTCCAATCTAAAAAATCATCAAAATTATTAATCAATTTAAAATTAAGATTATTTCCGCTAATTTTAAATAAAGACTTATAAATATCCCATTTTTCTTTTATAATATTAAAGATACCATGAGAATGACTAACACTTTGATTTAATAAAGCACGACAATTGTACAAGAAATCTCCAGTCTTATAATAATCATCAACATCATCAATATAAAAGAAAACATCACTAACAAGTCCAGTATTAGCAATCTGCTTAATAGGAATAGTACAAGCATCAATATGATAAACATTAGAAATTGCTTCATCATCACGTTTATTTAAAATCAAATCAGAATAAATCTTCACAGAATCATCAATATAATTTAAAGATTTTTCAAAAATTATCTCATCATAAACGCTGTCTCCACTATAATGTAATTTACATTTATATTGTTTAGGTTCGGGAATTACAATAGTATTACTACCATCTTCTTCAAGGTCACCAGGATATGCTTCCCCATCAAGATACAAAATAATAACACCTGCATCATTTATCCTTACTTTAACTTCCTCATAATCACCTAATGATGCTGGAGTATCGAAAATAATATCATCTTCAACAACAGTCCCAATAAAAGTTTCATCATTAATAGTTAAAATAACACGTTCATTAATTATATCATAAGATAAATTCACAACAAGATATGTTCCCTTATCTTCAAGTTGTTTCAACTCCGGAATAGTAAAAGTAACAATATTTCCCTCTTGCTTACCAACATAACTCTCTCCGTTAACAGTTAAAACAAGAGAATTTTTAATATCCTCATTAACTACATTTACTTTCATTTCATGAGTTAAACAAATCAAAGGTACAATATAAGGAGTATAATTATTAGTTTGAGTAATTTGAATAGCCACATTTGTCCATTTTCTAGAATAATATTTACTCTCATCTCTACTTTTAAAAGATATTGTAGCTTTATGCACACCACCATTTACTCCAGATAACTTAATGGCAGCAACTCCGTTAACAACATCAGCCTGAAAACTTTGATTATCAATATAAACAGTAACTACACCTAAAACATCCTTAGATGGAAACTCCACATATAATTTACAGTCATCATAACAATTATTCTCAAAATTAAACATAGAATAATTTTTTTTATCAACTAATTCAGCATTTCTTGTCTGGTCAAAAAAACTATTTCTAACATCAATTTTAGTAGAAAAATATACATTATCAGAAAGTTTCCCTGCAAAAACTTCATCTTTTAAAGCCTGATAATAATTATCAACTAACTCCATTATTCTTTCACTAATCGAATTATTATAGGCATTTTCATCACTCCAGAGTCTATCATATTTTTCAGTAGTAGTATTAAAATCAGACTCTATAACAGGATAATAAAGAGTATATTTATCCCCATCATAATATTTATCGTAATAAAAATTATAACAGAAATAATAACCAACATCAAAAATATCATTTAATTGTTCAATATAATTATAATCCAAAAACTGATTATCATGATATAAATCAGATGTTAGGAATGTATTCTTATCAATGTCAAATTTTTGCATATTTGTCTTTAAATGTAAATTATTAGATGCCTCTATAATAAATTTAGACACAAAAATTTTAAACATTTCACTTTTAATATTTCTTAACCATTTTTCAACAGGTCGATTAAGTGTTACGGGTGTTTCACAATATTTAACATCATTCTCAAGTATTAGATTAAAACAACTTTGGTCCAATTTAAATGAACATTTACTATTGAATCCTAATTTCTGCAAGTCTCTACACAATCTTTGAGGGGTGTAATTCCTGAAAGTATTCAAATTTAAACATTCCCCTATACTAATTCCATCTCTATTAATATTATGTTCTCCTAAAAAATCCTCATTATGAATAACAACATTAATAGTATCAGGACAATTATCATCAAAAACAATTTTAATTTGCTCAACATTTATAACATCTAACTTCACTTGAAATCTGTCATAAATAACAGTCGTTTTAGATGATAAATCAACTTCCTCTCCGTTAATAACCCCTATAATCTTAAAAGGCCTTGCATTACAGGTAAAATCCAAAACCGCGGGATTTTTCTTGAAATTTGTTCTCTTTTTATAATGACAATATTCATTAGGGAAAACATCCTCACAATGCCAAATTAAACAAGGATTTGCTTTTTTATTTAATTTATAAGAATGTAAAAAAACCTGATTATCATCAGCTGTGACACTACAAATACAATTATCATCACTCGCAGTCATCCACAAATCAGGCTGAAATAATCTAATCAACAGCATCTCCCCCCATAATAGCTATAGAGATATTAGGGTAACTACTTTTCTTACGTAAATTTTCCAGATAAATGATAACACCGATATACATTCCACTATTAACATCCTTAATGAACTCACAACTATAACCTGAGAAATATTTACCTTCCTCAATATCACTGGTAATATTTATATTAGGAATAGTTTTGAATTTCTTCTTGAAACTAATGTTAATTTTTGAAGCCATACTAGTGTCACAGAGTTCTACATATCCATTATAGTTATCTTTCTTATATTCGTATTGAATTTCAAACCATAATTCTTTCGTGTTTTTTTGAAGAACTTCATTAAAAATGTCAATAATAACTTGCTCATCTAATTGTGTAATACTATAGTCTTCCCCATTTTTATAGGTAATTCTATCATTGATTTCTAGGGGATTGTCATTATATAAATCAATTTTGAATTGTGTAATATCTTGTGGGAGTGTAATTATAATTTGTTTTTTCTTTCTATGGAATTTTATTGTATCAGCTGTAATACGATTAGGTACATCTTTAGATACAATTGTAGTGAAGAAATGTTGTATTTTCCCTACAATATTAGTTTTAGGAAGAGTATTTAATCCAAGTATATCTACATTTCCAGATAATTTTGATTCCATTAATGTAGTGCTCTCGTTATAAGCTAGCTCTGTATCAATAATTAGTTTTTTGCTAACAACTCCCCCAACATTTTCGTCATTAATAACTGTTGTCGGTATGTCAATATCATTAGCTTTTAATAAATCCTCTAGTTCTTTAATTCTTTCATTTTTTACAGATAATAATTTCCAAAAATTAGGACTTACTTGTTCTAAATCAAGAATTAAAGTGCTTTTTCCGCATTCTTCTTTCTGTTTAAAACCGGTTAAATAAACAGAATAAGATGGGTCTTTAAATCTTGATATAATACTATTTAATAATTTTTCATCTATCAAAATTTTCTCCCTCATTGTATTAAATGCATTTAAATATTTAAAGTTATATTCAGGATTATAAAAGAATGTTCTTTCATTTTTTTTATTATTTTATATTATTTTAAAAAAGTTATATAAACTTTTATAATTCATAAATATAAAATGAGTAATATCTAACCACCTCTTACACTTTAAGTGTTAAACAATACATGATATTACTCTTTTTTTATATAAAAAAGAACAGGAGACACAAAACATGGAAATTTCCTATGATACAAAAGCACAATTAACTACCTATTTAAGTTTAATTCTTGTTCCTGTACTAGCTGGAGTTGGATTCGCAGAAACCACCGCAAACGCTATCGTTGGGCTTCTCGTTTTATTAATTGTGGCAACTTTACAAGTTCTTAATGAAAGATGGACTAGCCAAACTCTTACCAAAGAGAACCCTCAAATGACCGAAACTATCATTGACGAGTCTGATTTAGATGGAGAAGAAGCTAGATAAAATAGACACAATTGACAAAGAATTATTAACACTACAGAAAGATTACGCTCACATGGTAGAAGCAATAAACAGGAATACAGAAACTATAGAAGAGTTAAATCGCTTTATGAATAAGTTATGCACTAAGTTTGAAAAAGAAACTGTAGTGGTTGATAATTTAGAACGTGAATTACGTCGTTATCAACAAATTATTTATGGTGTAGTTATAGCAATTATAGTTTTCTTTTTAGAGCAATTAATTATGCTTATTCATTGAGTATTTTTTTTATTTTAACTCGATTACTATATTTATAGTTCATAAAGTTTAAATATAATAGACACATACATATAAAGTATGGAAAAAATAAACGAAGATGTTCTAAAACAAATGAAAATAATACAAAAAAAGATATCACCATTTGTAGAAGAACAACTCGAAAAAAATGAAATATCCCAAATAACAACACTTTTCTACTTCGCAGGAATAGTAAAGGAATTGTTAAAAGAAGAGGACAAAGACATAAAAGAACTAATTTTAAGATATATGCTAGATTAGAGGAATATTACATGAGGTATGATGATTTAACAAGAAAACAAAAACAATTAATAGCATCAGAATACCCATATAAATCCGACACACAACTATGGAATACTTCTAAAAATGGGAAAAAATTTTTCACCTCAAGAGATGAAATTCTAGATTTTAAAGAACAAGCAGCTCAAGACGATGTATCACTAACAAACAGAAGAGACTTCGTCACAGGTAAAGAGCAAGAAAAACAAAGAGCTCCAACCATAAGCATAGTAGATACAATACTTGGAGATATGGGAGAAGAACCATACAGAGCAGCTTTAGAATTAGCGAAAAATGAATTTGACCCATTATTTATAGTAAAAGATTTATTTGCAATCCAAGCAACTAGATTAAGAAAAGGTATTGAATATGAAAATGAAGTAGGACTCGGGGTAAATGCAGAAACTGAAGCATGTATGAGTAACCTCGTAAACATAGTTAAAGTAGGAAATGACATTGTAAATGCTAAAAAATTAGATATTAAAGTCGAAGGTTCATTATCCAACATGATATTAGATATGAATTTAGATGATATTAACATGGATGATTTCGATGATGATTTTATAGATGCAAGTGTCATAGACGCAGAAGATATGGAGTTTGATGAAGATGATGGATGAAAATGACATATACGAGGGGGAATTTTTAGACCCAAATCGTAACTATGAGATTCTCTTAGATGAATTAAAAAAGAGAATTAAAACATTACAATTAGATATGTTAAATATAAGTGACCCAGAAGTATTAGGGTTCGCTCAAAAAACCTATACACATCTCAAAATAGAGTACTTTAAATTAATGAGAGATGATTTACAATTACAAAGATTATTCGCAGATGAAAATGAGGAGGAAGAAAATGGTATTTTATAAACATTTAGTAACAGAAGAAGAATTTCAGGAATTAGTAGAAGAACAAAGTCAAGATGATGATTTTGTATATGAAGAATTAGGTGGTTTTAATCATAAGGAATTTAATTTTGCATTATTAAATCTTGGAAGTTTGCTTAAAATAATATCAATTTATTTTGAATTAAAACAAGATAACATAGAAAGCTATTTAAAATTAGAAAAAGCAGCAACTCGAGACAACAAAATGGAAAAAATCGTAAAAGAATTAAATACTAAAATTAATTTAAGATATGAATTCCCAGAAGACTTAGAAATAATAAAAGGATTATACACTTATGAAAATGAGGGATATTTATTAATAGATAAATATAAATTTTTAATAAACGCTATGTCATGTGATGATAGCGACATGCTTATATAGTATTAACATTATAATGTATAAATATAGAGGTGGAACATATAATGAATAATTTTAAAAACCTACATTTACACACTGAATACTCACTAAATGATTCAGTAATCAAAATCCCAGAATTAATAAAAATACTAAAAAAGTATAACCAAGACGCATGTGCCATAACAGACCACGCATCATGCGCAGGTTGGATAGAATTCGACACAGAATGTAGAAACAATAATATAAAACCAATTTTTGGAAATGAATTCTATTGTCAACCAAATTATGAGGAAAAAACAAAAGAAAGAGACCACCTAATCTTATTAGCGAAAACAGACCAAGGAGTCAAAAGAATCAGAGAACTACAAAGAATAGCAGTAGAAAATTTCTACTATAAACCAATGTTATCATATGAAACATTACTTGAAAACACAGAAGGATTATACTGTACATCCGCATGCTCATTAGGAACAGTAGCTAAACTAATTTTACAGGATAAATACGAAGAAGCACTAAACTTCGCATCAAAGTTTTATGAAGCATTCAATAAAGATTTTAGTCTTGAATTACAAATGCATCCAGACTATAAAGAACAATATACCATAAATGAAGGAATAGTAACTCTTCATGATGAAACAGGCATTCCCTTAACTATCAGCACAGATGCACATTTTCTTGATGAAGAAAACAAAGACCTACGAAGAGTTGTGCAAGCCGCAGCTTGGCACAAATTATATAATGATTTAGAAGATTCATTATCATCTAATTGTGTAGGTAATAATGATATAGTCATGCAAAATGCTATTGCATCAGAGTTTGAAGACACAAACCTTATAAATAAGGCAATGAGTCAAACAAGCAAAATTGCTGAAATCTGTAATGGTAAATTACCAGAACCAGAAAGAGCAATACCTGTATTCGACAAATACTCACAATATGAAGAATTATTAGCCCAACAATTATGGTAGATAAAAATGGATAATAAAATATATTTAAGACAAAAATGCGAAGAAGGATTAATTCGCAGAAACATTAACGATGAACCTCACAAACAAAGATTAGACGAAGAATTAAGTGTGATACTTGACGCTAATCTTGAAGACTTTTTTTTAAATACAAGTTACATATGTTGCTTATTGAGAGCAAATGACATTATACTTGGGAGTGGAAGAGGAAGTGCAGGGGGAAGTTTAGTAGCTTATGCTTTAAATATAACACAAATTGACCCATTAGAATTTAATTTAAGCTTCTCAAGATTTTTAAATCCTGAAAGAGCAAAAACCAGCATGCCTGATATAGATACAGATATACAAGGGTCAAAAAGAGAACAAGCAATAGAAATAATAAAAGAAAACTTTGGCGAAAATAGAGTATACCAAGTACCCAATCTAATGAAATATACCCCAAAAACTGCATTAAAAGCAATACAAAGAATTTACAATATGGACTTCCAATATGTTAACAAATTAACGAAAATTATTGGAGATGAAGAAGATATAGAAACTATTCTTCAAATTCCCGATATACAAGATTTATTTAAACAATATCCAGGAATAGAAGACTCTTGGAAACAATTAATAGGAACACTCTACACTTATGGTAAACATGCGGGAGCAGTATTAACATTACCATATGATGTAGAGAATATAGCTTCTACTATAAAACAGAAAAGCACTACACTCATATGTTATGATAAAGTTATCTGTGAAGATGTTTTAGGTTTGCTTAAAAATGATTTACTGGGGTTAAACACACTTGATATTATTTCAGATTGTCTTGATTTAATAGGAAGTGATAGTTCTATATTCCAAAACGCAGATTTAAATGACCCAAAAGTATACCAAGCACTAAATAAAAGTGCATTAGGAATATTCCAATTAGAAGGAAGCGCAGGGGAAGAACTAGTAAAAAATATGCACCCACAAGACTTCAGCGAATTATCAGCAGCATTAGCATTAATCAGACCAGGAGCAATAGATTGTGGAGATACTCATAGATACGTAGAAAGAAAATTCAAAAGACAAGAAGTAAAATATGACCACCCATTACTGGAACCTATACTAGGAAGAACACAAGGTTGTATATTATATCAAGAACAATTAATGCAAATAACAAAAACATTAGCGGGATTCACAGACGCAGAAGCAGATAAAATTAGAAAAGCAATAGGAAAAAAGAAATTTGAAATCCTTGATGAATACAAAACGAAATTCATAAAAGGATGTAAACAAAACAATATTGATGAAGATGTCATTAACATAGTCTGGGATAAAATATATGCAGCTGGAAATTATTCTTTCAATGAATCACACTCAGTAGGATATGCTTTAATATCATATAAAACAGCATATTTGAAAGCATATTACCCAATAGAATTCTATGTAGCAATGCTCAACAACACGAGCAGTGAAGAAAAAAGAGTAAAAATCTATAATGAAATTAAAACATTAGAAGGAGAATTACATAATCCCGACATTAACATTAGTAAAGAAACCTGCACTAATGATAATGGGGAAATATACTTATCATTCTCATTAATAAAGGGTGTAGGTCCTAAAGCAATAGAAGAGGTAGTAGCTAATCAACCATATGAATCATTTACTGATTTCCTGACAAATAAATCTACTAAAATAAACAAATCAATTATTAAAGCATTAATAGAAGCAGGAGCATTTGACTGCTTCAATAAAAAAAGAGACGAACTGTATTCCTTAATAGATGAGAAAGAACATCAATGGACAGAAAAAGAAACATTATTCAGAGAATTCCAAAGAATAAAAATAAATCCAACAAACAATGTACTTAACCTATATAAACTGGAAGAACTTGGAATTAACAAACCAATATCAACAATAAAAGAAATACAAGAATCAAACACAGAATATTCAGATAAATTCATAAAAGTTATAGTTACAGAATATACTAACAAAAGAGATTATACATTCGTAGCTGTAACCGATGGGGTAGATACACAATCAATATATGTTAAGCAAAATATAGTAAGAAGATATATAGAGGACCTCAGTGAAGTAGGGACACCATTGATAATGCATATACAAGGAAAAGGAGAAAAACAAACATTAATTTCATTAATCAATTTACAAGACCCTACGAAAAGAAGACATGAATTCTGGTACTATACAGATTTTTATAAACCAAAACTTAAAAAATTACAAGAAAAAAATAAAGAAATAAATGTAGGAGTTGTACATACAGTCAGTCATTTTACTTCAAAAAAAGGGAATGAATGCTGTTATTATACAATTTATGTAGACGAAGATACAATATTAAAAGACAGAATAACATGCCAACAAGGGACACTTATGTTCGAAGGAATGTTTGTATTCTTCTATATGGGACAAAATGAAATATTCCCAAATATACAAGAGTTGATATAATGAATATACATGAAAAATTAGAAAAAACAGGTACACGTGCAACAATATCATTTTTCAAAGAATATTATATGCATGAATTCCCAGAACTTTCACAAGAATTCAAAAACGAATCTATAGAATATATAATATATAATAATCCAAAAATATTCTCCAAACAAACTGTGATAGATTTTGACGGTTGTGTACAATGCGGATTATGTTGTAGAGAATTACACTGCGAATATCATGATGATAAAACGAATTTATGCACTAGGCATGATAATCAAATTATGGATTTATGCAGGTCATACCCATGGGGGTCAGAAGAATATGGAATATATCCAGTTCGATTAGATTGCAAATATGCAATAAATTTATTTAAAAATTATTTTGACAAATATTTTACTAAAGCTATTGAAATGCAGGAGGAAAAAAGATGCATAAAACAATATTAAGTGCCTATATTGATAGTAGAGAACAAAATATGGTTAAAAAAACTCAAGCTTTTTTTAAAGAAAAAGGGATAGAAACTAAAGTTACAACACTCAAAGATGGGGATGTATCTTTAATGTTAACTAATAAAAAATTTTTAACTATAGAAAGGAAAACTATAGGAGATTTCGCAAGTTCATATATTAAAGGGCACTTACAAGACCAAGCAATAAGAATGAATGAGAATTGCGAATATTATGCCACTATTGTATATGGAGATGTGAATTCTTTAAAAAGAATACGTTCATTAAAGAGAGTAAATCAAACTGCAATAGATAAAATGACAGCTAACATAGAAATGTTATATAAATGTCCGGTGTTTTTTGTTAAAAATGAGATACAGTATTTGATGAAAATAATGGATTTAGCGGAAATGGTTAAAAAAGCTAATACATCTACAATAGCAAAACCAAAAGTTGAAATAGTTAATAGACCCGATGTTAACATATTAAGGTGCAAAAATGGTATCGGAGAAAAAATGGCTTTAACTCTACTTAAAGAATTCAAAACACCACAAAATGTTTTAAACGCAACACGTGACGAATTAAAACAAGTTAAAGGTGTAGGCGATAGTACTGTAGCAAGTATACAAGAATTAAAACAAGTATTTGAAGAAGGGGTATAATGGGGAATAAACGTCATTTCAAACCTAAAACTATTATCCCTGAACAACGATTACTTGATTTATTAAAAGAAGGATATACATTAGATGATATTGGAGAAAAATTTCATAAATCAAGAAGTTATATTTCAGAACTATGTACCATGTATGGTATTAAAGTATCAGAAATAGATGGGCGAAAAGAAAAAATGAGAGAAAGATATAAAAAAAAGAGAAAACGTTCTTTTCTAGATGTAATGTATGAACAAGTTAATCGAGAAGTAAGACGCTGACCTAAAATATGTCATTAAACTATTTTAATACTTAAAAAGTGATATATATGATAAAAGACCCTTTAAATGAAATTAGTAAAACATTGAATAGTATAGCATCTAAAGTTGAAACTAAAACCCCAAATCATTATATTATAAAAATTGGAGAAATCCCAGCTCATTACGAAGAAGATATAGAAGAAATTGAAGAGGATACTGAAGTAGTATATCTTGAAATTAATGGAAGTTACCGTTTTTCAACTGGAACCTCACTCCCAGATGAAATAGTATTTGATAATGATATAGTAAATAAATTAAAGATTTGGGTTGAAGATATATTTAAAAAAGATGGAGAAATTTATAGAGAAAGAATGGAATTACTTAAACAATTTCAAGATGTTTTAAAAGATATTGAAAAAAGACCATAAAAGGAGGGTAAAATGCCAGAAATAATGCACTTAAAATATATAAATAAATTAAGAGATGAATTTCAACAAATATATTTTTCTGTTGATGGAAATTACAAAACAGCCGAATATGAGAGAATAGACCCGATAGAAAGACACTTACAGGGAAAAACAAGAACTCACGTATTTGCATTAGAGGCGGGAGAATATTACCAAGCTTTTCCAGAGGAAGAATTTCCTACCGAAGATGTATATTTCTATCTTCCAAATCATGAATTTTATAAAGCAGGATTGGTAACATACTTTGATGAAGGAGAATTATATTTACATAATATTAGTTCTAATGTTATTTATTTAGATAAAGGAGTAATGCTTGGACAAGTAGATGTAATAGAGACTGAAGATGAATTCAATGACAGGTATGAGGAATTATATGATGGATGAAGATATACAAGTATTAAAAATATTAAGCGACACAGCAGATAATATTTATCAAACAAAAAGAAGTAATTTAGCTAGAATTGATAACTCAGGTTTTACTACGGAAGCAAAAAACACATTAAAAAAGAATATTATAACTCCATTAGATGATAGTATAAAATACATTACAGTTCAAATATTTTCATCATTAAACAAAATACCTATTTATAATTACTTCTTAAAAAATGTAGAAGGATTAAATATATTTGATATAGCGCAATTAATATGTATTATAAAAGATATAGATAATTTTCCACATTTTAATAATTTAATGTCATATGCTGGATTTATTCCAAAACCTAGAACTTATAATCAAAATTTACATAAACTTCTACTAAGAATTGGATTTAAATTAATGCAACGAAACCCACAATATAAATTCGTTTATGATATAAATTATGACAAATACAAAGAAAAATATCCACGTCGCACAGAAAAACATATTGAAAACTTAGCAAAAAGAATGGTTATTAAACGTTTCATGAAAAACTTATACTTTAGTTGGAATAAAATTAACGAGGAATTTTAAAATGAATTTTTATGATTATTTAAAAGAAAAAAATTATGGAATAAAAAACATTACTCAGTTAATAAACGCATTAGCGGAATCAAATATTAATTTTAAAGCCTTAAAAGAATATCAAGATTCTCAACAATTAACATCCAGTGGGTTAACAAAAATTATCAAAGAATTAGAAACTAATCCAATTGATTTTAATATTAATTCTGAACAAGATATTAGACAATATATAGATGAAAATGGTTTAACTAAAGCAGCGAAACATTATAATATTAGTGTAAAAGAGTTACGTACTTATCATTTTCATAAAAAGGGAGATAGAGCTGAGGAAGAAGAAAGAGTTACAATACATAATAGTCCAGCGATTAATTTATTTGAGGAGGATTAAAATATGATAAATGGAGAAAAATATTTAAGAAAACAATATAGTTATTTAGATTTAGACGATGAACAGTTGCAACCAAATGGTATTGATTTGACATTAAATAAGTTATTTAAACTTATCCACGATGATAAAAAAATGTATGGATTATATAAGAATAAAAAAGTTAAACCTCAATTAGAGTCTATTGATTCTAATAATGTTTTAATTGGTGGACAAATTAGTGATGTTTTTTGTCTTGCCCCTCATACTTGTTATATTGGAGAAACTACGGAACAAATTAAAATTGGGAAACATAATGTTCAGCTTTATTTTCCTCGTTCAACATTATTACGTTGCGGAATTGACGTAAGGACAGCAGTCGGGGATGCTGGTTTTGTAGGGAAATTAAGTTTTTTATTGGAAAATAAAACTGATGAGCCTTTTTATATAGAGAAGGGTGCAAGGTTTGCTCAATTAATTGACTTTCAGGCTAGTGATGTGATAAGAGAATATGATGGAGATTACCAAGAGGAGAAAGAATAATGAAAAGTACGGTTGATTTACGTACAATTATATGGAATAGTCTTAATTTAACAGACTCTACATGTAATTTAATAGAAGCATATGAAGATATGTTGAAAGATTTATGGCGTAATGTAGATGGAGTTAAGAGTATTGATACAAGTGAGATTCTTGAAAAACAAATTCATATAATTGTAGATGAGGAAAAGTATGATGAAGTTTACGCGAGTATAAAAGAAATGGGGTGGACTGTACATAAAGGTCAGAATGATTGGAGTAATCATTTATTTATTTTGTGGGGAGATTGTCCTTGAAAGAATTAAAAATTGAGAATAAGCGTTACGATGATGAGCTTGAATGGAGTGTTGAGGCGGATATGTATAAAGATATTGTTGATGCAGAGATTGGAGCATCTAAACGCATTATTCATAATGTTATTAATGAAAAAAGAAAACTTATTTCTCGAGTATTGGAAAGTGGGTTTTTTGAATAATGTATTTTGTTTAAATAAAAAAAATAGTAATATTAATAGAAAATTTTAGGATGTTAAAAAATGACGGAAAAAATCATGGTAATTTCAAGTGATGGGACAAAAGATATTTTTAAGCCACGTTTAATTGGGCAATTTATCAAAGAAAAAACACAAGCCGACGATGAAATGGTTAAAAAAATACAAAATCGTATTGTAACAAAAATAAGAAATTTGAATGTAAGTGAAATTACAACTACTCAAATTATGGCAGAGGTTACAGCACAATTAACGAAAGAGAATATTGAAGAGGAGCCTTATGTTATTGTTAAAGAGAGTGATATTATAAATTTATTGACTTCTTATGATAATAATAATGCTAATCAAGTTTTTAGCGCTGGTGCTTTGGAGTATTCTTTATTTGAAATGACATCTAAAAGATATATGAATACTCAATATTCTGAGGCTTTTAGAGAAGCTAAAGATTATGGATTAATATATAATCATGATAGTGCGCAGGAATTATTTAAGGGGATTAATTGCTTTACTATTGACCCTAGATTTATTTTTAAGAAAGGATTGTCTACTTATGGAGATAATAATCTTGGAGTGATTAGTTCGTCTCCAAAGCATCTTGGTACGGCTGTTAATTTAGTTGAAGAGGCAATTGGTTTAGCTTCTACATATATTGCTGGTGGTGTTTCAATTCCATCAATTGGATGCTTCTTTGCCCCATTCTCTAAAGGGCTATCTGACGCTGAAACTAAGCAAGCGTTCCAGGAATTCTTCTATAGAGTCAATCAAAGCCATAA
>CAVFGN010000006.1:0-65321 GCA_963621965.1 Alistipes finegoldii
ATGATTAAAAAGGGTCATGGTAAGATTATTAACATTTGTTCTATGATGTCAGAACTTGGTAGAGAAACAGTTTCAGCTTATGCTGCTGCTAAGGGTGGCTTAAAGATGTTAACAAAGAATATTTGTTCAGAATACGGTGAATACAATATTCAATGTAATGGTATCGGACCAGGATACATTGCTACTCCACAAACAGCTCCACTTCGTGAAATCCAACCAGATGGAACTCGCCATCCATTTGACCAATTCATTATTGCTAAGACTCCAGCTGCTCGTTGGGGTACTCCAGAAGACCTTCAAGGTCCTGCTGTATTCCTTGCAAGTGATGCTTCAAACTTCGTAAATGGACATATCCTTTACGTTGATGGCGGTATCTTAGCTTATATTGGAAAACAACCTAAGTAGTTTTTTAAGAAAAAGATTCAGTAAATTGATTTTTTACTGAATTTTTTCTTTTATATATTTGAAAATGAATGCATATAATTTTGAAAATAAAAGAAACTCGTGTATAATAGCAATAATTAAGAAAGAAGTGATAAAATGAGTTTTTCTAAATTTTTATTAGAAAATAAAGAAAATTGTAAAAAACTTATCGAAATACTAAGCAAACAGTATAAGTTTGCCTCAATTTTAGGTACTAGTGTTAGCGGTGTATCGATAAGCGCTAATAAATCTCAAGCAAATATTAGCGATAATAGTTTTGATAAACAACAAGGTTTCGTTGTTAAATTATCAAATGGAGGTGCATTCTTTGAATATTCATTCGATAATTTCTTGCGTGGAGTTGATGATGTTGTTTTAAACATTTCTAAATTAACAAATTTAAATAAAAAACTAGAATCGTTAGAAATTAAAAGCCTTGAAGTTCTTGAGGAAAAACTTATTAAGGATTTTGATCGTGAATCGGATTTTGATAAATATACAAAAGAAGATATTTTAAGTTTTGTTAAAAAACAAACAAGTGAAGTTCTTGAAAAAGATAGCCATGTTTTAAACGCTTTTACAAGTATTACTACTCAAGATATTTCTAAATTATATATTTCCAAATCTAAAGAATTAACGCAACATTATACATGGGTATATGGTGCTTTAGTTGCAATATATAGTGATAACGAACGTATGAGTCAACCAAGAGAAATTGCTTATTCAAACAAACTCTCTGAGGTTTTAGAGACTTTACCTACAAAAGTTGATTCATTGTTACATCTAGGAGAACGTTTATGTCATGCAACTAAAATTGAACCTGGAATTTATGACGTTGTAACTGATCCATCAATCTCAGGTTTGATTGCTCATGAAGCTTTCGGACATGGTGTTGAAATGGACCAATTTGTTAAAGATAGAGCATTAGCTAAAAAAATGGTAGGCGAGTATGTTGCAAGTCCTATTGTTAATATGAAGGATGGTGCAAATTCGGCATTCAGTACAGCTTCATATTTCTTTGATGATGATGGTGTTTTAGCCGGAGATACTCAAATTATTAAAGATGGAATTTTAGTTAATGGTATTTCAGATTTAACAAGTTCAAGAGAATTAGATACAATACCTACAGGAAACGGTAGAAGAGAGTCATATAAGAAAAAATCATATTCTCGTATGACTAATACATTCTTTGAAGCTGGTAAAGATAAGTTTGAAGATATGATTAAATCTATCAAACATGGTTATTTTTTATGTGAAACAAACAATGGTATGGAAGACCCTAAGAACTGGGCTATTCAATGTGTTTGCGAATATGGTATTGAAATTGTTGATGGTAAACTAACTGATAATTATGTATCTCCTGTTGTAATGTCAGGATTTGTGCCTGACTTGTTAAAATCAATCACAATGGTTTCTGATGAATTTAAAGTGATTGGATCAGGATCTTGTGGTAAAGGATATAAGGAATGGGTTAGAGTATCAGATGGTGGACCACATTTGAAAGCTAAGGTGAAATTAAGCTAATGAATAAGATTATTAATTTACTAAAACAATATAAGGATATCAGTGATTATAAAATAATTGAAAAAGAAGAAGTAAGCGATGAAGTATTTTTCGTTCATGAGAAATTAGAAACTGTAAGAAAAACAAATACTAAAGATATTTCGGTTACAGTTTATGTTGATCACGAATCTTTTAGAGGAGAAGCTAGTTTCTCACTTTATGAGACTGACGGAGATGATATTATCAAGGAAAAAATTGAAAATGCAATTCATACTGCTTCGATTCTTGATAATAAAATGTTTAAACTTCCTTCCTCTGAAACTGCTTCATTTCAAAGTAATTCAAATTTTAAAGAATATTCATTGATTGATATTGCAAGTATGATTTATGAAACACTAGATGAAGCACAAAGAGAAACAAAGGCAACTCTTAATGCGACAGAAGTGTTTGTCTACAAAACAACACTTCATTTGTTAAATAGTCAAAATGTGGATAAATCATACGTTAAATATAGTGCTTTAATTGAAACAATACCTACTTTTGATACGAAAGAAGATTCTGTTGAACTATATTATCAAACACGTATTTCATTCTTCGATAAAAAATCTTTGAAGCAAGAAATACTAAGTAAACTAGTTGACGTTGAAGCTCGTGCTAAAGCTATAAAACCAGAATGCGAAATTAGCGTGCCTGTGTTATTTAGAAGTGGTGAGTTATCTCATATTGTTTCCAACCTTGTAGACGATCAAAATTATGCATCAATTTTTACTCATTCTAATAAATATAAGCAAGGTGACGTAATTCAATCTAACGATGCTTATGATAAATTTAGTGTTCGCTTGTACGGTAGTCTAAAGAATTGTTCAGAAAGTAAATATTTTGATGAAGATGGTGTAAGCCTTCAAAGAAAAGAAATAATTAGAGATGGAGTTTATGTAGGATCTTACGGATCAAACAAATACGCTCAATATTTAAATAAAAAAGTGACAGGTAATTTACCTATTACATCTCTAAAAGCCGGTAATACGTCTGCTAAAATTTTAAAGAGTACCCCACATCTAGAGTGTGCTTCTTTTTCAGGACTACAAATAGATTTAAACAATGATTATATTGGTGGCGAGGTTAGACTTGCATACTATTTTGACGGAAAGAAGACAATACCTGTTACAAGTATATCAATTTCTGCTAAACTTAGTGAAGCTTTAAACTGTATTAAGTTATCAAAAG
This sequence comes from Alistipes finegoldii, assembly GCA_963621965.1. Taxonomy (GTDB): domain Bacteria; phylum Bacillota_I; class Bacilli_A; order Acholeplasmatales; family Anaeroplasmataceae; genus JAEELC01. The sequence goes on from CAVFGN010000006.1 coordinate 3,154, forward strand.
AGGTAACTTCGTCTAGACGCTATAAAGGGCCTAAATACGCATTAGTTGAAGGCTTTAAAGTATTTTAATTTGGGACTAATTTTGGTCCCATTCTTTTTTTAATTCTTCTTTAATTTTAGATAAAAATAAAGTAAAATACTAAAGTGTATTGTGAGATGATTTTATGAAACCTTCAGTTAAAAGAGAAATTATAAGATATTTGATGATGATTCTAGCTAATGCATTTTATGCGTTCGGTTTTTGTTTTTTTATAGAACCACATAATATTGTAGCGGGCGCAATGACAGGTCTAGCCCTTGTAGTTAACCATTTTATAAGTGCGATACCTGTTGGTATTTGGGGATATATTTTAAATCTACCTATTATAATAATTTCTTTTTTTAATCAAGGGAAAAAATTTACTATTAACTGCTTAATAACAATAGTTGTATTGTATGCGTTTATTTATGGATTAGATGAGATTATTGAGCTTAATAATTTATCTATAGATTTATCAAGTATAGGCTTAGGTCTACTTCCTAATGCAGTATTTGGCGCCTTACTTCAAGGTATTTCTATTGGTTTATATTGTAAATACCGCTGTTCGAGTGGTGGAACTGAACTTTTTGGTAGATTTATTCATGAATGGACACACAAAAAAGCTTCAATTCCTGTATTTAATGGTATTTGTGATGCGATAATCGTAATCCTTGGATTCCTTACATTCAAGGATGTATCAAACTTATTTTATGCGCTTATCGTAATATTTGTTGTGACTAAAGTTTCTGACCTTGTACTTGTAGGTTTTGCAAACTCTAAGCTTTGTTACATTATTACTGATAAAGGTGAAGAAATAGGACATTATTTAGTAGCTCATTCTCCACGTGGAGTAACCTTAATTGAAGGAAAAGGAATGTATACTGATAAAGAAAGAGAAGTACTATTAACTGTTGTTAAAAAGAATCAATTAACGAATTTAAAAGAGATGATTGAATATTTAGACTCTAATGCATTTATGATAGTAAGTGAAACAAATGAAGTTTTAGGTAACGGTTTTAAAAAGTTGTCTACAAAGGATGAAAATTAATGAAAGCTGTTATTTTAATCCATGGATTTATAACTGACCCAAAAGATTTTAATCCTTTATATGAATTTTTAAACAATAATTATGATTATGTATGTAAAGTCTATTTACCAGGACACAAAGAAGACGAGAGTTATAAGTTATTTACCTTTGAAGCAACGTTAAATGTAATACTAAATGCATATGATGAAACCGCGTTAAAGTATGATACTATTGATTTAATTGGATTTTCTTTAGGTGGGGCTCTTGCAAGTTTTCTTGCAAGCGTAAGAAATATAAGACGCTTAGTGCTTTTAAGTCCTGCAAACAAATACATTAGACTTGGCTTCTATATTAGATATAAGAGAAATCAAGCGATGTATAAAAAAAGATATAAGGCGCTTGCTAGAAACAATGATCCGCGCGCAATCTCTTATCTTAATAAAATGAATAGCCTAAATACTAATAATAAAAGAAGCATAAGAATGGCAATATTTGATTTATTTCCCCACTATACATTTCATACTCTTAAAGTATTCTCACGTTTAATTTCTTATGTTAATAAAAATTTAAATACAATTAAATCCGATACTTTAATTTGTTGGGGAGAATTAGACCAACTAGTTCCTTATAAATCAATAGAATTTTTATCTAAGTATATAAAAAATCCTAAGATAATTGTTTATAAAGATTTATCACATCTTATGTTAGCAAGTACAAATATAGAAATGTTAGTATTTAATATAGAAAGCTTTTTATCGAAATGAGATTATATAACGTACTTAAAGACGAACTACATCTTACTAAAAGTGAATTAAAAGAATATTTTGTGTCGCACTTAGTTTACGTGAATGATGTTATCGCAAATATGCTAACTTTAGTAGATGAAGCGTCTAATATAAAAGCTGTTTCTCTTATAACTCAAGAGATAATGTATTTTAAAGTTATACCAAAAGAATATTTGTATATTGCCTATAATAAACCTGTTGGTGTAGAATGCACTAATGATAAGAAAAATCCTAATTCAATATTGCATTTTGTTGATTTAAAGACACGAATATATCCTGTAGGAAGACTTGATAAAGATAGTCATGGGCTAATTATTCTAACTAATGATAATAAATTTACAAATCAAGTTCTTAATAAAGAAAATCATGTAGAAAAAAGATATATTTGTAAAACTTTAGAAGAAATAGATGAAACATTTACAAATCGTTTATCTAAACCAATTTTAATAGATAATAAATTTACTAAAGAGTGCAGTACAAAACTTATTGATGATCACACTTTTGAAATAATACTTAAAGAAGGAATGAATAGACAAATTAGAAAAATGGCTTTAAGTCTAAAAAAAAGAGTTATCGATTTAAAAAGAGTAAGCTTTGGAAAATACAATCTTGATATAAAAGAAAATAAATATAAAATCATAAAAAAAGAAGATATAATTTAGAAAAATAACAGATCACTTCGTACTATATATGAGGTGATTTTTATTATGAGTTTTTTTAGAAGTCTTAAAAATTATTGGTTTCTTTTAATAGGTGTTTTTTTAATCATTGTTATATGCTTTTTACCAAAAAATAGTACACCTGAAAGCAAAGTATATAAAAACACAAATCATGAATATAAAACTAAAATATGTGTATATGTTGAAGGTGAAGTAAGTGTAACTGGTAAAATGTATTTTTATAGTACTGATACAGTGCTTAACTTACTTAGAGCAAGTGGATTCACCGAATATACAAACGCGTCTTCTTTAAAACTTGATGAAAAATTAAAAGATGGTACTACATATAATATAAGTATTGTGGATGATAATGAAAAAACAATTAATGTAGAAAATAAATCAACTCAAGTACCTGTGATTGATACATCAAGTGATTCAAAAGTTTCAGTTAATGTAGATGAAGATGATAAAATAAATATAAATACAGCCGCTTTAGATGCTTTAAAAAGTTTACCAGGTATCGGGGATGCGCGCGCAAAAAAGATAATTGCATATAGAGAAACTACACCGTTTACAGACGTTAAAGATTTGAAAAATGTTGATGGGATAAGTGATACAATCTATGAAGGACTTAGTAAATATATCACTTGTTAATAAATTACATTTTTATGCATTATTTATACTTTTGATTGCATTAAGTTTTATTAATATAATTTATGTAATTGGCCTTATAATATATACAATATATTTAATAATACATAGATTTTTAAATAAAGAAATTATTATCCTAGGTCTAGTTTTTACTTTATTTTTTTGCTTTAAATATACAAGAAATACATCTATAGATATAGACTCTAAAACTATAGAATTAAGTGTTGTTGAAAAGGAAGAAAAAGAGACATACACTAAATATAAATGTAAATATAAGTTTGAGTACATAATTGTATATGACTATAAAAATGATACATATATACCTGGAGACGTAATAAAATTTTGTGGTACATTTAGTGAAATTTCAAATTTTTCAGACTTTGATTATGTTTCATATATGTCAAGTTCACACACTTATTTAACGCTTAAAGCAAGTGAAAGTGTGAAAACAAAACACAATAATAATTTTTCGTATTATAAATATAAAGTTAGAAGTTTTTATAAAGAAAAATTAGATGAATCGGTATATACGTATTTTGATTCTCTAGTTTTTGGTACATCAATTAACGATGATAATTTAAGTGAAAATATTTCAAAAATGCAGATAAGTTATCTATTTGCAATCTCAGGCTTTCATATCTCACTTATTGCGCTTATACTAGAAAAGATATTATCATTATTTGTTAAAGAAGATATAAAAAGAGATTTAATATTAATACCTACTATATTTTTGTACTCTGCTTTTTGTTCGTTTCAAGTTGGCGTGATGCGTGCTTTTTTGTCCCTTTTATTGAAAAAGATAAATAGGTATAAAAGCTTATCATTTACTAACTTAGATATATTTTCAATAAGTTTTTTTATACTAATATTCATTAATCCTTTATATATTTTTAGAACGGGTTTTAAATACTCGTTCATTGCCTCTCTTTTTATTATTTTAGGAAATACTTTAATATCAAAAAAGTATAAAATGTTGAATGCTTATTTATTAACCGTTTTGTGCTTTTTGTCAACGATGCCTTTAACAATAAATTTAAACAATGAAATAAATATATTAGCTATTATTTTAGGGCCTATTTATGTATTTTTATTTTCATATTTAATAATGCCAATTATTTATATAATGTTAATTATTCCGTTTCTTTCTTCGTACCTACTTGTTGTGTTTGGCACTTTCTCAAACTTTATTTCTTACTTTGCGTCAATTGAAACCCTTATAATAAGAGTGAGGTCTATGTCTGGTCTTGAAATAATGATCTATTATGTGCTATTTTTCTTTGTGCTAGTAGGAATCGAAACTATTAAAAACAAAAAACAACATATCATTATTTTTAGTCTTTATTTGTTTATAATATTTTTTATAAATTTAAATCCCTTTACAACAGTCGAAATGATTAATGTTGGACAAGGAGACTCATTTTTAATACTAGATAAGGATAAAACAATGTGTATTGATTCTTATTCAACAAATGTAAGTTATATTATGTCAAAAGGAATAAAAACCATTGACATATTATTAATAACTCATAGTGATGATGACCATATAGGAAGTGCTGTAGAGTTATGCAAAAAAATAGAGGTAAGGAAAGTCATATTTAATAAATACGAAGATAGTGAAATAGCAAACAATGTTGCATCTTTAGTAGATGAAGTGATGTATTTAGAAAAAGGCGATGTTTTTTATTTTAATAATAATATTGCACACGTATTAGGTCCAAGTCAAAATGTGGATAAAAATAATAATTCACTTGTGTTTGATATTACGCTTAATAATATTTCTTTTTTGTTTACAGGAGATAGTGAAGAAAAAGAAGAAAATTTAATATATAATGAGTATCATAATTATGATTTTGTAAAAATTGCACACCATGGTTCAAAGACATCGACAAGTGATAATTTTTTAAAATATGTTAGTTTTGATAATGCACTCATAAGTGTCGGGATTAATAATATTTATAATCATCCATCTAGTGAAACAATAGAAAAATTAAAAGATAAAAAAGTGTATTTGACCTCTACATCAAATAGTGTTGTAATATATTTATTTAACAATAAGTATTTTGTATACCCAACTATAAAGAAGAGATACTTATTAAATATCTTAGACAGAACTTAATGAATAGTTTGATTTATGTGGTATAATTATTTTAGGTGAAAATTATGAATAACATATATACTTTTGTTGCGACTGATAAAACACTTATCAAAGAAAAAATGATAGATAAAATGAAAGAATTAAATTTAGAAAATATAGTTAAGTATGATACTGTTCTTTCTGAGTATGATCTAAATAAAGTAATCGAGGATTTAAGCACTTTGTCCTTATTTGAAACAGACAAAGTTGTAATTATTTATGATTCTCAATTTTTAAATGAGAAAAATAGTAAGTCTGATAAAGAACAAGTTGATAAACAATATATTGATAAAGTATTTTTACCATATTTAAATAATCCGAATCCTAATTCTTATTTATTTTTAGGCCTCGAAGCGATAGACAAAGTATATAAGGAGTATCAAACTCTTCTTGAAAAGAACAGCGAAGTACTTTTGTTTAAAGAACTTGAAAATGATGACTTTATATCACTTGCTAAAAAGGAACTAAAAGAGAATTCAATGAGCGCTAAAGATAGCGTTTTAAAAGAATTGGTAAGTCGCTCTAATTTGGATTATCTAACATTTAAAAATAATTTAGATTTACTTATTACGTATAAATATGAATCAAAAACTATCGAGCTTGAAGATGTAGAGAAGATGATTGTAAAAGAAGAAGATGCAAAGATTTATGAACTTGCAGATAGTATCATAAAAAAAGATAAAAGAAAAATTTATGATACTTTCTATTCTCTAAAACATCAAAACGTAGAAAACGATAAGATATTAAATAGTATTATCTCAAAATTTATTACCTTACTTAATGTGAAACGTTTGTCAGGAACTGAGGCAAGTGACTTACAAATTGGCGAAATCTTAAATTTAAAGGATAAACAAGTTTATGCAATAAAAAAACAAGCAGCTAATTTTTCTTTAAATGAACTTAAAGAAAAACTAAATTTCTTTTTAGATATGGACGCTAAAGTAAAGACTGGATTTTTAAATCTTGATAAAGATTTACTTGCATGCTTGTTAAAATAAAAAAAAAACACCTAACTGGTGTTTTTTTATATTAACAATTATTATAAGCTGTTAACATGAGAAGCTAATTGAGATTTCTTTCTAGCAACGAAGTTCTTGTGAACGAATCCCTTAGCTTGAGCCTTGTCTAACTTTTTGTAAGCAGTAGCAAGAGCCTTTGTAGCTTCTTCCTTATTTGTTGAAGCTAATACAGCCTTAATTGAAGTCTTTAAACCTGATTTGAATGAAGCGTTAGCTAATCTAGCCTTTTCGTTTGTACCAACACGCTTAATTTGTTGTTTAATGTTTGCCATTATTTCACCTCCGCATTATTTTGCTTATACATTATAACAAAAATTAAATTTAATTGCAACAAATAATCTACTTTTAAAACCTCTAATTTTTAAAATGGTGCTGTTTGTTGAAAAAAAGCCTGTGAAATAATATAATATATGTAATAAAAAATGGAGGATTATATGAATTTACCTAATAAACTTACACTATGTCGTGTAATTCTAGTTCCAGTTATGATTGTAGTCGCATTAATTCCTGCACTAAATGATAACTATGTGGTTAATAGTCTTTCAATTTCAAACTTAATTAATTTAATTATCTTTGTTATTGCTTCTCTGACTGATTTTTTAGACGGACACTTAGCTCGTAAAAATAATCAAGTAACTACGTTTGGAAAATTTGCTGATCCATTAGCTGATAAGATGCTTGTAATTTCATCCCTTGTATTATTAATGTCTGATTATTTGACTAATAATCAAACTAGTGATTATAGAGCTGTTGTAGAAGCATGGGTTGTATGTGTTATCGTTATTAGAGAATTAATGGTATCAGGTATTCGCCTTGTAGCTGTTGAGCACGGAAAAGTTATTGCGGCAGGAAAGAGCGGAAAATTAAAAACTGCTTTTACAATGATTTCTATTATTTGCTGTTTCTTATGCGGTGCATTTGAACAAGATTGGTATGTTATAATGTGCAGAGTGTTAATATATATTAGTGCTGTTCTTACCATTTATAGTGGCGCTGAATATTTAATTAAAAATAAAAAGATTGTTTTTGAAAGTATTTAGAAAAAAGCAACTTTCATTACTATAATATAATGGAGGTTATTTATGGATAATAGAGAAGAAGCTTTAAATCAAGCACTAAAACTAATAGAAAAACAATATGGTAAAGGCTCTGTAATGCGTCTTGGGGAAGAAGTCATTCAAAAGATTGAGGTAATTCCTACCGGATCTATTACACTAGATCATGCACTAGGAGTCGGAGGATATCCTAAAGGAAGAATCATTGAAATATATGGACCTGAATCAAGTGGTAAAACTACTTTTGCGCTTCACGCAATCGCAAGTGCTCAAAAAAATGGTGGATTTGCAGCTTTTATTGATGCAGAACATGCACTAGACCCTGTATATGCTAAAAATTTGGGTGTAGATATAGATAATTTAATATTATCTCAACCAGATTCGGGAGAACAAGCTTTAGAAATTGCTGAATCTTTAATTAAAAGTGGATCAATAGATGTACTTGTAGTTGATTCTGTTGCGGCTCTTGTTCCAGAAGCAGAACTTAATGGAGATATGGGCGATAATCACGTTGGACTTCATGCACGTCTAATGAGTCAAGCTATGCGTAAACTTGCTGGTATAATTGATAAAACTAATTGTGTTGCAATTTTTATTAACCAAATCAGAGAAAAAGTAGGGGTTATGTTTGGAAACCCTGAAACAACTACTGGTGGCAGAGCTCTTAAGTTCTATGCAACTATCCGTATGGAAATTAGAAAAGGCGAAGCTATTAAAGATGGAACAAACGTGTATGGCAATTTAACTAATGTTAAAATTGTTAAAAACAAGGTTGCGCCCCCATTTAAAACTTGCCAAGTTGATATCATTTACGGAAAAGGTATATCTCACGAGGGCGAAATTGTAGACTTAGGATGCAATTTAGATATTATAGAAAAAAGTGGTGCTTGGTATTCTTATAACGGAGAAAAGATAGGGCAAGGAAGAGAAAAAACAAAAGAATATTTGAGTCAAAATCCTATTATTGCCGAAGAAATCGAACAAAAAATTCGCGAAAGTTTAAATAATTAAGACTTAACTGTAAGACTATAGTAATACTATGTTTTACAGTTTTTCTTTTTGACGATATCGTATTATTTTAATTCGTTATAAACAAAACAAAATATAGTTGATGACAACATAAACAAAAGATTTGTCACTATAAATTGAAATATTTTCGTTATTATCGAATATAATTTCGAATAAATTAAAAAAATCGAAAAAATGTTATTTTACTCTTTTATTTCTAAAAATATTGTGCTAAATTATTAACGTTAGGAGTGAATATATGAAATTTTTACATTTAGCCGACCTTCATCTAGGCAAAAAAATAGGTGAATACGATTTAGAAAGTGTGCAAAGAGACGCTTTAGACAAAATAGTTAATTTATTAAATGAAAAAAATATAAATACAGTAGTTATTTCCGGGGATATTTATGATTCAAAAAACCCATCAGTTAGTGCTACAAACTTACTTGATGATTTTTTATCAAATCTTCATAAATATAGGAAAAACGTTTTGATGATTTCGGGAAATCATGACCAAGAAGATAAATTACATTTCGGTTCTAAAATTTTAAGTAACGATGGAATACATATTGTAACACGTGTTTTAGACGCATTAAAACCAATTGTAATTGAAGATGTTAATTTTTATTTATTACCTTTTGTTAATAAATATGATGTTAAAAATGCATTTGGGCTTGATGAAATTGATACTTTAGGGGAAGCAATCAGTTATGTTATTAAAGAAATGAATATAGATAGTGAAAAAAAGAATGTAATTGTATCTCATCAAGCTGTTATTGGAACAAATAAAGAAAAAGTATCAGGAAGTGAAGTATCTGTAAGTCTTGATAGTGATGGCTATATTGGCGGAGAAGACGTAATAAATGCAAACGTATACAAAGATTTTGACTATGTTGCGCTTGGACATATACACAAAGCATATAATGTATCGAAAAACGCAAGATATCCTGGTGCTTTACTTAAGTATCATAAGGATGAAGCTAACTATAAAAAATCTTTTACTATTGTAGATACAACAGATTTTAGTGTAGAGGAAATTCCATTTAAACAAATTAAGGATGTTGTACTTTTAGAGGGGACTTACGAGGAAGTAAAACAAAAAATAGAATATAAAGATGATTTTGTTTTCTTTAAGTTGCATGACAATGATTATATTACTGATGCAATGGCAAAACTAAAAACAATATTTCCTTATGCATGTAATATTAGTTATACAAATATAAAAAATAATTATACTTTTTCTGAAAAATATGAAAACATTGAAGAAGTTTCAAAATTTGATTTGTTTTGCGATTTGTATAAATCTAAAATGGGTGAAGATTTAACTTTAGAACAAAAAGAGATAGTTACAAAGATAATTAGTGAAATTTGGGAGAATGAATAATGAAACCTTTAAAATTAGAATTTGAAGCATTTTTAAGCTATAAAGATAAAACAGTAATAGATTTTACTAATTTTAATAATAGAATATTTTTAATAGACGGTGATACTGGCGCCGGTAAAACAACTATATTTGATGCAATGTGTTTTGCATTATATGGCGAAGCTAGTGACACTAGTCGTGATACACATTTTAAAAGCCATTTTGCAAGTGAGGAAACTATAAGTTATGTCGATTTTACTTTTGAAGAAGAAGGAAAAATTTATAACATTTATAGACAACCTAGACAACTTTTAAAAAGCAAAAAACGTAATGCAGAGGGGTACTATCCTTTAATTGATAGAAGTGAGGAGGTAAAACTAGAGTTAGGAAATCAAAAAGTTTTAACCAAAACAAAGGAATGTAATCAAAAAATTATTGAAATAATTAAATTAAAACAAGATCAATTTAGGAATACAGTAATGATTGGTCAAAATAAATTCGCAGATTTAATACGTACAACTACACAAAACCGTAAAGAATTATTTAGATCAATTTTACAAACAGCTAAATTTGCCACTTTTAAAGATATGATAAATGAAAAATATACAAATGCTTACCACGAAATAGAAAATGAAGCTGTTAGTATTGATACAATATTAAAGAATTATAAGGCTACAAGTCTAGAACTGATAGAAAAACTTAATATCGAACATCCTAGTGATATAGATTCTGAACTTTTAAATTCATTATTAGTTTTAGATATATCTTCTTTAAAGGCACAACTTGATGCGAAAGAAATGGCTTATAAAGAACTAAATTTAAATTTAGATAAATTAAAAGAAGAATATTTAAATGGAGAGAAAAATAATCAGAATTTAAATAATTATATTATTCATAAAAATTCATACTTCGAAGAACAAAAAAAGGAAGATGAATTTAAGAAGAAAAAAGAAATTGTTGATATATATCGAGATTCACTAGATACTTATAATAGTTATAAGATGTATCTAGATAAGAAAAACACAATTACAGAAAAAACAAAGCAAATAAGCATAAATAAGGAACTAAGAACTATTTTAGAACCTAAGTTAGCTTGTGCTTTAGAAAACAAGCAAAAAACTATTCAATTAACAAATGAAAATAATAATTTAAGACTTTCTAAGCAAACACTAGAAACATTAGTTGAAACATCAAAAGAACTAGACAAAAAATTAGATAATGAGCTAACATTAAAAGAGACTATTCAATATAATAAAAATTGTAATTCAACACTAAGAGTCACTTTAGAAGAAAGTAAGAAAATCATTGAAAATTTAAAAAAATTCAATGAAGAAAATGGTAATGTAAATGTAGAACTTACAAAAAAAGATACTGCTATTAGTGAATTGAACAAATCCATATTAAATACTGGGGAAATATACCAAAATTATTCTGAGAACTTAAAAAATTTAGAAAACATTAAAATAAATATAAAAAAGGAAGAAGAAAACAAAGAATCTTTAGATGCACAAATAAGCAAAACCAATTTCTTGATTGAAAAGAATAAAAATATTGTTGAAGATAATAAAAATATTTCTCTTGAACTTTTTAAAATAGACAATGATATTAATTTACTTGATGAAAAAATAAAGAATATAAATATTATTAAGCTTGATTATGAAAATCTAAATAATTTAAAAGAGGATTTAAAGAATAAACTTGAAAATATTTCTGTCTTATCAAATAAATATAATGAAAAAAATAACGAATACCAAAAACTAAATATTGAATATAAATGTAATTTAGCAGGAATTCTTGCAAGTACATTAAATGAAGGAGAGGTTTGTCCGGTTTGCGGAAATACGCATCACATAAAATTAGCTCAAAAAACAACTAATGTGGATGAAGATACACTTAACAAAACTTTAAAAGAATTAAACAATATCAGTAATTCTTTAGCTAAGGGAAATGCTACATACGATGCTCTTATAAAGTCATACGATGAGAAAAAAGAAAGTGTATTTAATGCTTTAAAAGAATTGACTGATTTAGACGCTTCAAATAATCGAGTAGAAGAAATAATAGAAAACTATATTAAGTTACAAACAAACGAGAAACTCAAGTTAGTAGAAAAAAAGAATGAATTAAATGAAAAAACTATTCTTCTTCAAAATAGTAACAATGAACTAGAAAAACTAAGTTTAGAAAAAGAAGAATTAGACAAAAAATTAAATCAGACAATTAAAAATGAAGCTATTTTTAGAGAAAACTATAAAAATTTTAACGAAAAAAATGAAGAATGTTTTAAAAAAATATCAGAAGTTCTTCCTGATGTCACTCTAGATAATATTTCAAATATATACAATAGTTTTCTGCATGATGCAAACAACAAATTATTAGAGTTAGAGAAAGAAAAGTTAAAACTTCAAGAAATAGTACTAAAAGTAAATACTAACCAAGAACAAATTAAAACTCTTGAAATTAGTATTGAAACGCTTAAAATAAAAATCGAAGAAATTAATACTAAGATTACGACTGATGAAACAAATTTAAAATTAGTTCTAGAGACGATTAATAGCCTAAAAACAAAACTTAATGGTCAAACAAAAGACGTGTTGGATAAAAATATACTCGATCTAACTTCAAAAATAAAAGAAAATGAAGCAATAATTTCTAAGTACAATGAGGAAGTTGAAACTATAAATAATCAAAAGATTACAATAGATAATACCATTAAAAACTTAGAACAAGAAGTTTCGAATTTAGTTAAAGAATCAAGCAATTTAGAAAATGAATATATGACTAAACTGTCAAATACAATCTTAAAAGATATAAACAAAATTGTAGAATTTGTTACTTCAAAAAAAGATTTAATTAATAGATACGACGAGGAATATACTATTTATATTCAAAAATTAACTTATGTAAAATCCTTGTATGAAGAAGATTTAAAAAATGGTTTTGATAAACTAGTGGCAAAAGATTTATCTAAAAATGAAAATGAACAAGTATTAATTAAAAACAGCATTTTAGAACTTACAAAAGAAGTAGACTTGATAAAATCGATGTATTCTAACAACAATCAAATTATTACCCAGTATAATGAAAAGATTGAGACTATTAAAAGTAAAAATAAAAACGTATCGGATTTAAAGAAATTATACCTAGTAGCTTCCGGTCAAGTAGCAGGACAAGAGAAAATTGATTTTGAAACATATTATCAATCACAAATATTTAATAATATTTTAGTTGAAGCAAATAAGAAATTATCTGTTATGACTGATAATGTTTATACAATGATAAGACATGAATCAAGTGAAGATCAATATAAAGTGTCTACAGCACTTGATATAGATATCTTTGATACATTCACTGGTAAAGTGAGATCAGCTAATAGTTTATCAGGTGGAGAAACATTTATGGCTTCTTTATCCCTTGCTTTAGGCTTTTCTGAAATTTCACGCAATAATTCTGGAGCTCATGAGCTTGATTGTATGTTCATTGATGAAGGATTTGGTACACTTGACGAGGAAACTTTAAGAACAGTCATGAAAGTATTAAATCAATTATCTAATGAAGCTAATAGAACAATTGGTATTATTTCGCATGTTTCTGAACTTAAAGATGTAATAGCTAAACAAATGCATGTAACTAAAGATAAAATTAACGGTTCAAAAATTGAATTTAAAATGTAGTTCGTTTTATAGTGTAGATTTAAAAGAATTTTCATTGTTTATGCATGTTAAATTACAAATAAACTGTGTTTTTTTACGATAAAGAAAACACATTAGCATAGATAATATGTGATTGCAGGCAAGGTGTAAAAAAGTTTTCACCAAGGGAACTCAAAAACCTTATTGCTCTTTATTTAGAAAGGCTGTAGTTGAATGAAAACATGTATTTCGTTTATTTTGTAATCATGAGCAAAACTATTGACGAAGTAGTTATAACTCTTATGTACTAAAATTTTAAAGTAAGATTGTTAAGCATTATATGCAAATTAATTATTTAAAAGTCTTATAATATTATAAAAAAAGGAGACAAGAAACATGAAGTTAATTAAAAATGCAAAATTATACACAATGGCTGATATTAATGGTGAAATTGGCGATATCTTATTTGACGGCTCTAAAATTGTTAAAGTAGGTAAATTTGATACTTCAAATTTTGAAATTGAAGAAGTTGTTGATGCGACTGGATTAATTGCGATGCCTGGCATTGTTGATCCACATTGCCATATTGGTGTTGATCAAGCTATAGTTGGTCAAGTTGGTGCTGATTATAACGAAATTACTAACCCGATTACACCTGAACTTAGAGGATTTGATGGCGTTAAAGATAATGATGAAGCTTTCTCTACAGCGCTAAGAGGTGGTGTAACTACTGTATGTACAGGACCTGGCAGTGCCAATATTATTGGTGGTACTTTTACAGCACTAAAGACTTATGGCAAAACTGTAGAAGATAAGGTGATTGTTGAGGAACTTGCGATGAAGATGGCACTAGGTGAAAATCCTAAGAGATGCTATAAAGATAAGAATCTTCAAACAAGAATGGCTGCAGCCGCAACCCTAAGAGAGGCTTTAACTAAGGCGCGTGATTATAAAGAAAAGATGGATGCTTATCACAAAAAAGTATCTAACGGAGAAGAAGCAGTTAAACCAGAATACAATGCAAAATGGGCAAGTTTATCCCGTGTATTTGAAGGACTTCGTGTTAAGATTCATGCTCACCAAGAAGAGGATATTTTAACAGCTTGTAGAATATCAAAAGAATTTGGTTTAAATTCGACAATTGAACATTGTACAAGTGGCTGGAAAATTGTAGATAAACTAAAAGAATACAATAAGACTGTTATTTTAGGGCCTACACTTGGAGAAAAGAGTAAATATGAATTAAAGGATAAGTCATTTGATGCAGGTAGAATAATGTATGAAAATAATGTTCCATTTGCAATTATGACTGATCATCCGGTTACTAGCCTTGAATATACTAGAACGCAAGCAGCTATCTTTGTAGCACATGGTCTTCCTTATTTAGAAGGATTAAAAGCTATAACAATATATGCAGCACGTGCTGTGGGTCTAGAAAAAATTGTAGGTAGTTTAGAGAGTGGAAAAGATGCAGATATCGTATTATATGATGGAGATCCTTTCAATTATATGACTAAAGTTAAGAAAGTATTTGTTAGAGGCGAAGAAGCGTTTAATGCATAAAAAAAGGTACTAGAAAATTTTCTAGTACCCTTTTTTTAACTTTGAATATAGCCTGTAAATATTGACTTAAAATCGTAAGTTAATACATAATTTTTACTTGTCTTATCGTTATTTTCGTTTACATAATCATAAGTTATATAAATATAGATATTTGGAGTTTTACTAATCTTTGTATCAAATCCAAAGGCATTTTTGTTTGAATAAGCAATGCTTGTAACAGAACCAGTGTCAGTTGAGCCACTAGTTGAAATTGAACTACGAGTTTCTTTACAAGAAGATGAAACAGTTGAAACATAATTAGCACTGTATTGACCAATACACATTACTGTATTTATGTTAGTAGCAGTACCTGAGTTGTTTTTGTATGTGTACTTATAAGAAATTGTACCATCTGTATTACCTTTTGTAGGATATTCAAACTTTGTTAATTCTACAGTGAAAGTGAAGTCATCGAAACTTGAACCTTTTTTGTAATTTAACTTTTCTACACCAAATGCTTCTTTTAATTCAGGAGTTATTTTGTTACCAATAAAACCACAACTTAAATAAACAATTAAGAAAATAACAGGTATAAGAATAATAATTCCTATTAACCATACTTTTCTAAAAACAATAAATTTTTTACTTACTTGAGACATAATTTTTTCCTCACAATGTTTTTATTTTACAATACCTGCCGTTTATTTTCAACGACTAGTGATTTAAACTATTTATTTAGTAGATGCAATCTTAACACAAACAGAGACCATACGTTCCATTTGATACATGTCAGCATATTCGTGAACACCGTGCTCATTATATCCACCAGTACCTAAATTTGGAGTATTGATTCCCATAAATGTAATGCGAGAACCATCAGTTCCTCCACGCGTAGGAACAGTGCGAACATTAATTCCTTCCTCTTTGTATGCTTTTAAAGCTTTTTCTACGCACTTCATATCTTTTTCAATTAATATACGCATATTTCTATATTGGTCAGAAATTTCAAGAGTAGTGGAATTAGGATATTTTTTGTTCATAAATTCACTAGCATTCACAAACTCTTCCTTTTGTTTTGCTAGTTTGTCTAAATCGTGATTTCTTAAAATGTAGTGAAGAGATGCACTACCTACTGTTCCTTCAATATGAGTTAAGTGATTGAATCCTTCATAGCCTTCAGTGTATTCAGGGCGCTCGTTTGCCTTTAAAAGACTAGCAAATTCCATAGCTAAGTAACTAGCATTAATCATCTGATTTTTGCTAGCACCTGGATGCACATCAAATCCTTTGAATGATACTTTAGCGCTAGATGCATTAAATGTTTCGTAGGAGAACTCTTCGTAGTCTCCACCGTCAACAGTGAATGCATAATCTACAGGGAATTTTGAAGTATCAAACTTTAAAACACCTGTTCCAATTTCCTCATCGGGTGTAAATGCAACACAAATTCGACCATGTTCTAATTTTTTAGTGATAATTTCATCTAACATGGTCATGATAACGGCAATACCGCCTTTATCATCACAACCCAAAACAGTTGTGCCATCAGTTGTGACTAAAGTGTGTCCTATTTGGCGCTTCATCCATGGAAATTCTTCAATACTTAATGTATTACCTGAATTTCCGAGTTTTATAGGATTTCCATCAAAAGTAACGACGTTAGGTTTAACATTTGTACCGCTGACTTCAGGAATTGTATCCATGTGAGCTAAGAAACCAATGTTGTCATATCCTTTTGCGTTTGCTTCAAGTGTCGCATAAACTGTGCAATATTCATTAATAAATACATTAGTTAATCCTAAATCTTTTAGTTCGTTTTCAAGAATTCGTGCTAATTTCCATTGCTTTTCTGTTGATGGAGTAACGGAGTCGTTAGTGTCATCAGACATAGTGTCAATTTGAACATATTTTAAAAATCTATCTAATAAAGTCATAATTTTCTCCTTTTATAGTTAATTTATTATATAACAAAATTATATTTTGTAAAAATAAAATAGACACTCAAACGCTTCTACTCATCTAGTATTTAAAACAAGATACATTTTGAAAATATTTTTCTTTGCACTCAAAGACAACTAAAGAATTAATATGGAACTATGAAATAAAGTGTATTTGTTCAAAATAAATTGAATTTCTGATAAAAGCGCTTTAATAATAAGGTTGAAAAAACGGTGTCTAAGAATTATAATATTAATAGATTTAAAAATGGAGGATTTTTTTATGTCTGATAAGAAGAAAAGAATGGCTGTTGATGGTAACTATGCAGCTGCACTTGCAGCTTATGCATTTACTGAAGTAGCTGGTATATATCCTATTACTCCGTCATCTCCTATGGCAGAATATGTAGATGAATGGGCTAGTAAAGGTAAGAAAAATATTTTTAATATGCCTGTAAAGATTGTAGAAATGGAGTCTGAAGCCGGTGCTGCCGGAACTGTTCACGGTTCTCTTGAAGCAGGTGCTTTAACTACAACATTTACTGCAAGCCAAGGTTTACTTTTAAAAATTCCTAACATGTATAAAATTGCTGGTGAAAATTTACCATGTGTTATCCATGTTGCTGCTAGAAGTTTAGCTGCTCAATCTTTATCAATTTTTGGTGATCACCAAGATGTTATGGCTGTTCGTCAAACAGGATTCGCAATGCTTTGTTCTAATTCTGTTCAAGAAGCTCTTGATTTAGGTAGTGTTGCACACCTATCTACTATTAAGGCAAGTGTTCCTTTTGTCCACTTCTTTGATGGCTTTAGAACAAGCCATGAAGTTAATACAATCGAGGAAATTGATTACGAAGTTTACAAAAAACTTATCGATATGGATAAGGTTCAAGAATTTAGAGATAATGCATTAAATTTCAACCATCCAAAAGAGCGTGGAACTGCACAAAATGATGATGTATACTTCCAAACTCGTGAATTACAAGCTAAACATTATAAGGAAGTTCCTGATATTGTAGCTAATTATATGGCTGAAATCTCTAAAGTTACAGGAAGAGACTATAAACCATTTAATTATTACGGTGCTAGCGATGCTACTGACGTAATTGTTGCAATGGGCAGCGTTTGTCAAGCAACAAGAGAAGTTGTAGATTTACTTGTTTCACAAGGCAAAAAAGTAGGTTTAGTAGAGGTACATTTATATCGTCCTTTCTCTAGTAAATACTTCTTTGATGTTGTTCCTCAAACTGTCAAACGTATCGCAGTATTAGATAGAACTATTGAACAAGGTGCAGCAGGTGAGCCTTTATTCCTTGATGTATGTAGTTTATATATTGGAAAACCTAACCAACCTAAGATTATTGGTGGTAGATATGGTTTATCAAGTAAAGATACTACACCAGACATGATTAATGCTGTTTATGAAAATCTAGCAAGCGATAATTCTATTAATCCATTTACAGTAGGTATTAATGATGATATTGAACACACTAATGTTGTTGTTAAGAATCATATTGATACAGCTGACAAGACTACAACTGAATTATTATTCTTCGGTTTAGGTAGTGATGGTACTGTAGGTGCATGTAAGAATATTTCAAAGATTATCGGTGACTATACAGATTTCTATGCTCAAAGTTATGCAGCTTATGACTCTAAAAAGAGTGGTGGATCAACTCGTCTTCACTTACGTTTCTCAAAGAACCCTATTAGAAGTACTTATTTAGTAAACCAACCACACTTTGTATCATGTTCTCTTGATGCATATCTAACTAAGTTTGATATGATTAAGGGTTTACGTGATGGTGGTACATTCTTATTAAATACAGTTACAAGCAAAGATCGTATTGAAGAGTTATTACCTAATTCATATAAAATTCAACTTGCTAAAAAGCATGCGAAATTATACATAATTGATGGTACTCATGCAGCTCTTGAATGTGGTTTCCGTCCAGGACTTGGTGTAAACACAATTATGCAATCCGCTTTCTTTAAACTAAACGAACAAATCATGCCTTACGAAGAAGCTAAGCAACATATGAAGGATTTTGCAATTAAGACTTACTCGAAGAAGGGTCAAGAACTTGTTGATATGAATATCAAAGCTGTTGACATGGGTGAAAGCAGAATTGTTGAAGTACCTGTAAAACCTGAATGGGCTAATTTAACAGTTGAAGAAAAGAAAGTCGATATGACTCGTCCTGAATTTGTTCGCAATATTGCAGATCAAATTGCAGCACTAAAGGGTGACGATCTTCCTTTATCAGCATTCGTAAAAACTCCTGATGCTTCAATGCCTCTTGGTACAGCAGCATATGAAAAACGTGGTGTAGCTAGCCAAACTCCTGTTTGGAATAGTGAAGCATGTATAGAGTGTAATCAATGTGCATTCGCATGTCCACATGCTGCTATACGTCCATTCTTAGTTAATGAAACAGAAGAAGCAAATGCGCCAGAAGGAACTAAGCTAATCCCTGCACTTGGTGTTAAGGATCACAAATTTGTTATTTCTATTTCTACTCTTGATTGTACAGGTTGTGGTGTATGTACTACAGTTTGTCCTGGTAAGCCTAAGAAGGGTGAAGATGGTAAACCGATGAAGGATGAAAACGGTAAGTTAATTACTGAAAAAGCCTTAAAGATGGTTCCTATTGCAACTGCGCTTGAACTTGGTCAAGATAAAGAAGCAGAATATTTCTATAACCATGTTTCATATAAATCAGAATTAGTAAACACTAATAGTGCTAAGAATGTTCAATTCTCTAAGCCATTATTTGAGTTCTCAGGAGCTTGTGGTGGATGTGGTGAAACTCCTTATGTAAAAGCTGTAAGCCAATTATTTGGTTCACATATGATTGTAGCTAATGCAACTGGATGTACATCAATTTATTCAGGTAGTTATCCATCAAGTCCATACACAACTGATAGTGAAGGACATGGTCCAGCTTGGGCTAATTCATTATTTGAAGATAATGCAGAATTTGGCTTAGGTATGCGTGTTGCTTACGAGACAATGCGTGATAGACTTCAAAATATTTTCGCAAGTCATGAAGACGAATTAACCGATGAACAAAAAGCATTAGTTAAAGAATGGGCTGAAAATAGAAGAAGTTTTGAAAAGACTAAGGAATTAGAACCTAAGATTATAGCTGCATTCGAAAATGATAATCGTGAATTTGCACGCGAAGCTATGAGCTTAAAACAATACATTGTAAAAGCTAGCCAATGGATTATCGGTGGAGATGGTTGGGCATATGATATTGGATACGGTGGTCTAGATCATGTACTTGCTAGCGGAGAAGATGTAAATGTTCTTGTTGTTGATACAGAAGTATACTCTAACACCGGTGGTCAAGCTTCTAAATCAAGCCGTTTTGGTGCTATCGCTAAGTTTGCTGCTAGCGGTAAGAGAACAAGTAAGAAAGATCTTGCTTCAATCTTCATGTCATATGGAAATATATACGTAGCTACTGTATGTCATGGTGCAAGCCAAAATCAAGTAATTAAAGCATTAAAAGAAGCTGAAGCTTATAATGGCCCATCTATTGTTATTTGTTATGCACCATGTATTGCACATAACATTAAGGGTGGTTTAAATAATAGCCAAAACGAAGCTAAATTAGCTAATGAATGTGGATACTTCCCAACATTTAGATATAATCCTCAACTTGAAGAAGAAGGAAAGAATCCGTTTGTTCTTGATTCAAAAGAACCTAACTGGGATTTATACAATGAGTTCTTAAGCCATGAAGGTCGTTATAATCAATTAGCTAAGATTAACCCTGAAAAGGCTAGTGAAATTCTCGAAAAGAATAAGAAGGATGCACAAAGAAGATACGCTTCGTATGTAGAACGTGCAAATAATCCCAAATATAAAGCCTAACAAATTTTAAAATTTTTGAGAGAAGTTTAATTGCTTCTCTCTTTTTTCTAATCAGTACATAATATTGATAAAAATCAAGTTTTGTGATATTTTATAGTTATATTATTGTGAAGTGAGTTTAATTATGGATGAAACATTTATTACATTAATTGAAGAATATAAGGAAAATATTCAAACACATGAAAAAATAAGATTATACATTTTAAATAACATCTACGCTAAAACTGACTTAGCTGACTATATTGATTTATTCTCAAGAACTGCTTTAAAATTAGGCGATGATGTAGGATATGCTTTGTCTTTTTGCATGTATTTTTGGCTATATCATGGTACAGATATTGAACTAGCCCATAAGTATAATGAAAAAGCCCTTAAATTATTTAGACAAATTGATGACTATGAATCACAAAAGGGTTATTTGAGCGTTTTAAACAATGAACTTATTTATTCAAATTATAAGGGTGATTTAGTGAAAAGCTATCAAGTAATGTCTGAAGGCATGACTATAGCTGAACGTAATCAAAATATTAATTATTTTTTGGTATTTTCAATTAATGGAGTTTATTTACTATTAGATTTAGGCTTATATGAAAAAGCTTTTGAGTTGGTAAAAAAATTAGATGAAAATAATGTATATCAATCAAAATCAGATAAAGCTATTGTTTTAGCGCTTAAATATAAAACAAATTTATATTTAGCTAATTATGACGAAGCGTACAAATGGGTTTGTGA
The DNA here is from genome assembly GCA_963621965.1 of Alistipes finegoldii. Lineage (GTDB taxonomy): Bacteria > Bacillota_I > Bacilli_A > Acholeplasmatales > Anaeroplasmataceae > JAEELC01. The sequence goes on from CAVFGN010000006.1 coordinate 24,599, forward strand.
ACTTAAAAAATACAACGATGAAGAAAAAATATTAGAACAATATATAGTTGATGCCTATGCTTTACAAATTTACATCAAATTAAATAATGCTAGTAAAGCAAATGAACTATATTCTAAAATAAAAAAAGATATAGAATATGATGATGTGGATGATAAAATTGATTACAACGTAGCTTATCTTGCTTTAGCTCGCTATTATAAATATATTAATAATGAAGTCGAAGCCTTTAATTACTATCAATTAATTTACCCAACTTATAGCAATCTACTAGGCTCAAAAAAACAATATTTAGATGAGGCTATTGAATATTTTGCTAAATACGATAGAAACTTATATTTAGAATCTTTAAATACTAATCTAGAATTAACTGGAAAAATAAATGAAGCTCTTACATTAATATGTAATTCAAGCAACAATATATACGATGCATTTATTAATTTTAGATATGAATTCTTATTTAAAAAAATGGAAAAATTGAGCCTATTTATTCGTAAATTAAACGAAGTTAGTGACAAAGAAACTATCTATAATATTATTCAAGATAATATCAAAGAAATTTTAAATGCAAAGTTTGTAACCTGCCGTATTGATAATAATGATTACACTTATAAAAATATTAATTTGTCTAAAATAGAAAAACTTCAATATTTTACTAGAGAAGAATTGCCTGAAAATACAAGAAAAGATTGTGATGAACTAGGGGTTATCAAAATTTATGATCAAAAGATAAATAAGTATTTATTTGTTTTTATAGGATTTTCAAGTACAGGAAATTTAGAAGTAAAAGAAAATTTATATTTAATATCTTTAATGAGAGAATTAATTATTCCAATATTTAATCAAATTGAACGTTACAACGAGGCTGTTGATAATTATACTCATGATAAGTTAACTCATCTACTTAATAGATATGGTTTTGATAATGTCATAGATGAAATTTTTAAAGAAAATACAGAACAATACTTATTAATGATGGATATTGACGATTTTAAAATGATCAATGATAATTATGGCCATACAATAGGTGATAAGGCGTTGGTGGAAGTAAGTAAAGTTCTTATGCAATGTCTTGGTGAAAATAAAGTTGCTAGAATAGGTGGCGAAGAGTTTATAGGTATCGTCAATATTAATATAAATATTGAAGAAGTATTAAACAATATTTTATGTGGAATTAGAAATTTAGATATTGACGGATTACATATTACTATATCAATAGGCGTAGATATTGTTCATGATGCCTCAGATCTTTCTCGCGCAAGGGACGAAGCGGATAAAAAACTTTATAAAGCCAAGTCTAATAAAAAAAATCAATATATACTTTAAAATGAGCACTTACATTTGTAGGTGCTTTTTTAAGCATAAATATTTTAAAATAAATGTTATTGTTGTAAAATAATTTTATTACAAAAAAATAGAAATGAGATGGTTAAATGTTTTCTTTTATAAAAAAAATGTGGTGGTTTATTAGTAAACATAAAGCTCTTTATATAATTATATTAGTACTAGGTTTAATTCAAGCGTTAACACTATTAATTCCTGCGGATATTGTTGGAGATTTTACGGATAAAATAGATAACAAAACATTAACTAAAGATTATTTAATATACAATATTGTATTAAAATCTTTCTTTACTGCTATTTTAATTTATTTAATAAACACTATTAGAAGAACTTTTCAAGTAAAACTTAGAATGATATTATTTTATGCACTTCAAGTTAGATACATGGAAAACATTTTAGTTCAAGATGCTTCATTTTTTGAAAAATACCAAGCCGGAGATTTGCTTAATCGTGCAATAGGGGATGTTAAAAGTGTTAACTTTAGTGGAGGAAATAGATTATTAAATATTACATATGAAGCTACTAGTATATTAATATATGTAATCGCAATGGCTATTATTAATCCACTTTTAACTTTGTATTCTGTGTTACCACTTATCTTAATATTTGTTACTAACTTATTATTAAAGATGAAAGTTCAAAAGAATTGGAAAGAAGTTAGAAATGCTTCAAGTTTAATGAGTAACGTAGTTCTTGAAAGTATAACTAATGTTTATACAATAAGAGCTTTTTCAAAAGAAGAAGAAAATTATCAAAAGAACTTAGAGTATTCCAAAAGAACATATGATGTAGAACGCAAGAATTTATTTATCAACACTTGTATTCAACCAATATTTCAGTCTATTATTGCAATTTCTTTAATTATTGCTTATTTCTACGCAATAGATAAGATACCTACTTTAGACGGTAAAACTACTTTTACACTTGCAATGTTCACTCAGTTCATTATTTATTTAAACTCGCTTGCTTCTCCGTTTAGAAATATAGGTAATATGTTAACAAACTTCTATCAGTCTATAATTTCACAAGATAGATTAAATGAAATTTATGATGCTAGCTCGGAAGTAAAAGACGTAAAAGATGCGCTTGTTTTAAATGAAATCAATTCTATTGAATTTAAAGATATATGCTTCAGATATCCTAATGATAGTAAGAATGTATTAAATAAGATTAATTTTACTATTAACAAGGGTGAAACTCTAGGAATTGTTGGTAAAACAGGAAGTGGAAAGTCGACACTTATTCGTCAATTATTGCGTCAATTTCCGCTTCTTGAAGGTGATATATTAATAAATGGTATCTCTATTAATAATTACTCTAAAGAAAGTATTAGACAAAGTATTTCATATGTCCCTCAAGAAAGCACATTATTTACGCGTTCAGTATTAGAAAATGTTAAATTAGGAAGTACAGAAAAGAAAAGCATTGAAGAAATTAATAATGCAATTTTGGCTGCTGATTTTAAGAAAGATATAGAAAATTTATCTGAGGGCTTAAATACTGTTGTAGGAGAGTATGGTGTTACTTTATCGGGTGGCCAAAAACAACGTCTTGCGATTGCTAGAGCGTTACTTAAAAATAGTGATTTACTTATATTAGATGATTCTTTGTCAGCTGTTGATGGAAAGACTGAGTCTAATATTATAAATAATTTATCTCATACAAGAGAACATAAGACAAATATTATTATTGCGCACAGATTAAGTGCTGTTATGAATGCAAATAAGATCATTGTACTAGACAATGGTGAGATTTGTGAGTGGGGAAATCATGAAGAATTAATGGCTCGTGATGGATGGTATAAAAATCTATTTAACCATCAATTAATGTCAAAGGAGGAGTAATATGAAAAACTATAATAAATATTCAAAAGCCTCCCTATATAAAAGAACCATGCCTTATATTTGGAAGAACAAATATAAAGTAATTTTATGTATTTGCTTAACACTATTTATTGCATATCTTACAGCTTATACTCCTACTATTACAAAACATATTATTGATGATTTTATTCAAGGCAAAACTAAAGATGAAGTTCTTAGTACTATTAGTAGTATAAATTTATTAATGCTAAAATATGTTTTATTAACCTTAATCTTATGCTTACTTAGATTTGTATTTAATTATGTATTAAATCTAATAGGTATGAATATTGAACGTAATTTAAGAGAAGATGCTATAAAAAAGATAAATGATCTTCCTGTTGACTATTTTGCTGAAGAACCTGATGGTAAAATTGTGTCTAAAATAATTAACGATTCAAATGGTGTAAGAACGTTCTTCACCACATCATTCTCACTTCTTCAAGCGATAGTAAATATTATAGCTTTATTTGTTGGTTTCGTTGTTCTAGATTATCACCTTGCGTTAATACTTTTATGTGCAGTTCCGTTTATTCTTTTATGGATTACTTTATATAGAAAAAAGATACATAAATATCGTTTAGATGTAAGAGAAACTTCAAGTAGAATTACTGGTAAACTAAACGAACTTATAACAGGAACTCTTATAATTCAATCTTTTAATCAAGAAGAATATATGTTAGATGATTATAAAGAACTAGTTAATAGATACAACAAAATGGAAACTAAAACAAATACTATTAACGCTTTCCTTGGTTATGAATTACTTGTATTTATTAAGCGTATTGTAGAAACATCTATATTGCTGTTCTTTGGAATTAATTATTTATCGGTAGGTGGTACTCTTATTTCTGTGGGATTAATTACTACATTTACAGATTACTTAGATAAGATGTTACAACCTATAAATACCATATTTAATAATTTGAATGAATTAGAGGATTCTATTGTAGCTAGTAACAGAGTTTACATGTTCTTAGATGAACAAAGTGATACAAGAATATTTGATGGACTTGAAGCACCTGAAACGATTGAAGGTAAAGTTGAATTTAGAGATGTTCATTTTTCCTATATTGAAAATCATGAAGTATTACACGGAATAAATATGACTGTATTACCTGGCGAAAGTATTGGTATTGTAGGTCATACAGGAAGCGGTAAATCTAGTATGATGAATTTATTACTACAGTATTATGATTATCAAAGTGGTGATATCTTAGTAGATGATAGTCCTATTAGATATTATAATAAAGCAAGTTATAGGAAAAATTTAGGTATTGTGCTACAAACTCCTAGTTTGTTTGCTGGAACACTTAAATCTAACATCACACTAGAGCGTGAATACAGCGATGATTTGGTAATTAAAGCTCTAAATGATATAGGAGCATCCTACTTAATTGAAAAAGATCCTAAGGGAATTTATCAAGAGGTATCTTTTAAAGGCGAAAATTATTCACTTGGAGAAAAACAACTCATAGCATTTGCGCGCGTACTACTTAGAAACCCAAAAATATTAGTGCTTGACGAGGCAACAGCAAATATTGACACAGAGACTGAACTTAAAATAAAAAATGCAATGAATGTTGTTAGTCAAAATAGAACTACATTCATTATTGCGCATAGATTATCAACAATTAAAGATTGCACTCGTATTATTGTTTTAGATCACGGTTTGATTAAAGGTGAGGGAACGCATGATGAACTTTATAATAATTGTGAAATATATAAAGATATGTATGATTCACAATATAAAACAATTTTAGAATATAATTCAACTCATAATATTTAGGGCTTTGTTACCATTTTAAAATAACGGTGATTATAAATTGCCTATGAGCTTATCTATAAAAAAAGTTTATAAAATGCACTTAAAATGAGAATATTCTTGTAAAATTTTAGAATATTTGTTAAATTATAAATATAATTTTGTTTATTAGAATATAGATTAATTAGGGGGAGAATATGATGACTTTGTCTGAGAAGTTAGAATCGTCTTGCATACTTTCGCAATCTAGGTGTAAAGCGAAAAAATATGGCATTAAAGATAAAAAAAAGAGATGGTTTGGGGTTATTGTTTTTGTTTTAATGTCATTATTTACAATATGGTCTAAGATTATAAATAGAGGGGACAAAGGAACATTAACAGATGATTTTTTGAATTATTCTATTATTTGTATTGTTTTAAAAATGTTCTTTACGTTTATTCTTAAGTTTATGAGCAAAAGTGTATTCTCTTTAAATCACAATCGTATTTATAGAGTGTTTAAATTTTTTGGTGCTGTATCAAGTTGTTTGGTATTCTATTTCACAATGGTTGCATACATTAATAAATCAATTGGATATTGGAATGAGTTTGCACTTAAATACATAAATGATAATAATTTAACTGAAAAGACATTAGAAGCAAATGTTGATTGGATCTATAATGTTGTAAAAATTGAATTAAATGAAGATGAGTCTTTTTTGTCTTTTATTTGGAATATATTTTTATCTTCTGAACCTATTAATCATAAGTTTACATATGCTTTATGTACTCTTAGTATCATTACCTTTGTACCAACATTTATTTACTTGATGATTTCCTTTTTAAAAGGTATTATAATCATGGTGGCAATAAATTATTTGTTGCCAATATTCCTTTTAGTCTTTTGTTTACCGGTAATACATATTATTTTATGGATTAAAATTTTATTTAGACCTTTGCCTAATTTTACATATGTTTATTTCGATGATAATGATAAATCATATGTAATTGTTGAAAAAAGAAAAGTTACAGGAAAATATAATAAAGCTGTGTGGTTTAGAAAGAACTTTATTCGGACATTACCGATAACAATTTTAGTTTTATCTAGTGCCACCTTGTATTCTTTAATGATTTGGACTTCTTATAAATATAACTTAGGTGTAGATTTACCTCAAATTATGAAACAAGTTAATACAGATTATTCTAACGTGCCATTAATTCCTTATATAACAGGTATATTTTGTTAATTAATGAATAACTATTTATGAATATATTTATTTTAAAAAAGCATTCTATTTTTATGGAGTGCTTCTTTTATGTTGTATGAACTTTTTTGCTTGATATCTGTTTTTACCTTGTGTTTTTTTACCGTATTCAATTGCGCCTTTAGGACACCTGTTAATACAGGCAGTACAATGTATACAATGTTTACCCCATGATGGTTTATTATTTTCTAAAGTTATATTGTTTAAAGGACAAACTTTAGAACAAAGTCCGCACGAAATGCATTTATCATTTGTATAGAATTTTTTAGGCTTTATAAACCAGGAATTAAACATTTTTTCAACAGGTTTGACTGTTAATTTATGAATTAGGTTAGCTTTGCTTAAATCGAAATCTTCACCGTTTTTAAGTTGCAAAGCTAAATTTTCTACACTATCTATGGCTGTGTTAAATTTTATATCATTTTCATCTTTATTTAAAACTGTAAAAAACATTAAGTAGTCTTGAGGCATAGATAAGTGTTCTATCCCCTTATATGTCATGTTTAATGTTTTACATAATTTTCTAGCGTCGATACTTGCGCCACTTTCTCCACTTCCAGCACAAGTCATGATGAAATAAAAATTAGAGTTTCCTTTTAAACTCGATTTTTTAAGTAGATTACGGATAATACATGGTATTGTAGATAGATAAATAGGGCAAACTAAAAGATAAGGTTTTTCACTTTTTAAATCAAGTACTTCGCCTTTTTTTAAATAATTTGTTAAATTGATCACTTCGTCATCGTTTAAGTAACCAATATTTTTTGCTACATATTCACTATTGCCACTTGCGGAAAAATATAAAATCATAATAACCCTCGCTATATAACATAGTTATAATCCTTTTTAGTTTCTTTTTAAAGAAAAAAATGTGAAGATTAATTAATTATTTTTTAAAATTATTCCTTTTATATTTAAAAGTTAAAAAAGTAATTTCTAACTAACTTCAATTGAAATAAGAACGTATCTTATCTTTGCATATAGTTATTTAAATACAACGCTATTTTATACAAAGTCAATTATATTTAAAGGGCTTATGATTGAAAATAATGAGTCGTATTTAGGGCATTTAAATAAACATAATGTTATATGGATTGATATGGCAGATTTATATACAAATCTAGATGACAGTTCTACAATTGTGAAGGTTTTGAAATCCAAAATTTTTAAGGATTTAATAAATGCATATCCTAATGTTGTTACTGATGATATGTTACTTAGTGATGCATTTGTTTATATAAATAATAAGTTAGGCGAAAGGTTTATTTTTTTAATCGATGAATGGGATGTTATCCTTAGAGAAGAAGAACATAATAAAAAACTATGTGATGAATATATAGAATTTTTAAGAACTTTATTTAAATAAAGCGATGTATCTAGTTGTAATGATTTAGTCTATATGACAGGTATTATACCTATAAAAAGATATTCAACAGAATCGGCACTAAATATGTTTGAAGAATATAATATGATTAATCCGCAAGGTCTACCTGAGTTCTTTGGATTTACTGAAAGAGAAACTAAAGATTTATGTGATAAATACAATATTGATTTTGCACAAGTGAAAACTTGGTATGATGGATATAAACTTGACGGAGTTGAACTGTATAATCCTAGATCTATTGTTAAAGTTGTTACTAGTAAAAAGTTTGGTGATTATTGGACACAAACTAGTGCGATTGAATCTATTATTAAATATTTAAAATACCAGGACGGAGATTTAAAAAATGTTTTAGCATCTATTATGACTGGTGGTAAAACAAATGTTGATGTTACAATGTTTGAAAATGATTTGACTAAAATTTATTCTGCAGATTTTGCTTTGACTGTTTTAATTCACCTAGGCTACTTAGCTTATGATGAAACTACAAAATCCTGCTATATACCAAACTATGAAATATTAAAAGAATTTGAAAGAACTGTTAAAGTAATTGATTGGAAGGAATATAGTAATCTATTAATACATCTTGCGAATTATATGAAGCTACTATTAAAGGTGATACAAAGTTTATTAATAAAACATTAGATTATAATCATCAAATATTTTCTACTATGTATAGTAAAAACTCTGAAGCAGTTCTTCAAAAGATTATCCATTTATCATATTATAATTGTAGAGATAATTATAATATTTTAAAAGAAGCGAGTGTCTCTACAGGACGTGCTGATGTCGTGTTTCTTCCTAAAGACCACAATCATATCCCTATGATTGTAGAACTTAAACAAGATGATACAACGCAAACTGCGCTAGAACAAATTAAGTCTAAAAAATATATAAACTTATTTGATGGATATCATGGTAAAGTATTATTTGTAGGAACCAATTATGATACTAAAACACTTTGTCACGATTCTAAAATAGAATATGTAGAAATATAAATAAGTTATTATATTTTTAATGTCTTGAGTTTGTAATTAATGCAAATTAAGAATTAGGTAGTCTAAAAACTGCCTATTTTTTTTTTGAAATTATCACAGATGTGTTTTGAAAAAAACAGTTTACTTGTTTAATAAGGACATATGTTTAATAACTTCGTTTTCACTTAAATTATTCATGAAAAGTTAATTGTTACTAAACTATTGACTTGGGCTAGTGGTACATGAATTTAAATATATAACGATTGTTTTTCAACAAATTAAATTACTTTAGTAAAGTCAAATTATTTGCTTATTCTTTTATTATTATGTATAATATTTATGTTATAATGAAAAAATTGTGGGATAAATGATTTATCTCATTTTATTATCATAAAAATGGAGGCTTTTATGCAAGATGTATTAGAAATAAGAGATTTACATGCGCGTGTAACAGAAAAGGAAATCTTAAAGGGCGTTAATTTAACTATTAAAAGTGGTGAAGTTCATGCAATTATGGGTCCTAATGGTACAGGTAAGTCGACATTGTCTGGTGTAATCATGGGTAATCCTAAGTATGAGGTTACACAAGGAGACATCTTATTTAACGGAAAATCCATTAAAGAATTAACTGTAGATGAGCGTGCTAGACTTGGTTTATTCCTTGCATACCAAAATCCGATTGAAGTTCCTGGTGTTACAAACTCCGACTTTATTAGACAAGCTATGAAATCATGTGGTTCTGACCTTTCTTTATTTAAATTTATTAAGGAATATGACAAGGCTTGTAGTGATCTTGAAATGCCAGAAGGTTTAGCGCAAAGAAATCTAAACCAAGGGTTCTCAGGCGGAGAAATGAAGAGAAATGAAATATTACAAATGAAGATGTTAAAGCCAAAGTTTGCGATTTTAGATGAAATTGATTCAGGACTTGACGTTGATGCTTTACGAATTGTAGGAGAAAATGTCTCAGAAATGGTAGGAGAAAACTTCGGATGTCTTTTAATTACCCACTATGAACGTTTACTTGACTATATTAAACCAAATTTTGTTCATGTAATGATTAATGGTAAAGTGGTTAAAACTGGTGGACGTGAATTAATCGAAAAAATCGATCAAGAAGGGTACCGTTGGGTAAGAAAAGAACTTGGTATTGAACTTGAGAAAGAAGAAGAAAAGCATGCAGTTTTAGGCGCATGTGCTAGGGCTAAATAAGATGGAAAAATTAGTTTTAAATAATCAAACTATAACTCTTGACAATTCTACTTATTATCTTGACTCTGTTTCTAAGTCTTCTTTGACAGTTTTAGAAGCTACAAATTCTAATTTATTTGTTAAAGATTTAAAAGACACCTTAAATATTAAAGTATCTAGATATGCAACTTTAAATATTAATGTGATATGTGCAAATACTCATGATATAAATATTGAACTTGATGAAAATGCTAAAGTTACATTCTTAGGAATAACACTTGGTGAATGTGTTGAAAACTTAAATGTTAATTTAAATGGGTTTAAGGCACACGTTGATGTTAAGTATTTGGCACTTTTAAAGTCTACTAAAGCAACATTAAATACAACAATTAATCATAACTTTAAAGAAACTTACTCAAATGTATATAATGTTGGTGTTTCACTAATTGATGCGCATATTACGTTTAATACTTTAAGCAAAATATTTAAAGGAATGGCTAAAAGCGAAGCTAGTCAGTTAACGCGTGGTATCATGATGGAAAAGAATAGTATCATTACAAGTGAACCGATTTTAAAAATTGATGAATTTGATATAAAAGCAAACCATGGTACAGCTCTTGGTAGAATGTCTGATGATGAATTATTCTACTTAATGAGTAGAGGCTTATCAAAAGAAGACAGTTATAAACTTATCTTAAATGGATTAATTAATCCTATTTTAAGTGATATTTTTATTGATGAAGAAAAAAATAATTTAAGCACACAAATTTTTAATTTAATTTAGGAGGATTTATGGATCTTAATAATATAAAAAAAGATTTTCCAGTATTTGTGAAAAATCCAAACCTTCATTATCTTGATAGTGCTGCTTCAAGCATTAAGCCTAAATGTGTGATTGATGCGATTGATGATTACTATAATAATTATTCTTGTAACGTTCATAGAGGCGTTTATGACTTGTCTTATAAAGCAACTGACATGTATGAAGGTGCTAGAAAGACAATTGCAAAGTTTATTAATGCGGAAGAAGATGAAATTGTTTATACAAGAGGGGCTTCTGCAGCTTTAAATTTAGTTGCATTAAGCTACGGACTAAACTTTTTACATGATGGGGATGAAATTATCACTAGTGAACTTGAACATCATTCAAATTTCATGCCTTGGCTAAATGTGAGCCAAAAGACTGGTGCTAAAATTAAATTTGTACCACTTACAACTGAGGGACGAATTACCATTGAAAATTTCAAATCAGTATTAAGCGAAAACACTAAATTTGTAGCTTTAACTCATGTATCAAATGTTATGGGTTATATCACACCAATCGAACAAATTATTAAGATATGTCATGAAAGAGGTATCTTAGTGCTTGTTGACGGTGCTCAATCGGTTCCTCATATGAAAATTGATGTTAAAAAACTAGATTGCGACTTCTTAGCTTTCTCCGGACATAAAATGTGTGGGCCTTCAGGAATTGGTGTTTTATATGCAAAGCGCGAACTTTTAGAGATAATGCCTCCTGTTGAGTTTGGTGGCGATATGGCCGACGAGGTCGACAAGGATAAAATGAGTTATAAATGTGCACCATTTAAGTTTGAAACAGGTACGCCTATTATTGATGGTGCAATCGGACTAGGTCGTGCGTGTGAATATCTAGATAGTATCGGATTAGATAATATTGAAGCTCATGAATCAAGATTAGCTCGTATGGCTGTTGAAGGGCTTAAACTAATTGAAGGCGTTAAGGTTTATAACCCTACTGTTGAAACTGGTGTTATTGCCTTTAATATTGAAGGCGTACATCCTCATGATGCAGCAAGCATATACGATGAATGTGGTGTGTGTGTTCGTGCAGGACATCACTGTGCACAACTTGTTACGAAGTGGTTGAAGCAAATATCAACTACTCGCGCTTCATTTTATTTTTATAATACAGAAGAAGACGTTAAAGCTTTTTTAGATGCGGTAAAAAAGGCGCGTGATTTCTTCTTATCATTTTAGGAGGCTATATATGGCTGATTTAACACAATTATATAGACAAGTTATTATGGATCATTATAAAAACCCTCATAATAAAGGATTGACTCATGATTCAAGTTATACTTTCCTTCATTTAAACAACCCATCTTGTGGGGACGATATGAACGTTGAGGTTAAAGTAGTTGATGATAAAGTTGTTGATATTAAACACGACGGAAAAGGTTGTTCAATTTGTTGTTCAAGCGCTTCTGTAATGTCTGAAACTTTAGTTGGTAAATCCGTTAGTGAAGCTTTAGAATTATGTACTTCATTTTACCTAATGATTGAGGGAAAAGAAATTAGTGACGAAGAGGCTGAAAGTCTTGGTGAAGCTATTGCTTATACAGGTGTTTCGCAATTTCCTGCTCGTGTAAAATGTGCTACACTTTCTTGGAAAGCTTGTGAAAGAATTTTAAGAGGTAGTGAAGATGTCAAATAAAGATATCAAAGACGTTATTTCAGAAGAATATGAATATGATTTTAAAACTGATGCAAAAGTCTTATATTCAACAGGAAAAGGTTTATCAAAAGAAGTAGTAGAAAATATAAGTCTATCGAAAGGTGAACCTAAATGGATGTTAGAGTTTAGATTAAAAGCACTTGAGACTTTTTTTAAAATGGAACAACCTACTTGGGGTGTTGATTTATCAAATATTAACTTTGATGACTACACATACTTTATTAAAACAAGCGAAAAAACAGAATCAGAATGGGATAAGGTCCCTGATGAAATAAAGGAAACATTTGAAAAAATTGGTATTCCTGAAGCTGAAAGAAAGTATTTAGCCGGAGCTTCAACTCAATTTGAAAGTGAAGTTGTATATCACAATAATTTAAAAGAGTTAGATGAACAAGGCGTTATTTTCATGGATACGGATTCGGCACTAAAGAAATACCCTGAAATATTTAAAGAGTATTTTGGTACTGTTGTACCTTATACTGATAATAAATATGCAGCACTAAATAGTGCTGTTTGGTCAGGCGGTTCATTTATCTATGTACCAAAAGGTGTTAAAATAACAAAACCGCTTCAAAGTTATTTTAGAATTAATAGTGAACGTATGGGACAATTCGAACGTACATTGATTATTGTAGATGAAGAGGCTTCGTTAAACTATGTTGAAGGTTGTACAGCTCCGATTTACTCTAAGGATTCACTTCACGCGGCTATCGTAGAAATTATAGTACGCGACAGAGGATATTGTAGATATACTACAATTCAAAACTGGTCTAAAAATATCATTAACCTAGTTACACAACGTTCTCTTGTAGGAAGTAATGCAACTATGGAATGGGTTGATGGAAATATGGGTAGTGGAATGAATATGAAATATCCATGTTGTGTTTTACAAGGAGACTATGCAAAAGGTACAGTAATTTCTGTCGCATATGCTTCAAAAGATCAATGGCAAGATACAGGCGCTAAGATGATACATATCGGCAAGAACTCTACTTCTACAATTATTTCTAAGTCCATTTGTAAAGGTGGCGGCAAGGTAAATTACCGCGGTATGGTTAAGCAACTCGGAAACGCGTTTGATGCTAGAAGCCATGTTGAATGCGATACATTAATTTTGGATAATATCTCAACAAGTGATACAATTCCATTTAACGAATCTAGAAACAATGATGTTTATTTAGAACATGAAGCTTCAGTTTCAAAAATAAATGAAGATCAATTATTCTATTTGATGAGTAGAGGATTATCTGAAGAAGAAGCTACAAAGATGATAGTTATGGGATTCATCGAGCCGTTCTCAAAAGAACTACCAATGGAATATGCAGTTGAATTAAATCGTTTAATTGATTTATCTATGGAAGGATCAATTGGTTAAAAATAAAAGTTGTTATCAAATTTAAAAGATAACAACTTTTTTTCAATTTTAATTATTGAATTAGACCTACAGCGTTTCCTACTAAAATTAATTCAATACCAAAATATAGAATTGTATAAAAAAATGTAAATAGTGACAAAATTAAAGTTGGCAGTGATTTACGTGTTATAATGAAGTATATAATTGAATAAATTGAAATGAAAATTGATATTATAAAAACAATTGAATAATGAGTAAAAGGCATTATATCGTAATTAAAGAAACCTGTATAACTATTTTCGATTTTTTTAATACAAAAAATTGTATTTACAGTGTTTAAAGAAATGATGATTATAAGAATAAAAGCAACAATATATAAAATTATATTGATGATTTTAAAAATTATATTTTTATTATCCATATTTTATCTCCTTTAATCGTTAAGAATTGTACCTTTAGACCTTAAATTAGTAGTATAATTTTTATTAATTTGTTCAGATGCATTAAGGGTTTGCACTGTAAGTAATAGACACAAAATTGGACATAATAATAAAAACTTTAATATCATAAAAGTATCCATTTGTTATATAATATTGCTTTTTTTAAAAAAACAATAATATTATAAATAAAATAGGAGTGAAAACGATTTTAAATTAATTTTTAAAGTGATTTTGAATTAACAAACAAATTTAATTGGGATTTATTTATAAAACTTAATTGACAAATAAAGCATATAAATATAAAATATAAATAGTAATAGGAATGATTCCGAAAAGGGATAATATGACAAAGAACAAGAAGGACATACTTAACTTAATATTAACATCTGATAAACATTTAACTGCGGAAGAAATTTACTTTCAAATTAAGCAAATTAATCCTAAGATTTCATTATCTACTACATATAGAAATTTAGGATTATTAGTAGATGAGGGACTTATAAGAAAATATGATATCGGTGGACCCTATTTAGTTTATGATAAGCGAATGTATGATCATGCACATGCAGTTGATGAAGAAGGAAATGTTATCGACATTATTGATGATTCTATGTCAAAATATTTTTCTAAGTATGTAAATGGCGAAATTTTGTCTTATGATATAGTTATCCATTACAAGAGAGGTAAATAAAATGAAGGATTTAAAAGGAACTCAAACTGAAAAGAACTTACAAACAGCTTTTGCAGGCGAATCACAAGCTAGAAATAAGTATACTTATTTTGCAAGTGTTGCTAAAAAAGAAGGTTATGAACAAATTGCTGCTATATTTGAAGAAACTGCCCTAAATGAAAAAGAACATGCGAAAATGTGGTTTAAGTATCTTGGTGGAATTGGTACAACTCAAGAAAATTTAAAGGCTGCTGCTGAAGGCGAAAATTTTGAATATACTGATATGTATAAAGAATTTGCTGAAGTAGCTGAAAAGGAAGGCTTCCCTGAATTAGCTTATAAGTTTAGAGCCGTTGGTGAAATTGAACATCATCATGAACAAAGATATTTAGCCTTACTTGATAATATCAATATGCAAAAAGTATTTGCAAAAAGTGAAGAGAAGATGTGGAAGTGTAGAAACTGTGGACACCTTGTAATTGGTAAAGAAGCACCAAAGGTTTGCCCTGTATGTAATCATCCACAAAGCTATTTTGAAGTTAATGGTCAAAACTACTAATATAAAAAACAGTCTAGCTTAGCTAGATTGTTTTTTTAACACTTATTATGTATAATAAGACAAAAGAAAGAAGGGATGAAAATGCCTCAAAGCAAAATTTTAGCTCGTTTAGGAGCTTTTATTATTGATTTTTTTATAGTATTCTTTATTATATTTATAATTAGTCAAATTTTATCAAATGTTGTAAAGATGCCTGAATTAACTAGTGAAATTATTTCTACAATGCCTAGTGATGTACGTGCGATCTATGATTCATTAATTGAAAAAAATGCAAGTGCTGGAATAACTGATTTATATGTTGAAATTTCTCATAGCTCAACTGAAACTGCTGAATCGTTTATAAAGTGGTTGAGTTCTGATAGCATAAAAAGCTATACAACAGAATTAAATAGCGCAATGCTTAAAATTTTCTGGACTGAAATTATTAGCGTGATTGTTATTTATATTTTATATTTTGCCATCTTACCTTATTTGTGGAGTAAACAAACAGTAGGAAGACTTATATTAAAAGTAAAAGTGGTAACTGATGTTAATGATTCAAAACCAACAGTAATTAATTTTATAGTTCGTGATCTTATAGGTACTTGTCTTTTAAGCGTATTGAATGTATGTTGTGGTTTACATTTAATTCTGAATATTATATTTGTTTTAACAAGAAATAAAACGATTGGTGATATGATTAGTGGTACACACTTAGTATCAACTAATAGTAAAGAAGAAGTATTAAACGATGAAAACAACGATGAAGTGTATCAAAGAAATGATTTTGTTCCAAGAGAGAAAGTTAAAGACGAAGATATCGAGATTGTAATTGATGACAATGACTAAATATTTTTTAATAACAAAAAATAAAGATTTAAACATAATAGATTTTAAAAATTTTTTACTTACGTTTTTAACTATAAATTCAATTAGTGAGAAAGAAAGTTATTATATTATTGATTATAATATTGACGATAGTATTAGCTTGAAGGATGCGCTTAGTTCATATATCTTTGATTCAAACATTAATCTTCGTATTTACGAAGGAAGTGCTTTAAGCGAATCGACATTTTTAGGTGAAATTAAATTCTTAGATTGTGTTTTTAATTATTCTTTAAAAGAACTTTATTATACAAAAAAGGATCTTGTCTTAGAACTTGTTAAAACTAAAAAGAAGATATCAAAAGAGTTTGTCCTTTTAGATTATGCAAATGACTATAATACACATGAAATGCTTACCATATTCTTCATGAATAATATGAATGTAGTTGCTTCCTCTAAAGCACTATACATGCATAGAAATACTCTAATTAATAAGTTGGATCGCTTTAAAGACCACACAGGATATGATCCTAAAAACTTTTTGGATGCATATGTTTTGTATTCTATTTTAATAAATTAAAGAATTGCACCTTAATGGTGCTTTTTTTAATTTTCGAAATGAAAGATTATTTTCATTGCTTAATTGACTAAAGGTGTCATAAATTGTATAATCTAATTAGTAGTTTTTACTACAATTGTTTGGTTTTTTCGTTCTTGAATGTGGAATAGAGAACGTTTTATAACAATTTAATTTTTAAGAGGTAAGAAATAATAATGGTTTATGTAGGTATTATTCTTGCAGCTTTAATTGGAATTGCCCTTGGATTTTTTCTTGGTTACTTAGTTAAAAAACAACAAGTGATCACTGAAGAAAAAAATAATCAAAATGAGGCTAAAAATATCGTTGAAAATGCTAAAGCTGAAGCTGAAGCATTAAAAAACAACGCTATTAGGGAAGGAAAAGAGGAAGTAAATAATTTAAAGTTAGAAGCAGAACGCGATATTAAAGAAAGAAAAAGTTCTGTTGTTGAATTAGAAACTAAACTAGACCTTCGTGAAGATACTTTAGATAGAAGAAGTACTAACTTAGATAGAAGAGAAGAACTTTTAAATGAAAAAGAATCTAAGATTGATATTTTAAAGACTGAGGTAGAGTCTGAACATAATAAAGCTCAAGAATTAGTTAATGAACAAAGCAAGAAACTCGAAGAAATTTCCGAGTTAACAAGAGATGAAGCACGTGAAAAAATCATGAGTACAGTTCGTGAAGAAATGTCTGATGAAATTTCTACTTATATTAAAGATGAAGAAGAAAAAGCTCATAATGAAGCTCGTTCTAAAGCACGTGATATTTTAGCATTAGCTATTCAAAAATATGCGGGAGAAACAGTTAATGAAACAACTGCGGCTACTGTATCACTTCCACAAGATGATACAAAAGGTAGAATTATTGGTCGTGAGGGTAGAAATATTCGCACAATTGAATCACTTACAGGTGTAGATTTAATTGTGGATGATACTCCTGATGCAGTCGTTATTTCATCATTTGATCCGATTAGAAGAGAAATAGCTAGAAAGAGCTTAGAGATACTAGTAAGTGATGGTAGAATTCATCCTGCACGTATCGAAGAAGTTGTTGAAAGATGTCGATCAGATATTGAGATGGATATTCGTGAAAAAGGTGAACAAGCTGTATTTGATGCAGGAATTGGTAAAATACATCCTGACTTAATCAAGTTACTTGGTAGATTGTACTATCGTACAAGCTTTGGCCAAAATGTATTACAACATTCTCTTGAAACTTGTTTCCTAGCTGGTAAGATGGCAGCTGAACTTGGCGAAAACGAAGTTTTAGCTCGTCGTGCTGGTTTATTACATGATATTGGTAAAGCAGTTGATCATGAAATTGAAGGATCTCACGTTGAAATTGGTGTTGCATTAGCAAAGAAGTATCATGAGCCTAAAGAGGTTATTGATGCGATTGCAAGTCACCATGAAGATGTTGCGCCTAAATCAGTTATAGCTGTACTTGTAGCTGCAGCTGATGCACTGTCAAGTGCTCGTCCTGGTGCAAGAAGTGATTCATTAGAAAATTACACTAAGCGTCTTGAAAATCTTGAAGAGATTGCAAATACTACATTTGGTGTTGAATCAAGTTATGCAATTCAAGCTGGTAGAGAAATTAGAGTTATAGTTAATCCACAAGAAATTGACGATAAGTCTACATTTAAGATTGCCCGCGAAATTAAAGAAAAGATTGAATCTAAACTTGAATTCCCTGGAACAATTAAGGTTACAGTAATTAGAGAAACTAGGGCTTGTGAAACTGCAAAGTAATTAAAATTGAGATTGTAAATCTAATACTTAAATGTATTTTATTTACAATCTTTTTTTTGATTCTTAGTTTTTTTAAAAAAAACAAAATAAAATTATATTAATTTCACAATAATTTTTATACTTTATTAATTGTAAAAAAAATGCTACAATAATTCGCATGGTGATTATATGAACATTTTATTTATCGGCGATTTATTTGGCGAAGCAGCTATTAATTATCTTGAGAAGAATTTAGCAAGGATCAAAAAAGAAAATAATATAAATTTATGCATTGCGAATGCAGAAAACGTAACTAATGGTAAAGGATTGTCTTTTAAGGATTACAATCGTTTATCTAAACTAGGTTTTGCATGCTTTACTATGGGAAATCATACTTTCTCACACCGCGATATAAAAGATTATATTGATGACTCTAACGTTATACGTCCTTTAAACTGGCCATGTGGATATGGTGAAGGGTACAAATTAATTAAATATAATGATAAAACAATTTGTGTAATTAATTTGATGGGACGTGTTTTTTTAAACTTGAGTTTAGATTGTCCATTCTACAGTCTCGATTGCTTACTTGAAGATGTGAAAGCTGATTATTATATTGTAGATATGCACGGAGAAGCAACAAGTGAAAAGATAGCTCTAGGACTTGATTTTGATGGCAAAGTCAGTGCTGTTTTAGGAACACATACTCATGTTCAAACTGCTGATTGCCGTAAACTACCTAATGGAACACTTTATATCACTGACGTTGGCATGACAGGTCCATTGAATGGGGTTATTGGAAACACAAAAGATGAAATTATAAATAGATTTAGAAGTGGTGTGTATAATAGAGCTGATGTTGAGAAAGGTGACTTCCAATTTAATGCGGTAGTGTTAACACTCGGAGAAAATGCTTCTATTAAAACACTTCACGAAGAAATTAAGAATTTTAATTAACATAAGAAAGGTAAAATTATGAAAAGTATAAATATTGCACTTCCAGATTTAAAAAAGGCTAGAAATAGACGAAAAGAAGATACAAAAACTATTGAATATAAATTAGATGATATAAATAAGGGACTAGGAAATGGAAAAACTTACTATGTTTTCACTTATGGATGTCAAGGCAATGAGGCTGATAGTGAAGTTATATCTGGTATTTTAGAGCAAATGGGATATACACTAAGCACTGATCCTTACAAATCTGATGTTGTTATTTTAAACACTTGTGCTATACGTGCAAATGCTGAAAATAGAATTTGGGGCGTCTTAGGGCTTCTTAAAGGAGAAAAGAAGTTAAAACCTGATATGACTATTGGTATTTGTGGATGTATGCCTCAAGAAGAAAATGCGACTGAAAAGTTCTTAAATACATATCCTCATGTTGACATTATCTTTGGAACACACAATATTTATGACCTTCCTAACTTAATTAGACAAAAATATGAGTCTAAGAAAAAGGTAGTTGAAGTTTTAAGTGAACAAGGAAAGATATTAGAAGAAGCACCTAAGATTCGTTTATCTAAACATAAAGCATGGGTAAATATTATGTTTGGTTGTGATGAATTCTGTACTTATTGTATCGTTCCTTATACAAGAGGAAAAGAACGTAGTAGAGCTAAGGAAGATATTATTAATGAAGTTGTTGATCTAGTTAATCAAGGATATAAAGAAGTTACATTACTTGGACAAAATGTTAATGCATATGGTAAAGATAGATACACAGACTATTCATTTGGTAATCTATTATTTGATTTAGATAAAACTGGTATTGAACGTATTAGATATACAACAAGTCACCCTAGAGATTTTGATGATTTAACTATTGAGGCCCACGCAAAATGTAAGTCTGTAATGCCTAATTTACATTTACCTGTTCAATCTGGAGATAATGAAGTCTTGAAGAGAATGAACAGAAAGTATACTGTTGAAGAATACTTAGATAAAGTAGAAAAGTTAAGAAAAGCCGTACCTGATATTGCGATTACTACAGATATTATTGTAGCTTTCCCAGGTGAGACTGACGAACAATTTAAGCATACACTAGATCTTGTTGAAAAAGTAAAATATGACGGCGCATACACATTTATCTTCTCTCCTCGCGAAGGTACTCCTGCTTTCTCTTATCCTAATAATTTAACTGAAGATGAGAAAAACGAAAGACTACAAACATTAATTTCTAAAGTCAATGAATATTATTATAAAGGCAATGAACGCTTTGTAGGAACTATACAAGAAGTATTAGTAGATGGACCTTCTAAAAACGGTGAAGATATGCTTTGTGGTTACACAAGACACAATAAATTAACTCACTTTAAGTCAAGTGATCAAAGTTTAGTTGGTAAAACAGTAAAAGTTAAGATTACTGAAGCTAAGTCTTGGTTCTTAATTGGGGAAATTTGTGATTAATTTAGATGAATTATATAAATATTTTCTAAATGAACCTAATTATATTAGGCTTAAAGAATTAGAGAAGTATTTCGATTCTAATGAAGAAGTATTAAATCTCATTAAACGTAAACAAGAACTATCTAAAAATCTTGTTAATTCAAGATTTGTAGGACTTCGTGAGAACGCAAAAAAATTAAAGGAAGAATACGATAAAATTAATGAAGAAATTCTAAATATTCCACTACTTGAAGAATATTTAGATTTACTTGAATATTTTTATAATTTACTTGAGGAAATTACTTCATATATAGAAAATAAGATTAATAAATCAATTAATTTTTAATAAGAGAAATGGTAAAAAAATTATCATTTCTTTTTTTTATTTTTTTGTCCTACATTTTAGTTTATAATATTATTAGTATAAAAGTAGGTGTTATTATGGAAGAAAAAGACTTAGAATACATTGAAGATGAAAATGAAGAAATTGAAGAAGAAATTAATACTAATAGTAGAATTGTGAAAAAAATAAAACAGGAAGAATTAGTATCTAAAGGGGATGATTTTGATTTTATACAATTATTTACGGATTTGCAAAAAATGCCAAAAAAAAGTTTAGATTATAATAACAAAAATTATAGTTCTAAAATCAATAAAGTAATTGGAAGTATTTTATATAGAAATGAAATTTCAAATCGAATTGAAAAAGTTTTACGCTTGAAAGGCTTGATTGTTGACGGAGGAAAGAGAGTTGATCAAAGAGCTATAAATAAGATTTGTTTTATGATAGGTTCCCCTAAGAATAAAACATTTAAAAAAGATATTGATGGATACCTTGATCAAGAAATAGAAATGGCTAAAGTTTTAATAAGATATCCTTATACAGATGCCTATGAAACAGGCGAAGAATATCACAAACTTCATAGAGCAAATATTAAGACATATACAAACAAACTTTATGATTATGTTTCTCGCGATTTTTTAAATATCGCAAAAAAAATCAAAACTGTTAATTTTTCTAAACTTAGTGAATCTGAAATCTTTACTATATTTGCAACTATAACATCAGGACAAGATTTACTTGATAATTTAAGAGCCTATGAGCCGGAAAATTTCCTTGAAAAATTTAATACTTATGAAAAAAACAATGAATTTAATCGATTAGCTAATTTAGTAAATGTATGTGGTACTCTATTTTCAGCTGAATGCTACGAAAGAGGAATTGATCTAAAATTATTTGGTCTTGGATTTAATTTAAAATCAGAATTAGATGACGCGGAAAGACCTACGTTTTTATATTACTTAGGTAAAGATCTTTATAAAAGTTTATTCAATTACTATAGAAAAGAAAAAGAAATTTTGCTTCCTGTAGATCGTTTATTTAATTTAGATGCTAATCAAATTGGTCAATGTTCTCATTTAGTTGAAGGTTTATTTGATTGGTTGAATAATGAAGGTGAAGTTGCAAAAAAACTGTATTCAAATGATTCTTATGACTCTTTATATATTGATGGCGTCTCATTTAGTTCTATTATTAAAGACCAACTAGGTCCTAATTATAATGTTCTCTCTTCTAATCAACTAAAAGAACTTAAGACAAGGGAATTGTTAAAACTAATAAGAAATGGTGATAAACTTGTTGAATATGCACAAATTAATACATTCAAAGACACTTATACAGTAAAAGTAGTACCTGTAACTTTTGATTACTCTAATAAGATAGCAAAAAAGAGATACCAAAAATTATTAAAGACTTCACAAATTTCCCCACTTGTTAGATATGACAAAATTGTAAATAATGTTAAGACAAAAGTCGAAGAATTACAAAAAACTGAAAAAAAACTTAAGAATTTTAAAGAAGAACTAGAACATTCTCGTAAATTTAATAAGGTTTTAAGTGAATATATTTTTAAATACAATAAAGATAATGTTAATAAAGTAGAGTTCCAAGCAATACTTGACCAAGTATTTAAAGATGCAAAGAAGAGATATAAAGTTCAAAAAATTGATAAGCAAATTTTAAAAGAGATTGACGCTTCTCCTATGTTTAAAAATAAAGAAGCAGTTAGACATACATCAACTGTTTTTTCTCGTGAGTATGATTTTGCCTTATCGTTAGTTAAATACGCAACTCATGCTAATAACGTTCATTCAGTAACTTCAACTGTTAGAGATGCTACTAGATATTTCTTATCGTTATATAAAGATAGCGCGGCTGTAAGATCAAATAAAACACTTAGATATATTAAAGCTTGCGAGCTTCGTGATGCAGAACCTGATAAACGCGATTATTCATTAATGAGAGAAATAACTAATGAACTTATTAAAGATATGCTAAATAGCCCTGTTTACACTAATTTAAATTCAGCTGAAGCATTAAAATCTATCAATGCAAGAATGAATCAAGCGTTTTTAATTAGACAAACATTTGATGCAGATAAAGATTATTTTAATAAGTTTAGGGAAGAAGAACCTTACAAATATTATGCGTTAATTGAAAAATGTGCATATTATGAAAGATATTATGAAGATACTAGATACGAAACTACGGCGGTATCTGGATTTGTTAGTGCCCATGAAACGAATGATGGAAATGGTTTAATTTCTTATTCTAGAGGAATGAATGCTATGTTCTATTCTCCAAACATTAATACATCTAGAAATCAAAATGCACTAAATATGGTATTTCTTGAAAATGCTTATACAAAGAATAATTTAATAAAGTTAAATCTTGATATGTCTGTATACGGTGCATTTGGCACAAAGAATGATTTAATATATGATCATTTAAACGAATGCAGTTTAGACGACTTTGTAAATGAAGCAAATAGATTTGAAACCGAAGAAATTGGAGATATAGATACTGATTCTGTACTTGATAGATATGGTTCACTTGGTTTAAGTGTAAAGGCTACAAATGTCATGTTAACTTTCTATAGAAATTCTTTTGAAAGTCAAAGAGAATTAGTAAATGATTTTCTTCTTGGAGAAAAGAATTACAATGATTATTTCTTATCTAGCATTGCCTTAAACAATAGAACACTTAAAGATTTAACAGAGGAATATAGAGAAAATCATCCAAATATCGAATTAAAAGATATGGATTTAGCTAGTGCTATATTTGCACACGGATTAAATGATCCAAGTCAAACAATAACATTTACAAATCTTGTATTTAAGAACAATAAGATTAGTGCTAAAACTTGTGTTGTTAAGAAAAACTATGATTATTTAACTAGTAGAACTAAAGGTAATCATACAGGACTTCAAAAATTTTTTCATGCGTTCGGTATGAAATACAATAGTGAAAAAATGGAACATACACAACGTGAAAGCTTAAAACTTGTTAATAAAACAACACTAGATAATATTAGTCAAAATTTTGAGAATAAGTTTGCACAAAACTTTGCAAGATTTAATGCTAAATTTGAATTAGCTAATGCAAAAGATAAAATAAACGAACTTAATAGTATTGATTTATTAAATAGACGTAATCTTGAGGTCGATTTAAAAGAAAATAAAATAAT
This sequence comes from Alistipes finegoldii, assembly GCA_963621965.1. Lineage (GTDB taxonomy): Bacteria > Bacillota_I > Bacilli_A > Acholeplasmatales > Anaeroplasmataceae > JAEELC01. Next base: position 48,895 of record CAVFGN010000006.1, read on the forward strand.
TGATGTTAATAATAAAAAAGATATTAAAGAATCATCTAAGGCAAAAGAAGATTTAAAAAAATAAATACTAAAGGGGTATGGATCATCATGCCCTTTTAAAATTTGTTGTTATATAGTATAATTTATTGATATAATTTATCTATATTGAGGTTTTATTATGAAGAAAAATAAAGTATTTACGGTATTAATTATTTTATTTAGTTTTGTATTATTTTTGACTTCTTGTAAGAAAGAAGATAGCAGTGAACTTAAATTATATACTTTCTCCTATGAAAGCGATAATACATGCTATGTAAATGGGTTAAAAAGTGATGAAGATAAATTAAATTTAACTATTCCTTCTTCAATTTATAAAAATAATGTAAAGTATACTATTATAGGAATTAACGAATTAGCATTTGCAGGATGCACAAACATAGATACAGTCATCATTCCTGAAACTGTTACTATTATTGAATCACAAGCCTTTGCAAGATGCTCGAATTTAAAGAAGGTTTATCTTCCTAGTAGTTTAATTACCATTGATAGATATGCCTTTGATGCATGTTCAAGTTTAATCAATATTACATTACCAGAATCACTAACAAGTATAGGATACGGTGCGTTTAGAAACTGTATTAAACTTAAAGGAATTAATATTCCTTCAAACATTACAGAAATTAAAGATGAAATGTTTTCAGGAGATTATAATTTAAACTATATACGTGCTAATGTATTAACTCATATTTCAACTAGTGCTTTTAAGGCGTGTACAGGCTTAAAACAAGTATATTTAAATCAAGCGTTAACAAGTAGTACTATTGATGAGAATAATACATATTTAACAGATGCAAATATTAATATATCTTTAAATTATGAAAACAGCGATACATTAAATAATTATTATTTTGTGTTTGATTTTAGCAATAATACATGTGCTTTTGCAGGCTTAAAATCATTCTTTGGAAAAAAGAAGATTACTATACCTGAAAGTGTTGATTTTTACGGTACAAATTATAAAGTGAATAAAATTTATGATTACGCTTTATACAATGAAACTCTTGATAGTGTTGAATTACCTGATAATATTACAACGCTTAATAGTTATTGTTTTGCATACTCAAATATTGAAAAAATCAATTTAAATAAAGTTATTGAAGTTGAAACTTATGCATTTTCAAATTGTGCAAGTTTAAAGAGTGTTAGTTTTAGTGAATCTACGACAAGTATCGGAGATTATGCATTCAATAATTGTGCTAGTTTAAAGAAGATAGATTTGCCATTAAATTTAACAAAATTAAACACTGGTTTATTTAATCAATGTACAAATTTATTATCTGTTACAATTTATGATTCTGTTAAAAATATTAAAAGTAACGTATTTACAAATTGTACTAATTTAACAACTATTAATTACACATCTACAAAAGAAAATTTTGATAAAATTAGTGTAGATTCAACTACAAGTGAAGAAATCAAAAATGTTAGCATAATATATGAATATCCTGTTCAAACTAATGAAGACTAAGGGGCTATTATTTAGCTCCTTTTTATTGTAAAAAATGGCTAAATAATATAAAATAATTATACATTTGTTTAAAATAGGGTGATTTTATGAGATATAACGAAATAGCTAAAGAAAACTTTTCACCAATGATTCAACAGTATATTGAAGTTAAAGAAAAATACGATGATACTATTCTATTTTATAGAGTAGGAGATTTTTATGAAATGTTCTTTGAGGATGCTTATATTGCATCTCGCGTATTAGAACTTCAATTAACTGGCAAAGATGCAAGCTACAGCGAAAGAGTACCTATGTGCGGTATTCCGTATCATGCTTATTTAGAATATGCAAAAACTCTTGTATCAAAAGGATATAAAGTAGGTATTGTAGAACAAGTTGAAGATCCTAAAAGTGCTAAAGGAATAGTTAAAAGAGATGTGATTCAAATCATTACTCCAGGTACATTTACAGATAGTTTATCAAAAGATAATAACTTTATAACTTCTGTAAATAAAGTAGAGGATTTATATACTTTAACTTATGCGGATTTATCAACAGGTGAAATATATATCACAACGTTAAAAGATTTAAATACTTTAGCTAATGAAATCCTTAATTTAAATTCAAAAGAAATTGTATTACCAGAGGGATTTAATACAACTAGTTTTGATATTCTAAAAGATAATTATCAAGTTATATTATCAGTTGAAAAAGACTCTGAAATACCACAAGATTTAAACTATGTAGTATTTGGTATTGACGAAAAATTTCATAAGTCTATAGGTTATCTTTTAAACTATATAATTAAAACGCAAAAGAAAGAACTAAGTCATTTTAGACAAGCAAATTTTTATACTAAAGATGATTATTTAAGAATTGATCCATTTTCAAAAAGGAATTTAGAACTTAGCGAGAGTTTACGTAGTAAACAAAAGTCTGGTTCATTATTATATTTACTTGATGAAGCGGAAACTGCAATGGGAAGTCGTTTACTTCATAAATGGATTGATAGACCCCTTAAAAATATAAATACAATTAACGCGCGTCTAGATATTGTCGAAGCATTCACTAAAAACTACGTTGTTAGAGAAGATATAATAGAGAATTTAAAAACTGTATATGATCTAGAACGTATTATTGGCCGTGTTTCTTGTAATAATGCCAATGCAAGAGACCTTGTTCAATTAAAAAGAAGTCTAGAATATATTCCAAATATTAAAGAAAATTTAGAGAAGTTAAATCTTGATTTGACTAATTCAATAAGTTCTAAAATTAATCCACATCGTGACTTATATGAACTTCTTGATGTTTCACTTGTAGAAAATCCCCCATTAACTATTAAAGATGCAGGTATGATTAAAGAGGGGTATAATCAAGAACTTGATGAGATTAAAAATATTTCAAAAAATTCTAAAGAGTGGCTTAGCAACTATGAGCAAGAACAAAAAGATAAATTAGGAATTAAGAATTTAAAAATTGGATATAATAGAGTTTTTGGTTATTTTATTGAAATATCAAAAGGTCAACTAGAGTTAGTAAAAGAAGATTCGGGCTTAATTCGTAAACAAACTTTAGCTAATGCGGAAAGATTTGTAACTGAAGAACTTAAGAATTATGAACAAATAATTTTGGGTGCTAATGATAAAATTGTTCGCCTTGAGTATGATTTGTTTAAGGAATTAAGAGATAAAGTAAACTCAATGGCCAAGTCTCTTCAAAATTTAGCTGAAATTATTGCTACTATAGATGCATTATTATCTCTTGCAAAGGTTGCTAATAAATATAATTATGTAAGACCTACATTTAATACAAACCGCACGGTTCATATAATTGAAGGACGTCATCCTATAGTTGAATCGATGATAAAAGAAAATTATGTTTCTAACGATGTAGAGCTAAACTCTTATAATGAGGTAATAATTACAGGCCCTAATATGAGTGGTAAATCTACTTATATGAGACAATTAGCGCTTATTGCAGTTATGGCGCAACTAGGTTCGTTTGTACCGGCTAAGATTTGTGATATCATGATTTTTGATCAAATTTTTACTCGTATCGGAGCTGAAGATAATTTAACTAGTGGTCAATCAACATTTATGGTTGAGATGCTTGAAGCAAATTATGCGATAAGCCATGCGACTAAAGATAGTTTGATTTTATTTGATGAACTAGGTAGAGGAACTGCAACATACGATGGTATGGCACTTGCACAAGCTATTATTGAATATGTAAATCAAAAGATTGGTTGTGCGATGTTGTTCTCGACACACTATCACGAATTGTGCGATTTAGTAAATACATTAAAGCATTTGAAAAATGTACATGTTGAAGCACGTGACACAGGTGGTAAGATTACTTTCTTACATAAGGTATTAGACGGCGCAAGCGATAAATCATATGGTATAAATGTAGCTTCTCTTGCAGGACTTCCTAGGTCGGTAATAAAGAGAAGTAATGAGATTTTAAATACACTTGAAGATAGTGAGAAAAAACGTGAGAAAAACGTAAATTTGTTTAATTTTGAAGAGTACGAAGAAACAGAAGAAGCTAAAAAAGAAAAAAAAGCATTTGATTTAATGAAGAAGATTAGTGATTTAAATGTTGATGATTTTTCACCAAAAGAAGCACTTAATTTTTTATATGACCTAAAAAAGGATGTTGAATAAATATGGGAAAAATTATAAAACTTGATGACCACTTATCTAATATGATTGCAGCAGGAGAAGTTGTAGAAAAACCGGCATCAGTTGTGAAAGAACTTGTTGAAAATGCGATTGATGCGAATGCAACTTCAATCACTGTTAACTTGCTAGAATCAGGAACTAAATTAATTGAAATTATTGATAATGGATCTGGTATGTCTAGCGAGGACGCAAAGATGTGCTTTGTACGCCATGCGACTAGCAAAATTAAAAATGAACATGACTTATTTCGTATTTTAACTCTAGGATTTCGCGGCGAAGCTATTCCTTCTATTGCCTCTGTTTCAAAGTTCTCACTATTCACATCAGATGGCATAGAAGCGACAAATGTAAATTATAATGCTGGTAAGCTTGTAAATGTTTTGCCTTGTGCTATGAACAAGGGAACTAAGATATGTGTTGAAAATTTATTTTATAATGTCCCAGCGCGTCTTAAATATTTAAGAAGCTTAAAGACTGAACTAAATTCAATTAGTTACACAATGGAGAAATTCATTTTAGCTAATCCTAATATATCTTTTAAGTTTACAAATGATAATAAAGTAATATATCAAACAAATGGAAATAATAATATAATTGAAATATTTGGTTCGATTTACGGCCTTGAGGTCGCAAGAAATATTTTAAGCACATCATACACTGATACAGGGTACAAAATGCGTGCTTATGTAACAAAAAACAATATTTCTCGTGCAAATAATTTAGAAATCACAACTGTAATTAATGGTCGATTCATTAAAAGCCAAGTATTAAATGAGGCATTAGTTTCTGCATATAAAACTTTAATACCTGAAGGAAGATATCCTATAGCGCTTTTATATATTGATATAGATCCACTTTTAATTGATGTAAATGTTCACCCTTCTAAAATGACTATTAAAATAGCGGGGGAGAGAGAAATGGGATATTTACTTACATCAAAGATTAAAGAACTTTTAGTTAGTAATAATTTAATTCCTGATACTCCAATTGAAAAACATGTAGATGTATACAGAAACGAACATTTGTTTGATCAAAATTTAAATATTTCTAAAGATTTATATGAAGAAACAAAACAAAATAATTTTAGTCTAAGCGAGGATACTTTTGATTTCAATTCTCTTGTTAAAAATACATATGATAAAGAAGATAAGATTGATTTAAAAAAAGAAGAATTTAGACAAGATCAAAAATCTATTATTGAAGAGTTTAAACCTAATGTTTCAACTAATGATCTAAATAATCTAGATAATATTTTTAAAGAAGAATTAAAAAAAGAAGAATATGTACCTAAATCTATGGAATATTCCTTAAAGCGTATACCACATTTAAACTACGTAGGAAGTATTCATGCAACTTACTTAATATTTGAGGCTGAGGATGGCCTTTACATAATGGACCAACATGCGGCCGCTGAAAGAGTCAACTATGAATATTATTATAATATTTTGTCTCACCCTACATCTACTTCTGTTCCGCTAATTTTTAATACTAGTGTTGAACTTACAAATATCGAGATGGCAAAAATAAAGCAAAATATTAAGGATTTCGAGCATCTAGGATTCAAACTAGAAGAAGGAAAAGATAATACATATTTAGTAAGTGCTATACCAACATGGTTACACATTGAAGATATATCTGATTTTATTCATGATACATTAACTGAATTTGATAATAATATAAGTGAAAATATTATGAAGTATAGAGATACAATATCTAAACAGATAGCTTGTAAAGCATCTCTAAAAGCAAATCATAATATTACACTAGACGAAGTAAACACATTATTAGATAATTTATCTAAATGCAATAGTCCTTTTACGTGTCCTCACGGAAGACCTACAATTATTAAAATTTCAGTTTCTGAACTTGAAAAAATGTTTTTGAGGATTATGTAATGAAGAAAGTGATTGCAATTGTAGGACCTACTGCTATTGGTAAAACTAAAATATCTATAGAGGTCGCAAAACATTATAATTTAGATATTATTAGCGCCGATAGTGTAGCTGTATATAAAAAATTAGATATTGGTAGTGCTAAACCGACAAGAGAAGAAATGTGTGGTGTAAAGCATTATTTGCTTGATCTACTAGAACCAGCAGAACAATATTCTGTAGATACTTTTCAAAAGAGTACTAGAAGTATAATTGAGCATAATAATCCTATTATTATAGCGGGTGGAACAGGACTCTATGTTCAATCTGTTTTGTTTGATTATGAATTTTCAAGCAAAAAAAGAGACACAAACTTTGAAGAAAATTACAAAAGTTTGTCAAATACTGAATTATATAATATGTTAGTTGAAAGAGATAAACAGGCAGCATCTAAGATTCATCCTAATAATAGAAAAAGAGTTTTAAGAGCACTTGAGGTTTTCTATGATACTAATAAATCAATTTCAAGTTTTGATGGAAAGAAAAATAAAGTGTATGATTCATATATAATTTATTTGAATGTAGATTCTAGAGATGTATTGTACGATAGAATCAATAAACGTGTTGATCTTATGATTCAAAATGGACTAGTCGAAGAGGTCAAGAATTTATATAATGAAGGTATTATGCCTAACGCAATTGGCTACAAAGAACTAATTCCATATTTTAAAGGTGAAATTAGTTTGGACTTAGCAATTGATGAAATTAAAAAGAATAGTAGACACTTGGCTAAAAGACAAATGACTTGGTTTAAAAATCAAATGGATACTCATTTCTATAGTGTAGATTTAGATAATGTTAACAATACTTTAAGTCAAATTTATAAAGATCTAGATGAATTTTTATGGGAGTAACTATGAGAATATATTTAATAGGATTACCTGGTAGTGGTAAAACTACTGTAGGAAAAGAGTTAGCTAAAAATTTGAAATATGATTTCCTGGATTTAGATAAAGAAATAGTTAACAGAGAAAATATGTCTATTGATGAAATGTTTAATGTTTCTGAATCTTACTTTAGGGATAAAGAAACTGAGACTTTAAAATCAACTCTTAATTTAAAAGATACTGTTATTTCGTGCGGTGGTGGAATTGTTGAAAGAGATATAAATAAAACTTTTATGGACGGAATTGTTGTATATCTAGACTCCCCACTTCAAGAAATTGAATTTCGCTTGAAAAATGATGCGACAAGTCGACCTGTGTCAAAAAAAATGAACATCTACGAATTATTTAATAGACGCGGGCAAAAATACGAGGATTTTAAAACTTTTAAAGTTTCAAGTAAAATCGTAAGTGATACAGTTAAACAAATTAAAAGAGGTTTAAAGAAATATGAAAAGAATTTTAGTGATTAATGGACCAAATTTAAATATGTTAGGTAAACGCCCTCAAGAACATTATGGCTCCAAAACGCTTGATGAAATCAATGATATGATGATTAAATTTGACAAGAATTTTAATCTTTTATTCTTTCAATCAAATCATGAGGGCGCAATAATTGATAGAATTCAAGAAAATGATTATGATGCAATTATTATTAACCCAGGCGCTTATACACATACTTCGGTAGCAATCCATGATGCACTTGAAATTGTTGATAAATTGATTGTTGAAGTACATTTATCTGATGTATTTAATAGAGATGATTTTAGAAAAATTGATTTTATTAAACCTGTAGCTAGTACTTGTATCACAGGGCTTCATGAGTACTCATACATAGAAGCTTTAAAATATTTACAAAAAAATCTATAAGTGATATAATATTTGACGTATAAATTTTAAGGAGAAAAAATATGATTAACGTTAATGATTTAAAAAATGGCGTTGTTATTGAATACGATGGCAACTTAATGAAAATTATGGAATTCCAACATGTTCTACAAAATAAAGTAGCTTATGTTAGAGTTAAAATGAAAAATGTAAGAACTGGTTCTATTATGGAAACAGCTTTAAAGGGTTCTGATTCAAAGTTTAAACTTTGCTTCATCGATCGTAAACCTATGCAATATATCTATTCTACAGGTGATGCATATGCATTCATGGATCAAGAAACATACGAGCAAATCGAAATCCCTGCTCAACGTCTTGAATGGGAAAAGAACTTCTTACAAGAAGGTATGGAAGTTTCTGTAGAATTCTATGGTGAAGAAATTTTAACTGTTGAATTACCAGATAAGGTAACTGCAAAAGTAGTTGAAACTACTCCAGCTGTTAAGGGCGATACTAAGACTAACGCAATGAAAGATGCTTATCTTGAATCAGGCTTCTTAGTAAAAGTTCCTATGTTTATTGAACAAGAAGAAGAAATCATTGTTTCTACAATTGACGGAAAATACGTTTCAAGAGCTTAATATTAAGGCGATAAATTTAAAATTAAAGGAGTTGAATTTCTTTTAGTATTTGTTAAAACTAATTCGCTTATTTAAAATAGTTTTAACCATACTATAATGAACTAAATTGGATCATTTACCGGAACCGACCTCGATGCTTGATTTTAGTACTATTAGTACTATACTTCAAGTGAACCCAGGTCTATTAACAATTATTATTATATTTATTATATTCTCAGCTTTTTTCTCAATGAGTGAAACAGCGCTTAACTCTATATCAGAGGCTAAAGTTAAAACACTTATTGAAAACCGAGTGACTGGCAGTAGAAAAACACTTTATTGTATTGAAAATTATGATAGAACACTAACCACAATTCTTGTAGGTAACAATATCGTAAATACAGCTATGTCAGTTTTAGCGGTTACATTTTTTGCGGATATATTTACAACTTTATCTAACGACCAAATATCTTTAGTAGCAACAATTGTAATGACTATTACACTTCTTATCTTTGGTGAAATTTTACCTAAAACAATTGGTAAGAAGTGGCATGATAAAATTGCATTACTCGTTGCGCCTATTATTTGGGCAATAAGTTATATTTTATATCCTATTGTTATTCCTTTTAGATTACTTCAAAAACTTGTAACAGGTAAAGCTAAAGATACTCAAAATGGTGTTGATGAGTCAGAACTTGGTTCTATTCTTGATACAATGGAAGAAGAAGGCTCAATTGAAAGTGATGAGCGTGAGATGATTAAAAATGTGTTTGATTTAAACGATCAAACAGTTGAAGATATAATGGTACCTCGTATCGATATGGTAGCTTTAGACGTTACTTCTAGTATCGAAGAGGCTGAACAATTATTCTTTAAGTCAGCTTTCTCACGTGTTCCTGTTTATGAAGACGATAAAGATCACATTGTAGGTATTTTATACGAAAGAGATTTTTATTCAGCTTTACTTAAAAATAAGGATAACGTTGATATTAAGAATATCATGCGTAAACCTAAGTTTGTAAATAAAACTTTAACTGTCGATAAATTAATTCGTGAATTACAAATTTCAAAAGTACATATGGCCATTGTAAGTGGTGAATATAATGATACACTAGGACTTGTTACAATGGAGGATGCACTCGAGGAATTAGTTGGTGAAATATACGATGAACATGACGAAGGATCAATAAAGAATACATTTATTCATCCAATTGAGGAAAATGTGTATATTGTTGATGGTGATTGCGGTGTTGATGAGTTATTCGATGAATTAAACATCGGAGATTGTCCTGATCAATCAAAAGTTTCATCATGGATTTTTGAATCCCACGATGATCTTCCTAAGGTAGGGGATACAACTATTTATATCGCTTCTTATACTAAGGAAGATGAAGAGGGCAATTATAAAGATTTTGCAAAAAAACTAACATTCGAAATTGTTCGTATGCGTGAAAGACGTGTTGAAAAAGTTAAATTAACCTTAAGCGATGCGACTGAAGAAGAAGTTTTAGAATACAAAGAAAATAATGAAGATTCAGACTAGTCTGAGTCTTCTTTTTAAAAGGAGAATTATATGAGTTATGATCACTGTCCATTATGTAAATCTAAAAAATTATTTTTTATAAATCCTTTTGAGGCTCGTAATAAACTTAAATCTTTATTAACAACAAGTAATTTATATGATTTACCAGATGATATTAGAGCAATGGTTAGTAGACTTGATTTAGATAAGGATATAAGTGAAGAAGAAGCTAACTTTTATGAGATTCATGGTAATAAAGTAATATGCGAGAATTGTTCACTCACATTCTATGAAAATGATGATGTGAGTATTCTTGAAGAAAAGAACGCAAAAGAAGTATCTAGAGAAGAATACATTGAGCACTTACGTGATTTGACTGATGACGAATCTTTTATAGAATTTGTAATTAACAAGACAAAAACTATTCCTGCTTATTATTTAGAAACATTAGACATTCTAGTAAATGAATATAATGAAGCCTTTAATATAAAAAAAGAAACATTGGTTAACTAAAATAAATTTTAATTAATCATTAAATCTAAGTATATTTTCTTTTATATTTAATTTTTTACAAAAAAATACGGCGAATTATAGTCTAAATATCGCAAAATTCCTCGTGTTTTGGGTTTATTTATCACAAAATTTCATAATATAAGTAAAAATAGAAAACACTCCATATAATTTATGAGGTGTTTTTTTATGGATAAATATCAAATTTTATATAATTATTTTAATTACTCTACATTCCGTGATGGTCAAGAAGAAATCATAGATTCTATTATAAGTAAAAAGAATACATTTGCTATTCTCTCTACAGGTGGAGGTAAGAGCATTTGTTTCCAAGTGCCAGCTTTGTATTTTTCCGGTATTACACTTGTAATATCTCCTTTAATTAGTCTTATGGAAGATCAAGTTAGAAATTTAGTTAAGAAAAATATAAGTGCTGCCTATATAAACTCTAGTTTAGATAAATTTAAACAACAAGAAATCTTAAATGATTTAAAAGACTACAAGATTAAGATACTGTATATTGCGCCCGAAAAACTAAAAAATGAATCTTTTTTGAACCTTTTGCTTACACTAAATATTTCACAAATTGTATTAGATGAAGCTCACTCATTATCACTATACGGACATGACTTTAGACCCGACTATAAAGATGTTAGTATACTATTTAATAAACTCGAAAGCAAACCTGTTATTTCTTTGTTTAGTGCAACCGCAAGTTTTTCTGTTGTTGAAGATATAAGAAAAATACTTAAAATAGAATTGAATATATTTAAATTTGGCTTTGATAGAAAGAATTTGTTTTATTCTAAAATTGAAACGAGTGATAAACTTGCTAAAATTGTAAAATTACTTAAAGAAAACGAAGGTAAATCGATTATTATTTATGCATTAACTCGAAGAACATGCGAAAACGTCTTTAACAGTCTAAAGGGCTTAGGATTTAATGTAGCCCTTTATCACGCACTTTTAAGTGATCAAGAAAAGAAGATGTATAACGAAATGTTTTTAACAGATAAAGCTAAAATAATGATTGCGACTAACGCATATGGCATGGGAATAGATAAACCTGATATTCGTCTTGTGATAAACTTAGGATTTCCTATGAGTTTAGAAGACTTATCTCAACAACAAGGCAGATGTTCTAGAGATAACGAAAAAGGTAAATGTGTTTTGATTTATAATATGAAAGACGTATGGGCTAATAGATTTTTTATAAATAAAGTAGATGAAAATATTAATTTAACTAAAGAAGAAAAAAAGATTGTAAAGAAGACTAAAGAAGAAAAACTTGAAGAAGTCTTAGGTTACGCAAGAACAAAAAGATGTCTACATGAATATATAGTCTCTCACTTTGGTGAACTTTTTAAAAACAATTGCAACAATTGTTCAAATTGTATTTCAAAAACAAAAACTAAAGACTATATCTTTGAAGCAAGACTTATCATTGATACGATTAAAGCAACAAAAGAGGCCTACGGAACTAATATGATTGCAAAAATTCTAACTGGTAGCAAAGATACAAAGATAAAAGAGAGAGGATACTATAAGCTTAAAACATATAATAAATTATTATTAAATGTAAACGAGGTAAAGGATGTAATTATAAATTTAGTAGAGGAAGGCTATATTGATAAAACATTTGATGAATATCCTATATTAAAATTAAATGATAAAAGTGATAAAATATATTCATTAGAAAAATTTATTGTGAGGATCTGATTTTTTATGAAAAAATTTATATCATTTTTGTGATTTCTTTTTCTTGATTTTTATTTCTATTACTTTGGAAATTCTAAGTGAGTTTGGTTCGCCTTTTATTATATTTTTTTAGCTTATGCATTTTGCATAATTCTATATGTTATTGCAATAACTATAAAGAAGTCTAGAATGAATAAAATTTATAAGACGAAAAATGATGATATTAAACATGAAAAAAAACTTTGAAAAATTCGATGAAGAAACAAAAGATGGCAAAATTATTGATAGATATACAGATATAATAAAAGGTAATATTGTCTATTTTTTAGAAGTAATGGATTATAAAACTAACAAATCGTTAGTAGCAAAGAATATCAAAGTACACATATAGGAATGTATATAGGTATTAAAATAGGCTTTAAGAAAGAAAAATTCTTTAAATATAATGTAAAAATGGTGAATTAATGTATTTAGATATCATATTCTTAAAAAAATAAAGTATAATAGATAAGTAAAAAAGTGAGGGACTTTTATGAGATATTGTTTAGTAAACGCGACTATCATAACAGGCATTAAAAATGATAAACCTTTTATTGGTAGTATTATAATAAATGATGGAAAAATTGAACGTATTATAAAAGGTACTTGTCAAGATAAGATAAAGAAAATTGACTGTACATCGAAATTTATAATGCCAGGTTTAATTAATGCACACCTACATTTACCCGGAAGTGGTAAACCATCAAAAAGTCCTGCTACTAAAGAAAAAGTAGATAAACTTTTAGGTAACCCATTAACTAGAGTAATTGTAAAAAAACTTTGTAAGTCTTATGCAAAACTTGAACTTAAAGGTGGATGTACTACTATTAGAACAGTTGGAGGACTTGAACATTTCGATTCCTCTATTAGAGATTCGTTGAGAAACTGCGGACCTAGAATGCTTGTAAGTGATTACGCAATCACCGTTAACAAAGGACATATGGCTGGAACTGTCGCAAAAGTTTGTTCGTCAACTAAGGAATTTGATGAGGCTATTGATGATTTAAAGAAACATAATGTTGATTTAATCAAACTTATGATTACTGGTGGTGTGCTTGATGCTGAAAAAGTTGGTGAACCTGGAGTTCTTAGAATGACTGATGAAGAGGTTTTATATTGTACTACAAAGGCACATGAATTAGGATTAAAAGTTGCGGCTCACGTTGAATCTCCTGAAGGTGTAAAGGTAGCTTTAAGAAACAACGTAGATACTATTGAACATGGTGCAAAACCAGACGATGAAATTCTTGCTTTATTTAAAGAAAAAAATGCTAGTTTAGTTTGTACTATCTCTCCTGCTTATCCTTCTACTAAATTAGATCCAAGCGTATTAAATTTAAATGAAATGTATAAAATTAATGCGACTGTCGTAAATGATGGTATTGTTGAATGTGCCAAAGCTTGTATTAATGAAAATATAGAAGTTGGTCTTGGTAATGACTGTCCTTGTACTCTTGTAACGCATTATGATTTTTATCGTGAGCTTATTTATGCACATAAATTCTTAAATGTTTCAACACTTGACACAATTAATATGGCAACACTAGTAAATGCTAAAATTCTTGGAATTGATGATATTACAGGATCAATTGAAGAAGGTAAAGATGCGGATATGTTAATCTTAGACAATAATCCTATTAGTGATTTAAAGAATATTGGTGAGGATAAAACAGTCATTTATAAGGGAAAAATGAAAAAGATGAAAGTAAAAAAATATCCTTTTGTTGAAGAACATTTAAACTTATTACTTGAGGATTAGTATGTTTAAGGAAAAATTTACTTTTAAAAATTGTGACTTTTCATTTCAAGATAAAATAAAACCACAATCAATTCTTGAAGCCTGCGAAGAAATTGCCGGACGTGATGCTTTAGACTCTGGAAATGGGTATAAGGATTTAATGAATAGAAATCTTGCATGGGTCGTTGTGCGTACTAAAGTTGAAATAATTAAAGACTTAGAAAATGGTCTAGACGCTTATATTGAAACATATTCAAATCCACCGGGTAGAATTGATTTTGATCGTAATTATATTATTAAAAATCTTCAAGGCGAAACATGTGTAAAAGCTATATCAAAGTGGATAATAATTAATTACAACACACGTCGAATTGAAAGAGCTAGTGAGGTTAAATTCCCTAGTGAGAAAATATCTGATGTTAAAGTAATTAATGACTTAAAAAGAGTTAACTTTGATGATACAAATCTAAAATTTAATAAGAATGTGCAAGTTAGTCTTAATGATTTAGATCATAACGGACACATGAATAATTGTAGATATATGGAATTTATCTATAATACTTTTGATTTCAACGAGAAAAGACACTTGTATTCTTTTGAATGCGAATATGTTAAAGAAGTAAAATATGGTGAAAAAATAACTATAAAATATGATGATAGCTATAGTCACTATAAAATATATAATTCAAACAATGAATTATCATTTGTTTGTCTAATAGATTGGAGTAAACATGAAAACAATTAATAATTTTATTGATTTTTTAAAAACATCAACTAACCCATTTGAGGCGGTTAATAGTGTTAAAAAGATTTTGCTTGATGCAAAATTTGAAGAATTAAAAGAAGAATCAAAATGGGATATAAAAATAGGAAAGAAATATTTTGTTACTCGTAATGATTCATCAATTATAGGTTTTAGTATTCCACTAGATTTATCTGACATATCTATAAATATGGCTGCAGCTCATACTGATTCTCCTACATTTAAAGTTAAACCTTTAAATAATAAATTAGTATGTTCTGCTTACTCTATGATTAATACTGAAGTATATGGTGGACCTATTTATTCATCATTCTTTGATAGACCACTATCATTAAGTGGTAGAGTTCTTGTAAAGAATAACAATACTATTGAATCTAAACTTGTAAATTTTAACCGTGATTTACTTGTGATTCCTAATGAATGTATTCATTTTAATAGAGATGTAAATAGTGGAAAAAATTATAACCCTCAAATAGATTTAATGCCTCTACTTGGCTCTAAAAAGAGCATAGATGATTTACTTGAAGAAGAGTTTGGTATAAAAAAGAGTGATGTATTAAGTTATGATTTAACTTTATATTCTCGTTTCAGGGGCTCTGTTTACGGCGCAGAAAATGAATATTTCTTAGCTCCACAAATTGACGACCTAGAAAGTGTTTACGGGCTTTTTGAAGGGTTTAAGGATGCATCAAACGCTAAGAGCTTAAACGTGTGTATTGCATTTGATAACGAAGAAGTAGGATCTGGTACTAAGCAAGGTGCCGATTCAACATTTTTATTTGATACATTAGAGCGTATCTATGCTTCTTTTGGGCTAACAGGCGAGAACTTAAAACAAAGTCTTGCTAAATCACTTATGGTATCTTGTGATAATGCACATGCAGTTCACCCTAATGATGTAGGCAAAACTGATGAATTAAATAAAGTATTTATGAATAAAGGTATCGTAATAAAACACAACGCGAATCAACATTATACAACTGATGCCTACAGTGATGCCTTATTTAAATTTATTTTGGATAAAGCAAATGTACCTTACCAAGATTTCACAAACAGATCTGATGTTCGTGGTGGTGGTACACTCGGTGCTATTTCTACAAGTCATGTATCAGTGAATAGTGTAGATATTGGACTTGCACAACTTGCAATGCATTCATGTGTTGAAAGTGCTGGTACTAAAGATCTTGATTATTTGATTGATGGTATGAAATCGTTTTTTAGTACTCATATCACAAGAAAAGATAATAAGACTATATTAGAGTAGTATATGTATATAGAAAAGATTATTTGGGAAAATTATTTAGACGGTAACGAGGAACTATTTCATTTAATTGGAAGAAGTTTTCTTGAAAGTTACAAAGACTTTGAAAAAGAAATAAAAAATTTATCAAAAAAAAATGATATTGAGTTGATTCACGAAAAATTACATTCAATAAAAGGCATTGCACTAAATTTAGGGATGGAGAAATTAGATATTGCTTGTGAAACAGCGCTAGTTCCTATTAGAAAAAATATAATCGATAAAGATTGTTTAAATCAATTAATTTTAATTTTTAATGAAACTTATCGTGAATTGGAAAAATTGATAAAATAATATAAATGGCTATGAGTTAAAATCTAAAATAAGACTCATAGCTTTTTATATTTACACAACATATTTTACACTATCGAAAGATTCTTTGAAGTCCTTATTATAGATATGTTAATAAATAATAATGATAGAA
>CAVFGN010000007.1:0-24921 GCA_963621965.1 Alistipes finegoldii
AAGTAAGTATTGCAGAAATTATAAGGGGAGGAATTTAAGTTTTCATTTAACATTAGTAAAAAATTAATTATATAATAATTCATATATTATTAAAATTATGGTATAATTTATAATGGTTATTTTGGAGGCCTAATTTTATGGATATTAATGCAAGTAAAAACAAAAATGAAGAAAGATTACAAAAGATTATGGCTTCTTGTGGAGTTGCTAGTCGTAGAAAATGCGAAGAATTAATTACTTCGGGTCATGTTACAGTGAACGGAGTGGTTGTACGTGAACTAGGAACTAAAGCGAGATATAGTGATGATATTAGAGTTGACGGAAATCAAATAGCTAAAGAAGAAAAAGTTTATTATGTAATGTATAAACCAACAGGCTATCTAACTACTGTTAGTGATGATTTAGGTAGAAGAACCGTTATGGATTTGTTTACTGAAGCTGATTTAGTAAATAGAATATTTCCTGTAGGTCGTCTTGACTATGATTCAAGTGGTGTCTTACTTTTCACTAATGACGGAGATTTATCAAGAAAGTTAACTGATGCAAAAAATCAAATCGAAAAAGAGTATGTTGTTCGTCTAGACGGATATTTCACTCAAGAGAATTTAGTTAAATTACGTCGTGGTGTAATGCTTGATGGTCGTTTAGCTAAACCATACAAAGCACAAATTACTGAATGGGACAAAGAACACAATTCTACTCAAGTTCAATTAATTTTAACAGAAGGTAGAAATAGAGAAATTCGTCGTATGTTTGAAACTTTAGGTTTCCCTGTAAAGAAGTTAAAGAGAACTAGATTTGCAAATATTACACTTGGTGATTTAAAAAAAGGGGATTACCGCCCTTTAAGTATTAAAGAGGTAAAAGTATTATATAGTTTGTAGTTGGAATAAAATCAATTAATTGTAAATAGACTACTTATATGATATAATTTATGAAATTTAAGGTGACAATATGAAAAATTTTCAAGTTGCAATTGATGGCCCTGCTGGAAGTGGAAAGTCCTCAATTAGCGAAATCGTTTCAAAACAATTAGGCTTTACTCATATTGATACAGGTGCTATGTATAGAGCTGTAACGTTAGAAGCTATGAGGCGAGAAATAGATCTAGCAGATGAAGCACAATATAATTTTATTGATACAATAGTTTTAACATATGAACAAGATAAAACTATATTAGAGGGTGAAGATGTTTCTAGTGAAATTAGAAGTATTCCTGTAACTCGTAATGTAAGTCTTGTATCGAGTTTAAAGAGAGTTAGAGATAAAATGGTTTATTTCCAAAGAGAGAGCGCTAAGAAAGGCTTAGTATTGATGGATGGTAGAGATATCGGAACTTGTGTTTTACCTAAAGCTGATTTAAAAATTTTCTTAACTGCAAGCCCTGAGGAAAGAGCTAAAAGAAGATTATTAGAACTAAAAGGAAAAGGCATGGAAACAGATTTTGATTCTGTTTTAGAAGATATTAAGATACGTGATTATAAAGATTCACATCGTGCGATTTCTCCACTCATGAAAGCTAGCGATGCAATCGAAATAGACACTACTAACATGACTATTGATGAGGTTGCGAAAAAAATCATTGAACTTATAAAGGAAAGGGTAGATAATATGGAACAAAAAGAAACTATGGAAGATTTATTAACTGAAGGAACAACTCTTAAGAAAGGTGATATTGTAAAAGGCGAAGTAGTTCAAGTTGGTGAACGTGTAGCTTATGTTGATTTAGGTCAACCTAGCGAAGGTGTTATTTATATTAACCACTACACAGCAAACAGCGATGTAACTTCTTTTAAGGGCTTACTTAACGTAGGAGATGAAATCACTGCTAAGGTAAGTGATATTCACGAAGGAGACGAAGGCTTAAGCATTAAATTAAGCTGTCTTGATTTAATCAAAAATGAAAAGTATGACGAATTAGCTAAAAAGTTCGAAGAAGAAGGCGAATTTGATGTTGTAGCTAAAGTTGTTAAAGTTAGTGATAAGTCAAATGAACTTGTATATGATGGAGTTCGTGTTTTCGTTTCTGTTAAGGATTTAAAGGATGCACAAGTAGGAGATGAAGTTAAAGTAAGAATTACTAAACTTTTACCTGAAAAGCATATTTTATTTGCAAGTAGATATCTTGTTGTTAAAGCAGAAAAAGAAGCTGAACATGAGGCTTATGTAAAGAAGATTACTGAAGAGAGAAATGCTGAACTTGATAAGATTAATGTGGGAGATACTCTTGAAGGAACTGTATCTAACATTTTACCTTATGGTGTTGTTGTTAGATTTGAACATGTTCAAGGCTTAGTTCGTATGAAAGACTTAGCTCATGAGTTCCTAAAAGACCCAAAAGAAGTTGTTTCAGTTGGCGATAAAGTTTTAGTTAAAGTTGTTAAGAAAGAAAACGGTAAACTTGAATTATCTCGTAAGGATTGTATTGATTCTGCATACACAATATTTAAGAAGAACCATAACCAAGGAGACAAGATTTCGGTTAAAGTTGTAAATAAGATGCCATTTGGCCTTCTTTGTGAAGTCGAACCTAAATTAGTAGGATTACTTCACAAATCTGAATATTCTTGGAACCCTAACGATAATTATGATGCAAGTGTAGTTATCGGTGATACAATTGACGTTTGTGTCTTAAAATTAACTGATGAAGGTGAGAAGGTAAGCTTATCTCGTAAGGCTTTAATTGATAATCCTTGGTCACGTGTTACTTTAAAAGTTGATGATGTTGTTACTGCTAAAGTAAGCGCAATCGATGAAAAGAAGATTACTGTATCTGTTGACGGTGTTGACGGTGTAATTCCTGCAAGAAGTGTTGTTTGTGAAGGTAAGAGCACTTTAATTACTGACTACTATGCAATTGGCGACGAAATTACTGCTAAAGTTGTAGAAGTTAATAAAGCACGTTGGGTATTAGTTCTTGATCAAAAAGCTTATCAAAGAGAAAAAGACAAGTCTAATTATTCAAAATACATGAAAGACTCTGAGGCAGTTAGTAAGTCAATTGGAGATCTTTTAAAAGAAGAATTAAAAAAATAATATAATATAAAGACAAAAAAGGAGATTACCTATGTTATCTAAGGTAGCTATCGTTGGTCGCCCTAACACAGGGAAATCAACTTTATTTAACAGAATTATTGGAAGTCGTGTTTCAATAACTGATGATACTCCTGGTGTTACTAGAGATAGAATTTATGCGAAGGCTGAATGGCTTACGCATGAATTCTCTTTAATTGACACAGGTGGTATTGAAATTAAGGATGCGCCGTTTAGAACCGAAATTAAAGCTCAAGCTGAAATCGCTATGGAAGAAGCTGATGTAATTATCATGTGCTGCGATGGAAGAAGCGGTGTTACTGATGACGATTTATATGTATCTAAATTATTATTTAAGTCAAACAAGCCAGTTGTACTTGTTGTAAACAAAATTGATGACTCTAAATATCAAGACAATGTTTATGAATTCTATTCGCTAGGCGTAGGGGAACCTATTGCAATTTCAACATTCCATGGTATTGGTATTGGTGATATGCTCGATAAGGTTTGTGCACTCCTTCCTACAAAGAAAGATAAAGTTTATGAAAATTCTATTGCTTTCTCTTTAGTAGGACGTCCTAATGTAGGAAAATCTAGTTTAGTTAATGCGATTTTAAATAACAATCGTGTTATTGTTTCAGACATTGCAGGTACTACAACAGATGCGATTGATACACCATTTAAAGCTTATGAGAAAGATTATGTTGTAATTGATACAGCAGGTCTAAGAAAACGTGGAAAGATTTATGAAAATCTTGAAAAATACATGGTGCTTAGAACAATTGATGCGATTGAACGTTCTTCGGTTGTATTGCTTGTACTTGATGCATCTGAAGGATTTATCGATCAAGATAAACACGTTGCTCAATACATTGATGAATACAATAGACCTTGTATTATTGTAGTTAATAAATGGGATACAGTTGAAAAAGATTCTAATGCAATGAGCGAATGGACTAAAAAAATTAGAGCTGAATTTAAGTTCTTAGACTATGCGCCTATTGTTTTCTTAAGCGCTAAAGAAAATCAAAGAGTTCAAACATTATTTGAGCCTATCAATTTAGCATATGAATCTTATAAGAAGAGAGTTTCTACATCAATTTTAAATGATGTATTTACAGATGCGATTGCAATGTTCCCACCAAGCGAATGGCATGGTGGAAAGGCTAAATTTTACTATATTTCACAAGTTGGTGTTGAACCTCCTACATTTGCAATTTTCTTAAATGATCCTCAATACGTTCATTTCTCATATTTGAGATACATTGAAAATCAATTAAGAAAGAACTTTGATTTCAACGGTACACCAATTAAACTAGAACTTAGGAAACGTGACTAGTTTATGAATATATTAATTTTAGTTTTATATTTTGTACTTTTAATATCATTTATAATATTTTGTTTTTGTTTTAGAAAAAAAATAATATCTAAGGCTGTTAATTCAAATAAATATACTGTATTAAATAGAAATTATATATTATGGGTTTTAATAATAATCATTAATATTGCTTTATTTGTTGGTGTTATTGGCATATTTATAACTGAAGAAAATATTTTATATATGGCGCTTGATATATTTGTAACAATGTTAGTAAATTTCTTATTAATATATTTGTTAATTTTATATCCTACTTTAGGTTCGATTGTATATGTATCGAATTGTGAAGTGCCTAAAATCTATTTAATATATAAATCGGAGTCTATGGAATTTGATGCATCTCGCACTCATTTCGAAAGAAAAAAGAATAGAACGAATGTATATTATAAAGATGCCTTAGTTTTAAGTACAAAACAAAGAATAAAAGATATAAAATCAATTAAATAATATAACGGAGGAAAAGATGAAAAAAATATTACTTGCTTTAATATTTATAATTGCGTCTTTTTCTCTTTTTTCATGTAAAGAGTCAAATGACGATGTTTTGTTTCAAACACCAATAAAAGAAATATTTAATCATTTTGAAAAAAAATCTTATACTTTTAGTGCAACAAAAGAAGAAAAATATTCAAAAAAGATTGATGATAGATACAAATACGAACTTGAGTATGAAACAAATGATGATTATACATTAACTCTATATGATTCATCATCGATTTATAAATCAAAATATAGTGATTCATTTGGCGATATATTTGTTATTGAGGATACTTTATATTTTATTCGTTTTAGTTATGAAGACAATTTATCAACTAGCGATAGTTTAATTATTGCCAAATATCAAAATAATGAATTTGAGGATATCTTCACTTTGAAGTCCGTTCAAGAAGGTTATGTTAGACTTATACGAGAAGATGATTATTTTTACTTATTTAATTTTAACTCAATGTCTAATTTTTTATGTTTGACTCGCATAAATTTAGATTTTAGTGAATCTGAAACTAAGATTATTTGTAAGGCTTCATATATTAGAAATATGCATATAATTTCAAGTAATGAATTTTATTTCATTGATGGTATTACCGCTTATTACTATAATAATAAATTTGAAAATAAAGATGTAAATGTTAAATATATTGCGAGTGAAATGACTTATTTATTTGATAAAAACGATAAATTATATTTTTATGAAATTAAAGCTACAAGTTATGTTGTAAATACTAATCTTATTTTACGTGAAACAAGTTTTATTAAAAATGATCTTGAATTTGAAGTTTATACGAAAGAACTATATAATGCCTCGTACAATTTTAGAAGATTTGATTATATATGTTATAAAGATAAAGTATTCTTTATTTTTAAAGACTTTTTAGGCCTTATTGAATATGATTTATCTACAGGAACATTTTATGGTTATTATAATGTGTATGAAAATGTAGAATCATTTAAGTTTAAAAATGATACGTTATTACTTAAAATATCGAATAAAAAATGTTATTATAAACTTGACTTATCATCTATTTAAAGGAGAGTAAATATGAACAAAAAAGAAATAATAAAAGAAGTTGCACTTAACCAAGATGTTACAATGAAAGATTGTGAACTTATTATAAATGCTTTATTTGAAGAAATAACAAAAACGTTAGAAAATGGTGAAAGTGTCGTTCTTTCCAATTTTGGTACTTTTGAGGTTAGAGAACGTAAGGCACGTAAGGGTATTAATCCTGCAAGTGGTGAAACTATTTCTATTCCTGAACAAAAGACTGTAGCTTTTAAACCAGGTAAAAATTTAAAAGATAGAGTTCGTTAATGATTGATATTTTTAAAATTGTAAAAGAAAATGATTTCGAAACTTTAAAAAACACCTTAAAGTATATAAAAATCAACACGAAAGACTTATATGGTAATACTCTTTTACATTATGCAGTTATTAATAATAATTTAGAAATTACGCGTTTTTTAATATTAAATCAAATTGATGTAAATGGGGCAAACCAAGATAACAACACCTCACTTCATTTATCTATATTAAATAATTCGATTGCAATCTTTAAAACGTTAATAAAATCAAACGCTAAAATTGATGTTTTAAACAATGACTTTGAATCTCCATTAATGCTTGCAATAAAACTTAATAGAGAAGATATGATCGATATTTTGATGAGTATGCATGCAAATATTAATTATGTAAATAAAAAGGGTGAGAGTGCAATATTTTTCTCAGTATATTCTAATAAATTAAACCTGTTTAATTCCCTTTTAAAGGAAAATAACAAGTTATTATTTTCTAGAACTAAGAATAATAATACATTGCTCCATGTTGCGACAAACCAAAGTAATGTAAAATTTGTTGAAACGTTAATTAAACTTAATTGTTTGCCAAATGCACTAAATGATGATTTAGAATCGCCGATTTTTGCCTGCGCTAGAAATAACGATTTTGATTCTTGTCGCATACTACTTGAAAACGGCGCATTTGTTGAGATTAAAAACAAATATAATGAATCAGTCTTAGATATTAGTGATAAACGATTTAAAGACTTTTTGGTATTTAAAACTAATCAAAGTAATTATCTTAATTATAAAAATAAATATACTTTAATCTTTTCGGTAATTACTAATAATTATGATTTATTTTTAGAAAAATTAAATAAGTTTGAAGCAAATAAAAAAGACGGAAATAATTTTTGTGCATTAGATTATGCAAAAATTTATAACCGTCAGAGATTTATTAAAAAATTAGAGGAATTATTATCGAGGCATTAAGCACTGTTGCTAAGAAATTATTTGCCATATGAATTGCGATAGGAACTAAGATGTTCTTATCGCTTTTTATATAAGATAGGCCAAACGACAAACCCATCGCATAATATGATAAGCCAAATCCAAATGTATAATATAAAGAATTATAAACTGAATAACCTTTAGTTATTAAAAGAGAATAAGTAGTAGTTACATGCATTGTACCAAAAATAAATGTAGATATTAATAAAGCAATCCATTTATTTTTAAATATGTTAAAGAATGATTTTCTAAATATTAACTCCTCAACTATGGGCGCAATGACAATTGTTATTGGCGCAAATATCAATAAACCTGGTAAGTAAGAGAATATTGAATTAATTGTAGATTGATTCTCACTTGTTGAAATATCAAGTCCTGCAGTGATTTGTGCTTGTGCGTATGTGGCAACGAGCGACAACGCATATGAGACAAAGGTAAAGATTAATACATTTTTTGTTAAATCACCTTGATAAGAATATTTGTTGTAGTCTGACTTAATATAGTCTTTATTAAGATAGATTAAAACTACGAAGATAAACAAATAAATTATTGCGTTAGCGCTTGCACGGTAAGCAGCGCCTAAATTAGAATTAACTTCAAAGTTTTGAAATTGACTACGCAAAATATATATAAGACTAGTTGAAAAATCGTTAAATATAAAATAATAACAAATTATACTAAATAAGCCTATAATAAACGCCTTGTCAAAATATTTAATTAGTTTATTTTTTACACTTTCATCAAACATTTTATCACCTGAAATTATTATAACAAATTTATTTTAAATGTGTAAAATTAATGATATAATTTATTTAAAATTGAGGGCGCTTATATGGAATTAATTATCGCAAGTAACAACAAAAATAAAATTAAAGAAATTAAAGAAATATTAAGTGATTTAGATATTGATTTTAAATCCTTAAACGATATTAATTTTAACGAAGATATCGATGAAAACGGCAAAACATTTGAAGAAAATGCTTACATAAAAGCTAAAACCATTTATGATTTATATCATATGCCTGTTATAGCTGATGATTCTGGTCTTTGTTGTGAAGGACTAAACGGAGAGCCGGGTGTATACTCACATAGATATGCAGGGCTCGAGTGTGATGACACAAAAAACAACCTTAAACTGATAGAAAATATTAAAGATAAAGAAAACAAAAATGCGAAATTCGTATGTGCTATTTGTTTTATTGATAAGATGGGGAAACAATACATTGTAGAAGGCGTCTGTAAAGGAAAGATTGTGCTATGCCCAAAAGGTAATAATGGATTTGGATATGATCCATATTTTTACCTCGAAAGTAAAAATAAAACAATGGCTGAACTTGATATGAGCGAAAAAAATAGTATAAGTCATAGAAAGAAAGCACTTTTAAAAATAGAGGCTATTATACGTGAAAATATTAATAACTAGCGACATTCATAATAATTTAGATTTCTTTTTAGAAATGAGTGAAAAATATAAGGATTTTACAAAAATAAATTTAGGGGATCGTGGTATAGATATTAATATTTTGAGCAATTTAAATTATATTTGCGTTGATGGAAATTGTGATTCAAACATTACTGTAAGTGAACAAATACTAAATATAGATAACAAAAAAATATTTATCACTCACGGACATAATTACAATGTAAAAAATTCATTATTAAATCTATATTACAAGGCTAAAAGTTTAGACTGTGATTATGTATTTTTTGGGCACACTCATGTTCAAACAAATGTAGTTTATGACGATATTATATTTATAAATCCAGGAGCTATTAAAGATAATCACGCAGCTTTGATAATGGACGATGTAATTAAATTTATTTAGGAGTAAATGCCTTATGAACATTAATGACATATTAAATCTTGATATAAAAAAGACTAATTTAAAGAAGATAGATGCGTTTATTAATAAGCAAGATGAACAATCAATTGATTATTCTCGTGCAGTCGCTTATAAAGCTAAAATGCTTTATAAACTAGGAGACATAAAAGGATCTATCACATTACTTTTAAAAAGTGAAACTAGAACTTTAGACTCTAATAAATTAGTCTATTATTATACCGAACTTATCTATATATATTTAGATCTTTCTGATGCGTCTAAAGCAATGAAATATATTGAGTTGAAAGATAAAAATTTGTCATTATTAGATAAGGCAGAACATACTAAAGATTTAATTCTTTTCTACACAAAATTTGTAGATAAAGAAAAAGCTATTTATTATATCAATGAATATTTAAATGATGATATAAGTGAAGAAAATAAAGTATTTGCTTTAAGTTTACTAGAAGAGTTTTATTATTTAGATAACGATATCAATAAATTTGATCAAAATTTTATCTTTTTAGAAACTAAATATAAAGAAAAGAATAATATAAAAGAGCTTGAGGAACTATACCTTAAAAAATTAGATTTACTTTTTAGATTAACAAAGCCAGAAGAGACAAAACGTTTTATTAACAGCATCGATTTTTCACTTTTTAGTGAAAAAATTAAAATTAAAGCTTACACAATTAATATCCAATTACTAATTAATGAACGTTCACTTCGAAAAGGTGCTATGTTAGAAAGCGAATATGAAAATGAAATTAAAGAATCAAGTGAAGTAGAGCTTTTAAAAGAATATTATAAAACTTCGCTTAAACTGTATGAAGAATTAAATAATACATTCTCTATTGACTACGTAAATAAGAAATTAGAATCTCTTGAAACAAATAGTAAAGAAAAAGAACAAGGAAGAGAAAAAACAAAGTTTAATCAACTCCCTGAAATTATTATTAAGGAAAAGCCAGAAGAGACAAAAGTATTAAATCCTAAAGAATTTGAGTTTAAGATAAGTGATATATCTAGTACATTAGTCAGTGAAAACTATCAAAAGTTTGAACCTATATTTACTTATTTAAATAATGTAAGTGATATTAAGACACGAGAAATTGTGCGTAATATATTACTGAAATTTAGTCAAAGTTTTAAGGTATATGAAACACATATTTTAGACGCACAAAATCATAAAGGTTATTTATATAAAGGCGGAAGGTTATATGATAAAAAAATAGGTGAAAATTTAGAGAAGTCTATTTTATATAAATGTATAGAAGAAAATGAAGATTTAATTATTAATAACCTAAGTGAAAACTATTATAATTATGATATTTTAAATAATGAGGTTTCGCCTTTCGCCTCTTGTTTTGTTTTTATTTTAAATAAAGAATTAGTTAACAAAAGAGCTATTGGCTTTTTCTTCATGGATAAAGATAATAAAGAATATGAATATTATAAATTTTTGAGTAGTATTATAGGCTTTGTTATAAATAGGAGTGAACTTGCTGAGTCTAAATCTTTAATGAAAGAATCTATAGAACTACTTGAAGATAAAATTAGTTTAGGCTATAAGCGAAGTGAAGAAAACAATATTATAGTGAATGATAAAGCACGACTTATGTTAAAACTTAATACTAATAATCTTCTTTTAGATGATTATTTGATGATTGTATCAAATAGTGATAAGGCAAACTATAATAATACAATTTTGAGTTTATATAATGAATCGACAAAGGAGACTGAAATTGAATATAATACTATTCATAATCAAGTAATAAAAGAACATTTCTACAAATTAGAAGGAAATGTAATAATTTCTTATATAGAAGATATTACCGATTATAAGACAAAACTTAATGATATATTAGGCTTTGCATATACCGACGAATTAACTGATGTTTTGAGTTTCAAAAGTTTTAAAGAAGATGCAGCAGAAATTCTAGAAAATCACGACAAAGCACTAGTTTATTTAAACGTTACAAATTTTGATCTGTATTTATCTTTGTACGGATTTGAGTTTTCACGTCAAATTATCTATGCGATTTCTCGCTTTTTAAAAACAAACGAGAAAGAATACAGGGCATATCACCTCGAACAAGCGATGTTTATATTAGTTTTTGAAAAAAATGATAAGAGATACTTGATAAAACACATAACAAAACTTTTTGACGACTTAAAAGAACATATTAAAGCAATTAACAAAAGAGTAAATTTAGATGTTCACGCTGGAATTTACAAACAAAGTAGTAGAGATAAAATTAAGACTGTTGATGAAATTTTAAGTTTAGCTTATGAAGCATATTTGGATGCGGTTGACTTGGGCGAAAATTTGATTATATTTGATGAAAATATATATGAAGATTCGTATTTTAAAAATTACGAGACTGAACTTGATATAAGTGAGTCGCTCGATAAAAATGAACTAAAGTTTAAATTGAAACCTATTTATAATACACAAAATAAAACTGTAATAGGGTACGAGTATAATTATTGTTTTAATGACACATTGTTTGACTTTGGCACTTTTAAACGTGTAATAAACAAAAGAAATTTGATTACTCGGACCGATAAATATTTAATACGTAATGTATTTGAGGATTTGAAATTGTTTCATAAGGAGACTGGTTACTATTTTCATGCGTATATTAGTCTTAGTGAAAAATCTTTAAACGATAAAAAGTTTTTTGACTATATTATAAAAATGTCAGATTTTTATAAGGTTGATATAAGTAATATTTATATAAGTGTCGAAGACACTTTTATTAAAGAATATAAAGAAAGTTCGCTTAATTTAGGAACGAAGTCGCTTGATACATTCTTAAGGAATGATTTATCCTATATTGAACTAGATTATGCATATTATAAACTAGAAGATCTAGCTAAAATAAAGGTAATATTTAAAGACAAAAAAATAATTCTATCTAACATTGATAGTACTGATTTAGAAAGTGCGAATGCTATTAGTTCGCTTGTTTTAGTAAATGAGTCAAAATTATTTACTTTAAACGACATTATTAATAAAACTGTTAACAAGGAGAAGAAATGAAAAAAATAATTGAGATAAAAGGTTTAACAAAAGAATTTAATGGTAACATTGTTTTGAAAGGCATTGACCTTGATATTTATGAAAAAGAATTTGTAACTTTGCTTGGACCTTCAGGGTGCGGAAAAACTACGCTACTTAGAATACTTGGTGGGTTTGAGGAAGCAACAAATGGTGTTGTTTTATTTGATCAAAAGAATTTACTAGAAATACCACCGTATAAAAGACTAACAAATACAGTATTCCAGCATTATGCCTTATTCCCGCATATGGATGTATATGATAATGTTGCATACGGTCTAAATTTAAAATACATGCCTTCAAAATTTGAAGATTTTTTAAATAAGATAAAACATAAAGAAGGCTATAAGACAAGAAAAGAAATAAGCGCGGAGATTGAAGAAAAAGTAAAGAAAACACTTCGTTTAGTTGGCCTTGAAGGATTTGAAAACAGAGATGTTACTAGTTTAAGTGGTGGTCAACAACAACGTGTTGCGATAGCGCGTGCACTTGTAAATGAGCCTAAGGTGCTACTTTTAGATGAATCTTTAGGAGCTCTTGACTTAAAACTTAGACAACAAATGGAATATGAACTTAAAGAAATTCAAAAGAAGTTAGGAATTACTTTTATCTTTGTAACGCATGACCAAGAAGAAGCCTTAACTATGTCTGATAAAGTTGTTGTTATGAATGATGGCTTGATTCAACAAGTAGGATCTCCTACAGATATTTACAATGAACCGGCAAACCGTTTTGTAGCCGCATTCGTTGGTAAATCTAATATTATTTCAGGTATTATGAAACAAGATTTACTTTGTAATTTTGATGACAAAGATTTTGTTTGTGTGGATAAAGGCTTTAAAGAAAACGAAGAAGTGGATATTGTAATTCGCCCTGAAGATATTGATATTTGTAAAGAACATGAGGGCTTTATTGATGGCGTTATTGTTAACGAAATATTTAAAGGTGTTCATTATGAATATACAATAGAGACAAAAAATAGAACTTTCTTAGCTCAAAGCATTGAATACCATATGGTTGGGGAAAAGGTTTCACTAAAGTTTGATCCTTTTGATATTCACGTAATGGAAAAAATGGAGTGGTAAAATGAAAACTAAGAATGCTTATTTTCTCTATTTAATTCCGTATTTATTCATTCTATTAGTATTCATATTACTTCCTATGATCTTCATTATCGTTTATTCTTTAATCGATAATACAGAGTTTGTGTATCGCTTAACACTTGATAATTTTGCAAATTTCTTTTCAACGCATCTCTATTTTAAAGCTATATTAAAGAGTTTAAAACTAGCATTAATTGCAACTATATGCTGTATTATTATTTGTTACCCGGTAGCTTATTTTATTGCGCGAAGAAAGCCTTCAACAAGAAAAGCTCTACTTTTACTTTCAACAAGTCCTATGTGGATTAATATGTTATTAAGAACACTTGCTATCAAGCAATTGCTTGACGGACCACTACTAAAATTAGTGCGTCTATTTAATCCGGATATTAATGTAATTATAGGTAATGACTTTTCGGTAATTTTAGGTATGGTTTATAATTATATTCCTTATATGATTTTACCGATATTTACTAGTCTATCAAAAATTGATAATAAATTACTTGAAGCCTCAACTGATCTAGGCGCAAAGTCAAAAGATACATTCTTAACAGTAACTCTACCTTTGTCGCTTCCTGGTGTAATTTCTGGTATTACCATGGTATTCTTATCATGTACTACAACTATTACTATCTCTAAATATTTAGGAGAAGGAAGATATTTCTTAATTGGTAATGTGATTGAAAATGAATTTATCACTAACTCCCGTTGGGGTTTTGGTAGTGCAATAAGTTTAATATTGCTAGTAATAATGTTACTAATTATGCTTATATTTGATAAATTACAAAAGAAGTGGGAGGTAGAATAATGAAGAGTACAAAATCTAATTTATTTTCCCGTATAATGATGACTATATTCATGTTGTTATACTATATTCCTTTAATTTCAATTGTTGTGTTTTCTTTTAACGAAGCTAAAAGTGTAACTTATTTTACTAATTTCACTTTCGCATGGTATAAAGATTTATTTACAAATACTCGTCTTTTAAAAATTATTTTAGATACATTTTTAATTGCAGTTTCAGCTACATTTATTTCAACAATAATAGGAACAATTGCTTCAATATTTTTAGCTAAGATGAATAAAAAATTTAGAAGCGCTGTTTTAAAGGTTAACAATTTTCCTATTATAAACCCTGATATTGTAACAGGTATAGGCTTACTTTTATTATTTGTATCTCTTTCAATTGAAAGAGGATACATTACAATGCTTATAGCACATATTGCGTTTTGCACACCTTATATAGTTATTAACGTATATCCTAAGGTTAAGCAATTAGATCCAAATATTTTAGAAGCAGCAGAAGATTTAGGTGCTAAACCTATGAAAGCCTTAAGAACTGCAGTTCTTCCCCAAATCAAGGGCGCAATTATAAGTGCAGCCGCTATCTCTTTTACAATGTCATTTGATGATTTTGTAATCTCGTACTTTACAGGTGGATCTAAGTTAAATATCTCTACATATTTATATACAGAAGCAAAAAAGATTAACCCTACAATAAATGCATTATCGACAATAATTATCTTAATTATTATGATTAAAATTATTATTGATTTAGTCTTAGATAGTAAAAAGGAGAAAGCAAATGAAAAGAAAAATTATTAATTTAGTACCTTTATCTTTACTTTCTTTAATGTTCCTTACTACATCTTGTACAAGCAAAAATTCTGATTTATCTATATTTAATGTAGGTGAATATATTGATGAATCATTAATTGAAAAATTCGAGGAAAGATATAACTGTACAGTTAATTATTCGACATTTGAATCAAACGAAGCAGCCATAACAAAGATGAAAACTGAACAATTTGATATTGTCGTACCATCTGATTATGCACTAGAACAAATGATAGTTGATGATATGATTGAAGAAATTGATTGGTCTAAACTTGATGTCGCAAGTCAAGACATTATGACTCCGGCTTTACTTGATATTTTAAATAATTTAAAGAATAGTGATAATGGTTACGATTTACTTAAATATGGTGTTCCTTATTTCTTTGGCCGTGTTGGTATATTATATGATGAAAATATTGTAGATTTGAGCGACCTTGAAACATACGGGTGGAATGTATTCAGTCTTGAAAAATATAAAGGATTAACAACTTACTATGATTCTAGTAGGGATGGTTTTATGGTGGCTGAAAAAGCATTAGGCTATTCAATGAATACTACAAATGAAAAAGAACTTAACGAGGCGTTTAATTGGATATTAAATCTCAAAGAGAAAACTAATCCGGCTTTCAAAACTGATGAATTGTTGTCAGAAATGCCTTCAGGAAAATATGCACTTGGGCTTATGTATTCAGGGGATGCAATTTATTGCATGGATATAGAAGATGAGAATGTAAGTCTGAACTTCTATGTGCCAAATACAGGTACAAATGTATTTGTAGACTCTTTAGTTATTCAAAAAGGTGCAAAGAATAAAGATTTAGCATATAAGTTTATCGATTTCATGTATGAATATGATAACGCCTATACAAATAGTGTTTACACTGCCTACTCATCTCCTGTTTGTAGTGTCTACGAGGATATTGTATCGGAAGACGGAGACTATTATTTAGAAGATGAAACCGGAAAAAATATTTATAAAAACCTATATCAAATAAGTGTAAGCGAAAAAGACGAAGTATTTAGATATAATGAGCAATTAAAAATTACGCTCAACGATTATTGGGTTCGTTTAAAATTATCATAATATTAATAACAGTTAATTATTTCGTAACTATGAATTTAATTAACTGTTTTTTTATACAATTTTTATCAAATTTATATCTGAAAAAAATAAACAAAAAAAATTTAGTTGTAAAAGATAAATTATTTAATTTTTAAATTAAAAGTTGTATAATATTAGTGGAAAGATGAGGTATTTATATATGTCATACGTTATTACAATTGGTAGACAATATGGTTCTGGAGGTAGATTTATAGCTCAAGAATTAGCTAAGCAATTAAATATTCCTTTTTATGATAATGAACTTTTAGCTAAGGCAGCTCTTGATAGTGGACTAGATAAAGATGTTGTTAAGTCATACGATGAAAAGAAGGACGGCGCATTCGCAGGATTTATTCCTTCCTTATATGGTTATGATATGACTATGGGTCAAAAGGTATTCTTAGCACAATTTGATGCAATTAAAAAGATTGCGGACGAAGGATCATGTATCATTGTTGGTAGATGTGCTGATTATGTATTACGTGAAAGAAAGAATGTAATCAATGTATTTATTACTGCAAGCGAAGAAGATTGTGTAGCCCGTTGCGTTAAGTATTATGGTCTAGATGAGAAAAAAGCTCGTGATGTAATTAAGAAAACTGACAAGAAGAGAGCTAACTATTACAATTTCTACACTGATAAGAAGTGGGGAAAAGTTGATAATTATGATTTAACTATTAACTCTGGAATTGGTATTGAAGAAACTTGTGCTGTTATCAAAACTTACGTTGAGAAGAAATTAGGAACAACATTATAGTAAATTAAAGATCTAGAGTAATCTAGGTCTTTTTTAAAAAAGGAGAATAAAATGAATCAAGTAATAGAGACTATTAAAAGTCGTAGAAGCATTAGAAAATATAAAAGTGAACAAATTAGCGATAAGGATTTAAATGAAATTTTAGAAGCGGCTAAATATTCAGCTAGTGGACATGGGTATCAATCTACACTTATGGTTGTTGTTCAAAATAAAGATGTATTGGCAAAATTGTCAAAAATGAATGCTAGTATTATGGGAAAAGAGGGAGTAGACCCATTTTACGGTGCACCTACTGTAGTGATTGTATTTGCAAATAAAACAATTCCTACCCATGTATCAGACGGCGCATTAGTTCTTGGAAACTTAATGTTAGCCGCTAAATCTTTAGGTATTGGTTCTTGTTGGATTAATCGTGCAAAAGAAGAGTTTGACTCAAGTGAAGGCAAAGAACTTATGAAAGAGTGGAATATTGATGAAGTGTATGAGGGTATCGGACATTTGACTTTAGGATATGCCCAATCTGAACCAAAAGCTCAACCGCGCAAGGAAGATTTTGTAAGGTTTATTAGATAATAATAAAAACAAGGCTTTAAGCATATTTAAATATTTGCTTAAAGCTTTTTTTGACTTTTAAAAGATTTCTATTTAATATATAATAATTTTATATTTTAAAAGGAAGAATTATGGATATAGGAACTATTTTATTTTACAAAGATTATTTTTATATTGTAAAAGATATAGGAAATGATAAACTTGACCTAATTGGTGAGTTTAGTGAAATTAGTATAAATCTTAGCGACTTAAACAAAGAAAATTCACTTGTTATACCACAATTTTATATAGATGACCTTTTTGATAAGAAAACATTTTTATCGTTTACCAAGCCTACATTAGCTCGTGGTAAAGAGTATCATGTAAAAGGAAGAGTTGAATCTTTTTATATAGATGATGAGAAATTGTTTGCGCGCGTTTACGGAACAGAAGAATACAATGTTGAACTTAGCTTTTATTCTCTTCCTAGTTGTGATTGTCCGGTAGGGTATTACTGCAAGCATATAGTTGCATGTTATTTTAGACTTAAAGATATATTTTATCTTTTAGAGGAAAAATACAAAACGTATAATTATGTGGCTGAAGAAGATTATTCAATTGATTTAGATACAGGAGTAGTAAAAAATGAAACTGACTTAAAATCAAGAAATATAGATTTCGAGAATTTTTTTAATTTTACGCCAGAAGATTATGTGGGTAACTATCCTGCACGACAAAGTCTTAAATATAATGCCAAACTTGCCAGGCTTACGAGAGACGAGAAGAAAGAATTCTTGGAAAAAATTGAAGCTAGATCTAGATTTAGTTATGACGCACTTTCTAGATATTATCTAATTGTATTTTATTTAGATAAATCATTGTTTGAATTTGCTGATATTTTGACTAAAGATTCTAATTATCCATATGCGAAAAGAAAATTTAATAGTTATAAAATTGAATTAGAAAACTCAATGAATCAATTTAGATACGAAGATTCAAAAGAAAATCGTTTATTATATCTTTATTTAAATCATATGAATAAAGAAATTCTTGAATTTTACCTAGCTCACCTTATGGGTAAAGAAAAATTCAAGTTCTATATAGAAGAAGCATTAAAAGCGTTAGATAAAGATGAAATTAATCAAATATTATCAAACTATAATTTTTTCTCACGCTCTACATCATATAATTTTAAGGTATTTGTCCCCTATTTAAATGAAGAGAATTATAAAGCTTTAATAAAAATATCTCCTCAACTAATTTTAGAAGATTCAAACTTTGATTTGGGATTAACACCAGAATATTTACTTAGCCTTGGTGCATGTTTATACGGTGAAAATATGTATAAATTTGCTGTGAAATTTAAAGATATATTGAGCCTTATACCAAAAGATTTCGCACATTATTTAGTAAAAGCATATGATGCTTGTAATACTAATACAAAAAAGAATGAGATAATCAAAATTGCTAAATCATTACCACATTCAAAGTATTTTGTACTTGCTAAATTTAGCGGCTATTACACTTACTATTACAAAAAAAGGTTATTTGATTATAACTTTGATGAAGCAAGTTTAAAAAACATATTAAAAGAAGTTAATGAAGACGATATGTTTGCGTATTTCTCTTTAGAATTTGAAGTAAATGAAAGATATAACAAGGCGGTTTTATATTCTACCTTAAGTTTCGGACGCGATATACTTGCGAGTGTTGAGATTCAAGATGATGTGATTGATTTTGAAATTATAACCGAACTTTCAGATACGAAAATTTGTGAGTTCATGTATGCGTATTTAATGACTACTCGTAAAGCTGAAATTGATAATTTATTTCAACAAGTTAATGAAAATATTAAACAAAGACTTTATGAGGAATCACTCGAAAAATTAAATAACTCCATTGAAATTTTCTCGCGAGATGCGCTTCAAACACTAGGCGCAAGTTATAATACTAAAGCTACACTTGAAGTTGAAATTCTTCTAAGCACTAATAATCGTTTAGGTTTTAGTTTAAAGATTAGTCATGTGGATAATAGTAGATTCTATAAAGTTAAGAGCTTAGTTAAATTTGTTAAGAGCTTCTATAATAAAGAAACAATTTCCTATGGTAAAAATTTAACATTTATGCATAGTACAGATTATTTAGTAGAGCCATACAATAAACTTGTCGAATACTTAATGCAAATTTATTATTTTGGTGATTATTCGAATGATGATATTAAACTTAATGAATCAAATTATGATTCAATATTTAAAATTTTAGGTGATACCTATATTAAATTTAACGGAATTGATACACGCATAAATTTAGATCCGCTTAAGGTTGAATACTTTGTAGATGAAAATTATATTTTAAAGACAAATATTGAATCAGAGAATAGATTTATTAAATTAACTAATACGTATTATGTATATTCTAAAAAAATTAATGAACTAAGGCTTCTTGATATATCTGTAAAAGAAAAACCGTTGTTTGATTTGTTCTCAACTTATCAAGGTACTTCAATTGAACCTCTTAAAGAAAAATTTAGAGATGTAGTCTATTCGATGTATGCGGATAAAATAAGTGTTAATGAAAACAAGAAAGAGGACTTTAAAATTAATAATATTGACATTGAGGCATACTTTGATTATCAAAATGGTATTATAAGTGTTGAAACTAAATACGCTAAAGATGGAAACGAAATACTTGATGTGTCACAAATTGTAGGTGCTGATGTGTCTAAAGTTAACACTTATAATAATTATTTAATGACTATTGGTTTTAATGATGGAAAAATAGAAGACGAAGATAACATTTTAAATTTCTTTGAACTTGATTTTGAGTATTTAAGAATCTTAGCTAATGTTTATTTATCAGACAAAATATCTAACAAATATGTTAAAACTATTGGTAAAACTATAATTAATATTGAGAAAAAGAATAACATGTTTGAAGCTTTTTTAGCAAGTAGTGATTATAGTGATGAAGAACTTATACTGATACTTAAAGCTATTAAGAAAAAGAAAAAATTTATCTTGCTTAATAATGACCAAATCGTTAAGCTTGATGACGAGGCAAAAGAGTTCTATAACACACTAGAAGATCTAAATATTGATATTAATCATCCGAGTAAACCTATAAATTTACCAACGTACCAAGCACTTAAAGCTTATGCACACGAAAAGAACTGTAAAATCGATGAATATTTAAGTGAACTTGTAAATGATATTAAAAACTATAAGGATTTTGAAGTTGAAGTTCCTAGTGTTAATGCGACACTTAGAAGTTATCAAATTGAAGGATTTAAGTGGTTATCTATATTAAAGAAGTACCATATAGGCGGAATACTTGCAGACGACATGGGACTTGGTAAGACTCTTGAAATCATTACTTTGCTTTGCGCAGATGATACTAAAAAACCTTCTTTAATTGTATGCCCTAAGAGCCTAGTATTTAATTGGAAGAACGAATTCGAAAAATTTGCGCCAGAAGTCGAGGTTAGCGAAATATACGGAACAATTGACGAGAGATTAAAAACAGAAGAAAATATAGAAAACAACAAACGCCATGTCTATATCATTTCTTATGATTCTTTAGGTAGAGATATTGATACATTAAGCAAATATGATTATGGTTTTGTTATTTTAGATGAAGCACAGGCAATTAAGAACGTATATGCAAAAAAGAGCGAGAATGTTAAATCTCTAAAAGCAGAATATAGATATGCTCTAACTGGTACGCCTATTGAAAATACAGTCATTGATTTATGGAGCTTGTTTGATTTCTTAATGCCAGAGTATTTTGAAGAATTATCTACATTTAAGTCAAAATATATGCATGACGATGCCTATACTCAAGTAATAGCTAAAAAGGTTGCGCCTTTTATTCTACGTAGAACAAAGAAAGATGTACTTAAAGATCTCCCAGCTAAGTATGAACGAATAGTTACATGCGAAATGAATGAAGAACAAAGAAAATATTACGATGCACATATACTTGAAGCAAATGAGAAAATGAGATTAGGAGCTAAGGCTTTCGATATCTTGCCTTACTTAATGCGTTTAAGACAACTTTGTATTGACCCGGGTTTATTTATTGAAAATTCTAAAGAAAGTGGCGCAAAGCTTGAAGAACTTTACAAAATAATTGATGAATATAAGACAGAACACAAAATGCTTATATTCTCTCAATTCGTAAGTGCATTAAATAAAGTAGAAAATCATTTAAAGCAAAAAAAGATTCCTTATTATATGATCACAGGTCAAACTGATGCAAAAGAGAGACTTGAAATGTCTAATAAGTTTAATAACGATAAAGCACCAGTGTTCTTAGTATCACTTAAAGCCGGTGGTACTGGTCTAAATCTAATTGGCGCAGATACTGTAATTCATTTAGATCCATGGTGGAATAATAGTGCTGAAAATCAGGCAACAGATAGAGCATACAGAATTGGTCAAACAAAGAATGTTGAGGTTATTAAACTAATTACTGCAAACTCTATTGAGCAAAGAGTAATCGAACTTCAAAATTTAAAGAAAGATATAATTGATAAATTAATTGCATCTGATGATAATAGAATAACTAAGGTTACGCTAGAAGATCTTGCATTTATTTTAAAGTAATTTAAAACTTAATAAGTTAAAAACAGGCATATAATTGATATATACCTGTTTTATTTATTAATATTCTGTTTTTAATAATCTTTCCTCAGCT
Organism: Alistipes finegoldii; assembly: GCA_963621965.1. GTDB lineage: Bacteria > Bacillota_I > Bacilli_A > Acholeplasmatales > Anaeroplasmataceae > JAEELC01. The sequence goes on from CAVFGN010000007.1 coordinate 21,888, forward strand.
TTTTTAGAATAGATGTATATGTATCCGCCAGTAAGCAAGAAAGCACAAGCCAATATCCAAGCACAAGGGTCAGCCATAGATAAAGCATATAAAGACATTGTGTTTGCTTCTGTAGTTATATCAGCACCATTAAATAAACGTGGGAATATTAGACAAATTGAAGTTCTTGCGGTAAGTTCACCTATACCAGCTAAGAATGGGAATAATGGTTTTCCTACACCTTGAACACTATTTCTAAATATGAATAAGATACCTAAGAAGAAATATAACGTTAGATCACAATATAAGTATGAATTACCAAATTTGATAGCTAAATCAGTAATCTTATCACTTGAATAGAAGATATGTAGATAGAAACCGTTAATACTAAGTAATAAACCTATTCCAGCAAATATTACATATTCTGCAAATGCAATAATAATGGCAGTATTAACGCCTTTTTTAACACGACTAAAATTTCTAGAACCTAAGTTTTGACTTGTATAAGTCAACATAGCAGTTCCAAGTGCATTAAAAGGACACATCAATAAATTATTTAATTTTGTAGCTGCACCAAACCCGTTTTGTGCGTCACTTCTTACTACAACACCAAGTGTATTTGAATCAAACTTAACAATAACGCTTTGCATTACAATTAAACCAATACAAAGAATAGAGAATTGTAAAGCAAGAGGAAGACCCATTTGTAAATGCTTTAAACTTAACTTTAAATCAACTTTGAAATCTTCTTTTGTAAGTCTGTAATCTTTATAGTGAACAAATGTAAATATAAAACATCCAGCAGCTGACACACCTTGAGCTATAACAGTTGCAATAGCAGCACCACTTACACCCATATGAAAAGGAACAATAAATAAAACATCTAAAACAATATTTAATATTGTTGAAATTAATAAGAAAATAAGAGGTGTGATTGAATCACCAACAGAACGTAAGAAAGAACAAATTGCATTATAAAATATTTGGGTGAATATACCGATATATATTATAAAGATATATGTGTAGGCAGCATTATATATTTCATTTTGTACCGCTTCCTCTGATTTTGATAAACCAATTACTTTAAGTAGTGGGTTAATCATTAAAACAGCTAGAATGGTTAAAATAATAGACATATATAATGAAAGTTTTATTTGAGTTGCAAAACTCTTTCTTATACCATCTTTATTATTTTGACCATACATATTTGAGGTGATTACTGAAAATCCTGCGGTACATCCGAGTGCAAATTGTAAAACAATAAATACTAAATTTGAGGTATTATTTACTCCGGCTACCTCATTTGCATTTAAAAATTGACCACATATAGCCGCATCGGCTATCGTATAAACTTGTTGTAAAACATAACTTAATAAGATTGGAATTGAAAACAACATTATAGATTTAAATATTTTTTCTTTAGTTAAATCTATAGGTTTAAATATGTTAACCATAAAATTTCTCCTTTGTCTTGAAATATTATATTCTATTTTCTTTTTAGGTCAATAACTTTGATTATAAAAATTATCGTATTGATTAATGTTTTAAAAATAATAAAAGTATGCTACAATATTTTAGTTTAAAAAGGAGCAATTTATGAGAAGTATTTACGATGTCAGCCCTAAAGAATTAGAAGAATATTTTCTTGCAAAAGATTTAAAAAAGTTTAGGGCCGAGCAAGTTTTTGAGGCAATATATAGACAAAAAGTTTCTTCTTTTCCTGAAATTACTAATATTAAGAAATTCGTTTTAGAAGATTTAAGTCGAGATTTTTCAATAAATACTTTTGAAGTTGTTGTTAGACAAGTTTCAAGTGACGGCACAGAGAAATTTTTATTTAGACTTGAAGATGGTAATTTAATCGAAACTGTACTTATGACTCATAATTACGGAACTAGCGTTTGTGTTACAAGTGAAGTTGGTTGTAACATGGGATGCCAATTCTGTGCTTCAGGTATGAAAAAGAAACTTAGGAATCTAACAGCTGGCGAAATGGTTGGACAAATTATGTCTGTCATTAAGGAAAGTGGTAGAGAAGTATCTCATATTGTTGTAATGGGTATTGGTGAACCATTTGATAACTATGACAATGTTATGCGTTTCTTACATATTGTAAATAATGCGCATGGACTTGAAATTGGAGCACGCCATATCTCAGTTTCAACATGCGGATTAGTTCCTATGATTTATGAATATGCAAAAGAAGATTTACAATCTAATTTAGCAATTTCGCTTCATGCGCCAAACAACGAAATTAGAGATCAAATTATGCCAATTAATAAAGCATATAGAATTGAAGAATTAGTTAAGGCAATAAGCGATTATATTGATGCGACTAACAGAAGAGTTACTATTGAATATATTTTAATCAATGAATTAAATGATTCACTTAAATGCGCCAACGAGCTCGCTGACCTACTTCACGGTTTAAATGTTTATATAAATTTAATTCCATATAATGAGGTTAAAGAAAAGCCTTTTAAAAGAAGTACTAAAGATAGAATGAAGAAGTTCTATGATCAACTTAAGAAGCGTAGCCTGAACGTTACTCTTCGCTTAGAACAAGGTTCTGATATTGATGCGGCTTGTGGTCAACTTAGAAGCAATAATATGAAAAAGGAAAATAATTAATGCAAGGTAGAATCGTTAATTTAAATGCGGGCGTTTATCAAATTTTAGATAATGGCGAGATTATTGAAGCTCGCGCGCGCGGAAAATTTAGAAAAATGAAATTATCTAAAGATGATAAATTTAATAAAGGAAATAACAATCCTTTATCTAATAAAATTGATACACAAGTTATTAAAATTTCACCCAAGGTTGGGGATATTGTTGATTATGAAATTAATGATGGCATTAATTATATAGTTAACGTTTATCCGCGTAAGAACGAATTAATAAGACCTGATATTGCAAATGTAGATCAAATTATTTTAATAATTTCGGCTAAAGAACCTGATTTTTCTAGCTATTTACTTGATTTGTTTTTAGTTAATCTTAATACTTTTAATATCTTGCCAATAATTGTTATTTCTAAAATTGATAAGTGTAGTTG
>CAVFGN010000007.1:24931-63147 GCA_963621965.1 Alistipes finegoldii
GTGTAGTTGTGAAGAACTAGCTAAAATTAAAGAAATTATGTCTTATTACGAAAAGCGTCTTAAATATAAAGTGTTTTATGTAAATTCTAAAGATAAAGATCAAAATAAAGATGAAATTATTGAATTACTTAAAAATAAAGTTACAGTATTATCTGGTCAAACTGGTGCTGGGAAATCGACTTTTATTAATTCTTTAATTCCAGGGTTTAATCTTGAAACCCAAGAAATAAGTGACGCATTAAATAGAGGAAAACATACAACTAGACAAATTCACTTGTATTCTTATTTTGGTGGATTACTTGGTGATACACCAGGATTTTCAAAAATGGATTTCTTTATTGGACGCGATCGACTTTGTGATATGTTTATAGAATTTGACTCCTCAAAATGTCGTTTTAAGGATTGTAAACATTTATTAAATTCTAAAGATTGTTATGTAAGAAGCGAGGCAGGGAAATCTATATTAAAAAATAGATATGAAAACTACCTTAAAATGTATGATAAGATGAATGAGAGGTACTAATTATGAAAATTTCTCCAAGTATTTTAAGCGCTAATTTTAACGCACTTGAGACTAGTATTAATAATGTTAATAAAGCTTCTATTTTACATATAGATGTAATGGATGGTGTTTTTGTACCAAATATTTCTTTTGGCCAAGGTATTCAAAAACAAATTAGGCCATCTTTTAAAGATATGATTTTTGATACCCATTTAATGATAATTGATCCTATCAAATATATTAAGGATTTTGTAGATGCAGGTTCTGACTATATCACATTCCATATTGAAGCTAAGTCTGATATTAATGAAACTATTGATTTAATTCATTCTTATAATAAAAAAGCAGGACTTTCTATAAAGCCTAATACAAAATGGGAAGACTTAATGCCTTATTTAGATAAAATTGATTTAGTCTTAGTTATGTCTGTAGAGCCAGGATTTGGTGGTCAAAGTTTTATGCCAAATAGTATTGATAAGATTAAAAGTTTATATAAATATAGAAAAGAGAATAACCTTAATTATTTAATTAGTGTAGACGGTGGTATAAATGATAAAACTTATACACTTGTTAAAGAAGCAGGAGTAGATATAGCCGTCATGGGTTCTTATTTATTTAAACAAGAAGATGCGAACAGCGTAATTGTTGGCATCGAAAACGAAAAATAATCATTGAAATTTTAAAGTTTAATGATAAAATATTTATATACTTCGTAAGGGAGTAGTTCACTTAAATATAAGTGGTAGGTCTACATAATGGATTATCCAGGCTCTACCTTAAAGAACGAGACTTACACTGGTTATGTTACCAGTGGAGTCTCTTTTTATTTTGTATATGGAGGATTTTATGTATTTAAGTATATCGGCAGGACAACTTATTACATCTGGAATCTTATTAGGCTTTGGACTAACGATGGATGCGGCAGCTGTATCTATGGCAAATGGTCTAGAAGAGCCTAATATGAAAGAAAAGAAACGTATATTTATTGCGTTTATGTATGCTTTATTCCAAGCGCTTATGCCTTTTATTGGATATCTATTTGGCTCGACAATTTATAAAAATGTTCCACAAATAGAAAAATATCATTTAATTCCAATTATTGCACTTGTTATTTTAGGTTTCTTAGGAACTAAAATGATTATTGATTCAATTAAAGAAAGTAAAAATGAAGAAGAATTAGAAGAAGAGGCTAAAGGAAAGAAGTTAACACTAAAATTAATATTTATACAAGCTATTGCGACATCTATTGATGCCTTATCTACAGGCCTTACTTTTGCTAATTATTCAATTGGTGAAGCTTGTGTCGTTATTGCGCTTATTGCACTAGTTACTTTTGTTGTTTGCTATATCTCGGTTTATATCGGTAAAAAATTTGGACTTAAACTTGGAAATAAGGCGATGATAGTAGGCGGTGTAATATTAATTTTAATAGGTCTTGAAATATTTATAACTGGATTGATTTAGTAGGACGTTTTGCGCCCTACTTTTTATAAAAAAAGAGCACAAAAGTGCCCTTAAACGCAAAAAAATCGGTATTAACCGATTTTATTATGTGCGAGTTCTTATTCAGCTCTCTTAAGGTCGCCCTTCTTTAGAGCTCTAGCAGAAACTTTAACCTTCTTAACTGTGCCATCTTCTAAAACGATGTGAGCAGTTTGTAGGTTAGCTTTCCAAGTACGACGAGATGCATTTAAAGCGTGTGATCTCTTGTTACCGAAACTTGTACTCTTGCCAGTTACATAACATTTTGCCATATTTCAAACCTCCTTGCTCAAGCATTTGTTTTTATAAGCCTATTCATTATAAACAATTTTATCTCAATAATCAATACTAATTTTTTAAAATGAGAAAATTGTCTTTGAAAATTGAAAAAATTTGAGCTAATTAGGCTATGAACTTTCCTTATATTATGAAAAATATATGTCATTTAAGATTCTTAGCTTTAAATGGCCACCATTATGTATTGAAAAACAATAAGATTTGTGATAGTATTAAGTATAGTTCTTTTCACGGACTTTTGAAAAATGTAAAAAAATTATTTATTAATTCATATATATTTAATTAAATAGGATGGTGTTATTGAATGGCTATTAAGACAATTAATGGCAAAATTTTTAGGATTATGGTAACAAATGGTGCCACTAACCTTAGAAATAATTGTGAATATATAAATTCACTTAACGTTTTCCCAGTTCCTGATGGTGATACAGGTATCAACATGAGTATGACAAGTGATTCTGGTATTGCTGAAATCGATAAATGCGAATCTGATTCTATTATCGAGTTAGCTAAGATTTTTGCTAGAGGATTATTGATGGGAGCAAGAGGAAATTCAGGAGTATCCCTATCTCAATATTTTAGAGGATTATCTGTTGCAATCAAAGAAATGCAAAAAGATGTTTTAACAGTTGACGATTTTATTAACTGTTTCAAATCAGGTCGTGACGTTGCTTATAAGGCATTTAAAGATCCTGTTGAAGGTACAATGTTAACTGTTATTAGAGAGAGTTATGAAGCAATTCAAGACCAAAAGTTTGATTCTTTCGAAGAATTATTTGATGCTTATTATGAGGCTGCTAAAAAGAGTGAATTAAATACTCCAAATCTATTGCCTGTTTTAAAAGAAGCTAATGTAACTGACTCAGGCGGAGAAGGTTTCTTAGTATTTATTGAAGGTATGAAAAAGGCATTACATGGCGAGATGATTGAAGTTTCAAGCCAAAGCGATGTTGATACAAGCGAATACGAGTATGAAACTAATTTCTACATTGTTAGTGAACAAAGTGTTGAAATTAGTGATGTTCGTCAAGAATTAACATCTAGTGCTTATGCAAAAGTGGAAAATAAAGATGATGCAATTTTTGTAACTTGTTACACTGATGAAATTGGAAAAACTTTAGCTTTAGCTGAAAGATTTGGTTCTCTTGTGAAAGTTGAAGTTAAGAATAATAAACATAATGATCAAATTGCAACTACAAAAAAAGAAGAGCCTTTAAAAGAAATAGCTCTTGTATCTGTTGCTTTTGGTGATGGAATTAAAAATACTTTTAAAGAATTAGGATGTGCTGTTGTAATTAATGGCGGTCAAACAATGAATCCATCAACTGAATCATTTGTTAATGCAATTCGTGAAGCTCATGCAAAAAATGTTATTGTTATTCCTAATAATGGTAATGTTATTTTAGCCGCTGAACAAGCTGCTTCGATTGTTGATGATGTAAATGTCAAAGTTTTAAAAGCTAAGACTATTGCACAAGGATATGCTTCCCTTATGGTATTTGATGAAACATCTGATATTGATCAAAATTTCGAAGAAATGTCTGAATGTGTTGCAAACGTTAAGACAGGTGAAGTTACTTATGCTGTAAGAGATACTTCAATTTCAGGCGTTGAAATTAAAGCCAATGATTTCATGGGTATTTTAGATGGTAAGATTATTGTTTCTTTAAAGGACAGAGTTGAAGCTACTAAGAAACTTTTAAGTGCTTGTGTTGATAACGAATCTTCTGTTGTCACTGTATTTGTTGGCAATAACATAAACGATGAAGAAAAAGAAGAATTATCAAGCTATGTAAGCGAAATCAACGAAGATGTTGAATGCGAAATTATTGATGGCAATCAAGAAATATATTCATATATAATTTGTGTAGAATAATTGGGAATGAAATTTCATTCCTTTTTATTTTGCTTTGTATGCTTCTAATTAGAGCACAACAACTGCAAAAGTTAATTATAAATGCAAAGAATATGTAAATTTAAATTATTACTTTTAAATGGCTATATAAGAAAAGTAATGTAAAAATAATGAAAATTGGTAAATAATAGCCTTATTAATTAATAAAAATTTAAAAATATGTTATTATATTAAATAAAAAGGTAGTGTGATATTATGATTAAAATTGCAGTTGACGCAATGGGCGGAGATAAGTCTTATAATACAACTGTTTTAGGCTCTATTGAAGCAATCAAGGAATTTGATGATATTGAAATTTATTTATACGGAGACAAAACTAAAATTGAACCTCTTTTAACTAATAAAGAGCGTATCACAGTAATTGATACTCCGAAATTCATGTCAATGGGTGAACATGATCCTGTAAGCTATTTAAGAAATAATAGAGATTGTTCTATGGCAGCTTCATTCACTTCAGTTAAAGACGGAGTTTGTGATGCTTGTGTTACAAGTGGACCTACTCAATGCGTTATTGTTGCGGCTCACTTATTTGTTCGTAAACTTCCTTTAATGCAAAGAGTTGGATTATGTCCTATTGTTCCTTCATTTGATGGAAGAGGTAGATTACTTCTTGATGTAGGCGCAAACGTCGAACTTAGACCAGAACATTTACGTGAATTAGCGATTGCGGCTACTATAGTGAGTCGTGAAGTACTTGGCGTAAAAGAGCCGAAAGTTGGTTTACTAAATATTGGATCTGAAGAAGGCAAAGGTAGAGAAGTTGATCAAGAAACATATGAACTTTTAAAGAACTCTGACATTAATTTTTACGGAAACGTTGAACCAAATGAGGTTTTAGTAAGTGACTGTGATATTTTCTTAACTGATGGTTTTACTGGTAATATGGTATTAAAATCAATTGAAGGTACTGCTAAAACTATGTCTAAGATGTTAAAAGAAGAAATTTATTCTTCGTTTACTAGTAAAATTGCAGGACTTATGTTAAAAAAGAAGTTAAAACACTTTAAATCACGTCTTGATTCATCTGAAATAGGTGGCGCAATGGTTCTTGGTGCGCGTGGTCCTATTGTTAAGGCTCACGGGTCAAGTGATCCTAAAGCATTCAAAAATGCAATAAGACAAGCTAGACTTATGGTTAAAGGTGATGTTGTAAATAAACTTCGCATTAATCTAGAAAAGGAGGCTAATAATGAATAATTTAAAAAGCCTCGAGGAAGCTTTAGGCGTAAATTTTAATAACAAGAAGATTTTAGAGGAAGCTTTAACGCATTCTACATACGGAAATGAGCACAACTGTGCTTTTAATGAACGTTTAGAATTTTTAGGAGATGCAGTTTTAGAACTTTCCATGTCAAAATATTTATATTCTCATTATAATTTAAGTGAAGGCGATATGACTAAGAAAAGAGCTCAAGCTGTACGTGAAGAAGCTCTTGATATTTATGCTTCTAAAATTAATCTAGGTTCTTATCTTCTTCTTGGTAAAGGCGAGGAAGCACAAGGGGGAAGAGAAAAACCAGCAATTATAGCTGATGCATTTGAAGCAGTTCTTGGTGCTTGTTTCTATGAATTTGGTTTTGATAAAACATATGCTGTATTTGAACATATCGTTGTTCCTTATATAAATCTTGTATTAGATATTAAGGACTATAAAACAATGTTACAAGAATATGCGCAATCTGATAAGAGAAGCTTAAAATATGAAATTATTGGTCAAACTGGTCCGGCTCATAATATTTTATTTGAGGCTAAAGTCACAATGGATGATAATATCATAATGGGTCATGGATTTGGTAAGACTAAAAAAGATGCTGAACAAGAAGCAGCACGTGAAGCTTTATCTAAGATTGCTAGGGTATAAATATGCTTGAAAAATTATATGAATCTGGTTATTTAAATCTTGAAAAGTTAATTCTTGATAACTACAAAGATTTAAATATTAATGAAAAAGAAGCCATTATTTTAATAGAATTTGCACGTTCATATTCAAAATATGATGGAAATGTATATGAAGATAAACTTGCAAGCAAATTACATTTAGATTCTAATGAGGTTGCTAATATAATCGCTAGATTTCTAGAACTTGATATTTTAGACTGTAAGTATTTAATTACAAACGGTGTAGGTCAAACTCATTATTCGCTAACTCCCTTATTTACACGTCTTGAAAATAATCTTAAAAATCCAACTGTAGGATCACAAAGCTCTTCTGAAATTATTTCTTATCTTGAATCAAAGTTGCTACGCAATTTATCAAGTTCGGAAATGGATAAAGTGCTATTTTGGAAAGAAGACAATATAACTCTTGATGATGTAATTAAAGCGGTAGATAAAATAACAGAAGCAGGTACATCTTTAACTATATTACGTCTTGAAAAGAGCTTATACCAAAGCTCTAGACAAAACGTAACTAGTAAAAACAAACCAAAAAAGAGTTCAATTACGGATTTACTAAATTCATAATGGAATACTATACAAAAGCTCATTTGATGTACCCGAATGCAAAATGCGAACTTAACTATACAACAAATTTCTCGTTTTTAATTGCTGTTATTTTATCTAGTCAAACAAAGGATGTTAATGTAAATAAAATAACACCAATATTATTTGAAAAGTATCCTACGATCAATGATCTTGCACATGCAAAAAAAGAAGAAGTTGAAGCTATCATCAAGCCCCTTGGTCTTTCTAAGATGAAATCACAAAATCTTATTAAAATATCAAATGAGATTTTATCTCTTGGCAAAATCCCTAATAATATAGATGAACTTCAAAAATTAAGTGGGGTTGGGAACAAAACTGCTTGTGTTTACATGCAAGAAATTCATAAAGAACCACATATTGCAGTTGATACTCATTTAAAGAGAGTTAGTAATAGGCTTGGCTTAAGTTGTGAAGAAGATCCTGGTAAAATTCAAAAAGATTTAGAAAAAAGATATAAAAAAGAATTATGGATAAGCGTTCATCATACATTTTTGTTTTTAGGAAGATATACTTGTCTTGCAAAAAATCCTAAGTGTAATGAATGTAAGCTAAGTGATATTTGTTTATATTTTAATGGAAAATAACATAATCTATGCACTAGATTATGTTTTTCTTTTTTATCTTTGAAATTTTTTAAAAGCTCAAAAAAAATTAATAATTTTCGAAAATTTTAAAGTAAAACAAATAATGTTTTCCTAATATATAATAGAGAGTTTAATACTCTTTTTTTATTTATGAAGGAGACAAAAATATGATAAAAAAATTATCCGATTCGTTTTCGGAAAGTGTGTCGAAACGAACACTCAAGAAAGACGATTCAAATCAAATTCTAGGTTCTGAAATCAGACTTAATCGAACTGCATTAGAATTAACGCTTAAAAATTTAGCATATAAAACCTGTAGCGTATCTTATGTATCTAAAGTTGAGACAAATTCAATTGAAGCTAAGCCTCAATACTTATCTGAAATTTGTGATAGAGTTAATATTTCTTTAAGTGACATTGATAAGTTAAAAGATGCCAAAAATACCTGTATTAAAATTATTGAACTCGTTTATTATTCACGTGAAAATGAACTAAAAGATATATATGATGATATTAAAGATTATAAGAACTTTAGACATCTTATTATCGACTTATATTACTTTTTCTTTACAAAAGATTATCGTAATTTTGAACTTATTTGTAATAAGATTTCAAAGATTTTATCCACACTAAATGATATAGATTTTAGTTTATTTGGCTATATCTGCGCTAGATATCAAATTGAAATGAGAAATTCTGAAGAGGCACTCAAAATTCTAGAGGAACTTGAAGGATATGGGTGTGAGGATAATAGACTTCAAACTCTAATTAATTATGCCTTACTTCAAATTTATTTTAAGTCAAATAACATTAAGTTTTTTACAGTTTACGAACATATTTTAGAGTTATCAAAAAAAACTTGTGATGTTATTTACGTTGAAAAGGCATATAAGTATCAAAACCTTTTTTATATTCAAAATAAGCTAATTAATCAATTACAAAGACTATATATTGATTTAAAAAATCGAGAGTCAAGTTTATACTATCAAATGCGAACTTTAGCTGAAAGTATTGATACATATAATATTGTTTTTGAATATTTTACAAAAGATGCAAAAGAATTTTCTAATTTAGAAAATCTTGATCGTAAGTTTATTGAATATATGTCGCTTAAACAAAAAGATGTTTATAAAAGCATTGAATATATCTTAGAGGAAACATTACCTTTAGCTTACAAAGAAAATTATGAATTTTATATCTATTTTTATACTCTAGAACTTGAAAATTTCTACAAAGAAAATGCAAGATATAAGAGATATTATGAAATAGAAGATGACTATAAAGAATATTTAGCAAAAAAATATAAGTAGGTATCATATGAAAAAAATATTAATAATTATCTTTTCTCTACTTTGTATCTTAATCCTTAATTTAAATAGTAACGTTTATGCCTATTCAGGAAACGGCTTTATTTGGTCAAGAAGCGATTTATATGTTGATGTAAATACATCTTTTGAATCATATATAAATCAAATTGATGTAAAGTTCTATTATAATGGTTCAATTTCAAGTGAAGAAGTTAAGGTAGAACTTGATAGATTTTATTATGGGTCAAATACCATTGCGACAGACACTGTTTGCGATAAAAATGTAATGTTATATGCATACGTGCCTGGTTATACGAATTACTCTAGAAAGAATATATTAGTTCATATCATAGATAATGAGTTCCCTGTCATAAGACAAATTAAAAGTTTAAATTTCGGTGTTAAAGAATCGTTTTCCCCTATTGATTATTTTTCGATTACTGATAACAATAAAATTGATGAAAGTACTATAAAATACGATTATAAGGAATTTGATCTTAATAGTATAGGTGAACATCAAATTACGGTAAGTGCCTCCGATGTTTCAGGTAATAGAACGGAAAGAACATTTACATTTAATGTAATAGATAAAAATAATCCTATTATTAGCACTTCTTCAAAAGTTGAGATTGAATACGGAACATTAATTATTCCTGTTGAAGATTTTGTTTCAGCATTTGATGAAGAAGATGGAGATTTGACTAATGCAATAGAGTATACAGGGTTTGATCCGTATACATTAGGAAATCAAATTGTGACATTTAGCGTTAAGGATTCTTCAGGAAATTTAACAGAAACTAAAAAAGAAATAACTGTTGTTGATTTAAAAGCCCCAACACTTGAACTTTCTACATATAGCGATACTTATTATATAGAAGATATAGATACATTAAATTTAAATAATTATATTTCAAAAGTTTATGATAATGTATCCGAATTAACATTTGATGATGTAATTATTGAAACAGGGGATTTAACTAAAGCTGTTGGAAATTATAAAATAGGTTATACTTTATTTGATGATGCTAAAAATTATACTAAGCGATATTTATCCATTCAAATTAGGTATAAATCGGCGCCTATTATTAATGCGAGTGACTTTACGATAGAAGTTGGGGATTCAATAGATTGGTCAAAATATGTATCTGTTGACTCAACATACGACGAAAATGTTACAACCAATTATTCAATAGATACTAAAGTATTAGATCCCAGTCAAGTAGGAACTTATGAAGTTATAATTGAAGCTATGGATTATGCTGGAAATGAGAGTATAAAATCCATAATGGTCACCGTTAAAAATGATGATAGTTCAGCCACAAAAGATAGTATGTCTGATATTTATTCATTTATTTATAATAATAAAATAATTATAATAATCGTAATAATAGGACTTTTTATATATCTTATGATATTTATGAAGAATAAAAATAAGAAATTAGGCATCTAGGCTTGATTATGGTATAATTTAGACAATAAATTATTTTTGTGAGGAAAAATATGAGTGTTGATATTAACAAAATAACATTTTTGTATGGTCAAACTGAATATAATATCTTAAAGAATGCCTTGCATTTAGAAGCTTATGTTAAATTAGCAGAATCTAAAGGTTATAAAGCATTAACTATTACTGATTCAAATCTATTTGGGGCTTATAAGTTTATAACATTATCTAAAAAGAATAATGTTAAACCTATTGTAGGACTTGAGATAGAGTATGAAATAGAAAATAAAAAAGATGTAATCTTAGGATATGCAAAAAACATTGATGGGTATAAAGAACTAGTCCAAATTTCTTCACAAAATAAACTAGATAATAAAATATTTACACTTAATGAACTAAAAGAATTTAAAAATATAATTTTTGTAAGTACACATAATACATTTTTTAATATTACATGTGATAATCTTAAAGCTATAATCAAACCATATTTATCTTTAAATGAATTTTGTATAGGTATAGATTTATCCATTAACGATGACTTTAAAATATTATATGATTTTGCGACGCAAAATAATATAAAAGTTTTACCACTAAATAAAACTTTATACAATAATGAAGAGGATAGAATTTTATACGAAACTTTAGCCAAGATTGGAAATAATGAAATACTTAATGGTGACTTTAGGTATATTGAAAAAAAAGAACTTTTAACTAAATTTAAAGATTATCCTAATGTATTTGAAGATGTGTCTAAATTTGTAGAATCTATTGTTGATTTTGATATAAAAACGGATGTTTCTTTACCTCATTTTCGTAATAATTTAAATCTCTCAAGTAAAGATTATTTGAATTATTTATGCAATAAAGGGCTAAAAAAACGTTTAGAACAAAAAAATTACCAAAATATTGATGTTTACAATGAAAGGCTTAATTATGAACTTAGTGTTATAAACAAAATGGGTTTTGATGACTATTTCTTAATAGTTTGGGACTACGTTTTGTATGCAAAAAAGAATGGGGTTTTAGTCGGACCTGGTAGAGGTAGCGCTTGTTCATCTTTAGTCGCATATACACTTGGTATTACTAATGTAGATCCAATTAAATATAATTTATTATTTGAACGTTTCTTAAATATCGAACGTGTAACAATGCCAGATATCGATATCGATTTTCCTGATGACAAACGTAATTTTGTGCTTGATTATGTTAAGAATAAATATGGAACGAATTGTGTCGCATCAATAGTAGCTTTCTCTACAATTCAAAAGAAATCAATAATAAGAGATCTTGGTAAGTTATATAATATTGATTCATTAAAATTAAAAGTGATATCGGAAGCACTAAATGAGACTGATATTGAAACACTTCTTAAGGAATACGAAAATAATGATTCAATCTATTCGTTTTTGTCTTTGTGTAACCGTTTAGAAGGTTACCCTAAGACACTAACGACTCATGCGTCTGGTATTATAATTTCTGACAAACCTTTAACAAATTATGTAGCTCTTCAAAGGGGCTCACTTGATTTATATCAAACACAATTTGAAAGTGATGATCTAGCTTCAATAGGACTTTTAAAGATGGATTTCCTAGTTTTGAGAAACCTTCAAATTGTAGATAAAACAGTTAAATATATTCCTACACTAAACAACAAAAATATTAACGACATACCGTTAAATGATAAGAAAACATATGACATGCTGTCTCTTGCGGATACAGCACTAATATTCCAACTTGAAGGTGAAGGAATTAGAAAGACAATTAAAAAATTAAAGCCAAACAATATAAATGATATTATTGCCTTACTTGCATTATATAGACCAGGGCCAATGGAAGAAATTGATAATTATATTGCAAGAAAAAATGGCAAAAAGTTTGAATATATTCATCCAGACCTAGAACCAATTTTAAAAGAGACATACGGAATTATTGTTTATCAGGAACAAATTATGCTTATTGCACATAATTTTGCAGGGCTTAGCTTAGGTGAAGCTGATATTTTAAGAAGGGCTGTATCTAAGAAGAAAAGCGATGTGCTGATTAAAGAACGTGAAAAATTTGTAGAGGCATCTACAAAAAAAGGCTACTCAAGTGATGTTGCAAATAAAATATATGATTATATTGTAAAATTTGCTGAATATGGGTTTAATAAAGCACATGCTGTAGGGTATGCGATTTTGTTATATCAAATGGCTTATCTAAAAGCTAACTATACAAAAGAATTTATAGTTGCAGCTTTAAATGTAGGTACAACAAAAAGTGAGACTAAAACATATATAGAATATTTAAAAAGAAAAAGAATTAAAGTATATAATCCTGATATAAATGTCTCAACTGATGAATTTGCCTTGTATAATGATGGTGTTATTTTACCATTTACTGAGATTGCAATGATAGGTAAAAATAAGGCAAATGAAATTGTCAAAAATAGAGAAAATGGATACGCTAGTTTTGAAGACTTCACCTCGAAAAACAATTTAACTAGTGAAGAAATCTCAAGCTTGATTTTCTCGTGCTCATTTGATAAATTTAATAAAACTAAAAAGAATTTATTTGATAACAAAAAAAGTTATGCATATTTAGATGATATAATTGATGACGTTGAAGAATTCGATATTGATTTCTTGCGTCAAAAAGAATTAGAGGCATTAGGTTATAATATAAAATATGATTTATTTAATGATATTTTGGCTTTATATTCGAAATATCACGTAAAAAATATTAAAGATCAAATCAAATCAAATGAAATAACAACAATTATAAGATTTAATAAAATAAAAGAAATTAAAACCAAAAAAGGCGAAGCTATGTTAGTTGGTTCTTTGACTGATTCCTTTGTTGAACTACCTTTTGTAGTTTTCCCGTCAACATATAAAACTACTCGAGATATTGATACAGATTCGTTATATCTAGCTAAGGGTAATTTAAATAAAGATAAGTATAACGTAGTCAATTTTTATTTTAGAGAAATAAAAAGGGTCTAGAAAATTTATTTTAAAGGGTTTATAATATATTAAACCGATGATAAGAAGAAAATATTAATGAAAAGCGTAGAGATATCGTGGTTGGTGAAAACGGTACTTAGTAGTTAATATTTATGGGCCTTTGAGGGTAGAGGTGAAATTAAGTAATCTCTAACGTTTCTCGCGTTAAGAGTAGAGGAAGTATTATTAATACTTTAAATTAAGGTGGTACCACGAGATATTCGTCCTTTTATGGCGGATGTCTTTTTTTTTGGAGGAATTTTTATGAATAGAATTATTTCAGGTATTCAACCTAGTGGTAAAATTACACTAGGAAACTATTTAGGTGCTTTAAAAAATTTTGTTAAGTTACAAGATGATGAAAAATATGATGATATTTTAATCTTTGTTGCTGATTTACATGCGATTACAGTTAGCCAAGATAAAGCTACACTAAGAAAAAATATTAAAAGTTTAGTTGCCTTGTATTTGGCTTGTGGCTTAGATCCTAAGAAGTGTCACATCTTTATTCAAAGTGAAGTAAGTAATCATACTATGTTATCATGGATACTTGAATGTAATGGTTACATTGGTGAATTTGAAAGAATGACTCAATTTAAGTCTAAGAGTGTGGCACAAAAGACTAACGAAGGTATTCCTCTAGGTCTTTTAACTTATCCTGCCCTTATGGCTAGTGATATATTGTTATATGATGCAAAGTATGTGCCAGTAGGTCAAGACCAAACTCAACATCTTGAGATTACGCGTGATTTAGCTCAAAGATTTAATAATAAATACGGTGAGACATTCGTATTGCCTGAAGCATTAGTTGTAAAGGGTGGTCAAAAGATATATTCTTTGACTGATCCTACAAAAAAGATGTCAAAGAGTGATCCAAATCCTAAATCTAATATTTGCTTACTTGATGATTTGGCTCAAATTAAAAATAAGATAAAAGGAGCTGTAACTGATAGTGAAGCTAAGATTTACTTTGATTTAGAAAACAAAGCAGGTATATCTAACCTTCTTACTATTTATTCTTGTATTTCAGGAAAAACTATCGACCAATTAGTTGACGAGTATAAGGATTCTAATTATGCAACTTTTAAGGATGACTTAGCTAATGTTGTAATTGAGGAAATTAGACCAATTCAAGACAAATATAATGAATTAATTAATTCAGACTATCTTGATAAAGTACTTGATGAAGGAAGAGATTATGCATTATATTTATCTAATAAAAAAATTAGTAAAGTAATGGATAAAGTTGGTTTAGGAAGAAAAAAGAAATAATGTATTAAAATTTTGTGAATTTCGTGGGAAAAATGGCTATAATTTTGGTTTCGTGAAACAAAACTAAAGAATTATAGCCTTTTTTGTTAATCCATTGTATTTAATTTTTTATGCCTTACAATGTAGGTGTAAAAAGGAGAAACAAATTATGAAAAAAACAAAATTATCAAGCTTATTAATCTTATCCTCATTAGCATTATCTCTAGCCTCTTGCGATATAAATACAAGTACAACTACTAAAACATCTCAAAGTGAAGAAAATGGTTCAAGTTCAAGTGGAACACAATCTGAATCAAGTTCAAGCAGCACTAAAGGTGAAACAAGTTCTGAATCTAGTAGTTCAAGTAGTTCAAGTTCATCTGGTTCAACTAGTACAACTACAAGCTCTAGTATTAAAATGAACGAAAATGAAGCTTCAGGTTTAGCTCCTGTTGTAACACTAAACACACTAGATACATCAAACATTACGACAGAAGAAACAGCAACTGAGACTGAAGTTTTAACTGATACTACTTTAAGTGGAAATTATTATAATGGTGTAAGAATTACAACAGAGAAAAAAGGAAGCGTTATATTAACACTTAATAATGCGACTATATATCAAAACAGCGATGCAGGTAAAGCTTTATATAACGAAAATAAGAATGTGTCAGTCACATTAAATTTACCTGAGGGTACAACTTCTTATATATACAATAATACAGAAGATACAAACGCTATTCATATTAAAGGTACACTAAATATTACAGGTAGTGGTAAACTTGTTGTAATATCAGGAACTAAGAGTGCAATTAAATGTAATGGTCTAGTAAGTGTTAAAGACGCAAGTCTTGAACTAAGTGCTTTAAATTACGGTATAAATGCTGAAGAAGTTGAATTAGAAGATGCAAATGTAAATGTTGTTTATGCTGGTAAAGATGGTATAAGAGCAGAAGTTGAAAACGAAGAAGTAGACGAAGCCCCTACATTTGACTCTACTATTGGATACGTAAACTTAACAAATACAGTTTATAATGCGACTGTATGCGGAGATGGTATCCAAGCTAATACTACTTTAACTATTAAAGGTGGTACAACTGAAATTAAAACACAAGGTTCGTTTGTAAGTTATACATCTTCTAACATTGAAGAATACGAACTTGAAGATGACGATTTTAAATGGTCAAAATCGGGCTCATCATATAAAAAGATGTCTAGTGATGTAATTGGAACTAATTATTCAAAATATTTAGCCCTAACTCAATCATCAAAAGGTTTAAAAGTAGGCGCACTTAAATATACACTAGCTACTGATACAGACACTGAACTTGAAGTAGCTTCTACAGAGTACAATCTAGTTATTACTGACGGCGCAATTGTTAATATTACTTCAACTGACTCAGGATCTAAGGTTGATTATGGTGATACTACTATTAGTGGTGGCGCACAAGTTAGTGTTAATGCAGGAAACAAAGGTTTTGCGCCCGAACACGACTTCTATTTAACAGGAAGTGATACAGTTTTAACTGTTACAAACTCTTATGAAGCAGTTGAGGCTAGTCATATATACTTTAACGAAGGAACTGCTTATTTAAGCGCTAACGATGACGGTATTAATGCGGCTAGCGATTATTCAACTACTGATTATACAAATCTTACTATTGATTTCAATGGTGCTTATGTTTCAGTGAATGGTAAAGGTGATGGGTTAGATTCTAATGGTACTATTAACTTTAACAGCGGAACTGTATTAGTGCTTGGACCTACAAGTGGTGCTGATAGTGCAATTGATGCAGATTCAAAAATCGCATTTAATGGTTCATTTGTTCTTGCGATAGGCGCAAGTGGAATGACTGAAACTCAAAACTACACTACTTCAAGTTCTACATATGTTATTGAAACTACAGAGTTAAGTGGATCGAGCACATCAAATACCTTAACTATTAAATCAAGTGACGAAGAATACACAACAACATTCAATCAATCATTTGGTGAAATAGTGTTCTCTTCAAGTAAAATTACAAGCGGATCATCATATACATTTGCATTAAATAACAATACTACAACTATATCTGTTACATCAAACATCACTACTAGTGGTTCAAACCAAGGTCCTAATGGTGGACAAGGTGGAAACCAAAACCCTGGTGAAAATGGTCAAGGTGGCCCTAACGGAGATGGTGGTAGACCTAATGGTGGAAAATAATTAAGACTAAGATGAGTACAATTTGTTTTGTACTCGTTTTTTCTCGTGCTATAACGTGTTATAATTAGTTAGGTGATTTGTATGAAAGATTATACTTTTATAATTAAACATATATTAAAAATAGCAATTTATCTTGTGATTTTTATTATTTTTTATTTGGTTTTTGATAGAATTGACTCTAACAATAAGGTAGTTAATATTACCGAAATTATCTTTATTACTCTTTATTTAACTATAGGCGGAACGTATCTAATTTACGTCTTAATTAAGCACGATAGAGAAATTTATAAGAAACAAAAAGAAAAAGAAGAAAAGTTTTTTAAATTTCTAGATATTCTAGAGACATTTAATTATGATACGTCTTCGTTAGATGAAAAAATTCGTTATCTTTTAGCTGCATTATATGAGGCGTCCTCAAATTTTACAATGACTGATTTTTATGCACGAAGTTATAACTTTTCGCGTAGTGAAGTAAAAGAATTACTTTATAATGTAGTTGATAATGAATTCAATGAATTCATAAATAATATAATTCTTAATTTTAAAGAAGAAGGACAAATTGCTTTATTTAGAAGACGTATTGTTGAAAAAATTAATAAAATAATAGGAATATCAGATGAAGGATATTATTATGATGCAACTAATAATTTTAGAATAAAGATTTATCAAAGTGGCAATTCGTATAAATTGTTAAAAGAGAGGTTCAAAGATAATAAGTTTGTAAAAATAAAAGTTGATAAGGGATATAATACATTTGATGATGCTTATTTAGCAACAACAAGAACTATATATTTTTTAAATGAGGATTTAAGAGACAGTATAAAAGCAGCTATTAAAAATGATATTAACTTGTATACATTTAAAGTTCAAGCTCATACATACAGACTTGCATTAAATCCGGAATGTGATGATGTTGAATTCTCATTATTTAGGTTAAATTATTTTTTAAATTTTCGTGATTTTAAAACATATAAATCTTTTATTAAGAAGAATAAGTATAATGATTTTGAATTATTGAAAATAAACTTTCAAGAAGTTTATAAAACACTTCAAAATTATTTTAAAAGTAAAAATGATGATAACTTGAAAAAATTACATAGTGTACTAAAAGAAGAAATAGATAAACATATAGAACATGATAAATTTCGCATAGAAGAATAAAAGGCTACGAGTTGGCTCTAACATATAGTTAGAACCAAATCATAGCCTTTATTATTTTTGTGTATATAAAATCTTTTTTAGTTTAGCAAATCTAGGAAGACCATTTAGAAGAGGTGCTTTCATATCACCTTGAATTAAAGGAAGTGCATATTCTACATATTTCTTGTTTAAACTTACTTTATCAGGGTTAATCCATTCAAGTGGAACTTTCTTTTCGTCGTTTGCAACTAAAGCTAAGTCGATTAGAGTGTACTTGCATTTGTATTTTCCGTCTACATATTCTCTTTGAAATCCGACCATCTTATCAGTTATACCCTTACATGCATATTTAACAGCCATTTTACCTGCATTATATGCTTCAAGAATATCTGTTTTAGATGCAAGATGTTGAGCACATCTTTGCATTAAATTGAATTCAATAGCACGAACCTTAACATTGTATTTGTTATGAATTTGATCAGCTAATACTTGAGCGGTACCACCTAGTTGTGCATGACCAAATGAGTCAGTTTCAAGGGTCTTGAATAATTCAGGAATATATTTTCCGTCTTTTGTTTTGATACCTTCGCTAACTGCAACAAGCACATGCTTGTTCTTCTCAATTAGATTTCCAACTTTGTTCATAAAATCATCAAAATCGAAATCTATTTCAGGTAAATAAATTAAATCAGGACCACAACCTGCTTCAATAGCTAATTGACCTGCAGCTGTAAGCCATCCTGCGTTACGTCCCATTATTTCGCAAACACAAACCATTGGTTGTTCATAAACATATGCGTCATGCTTGATTTCCATTAAAGTTGTTGCAACATATTTAGCAGCACTACCATAACCAGGGCAATGGTCAGTAACGGCTAAATCATTATCTATTGTTTTAGGAACTCCCATACAAATACAGTCATACCCAGAATCTTTGAAAAATTTAGATACTTTATTACATGTATCCATAGAATCATTTCCACCGTTATAGAAGAAATATCTAATATTATATTTTTTAAAGACTTCAAGAAGTCTCTTGTAGTCAGTGTCGTCTTCACTTAAATCTTTTAGTTTATATCTAACAGAGCCTATAAGAGAACTAGGTGTAGTACGAAGTAATTTTAATTCGTTAATATCTTCTTTAGAAATATCATAAAATTCTTCCTTCAAAATACCTTTAATTCCGTGTTTGGCTCCAAAAACATTAGTAATGCAATCTTGATTAAGAGCTTCAATAAATACTCCGGCAGCACTTGAGTTTATTACAGATGTAGGGCCACCTGATTGACCAAGGATTGCTGCACCAATTAGTTGTTTCATAAAAATCTCCTTTTTTAATGACTCTATAATTATATTATAAATAAATTTTAAATCAACTATTTGACTGACAGAAACTCGTCTTTCATTTTAAAAAGAACACTTAAAATTATATTTATTAGATAAAAAGTTTAAAAAAACAGGTGTGAACTCTATTTTTTGAGAAAAAATATTGTAGTGATTTTAAAAATAATATATAATATTTAAGGGTATAGAATACCTTGATATCAATATAAGGAGCAATATTTTTATGAAAAAAACTAAAATTGTATGTACAATTGGACCTTCTTCAGAAAAGAAAGAACAATTAAAGAGCTTAATTGAAGCTGGTATGAACGTAATGCGTATGAACTTCTCTCATGGTTCTTATGAAGAGCAAGGTGCACGTGTAAAGAATATTAAAGAATTAAATGAAGAAAATGGCTGGAATGTAGCTATTATGCTTGATACTAAGGGACCTGAAATCCGTACTGGATACTTAGTTGGTTCTAAGAATGAAGCAGGTGAATTAGACTGGCACTTAAATCCAAAGATTCAATTAGAAGCAGGAAAAGAAATCCGTGTAACTATGGATTATGACTTCACAGATGGTACTCCAGACAAGATTGCTGTATCATACCCTAACATGTATGATGATCTATCTGTTGGTGATTTCATTTTAATTGAAGATGGTTTACTTCGTTTAAAAGTTACAGGTAAGGATGAATCTTGCCGTGAATTAGTATGTACTATTCAAAATAGCCGTACATTAAAGAATAAGAAGAATATCAATGTTCCAGGCGTTAAGCTTAACATGACATTCATTTCTGAAAAAGATAAGAAAGACCTTGAATGGGGTTGCGACCAAGATGTTGACTTCGTAGCTGCATCATTTGTTCGTCGTGCTCAAGATATTCAAGATATTCGTGATATTTTCGCTAGCAAAAATAATTCACATGTTAAGATTATTTCTAAGATTGAAAACACTGAAGGTGTTGAAAACATGGAAGAAATCGTTGCATTATCTGATGGTGTAATGGTTGCTCGTGGAGACATGGGTGTTAACGTTGAAGCTTGGGATGTTCCATCTATTCAACGTGAAATGATTTATCTTGCTCAATCTTCAGGTAAGATTGTTGTAACTGCAACTCAAATGTTAGATTCAATGCAAGGAAATCCACGTCCTACTCGTGCTGAAGTTTCAGACGTTTATGACGCAGTTCTTGAAGGTACATCTGCTACAATGTTATCAGGTGAATCTGCTCAAGGTGACTTCCCTCTAGAAGCTGTAACTTACATGGCTAAGATTGATGAAAGAGCTGAAGATGATATCGATCATGACAAAATGATTGAAAACGTTCTTGAATGTCCTAATGATAAGGATGAAAAGGATGCTATCGGTTTAGCTGTTGCTACAATTGCTAAAGAATTCGAAGTTTCTGCAGTTGTTGCTGAAGGTGATGTTGAACTTGCTAACAAGATTGCTCAATATCGTCCACAAGCTGACGTATTCTTCGCAGTTGAAAACCATGCTGATGCTAGAACTCTAGCTCTTGCTTGGGGTGTTCAAGCTGTAGTTGGTAAGTATGATGATGCTTTAGCTAAGGCTAAGAAGGCATTAGAACTTGAACAAGGCGATGCTATCTTAAAAGTTACTACAAAAGGTATCGAATTCGTTACAGTTAAGTAATATTTAAATTAAAAGAAATAACTAAGCTTTCGGGCTTAGTTTTTTTAATCTTAAATTGTAAATTTTATGTTTATTAGTTGTAAAAAATTAGTTATAATTAATATGGTGATAAAATGAAGTATTATGCGGTTAAAAAAGGTAAAACAACTGGCATATTTACCACTTGGGACGAGTGCAAAGAAAGTGTCGATAAGTTTAGTGGTGCCGACTATAAATCATTTACATCTATAGAAGAGGCAAAAAGATATCTTGAAGGAGAACAAGCTTCAATATCTAGTGAACTTATAGATACATTTGCCCATCCGGTGGCTTATGTAGATGGTTCTTATGATGTAAATACCGGTGCTTATTCTTTTGGAGCAATTCTATTTCATCAAAATCAAAAATTAACTTTTAAGAGAAAATTTGACTCTGACGAATATTCTTTCGCACGAAATGTTGCTGGTGAAATACGCGGAGCTTCCTTTATCATTCAATATGCAATTAAAAATAATATAAAGACGCTAGATTTATTTTATGATTATCAAGGAATCGAAAGTTGGTATAATGGAGAGTGGAAGGCTAATAATGTACTTACACAAAGATATCAAGAATTTGCAAAAAATAACAAAGATAAGATTAAAGTAAATTTCTTTAAAGTTAAAAGCCATACTGGGGTTAAATATAACGAAGAAGTAGACTTATTAGCTAAAGAAGCGTTAGGAATTTAAAGAGAGGTTTATATGATTGCAGCTAGTTTCATCAATATTTCTGAGTGGAATGTTGAAGGTTGGTCACTATTAATTATTTTAGTACTAGCCGGTCTTGGTTTATTCTTATACGGAATAAATAGAATGTCTTCAAGTTTAAAAGCAATTGCAGGTGATAGACTTAAGACAATTATTAAAAAAACAACTGATTCACCACTTAAAGGAATATTAGTTGGTATTGTAGTTACAATATTAATTCAATCTTCATCTGGAACTACAGCTTTAATTGTTGGTCTGGTTGGTGCTGGTCTTATGACGTTACCCCAAGCAATTGGCGTAATTATGGGTGCTAACATTGGTACAACGTTAACAGTTTTGATGATGGGCTTACCTATTAGTGATTATTTTATAGCTTTTGTATTTATAGGTTCAGCTATTTTCTTCTTTGCAAAAAAGAAAAAAACAAAAGAAATAGGTCAAGCGTTATTTGGTTTTGGTATTCTTTTTTTAGGATTAACTTTAATGAGTCAAGGATTAAACCAAATTTTTACTGAATATGAAGAACAAAGTAAGAATTTATTTACATATTTCTCAAATTATCCTATTTTAGGATTATTACTAGGTACTGTGTTTACAGCTATCATTCAATCTTCAGCCGCAAGCCTTGGTATCCTTCAAGCCCTTTATGCAGGTGGTACAATTAAACTTATCGGTGCTATTTCAATTATGATTGGTGCAAACGTAGGTACAACAATTACAGCAGTATTTAGTGCAATAGGTGGTACTACAGAATCTAAGAGAACTGCATGTGTTCATACTATGTTTAATGTTGTAGGCGCATTACTTTTCATGATTATTCTTTATCCTTATTCAATGCTTATTGAAAAAATTGAGGAGTTATGTCATTTGAATGGCGAGTTAACAATTGCTCTAAGTCACATTATATTTAATATAGTTGTTACATTTGTATTATTCTGGTTTAGAAACTATATGGCTAAACTAGCATGTAAGATGTTTAAAGATAAGGCAAGCACAAATGTAATTTATAGAGGCTTAAATGATTACTCGTTAATAAAGAAATCTACTCCAATGGCTCTTGAATTTGTATCTACTGCTATTAAATATATGACTGAAAAAACTCTTGAATATTTTAATTTAACTTATAAATATTCATTTGAAAATGTTAAAGGTACTATAGAAGAAGCTGATGTTCTTGAAAAGGAACTTGATACGTTAGATAAACAAATTCATGATTATTTAATTAGAATTACTCAAGAAGGCGTTAACAAAGAAGATAGTAATACATTATCTAAATATTTAGATACCATTAAAGATTTAGAACGTATTGGTGACCATTTAACTAACATTATTGAGTTCTTTAATGCTAGATATGATTCAAACTTAACTTTATCAGAAGAAGGAAGTAAAGATTTAAATACTATGTATGAAGCCCTTCAAAAGATGGTTACAAATGCATGCGATGCAATTAACACTTGGAACAAAGATGAAGCTAAAGTAGTCATTGAAATCGAAAATAGTGTTGATGAAATGGAAGAAGTATATCGTAAAAGACATATTATTCGTATTAATAAAGGTATTTGCACTGTATCAGATCTAGATTATTATGTTGAAATTTTATCAAATCTAGAACGTATTGGTGACCATGCGGATAACATTGCGAATAATGTTGTAAATGATGAATTTGCCGAAAATCCAATAACAGGATTAAAAGAAATAAGTTTGTAATTGATACATTTCGGTGGTATAATTTAGATGGTGATTTTATGAGAGTTAGAAGTTATGACGCTTTAACAGATTACGATAATATTTTATCTTTAGTTAAGCAAGAAAAGTTAACTGATTTATACAAAAAAGATAAAAATCTTTATAAAGAGGCTTTATCTAATAGTGAATCTTTTGTTTGTGTCGAAAATGATGAAATGATTGGTTTTATGCGTTGTATCTCAGACTTTACTTATACTACTTATGTGATGGAAGTTTTGTGCAAAGACGGATATGATAAATTGGAAGTTTACAAATGTTTACTAGAAAAAGCTAGTCGTCTTGCAGTACATGGAATTACAAATATAATTACAGATGATTTATCCGATGAATCATTCTATGAAGCATTAGGCTTCAAGAAAAATGGTATCGGCATGTCTAAATAAGATATATAAGGTTTTAGATTTTATCTAAGGCCTTTTCTTTTGCTATTGACACAAAGATTTAAAGGTATAAAATATAAAAGTTGTATTAAGGAGATAATATGAAAAAAGATGTTGACTTTACAAGTGGCAATTTATTTAAAAAGATGAATTTATATACAATTCCATTAATTTTAGCTGGCTTGTTACAATTATTATTTAGCGCAGCAGATTTAATTGTTTGTGGTAACTTCGGTTCGGAAAACTCAGTAGGTGCTATATCATCTACGAGTGCATTAACAAGTTTAATTATTAACTTGTTCATAGGTATTTCAACAGGATCTAACGTGTTGATGGCTAGAGCTTACGGACTAAACGATAAAGAAAAAGGACAAAGAGTTGTTTATACGGCGATGTTCTATTCTATTATAATCGGTCTTATAGCTTCCGTATTTGGGGTTATATTTTCAAAACAATTACTAGAACTTCAAGGAACAAAAGAAGAATTTTTATCTCTGAGTAATGATTATTTAAAAATGTATTTTGTAGGCGTATTCTTCATGATGATTTATAACTTTGGTTCTTCTATTTTACGTGCTATAGGAGATACTAGAAAACCTTTCTTTTTCTTGTTAGCAGCTGGAATTATAAACATCATATTCAACTTCATTTTTGTATGTGGTTTTAAATTAGATACACTTGGAGTTGGTATTGCGACAGCTATGAGCCAAGCTGTTTCAGCTATTTTAATTGTTATAACTTTATTTAGATCAAAAGGGTTCTTTCATTTCAATTTAAAAGAATTTAGACCATATAAAACTGAGGGGAAACAAATTATTTTTATCGGTGTGCCTGCAGGTCTTCAATCAGTTATATTTTCTATATCTAATGTTATTATTCAATCTTCAATTAATTCACTAGGAACTGCGGTAGTAAACGGAAGTGGCGCTAGTTCATCTATTGAAGGATTTATCTACACATCTATGGAACAAACATGTTATACATGTATTGCCTTTATAAGCGCTAATTACGCTGTAAAGAACTATAAAAATATTAAAAAAATATTATTCTATTCAATAGTAATGGTATTAATGTATGATTTAGTATTCTCTGGTATAGGTTTACTTTTAAGTAGACAATTGATTAACATTTATGTTAAAGATGAAGCTTCAATTTTAGAAGGTCAAAAACGTTTAATTATATTAGCTGCTACATACTCATTATGTGGTATATGTGATGTATTGGCTAGTGCTATAAGAGGTATTAATTCTCAATTAATTCCAACAATTGTAACAGCTATAGGTATTTGTGGTACTAGACTTGTATTCATTTATGGATTCTTCCCACATGAAACATTCCATAACTTAGCAAGTATTACATGGTCTTATCCTGCATCATGGACTATTACATTGATTGCGCATACAATATGTTTTGTTATTCTTTATAAATCAATGATTAAGAATTTTAATGTTGTGGCTCAAAAGAAAGAAATAATTAATGCCTAAACAAAATATTTATAAGAAGAGGAAACTCTTCTTTTTTTTGCATTCCAATAATGTTATAATTAAACAAGTTAGAGGATATGAAAAATGGGATTTGAACTTGTATCAAAATTTGTTCCTTTTGGTGACCAACCTAAGGCTATTAAACAAATAGTTGATAATTTTAATAACGGTATTAAAGAACAGGTGTTGCTTGGCGCAACCGGAACTGGTAAAACATTTACTGTATGTAATATTATCAAAGAATTAAATAAGAAAACATTAATATTGGTTCATAATAAAACCCTTGCTGGTCAACTTTACAATGAGGTTAAAAACTTTTTCCCTAATAATCATGTTGAATATTTCATTTCCTATTACGACTACTATCAGCCAGAAGCCTACGTTGTGTCTAGCGATACTTTTATAGAAAAAGATGCGAAAATCAATGATGAAATTGATGAATTGCGTCATAGAGCTACAGCTAGTTTACTAGAGTTTGATGATG
Organism: Alistipes finegoldii; assembly: GCA_963621965.1. Classification (GTDB taxonomy): domain Bacteria; phylum Bacillota_I; class Bacilli_A; order Acholeplasmatales; family Anaeroplasmataceae; genus JAEELC01. The sequence goes on from CAVFGN010000007.1 coordinate 50,336, forward strand.
TAATTGTCGTAGCTTCTGTTTCTTGTATTTATGGTATAGGAAACCCTGATGATTATCTAAATTCAATGCTTTGCTTAAGAGTTGGTCAAAAGATAGAGATAGACGATATTTTAAATCATTTAGTTTTTTTACAATATGAACGAAATGATTATGATTTTAAACGTGGTTCATTTAGAAAAAAAGGCGATACAATTGATATCATCCCAGCTTCTGTTCATGAACATGCGGTAAGAATTGAAATGTTCGATGATGAAATTGACAAAATTAAATTAATTGATGTAATCACTGGCAAAACTATTGAATCAATTGAGTTTATCAATATTTTTGGTGCATCCTTCTTTGTAACACCAAAAGAGAGACTTGATGAAGCTTGTAAGAGAATTGAAGCTGAACTTAAAAATCAAGTTAGAAAATTTAGTGATGAAGGCAAACTATTAGAAGCTGAACGTATTGAACAAAGAACCAAATATGATCTTGAGATGATTAGAGAAATGGGAAGTTGTTCAGGTATTGAAAACTATAGTAGACATATGGAATTAAGAGAAGAAGGTGAAACACCTTCAACACTTCTTGATTTCTTTAAAAAAGACTTTTTACTTGTAGTTGATGAATCTCATGTAACGATTCCGCAAATTGGAGGAATGTATAATGGTGACAGAAGTAGAAAAGAGACTCTTGTAAATTATGGATTCCGCTTACCTAGTGCCCTTGATAATAGACCACTAAAGTTTGCGGAATTTGAGAAAAAACTTGATAAAGTGCTTTATATGTCAGCTACACCTGGCGACTATGAAATGTCAAAAGAACTAAAAGTCGCAGAACAAATCATAAGACCTACAGGTTTATTAGATCCAATTATTGAGATAAGACCAACACTTGGCCAAGTGGATGATATTTATAAAGAGATAATTGAAAGAGTTGAGAAAAAAGAAAAGGTTTTAATTACAACTTTGACTATACAAATGAGTGAAGACTTAACGAATTATCTAAAAAACATGGATTTAAAAGTAGCTTATTTACATAGTAAAATTAAACCTCTTGAGCGTTTAGATATAATAAGAGATTTACGTCTTGGTAAGTATGACTGTTTAGTTGGCATCAATCTTCTTCGTGAAGGTTTAGATATTCCTGAAGTATCGCTTGTATGTATTTTAGATGCGGATAAACAAGGATTTTTAAGAAGTAATAGATCTTTAATTCAAACGATAGGTCGTGCGGCTAGAAATCAAAATGGTAAAGTTATAATGTATGCAGATACTATCTCTGATGCCATGAATAGTGCTATTAAAGAGACTGCTAGACGTAGACAAATTCAAGAAGAATATAATAAAGAAAATAATATTATTCCTCATACAATCATAAAAGATATTCCTGAAAGTGTTTCAATACACAAAGCACGTGAAGAAGAGATTTTGAAAAATAAAGATGAAACTGAATTAACTAAAGAAGAAACACTTGAAATGATTAAACAGCTTGAAGATGAAATGAAAGAATTTGCAAAAAATCTTAATTTCGAAATGGCTGCACAAATTCGAGATACAATTATTGAACTTAAAAAGAAGGTATAAATATGTATTCTATAAAAGAACTGTATAAAATTGGAAATGGTCCCTCAAGTTCACATACAATGGGTCCTAAAAAAGCAACACTTATATTTAATGAACGATATTTTAATGCGACTAATGCAAAAGTAATTTTATATGGTTCTTTAGCATTAACCGGAAGAGGACACTTAACTGATAAAGTTATTCGTGATACAATTTTTTGTGCTTGTGATATCGAGTTTGACTATTTAACAGATGTACCTCATCCAAACACTCTAGATTTTATTGCCTACGAAAACGATAAAGAAATAGGTAAGATGAGAGTGTTCTCTGTTGGCGGCGGCACTATTCAAATTGAGGGCGAAAAGCTTAAAGAAAAAGACACGCTATATCATATCAATACTTTAGCTGGAATCAAAAAATATATAGGCGAAAAAAACATGGATCTATATGATTTTGTAATCGAACATGAGGATAGTGATTTTTTAGATTACATGGATCAAATATATGATCAAATGTTAAACACAATTAATAATGGTTTATCTAAAACAACTATTATTCAAGGTAAACTTAATATTTCAAGAAAAGCTAAAACTTTATATAATAAGAAAGTTAAAGAAACACAAGACGAAAGAGACTTGAGACGTTTATATGCTTATGCATATGCGGCAAGTGAAGAGAATGCGGACGGCGGTGTAATTGTTACAAGTCCTACTTGTGGTTCTTGTGGTATAGTGCCAGCTGTACTTAGATATTCAATTGAACATGATAATATTTCACGTGATTTAGCTATCAAAGGATTATGCGTTGCGGGATTAATAGGTAATATCGTTAAACAAAATGGCTCGATTTCTGGTGCAGAAGCAGGATGCCAGGCAGAGGTGGGTACTGCTTGTTCGATGGCCGCAGGATACTACGCATATGTTTTAGGATATAACGCAGATATAATTGACGAGGCGAGTGAAATAGCGCTTGAGCACCATTTAGGCCTTACATGCGACCCTATTTTAGGCTATGTACAAATTCCTTGTATTGAACGAAATGCTGTAGGCGCAATCCGTGCAATAAATGCAGCTAAATTAGCAAGTCTGCTTGAAGCTCGAGAACAAAAGATAAGTTTTGATATGGTAGTTATGACTATGCTTGAAACAGGTAAAGATATAAAAAACAAATATAGAGAAACTAGTCAAGGTGGTTTGGCTAAATATTATAGTGGAGAATAAAATGGAAGTTAATCAAATTGTTGAAGTTAATATAATAGATTATGATCATCTAGGATATGGCGTAGCTAAATTAGATGGTTTCCCTATATTTATTCCTTATGCAATTAAAGGTGAAACTGTTAGGGCACGTATCGATAGAATAACTAAGAATTTAGCTGAAGCTACACTTGTTGAAATTTTGAATGAAAGTGAAAACAGAAATCACGATTTATGTCAAAATTATTTTAAGTGTGGTGGATGTTCGTTAATGCATCTAAATTACGACGAACAACTTAGATTTAAGAAATTTAATGTAAAAAATACGATGTATAGAATTGGCGGAATAGAAACTATAGTAAATGATGTTGTACCTAATCCTAATAGGCTTCATTATAGAAACAAAATTGTAGTTCCTCTTGGCACTAAAAATGGTAAAGTGATTTCGGGATTCTTTGAACACAAAACTCATAATATTATTGAAAACGATGAGTGTTTAATTGAAAACGAGAAAGCGCGTGTAATCATTAGTTTTATCAAAAAGCAAATAGAAGAACGCAAATTATCTGTATATAACGAGACAGAACACAAGGGCTTAATGCGTAACATTATGTTAAGAGTGAATTGTCTTGGCGAATATATGGTTGTTTACGTTGTAAAAGAAAATAATAAAGTACTTATTAATATGGCGCTTGAACTTGCGAAAGAATTTGACTTTATTAAAAGTGTTTACGCATGCATTAACGATCAAAGAACTAACGTGATACTTAAGGGGAGATTTATTCACTTATTACTTGATAAATATTTAATTGAAGATATAAACGGATTGAAGTTTGTAGTTCATCCTAACTCATTCTTGCAAGTAAACCATGACCAATGTGAAGCTTTGTATAAAAAAGCAATTTCATATATTCCTTGTAATGGAGAACAAAATGTAATTGATGCATATTGTGGTGTAGGTACAATTACACTTAATTTAGCTAAAAAGGCTAAACATGTATATGGAATTGAGATTGTAAAAGAAGCAATCGATAATGCAAACATAAATAAAGAATTAAATAAGATTGATAATGTCACATTTATTTGTGGCAAATGTGAAGATGAAATTAAAAGGCTTGCAAATTTAAAAGATATCGATTATATCGTTTTAGATCCTGCTAGAAAAGGTTCTGATGTTAAATTTTTAGATACAATCATTGAAATGAACATTAAAAATATAGTCTATATTTCTTGCCTTCCTCAAAGCTTAGCTAGAGATGCAAAATATTTAGTAAGTAAAGGATATACACTAAAAGAAATAACTCCTTTTGACATGTTTTCACAAAGTGATCACATAGAAAATGTTGCTTATTTTGTTAAAAATGAGTTGTAAGCACCAAATATTGATTAATAAATGAATGAATAATTATTGACATTAAAAAATCAAAATGATATTATTACTTTTGTCAACAAATGTTGACATCCCTATCCCAAATTGTGATTAAATTCACAACCCCTTTTAATAGTTCAGGAAATTCTTATTTCCTGAATTTTTTTTTAATTTTTAAGTTAAAACTTCGCTTAGATTTTTCTTTGTGCTATAATGTGTTTATCGTATAAATAATTGGAGGAAATATGAAAATATTATTAACTGCATTTGAACCATTTGATAATTTAGCTACAAATTCAAGCCTTGAAGTTTTTAAACAAATTAATGATACGTGTATCATAAAAAAAGAATTACCTGTAAGCTATACTAGAGCTCGTGATATGCTTAAAGGTTATATTGAAGAAATAAAACCTGATTTTGTAATAAATTTAGGCCAAGCAGGTGGAGAGACCATGCTTAGAATTGAGAAGGTTGCGCTTAACTATACTCGTGCTCGAATTGCGGACAATGACAACGTTTTTCGCACTAAGGGTGAGGTTATAGAAGGTCAAATGTTCGCACTGCAAACTTGTTTAGAGATAGAAGATATGGTTGATGAAGCTTCGAAAGAGAATGTACCTTCATATATATCTCTTTCAGCTGGTGGTTATATTTGTAATACTGTATATTACACTAGTTTATTCTATAATCATTCTAAAGCTTTATTCATACACCTGCCTTATTTTACAAATCAACTTGAGACTGAGAAAACAGTTGATCTTGATATTTTAGTTAAAAATACTAAATATTATATTGAATGTATTAAAAAAGCTATAGTTAAATAAAATGTTAGCTATTTTAATAATAGATAATTAATGATATAATATTTCAAAATTGTGAGGTTAATTATGGCAAATAAAAAAGAATTTTTAGATATATTATGCAATCCTGGAAGAGTCACTCCAATTACAGAAGAACAAGCAAAAGTTTATAATAGAATTATTCCTTTATTCGAGTCTTTCTATAAAGAACTTGAAGTTTCTAAGAGATTAGAATGGGCAATTAGTGCTTCTTCATATTTATTTGGAAAAGCTATGGAAATTGCGATATTAGCGAATATTAGACCAGATGAGAAGAGCGTTTGGATGGTTCCTTATGAGGTATTAGAAGGGATTACATTTAATTTACCTAGACACTTAGAAAATGAAATCATTGATTGTATGGATCCATACGAACAAGCGGTTGAAGATTATATCAAGTCAAATTTCGATGCAGATCCTATTAAAATTTGGATTTTTAGTCAACATATTGGCTTTTATCAAGCTAATAAAACTAAACCATGGGAAAAGACAATTGGTGGAATTGGAAATGATAAAGTATTAACTAAAAATGAATTATATCGTTTTGGTATGAATGCATTCAAAGGTGAAATTGAAAAGAATGGTTTTGTTTGCAAATCTATAGCTGGTAATTTAGTTGATTTTGCGAATGCGATTGTCTCTAAGGGCGAAAGTAATTATTTAGTCGCAACTTCGGTTGATATTTTACCACGTGAAGGCTTTATCGAAGAATATAGATTAAACAAATTAAAAGAAGAAGCAGCACGTGTAGGCGCAATCCCAGCTATTTCTTATATAGGATTACTTCCTGTTGATGAACTTTATGCATCACAAGGTATTGCAATTCGTGAAGGTGATTATAAAGTTTCAGTTAAGAAATTACAAAATGTATTAGATGGGACATATATTGAGTAATGACTAAAGATCCTAATATCTTATTAAGCTTTATAAATACTAAACTTCGTGATAATTATTCTTCTTTAGAAGATTTGTGTGAAGATTTAGATTTTGATATTGAAGAGATTAAACAAATATTAAAAAATATTGGTTATTTTTACGATAATAACTTAAATAAGTTTATTTCTATGTAAAAACCACGAATTTTAAATTTAAAAATAAAATTTCTCTATTTACATACAAGAAAATTTTATGTATAATATAAAAGGATTTTCAAAATGGAAGGAGGCCTGGAAATTATGGCAAAAACAATCGTACATGAAAAAGAATCCATCGATGATGCTCTTCGTCGTTTTAAGCGCGATGTTACTAGATCTGGCAACCTTCAAGAAGCTAAGAAGCGTCAATATTATTTAAAACCATCTGACGTACGTAAACAAAAACGTCAAGAAGCTCGTAAGAGATTTAAGTAATAAATTAATGGCAATCACTATTGTGGTTGCTTATTTTTTTTAAGGATAGTAATCATGTTTAAAGTAATTCGTCATTTTATAGTTATAACAAAACATAGACATTTAGTAATGCTTTATTGTTTTAGAAGCGGTCTCTATAAGCAAGGGATTTGTCACGATTTATCTAAATATAGTTTCTCTGAGTTTTTTCCGTCAGTTAAATATTTTGCGTACGGAAAACATTCACCAAATGAAAACGAGAGAAACGAAAAAGGTTATTCAAGTGCTTGGCTTCATCATAAAGGACGCAATAAGCACCACTGTGAATACTGGTTTGATTTTGTAAAAAGCGAAAACAAATATATGCCTGTTAAAATGCCAAATAGATACATTGCAGAATCTGTATGCGATAGGATTGCTGCTAGCAAAAATTATAATAGGAAGAATTTCAAACGAGAAATGGTGTTAGATTATTTTTTGCATGAAAAAAACCATTTAGTGATGCATGAAGAGACAAAAAAGGTAATGGAAGAATTACTTACAATGTATGTTAATAATGGTGAAAAGTACATTTTTAAATATCTAAAAAAGAATATGAGAAAAAATTAATTAATCTAGAAGTAGAATAACACTACCTCTAGATTTTTTTAAATTTTTTAGTAAATTAAATGCTTCTTGCGTAATATTATTGAGGTGATTATATGAAAAGACTTATTTTTACTACATTAATATTGATATTGGGATTATTTATATTTTCTAGTTCTAGTGTGTCTAATGCTGAACAAAAAGATTATAATGCATTTGCTTATATAAATGTTGATAGCGGTAAACTTTTAAAAGATTACACAAGAAGTGAAATTAATGACGAATTATCTCAAGTAAGAAAGAGAAGATTTAATGGTTGGAATATTTATAAATTTAATACAAATGTTCGTGCTACATTTATTACAGGTGCCCTATTTTCATATAGAAATGAAGGTACTTCAGCTATTACTTATACACTAAATATCCAACAAGAAACTACAACTAAAACAAGTGTATCAGCAACGGATTCAATTGAAATTAAGACGTCAGGTAAAGTTAAATCATTTACAAATTCGCTAAATAATACCCTTAAAATATCAGGAGAGTATACAACAACAGAACTAGTAAAAGAACAACAAAATTTGTCTCTTACGGTTGACCCTAAAACATTATGTGTGGGCTATGTTGAAGGACAAGGGTATTATACAAATGGTGTAGCTTGTTATTATTGGATGTGGCTTGAAGATCAGATTGGCGCATTTGAATATTTTACAATCACTGAATCATATTTGAAGATTGAGAAGTTAGCTATATGAAAAGGTATTTAATTCTTGTTTTATCGATTGTATTACTTGTATTTTCCTTTTTATATTATAAAAGGATAGATAAAATAACTATTTATTCAAGATATGAGACTCAATTTATTAATAAAAATAATGAGGAGTTTGGGTTAAACCTTTATGTGAATAAAGAAAAATCCATTTATTCAAACCCTAACTATATTAATTTCGAAATTTACTTAAATGATACAATGAATAAATTGACTTTGAAAAGTGTAAATACTTCTTTAGAAGGGTCACTATATAAAATCACATATAATTTTCAGATGTTACAAATTAAAGCTGGAAACTATGAATCTAAACTAGTTCTTAAAACAAGCGAGGAAAAACTAGAATTTAATATGGGAAATATTTATTTTAAAGATGTGGTTACACAAGAATCTAATTATTCTTTCGAATATAATTTACAAGATAATATTAAAGAAATACATTTTATTTTAGATGATAATAAAAAGGTCGAAAAAGTACTAGTTAACGGAAAAAACACAGAAACTAGTGTAAAGTACAATAACTTACAAGAAACGCAAGAATTAGTTTTATATCCCTATAACAATACGTATTTATCTCGTTTACTTATTAATATAGATGATATTTATTATTTAATAATTAATGATAAGATATCAAGTTTTTATTTTATAGAGGCCACATATGTTGATCTCTAATATAAAAAAATCTTATAAAGGTAAGGCAGTATTAAATGATGTTAATATCGAAATAAACAAAGGAGATTTTATCGTTTTACTTGGAGTTAATGGAAGCGGTAAATCGACATTAATTAAATTATTAGCGGGACTTTTACGTACTGATAAAAACGAAGAAATTAAACTTAATAATGTGGCTTATTTGCCTGAGAAATTTAATTTACCTAAGACTTTAAGTGTTAAAGAATATATAAAATTTTTAGAATGTGAGAATAATGTCGATTTATCTTATTATATTAATTATCTTGATATACCTTATAAATTAATAAAAGAATTGTCAAAAGGTAATCTTCAAAAACTTGGGCTTTTATATTTAATTTCAAGCAAAAAAGAATATTTATTATTAGATGAACCAACAGAAGGAATGGACCAAAATTTAAAGAAAAAGTTTATAGATATTTTTAAAAATGAAAATCAAAAAGGCAAAACTATTATAATTTCAAGTCATCAAAAGAAAGATTATCAAAGAATAAAACATAGAGAAATATTAATAGAGGGAGGAAACATTGTTGGTGAAGAACTTAATCAAGATTTATAATAAAATAATTTTAAATAAAAGTTCAATTATCACGTTTTGCATAACTTTAATATTAATATTTGCACTAATTATGTATATGCTATTGACACAAAAAGATGGATATGAATTGTATGTTGAACTTGTTAATACTAACTACCTTGAAACTCTAGGAACTATAATTTGTATATCGATAACTTTTTTGATTGTATTTGTTACGCAAAGAGAATCTAATTTGTTAATAGATTCTTTTGATGTAATGGAAGAAGCTAAGCTTGGTAGATCTTATGTTTTTCTTGCAAAACAGAGCGTCTATATTTCTTTTTCGATATTATTTTCAATGTTATTCTTTCTATTGTCGTTTGTACCTTCGTATTTTATATTTGATATGCTTAAAATAAATCTTATTACTTCATATTTAGCTTATTTGATTTTTACTTTAGTAATTCTTGAAATGTCTATATGTATAGATTATTTAACGAAAAATTTTTTTGTTACATTGATGTTTTCACTTTTAGTAGTAATATTAGAAATGATTACATTTGAAGAAACAAAATATTTTATACCAACAATTAAATTTGAAAATGGATTTTATCTTAACTGTGGTATATACTACGGTTTAATATATTTTTTACTTTTTTTCTTTATAAATTTTTTATTATATAAAACTAGAGATAGAAATTAAAAATTTAAAGCGAATTTAAAAAATAAAAATCTTGTCACACATTTTGTTATATAATAAGATTAGTTTAAATAGGAGGCTTATTATGGGCAAATTTAAAGATGTTGTAAATAAGATAACAAAAGAATATAAAGATTGTCTAAAAGCAATTCAAGATTCTTCAAATAATACTGAAACAGATGTCCTTAAAAAATGTAAAATAGAGCTTAATGGGGCTATTTCTTTAAAAGAAAAAGAAACTATTTATTATCCTAAGATGTTAAATATTTTCTATAAATTATGTTCAAAATTAACAGACGAGGAATTTGATAAATTCGAAGCTGAAATAGCACGCACTAAAGGCGCTGATTTTCTTCCTAACATGAAGAAGAAAATGGTTTCTATGACACCTGAGTTTAGAGGAACTAAAGTAGAAGATTTAACTTTGAAAAAAATGTATCCTTTTTTTTCGAGTGCATTTTTTCGCGATGAAGCTGGTCAATATAATGATTTTTTAATTGATTTAATTGGCGAAGATAGATGCAATCCCCTAGCAGAAGAAATTGAAAACTTTGATCCTGAAAGTATACGTTATACTCGTGATTTTGAGGCTGATATTAATAAGACAAAAACTGTTTTATTAAACAATAATGAAATTGGTGAAGATGAAAAAAAGCAAATTAATGAAGCACTAGATACAATTAATGAATTAGAAATTGTATCTGCACCTCAAATCGAAACTTTTGCGTCAACTTGTGATAGTATCTCAAATAAGATTGCAAGATTTTATGCAAATCAATTTATTGAAGAAAACAAATTAAACGATGTTTACCAGGTTAAAGATATTGGTGTTGAATACAAGCCTGGAGTTCTTGGAAATCAAGAATTAGAAAATAAAGTTTTAAAAAGCGAGTATACTATATCTAAAGAGTACAAAGATACTTTGATTTCAGTTTATAATAAAATGGATCAGCTTGGTTTACTTGATGAAAATTTCGTTGGTGAACAAGATGTAAAGATTTATGGTTTCTCACATTTCCGTAAAGCTCAAATTAAAATGCGTGATGCAATTAGAAACAATGATTTTAAAAATATTGTTAAATATAAAGATGAATATGTTAAAGAATACAACAATTTGAGTGAAATGTATGCGTTTATTAAAGAAACAATTAAGCCTGATTTGTTACACTTCCCGGGAAATATGACTAATTATAGACAATCATTTATTCCTAAGGAATTTGCGAATGACTTACCTGTAAATGCTTCTTTAAATGGTTTCTACTATTTATTTTCTAGTTTAAAAGCATCAAATGTTACCATTGATAAATTCCTTCTAAACCCAGTTTTAGGATGCACAAATATAGTTGATGATTTGTACAAAAAAGATGAGGTAGCAAATACTCTTAATGATGTATCATACGAAGAAAAAATAGCTCGTATGTTTAACATCAGAAATTACTCTGTTGGAAGAACTACTTTGCGTTTTCTTGAAAACGTAAATTGTCATGAACCTAAAGTTAATTTAAGGAATGAATTTGAAAATTGTTTATATGTTAAAACATTAGACCCAGCTACACTTACATCTCCTACATACGGAGACAAATTCTTCTCAAATCATGCGGAAAAGACACTTTTAAATATACTTGTTACACATAACGATAATATTCCTATGCAAGATTTATATGGTGCTGATTATAAATCAAGAGATGGTTTACATGTTATAAAAGCATTTGATATTAAATCTTATTTAGAAAATCACGAAATAGATGTTGATGATTTAATTAGTTATGCAAAAACATTAATTAAAGAAGTATCTAAAGTATATGAAACTGGTGTTTTAAAACTAGACGGATCTAAGTTAGACCATGAAATAAGTGAAGAAAAACTAGCAGGCATGGTTGGTGATTTCTTTAGAACAATTAGTACTTCCTTTGTAATATTGAGCGAAACTAAAGATTTAAGTATTAAAGAGTATGATAAGATACATGATTTCATACTTAATCCTCGTGAATCTTTAAAGGATTTAAACTTAAATGAAAAAGTATTTAAAAAGTGTTTAGCAAATGAAATTATGAATAATGAAATTGATAGATTTGTTACATCTAATAAATTTTATTCTAAACTTAAAGATTTTAACGATAAGTATGGCTTAAATGTTACAATAAAAGACTTCGATGATGCTAATAATATAAATTTTAGTCAAAACACATTCTTTGAAAATAAATTTGTTGAATTATTTAATCAAGTTTGGAAAAAGTCTGGGGCAGAACAAAAAGAATTTTATGAAGGCGCAAGTATGACTGACAAAAATGCTTTATTTGAATTTGCAACAGAGTTCAATGATATTGCAAATATTGCAATTGGTGAAAAATTAGGAATTGAAGGGGCTAGTCCTCTTGAGACAATGACTAACAAAGAAAAGATTGAGATGTTTGAGCGAGCATATGGAATTAATCGTATTGTTGATGTTAAACTAAGACAAATTTCATATAGAGCGTATAATAATTCTGGCTATTCTGATTATAGTCATGTTGAGAAATGCGAACATTTTGATTCAGCTTACACTGCTATAAATAATGCTTTAGCTAAATACGACACATACACTACTTATAGCACTGATCAAAAGAAAGCATTCTTACAAAGCTATAGAGAAGTTTATCAAGCAATGAGTCAAGTGCATAACACTAACTGGTTCTTTAGAATGATAATGCATTATAAAGATTACAAAGTTGAAAAGCGTTTACTAAATGAAACGCTTGATAAGATTTCAAGTACTTTAAAACTTGATAAAAATTTTGTTAAAGGCTATTTAACTAAAAAAGATGATATTTTAAGTTCAGGCATGCAAGAAAAGTTTAAGTCAAATCTTCAAAATATAAAGTCTTATTCATACACTGAAGCACTTGATGTAAGTGATGCAATTACGAGCGTAAATGATAAAATAAATGAGAAATTTGAAATTAAGGCGCCAGAATTTGATCCACTACTTAGAACGTTTGTAAGTGAAGAGGATGAGTTAGATGATACTTCAAGAGTAAATATTGAAAATATTAATTTAGAAGATAATAAAATGGAAGTTAAAAACAATGAAATAGTCTTAGAAAAAAAACAAGAAAAAAGTCGTAATAAATAGTTAATTAAAGATGTACTAGTAGGTAATCAATCTCTAGTACATTTTTTGCTTAATTGCAAGTAGAAATTAGAATTATGAATATTATTTTTTGAAATAATAATATAGATTATCAATTTCTAAATTTAAATTATTTTTTAATTCATTTTTAAATAGAAGTTCG
>CAVFGN010000008.1:0-2566 GCA_963621965.1 Alistipes finegoldii
TTCCGGCTTGTTAGCCTGTGCTAACTTGCTTTATTATAATTCTAACTTGATTTTAGAATTAAAGATAACGCTACAATCATTATATATTTACATAAACTATTGACAAGTCTTCAAAGTTTTTACAAATTAATAGTATTTTTGTATATGTGTCAATTTTAATATTGAATGATTAAAAAATCAAAGATAACAGTAATGATTGTATTATAATTAACTATGTTTCATATCTAAAATATCAATTTCCATTGGTAAAATAAGATGTTCTATGTTAATATATATATATAGGACATTTGATTTAAATAATAAATTTTTTTATATAGAGAAGGGAAAAGAAATTATGGAAAATAATCAAAATGAAGAAAAGTACATAACGCTAGGCCAAATATTCCAAATGTTTATTAGACGAATTTGGTGGCTTGTTGGAATATTTGTTGGAGGTTGTATTGTTACTTTAATTTTAACTATGTTAATGGTTAAACCAAAGTATAAATCAACTACATCAATTTTAGTAAATCAAGAAAAATTCACTACAAATTCCTCAAGTGATGTTTCTGGCGCATTACGTGCAACTCAAACAATTTCTGAATGGATTGTAGATACATCAATTGTTGAAGCAACAATTAATACATTATCAACTGATAGTAATGTAGGAAGTATTGCTAAAGGATATACAACTACAAGTTTTAAAAAGTGTGTATCAACAACAGTTTCAACTTCATCTTTATTTGTTAATGTAACATTTACATCAAATAATGAAGATTTCTCACAAACTGCACTAAAAGTTTTAATAGAAACAGGTATAGATAAAACAAATGAAAAAGAAGGAGAAACATACAAATATCCTGTAGTTCAAAATTCTTATAATGTTGTTACAGAAGCTACACCAAGTGAAAAAACTGGTAATTCTAAAACATTATATATGGCAATTGGTGCCCTAGTTTCATTAGTTGTTGGCTGCGCAGTATGTATTATTATTGAACTTTGCAAGAATAAATATACAACACCTGATGAAGCCGGAGAAGATTTAAAAAGACCAATTCTTGGTTTCCAAACTGACGATAAGATTAATTTAAATACTGGTGATATTAACTCTGATAAGTTTGTTAATAAAACAAATTATGAAAAACTTTTAACAAATATTGACTTCTCTATTGAAGGTGAAAGCAAAAAAGTTCTTGAAATTACTTCAACTTCACAAGAAGAAGGTAAAAGTACTACAGTTATGAATTTAGCTAAAACATTATCTAATAACAATAGAAAGTGTTTAATTATTGATCTTGACTTAAGAAAACCATCAGCTCATAAATATTTTTCACTTGAAAGAACAAATGGTATTTCAGAATATGTCACTGGTGATTTAGAAAAAGTTAATATTAACCACATTGATTCTAATTTATCTATAATCACTGCTGGTGCTAAGGTTCCTAACCCTACAATTATATTACAAAGCGAAAAGTTAGCTAAGTTAATTGAAGATTTGAGAAATGACTATGACTATATCATTTTAGATACAGCTCCTGTAATGGCTACTAGTGATGCTAAAGTTGTTACTAAGATTAGTGATGCGGTTGTTTATGTTATTGCGGCTAACCAAACAAAAGCTAGTATGGCTAGAAAATGTATTGCAGAATTAAATAATGAAGATGCAAATATATTAGGCTTAAATATCACTAAAGTTAAGCGTGCTAAGAGAGACGATTATTATTATTATTATTACAGCGAGAAATAATTATGCTAGATATTCATACTCATATAGTACCTGGCGTTGATGATGGTGCTAAAGATTTAAATACATCTTTAAGTATGATTGAAAAAGAAATAAATGAGGGAGTAGATAGTATAGTATTTACTCCCCATTCTTATTGTCATAAAGATGTATCTAAAAGTGAAATATTAGATTCTTTTAATAAATTAGAGAATGCTATTAAAGAAAAATTTCCTACTCTTAAGTATTATTTAGGACAAGAAATATATTATGATAAATCTACATTTAAAAAATTAGAAAATAATGAATATATTTCAATTAATAATACTAAATATATTTTAATTGAATTTGATTACTATATTACACTTGATGAATTAGAAGAAATTATATATTCAATAAGACTTAAGGGCTATGAACCAATTATAGCTCATATAGAAAGATATAATATTAACTTAAAAGATTATTATAAGCTTAAAGAAAAGACTAATGTCTTGATGCAAGTGAATACTAAGTTCTTAATCGAAAATAAGCACAAGGCGAAAAAAATGATTAAAGATAAAATTATAGATTATGTAGCATCAGATTGTCACTCACTTGACCATAGACCTCCTAATTTAGGGAAAGTTAAAAAAATAATTGAAAAATACAATTTAAATATAGATAGATTTAATTAATTTTATAAAGTGTAATAATTTAAAATAATCTTATTTTCAAAATAAATATATTAGAGGAATATTATTCTTTAAAGGCTAAAAAAGTAATTTAAACTAAAAATGTAAACAAAAAAATAAAAATACGAATTAAAATTATATAAAAAGTGAATTTTTTGTAATTAATTTATTAATATGGTTAATAATAATTATA
>CAVFGN010000008.1:2605-62051 GCA_963621965.1 Alistipes finegoldii
GAATATAATTTTATGTGTTTTGAAAGGTTTTGATATTATGAATGAAAAGCATAGAAGTTTTTATGGGGATATAACAATAGACTATAAAGAAAAATATGTATATCAATTTTTTAAACGTTTCTTTGATATTTTGCTTTCTAGTCTTGCGCTTATATGCTTTGGGTGGTTTATACTTTTGATGATGTTTATAAAATTTTGTGAAGATAGACATAATCCAATATATACTTCTATACGTGTTGGTAAAGATGGTAGATTAATTAAATTTCATAAGATAAGATCTATGATACCTAATGCTGACAAACTTAAACAAGAATATATAGATAAAGGGTTGAATGAGGCTGATGGACCAGCGTTTAAGATGAAGAATGACCCGAGAATTACAAAGTTTGGGAAATTCTTGAGAAAAACTTCTATTGATGAATTACCTCAAATTTGGGATGTACTAGTAGGTAGACTTTCTGTTGTAGGTCCTAGATCTCCTATTCCTAGTGAGGTAGAGAAATATACTTTGTATCAAAAACAAAGATTTTTAGTCAAGGGTGGGTTACTTTGCCTGTGGCAAATTCAACATAATCGAAATGGTGTGAAATTTGACGATTGGATTGATTATGATTTAAAGTATATTGAGAAAAGATCTTTATTTTTGGACTTAAAGATTATTGTAAAAGGTTTCTTTATGGTTTTATTTGATAAAAGTGGGGAATAGATTATTATAACTGTCGAATTTTATTTATAATTTTTCTAGTAAATTAAAAAATATTATGATATACTTTTCAAGCGATTAAACCAATAAGGTTTATTATGGAGAAATTTATGAAACAAAGAAAATCAGTTATAGAGGCTTTGAGTCTAGAATATAATCCATCAATGTATAAGAAGAAACCTATCTTTTCTTTTTGTAAAAGATTGTTTGATATAATATCAAGTTTACTAGGCTTAATTTTATTGTCCCCTACGTTTTTAATATTAATTATATTAGTTAAATTAGATTCAAAAGGTCCGGCATTCTATGGTCATGAGCGAATTGGAAGAAATGGTAAAACAATTAAAGTTTTAAAATTTAGATCTATGAGACTTGACCCTCGACCTATTGAAGAAATATTAACAACTGAACAACTTGAGGAATATAAAAGAGATTTTAAGGTAACTAATGACCCTCGAATCACAAGAGTGGGTAAACTCTTAAGAAAAACAAGCTTAGATGAATTACCTCAATTAGTTAATATATTTATAGGACAAATGTCAGTTGTAGGTTGGAGACCAATTTTACGAGAAGAATTAGATAAATATTCTAAAGACGAACAAGAATTACTACTTAAAGTTAAACCAGGACTTACAGGTTATTGGGCAAGTCATGGTAGAAGTTATATAGATTACAAAGATAGAATTAAGATGGAATTATATTATCCTTACAAAAGAGGCTTTTGGCTTGATACAAGAATATTATGGCACACAGTTATTGGAGTATTCAAACGTGAAGGCGCTAAATAGAATAAAGGTATACAAATTAATATTTGTGTATCTTTTTTCTTTAAAAAGTTGGTGCCTTAAAGATAAATATAATATATAATTAAATTGTATTTAATTTGGAGGCATATATGAACGCAATTATTTCTGTAGTAGGTAAAGATACTTGTGGTATTTTAGCCAGTGTTAGTGATGTTTGTATGAAAAAGAATGCTAATATTATTGATGTGTCACAATCAATATTAGATAGTTATTTTGCAATGATAATGGTTGTAAATATTGATAATTTGAATTGTGAATTTTTAGAATTCATAGATTCGTTTGATGATGTTAAGATATCTAAAAATTTAGATATTCATATTATGCATGAAGATATCTTTAATGCGATGCATAAAATATAGGTGATATATGTTAACTAATGATGAAATATTTGAAACAATAAATATGATCAATAAAGAAAACCTAGATATTAGAACTATAACTATGGGTATCTCTTTAATTGATTGTATGGATAGTGATATAGATAAGTCATGTCAAAAAGTTTATAATAAAATTTATAAACACGCGAAAGACTTAGTTAAAGTTGGTAATATACTTGAGAAAACTTATGGTATACCTATTGTAAACAAAAGAGTATCCGTAACTCCTATTGCACTTCTTGTAGGCGCAAGCGGTGGAGATCCTGTAAAGTATGCAAAAGTGCTTGATAAAGTCGCAAATGATATTGGTATTGATTTTATCGGTGGATATTCAGCACTTGTTCAAAAAGGATTTTCTGCTGGAGACTTAGAACTTATTAATTCTATTCCTGAAGCATTAAGTGTAACTAGTAAACTATGTTCTAGTATAAATGTTGGCTCTACAAAAGCAGGTATTAATTTAGATGCAGTACGTATAATGGGTAAAATTGTTAAAGAGGCTGCAATTAAGACTAAAGATAATAATTGTCTTGGTGCTGGTAAACTTGTTGTATTTGCAAATGCTGTTGAGGATAATCCATTTATGGCAGGCGCATTCCATGGTGTTGGTGAAGCTGATACTGTAATTAATGTTGGAGTATCAGGACCTGGGGTTGTGAGAAATGCCATAAAACAAGCTCCTAAAGATGCACCTATATCTGAAATTGCAGATATAATTAAAAAGACTGCCTTTAAGATCACTCGTATGGGTCAACTTATAGGCACTAAAGCAAGTGAGATGCTTAATGTCGAATTTGGTATTGTAGACTTATCTTTAGCTCCTACTCCAGCTATAGGTGATAGTGTAGCTGAAGTACTTGAAGAAATGGGTCTTGAATCTTGCGGTGCATATGGTACAACTGCTTGTCTTGCGATTTTAAATGATGCAGTCAAAAAAGGTGGAGTTATGGCTTGTAATAGAGTTGGTGGCTTAAGTGGAGCTTTTATTCCTGTCTCTGAGGACCAAGGAATGTTAAGAGCTGTTAGAAATAACACATTAAATCTAGAGAAACTTGAGGCCATGACTTGCGTATGTTCTGTAGGTCTTGATATGATTGCGATTCCAGGGGACACATCAGAAGAGATTATTTCAGGAATCATAGCAGACGAAGCCGCTATTGGCATGGTGAACAATAAAACTACTGCTGTAAGAATAATTCCAGCTATTGGGAAAAAAGCAGGAGAAACACTTGAGTTTGGCGGATTACTTGGATGTGCTTATGTACAAGAAGTTAATCAAACTAAAAATGATGTCTTTATAAAACGTGGTGGACAAATTCCTTCACCACTTCAGGCCCTTAAAAACTAAAAATACATGGAGGTATGTATGAATATATATGAAGAACATTACATATTGATAACTAAAGATTTTAAAGATTTTTTAGTTGAAGGTGAAATCGTATATGGCTATTTATCTAAATCGAATAAATATTTATATATTCAATCTTCATACGAACTAGATTATGATGATTTAGAAATTTTAGACGGATATTATCCGATGGAAAACGATTTTTATAAAATACCTGTAAAAGAAATTTGCTTTGATCATATGATACCTCGTAAAGTAGATAAGGAACTATATATTGAGTATTTGCGTGGAAAAATTGATTCACAAGATTTCTTTGGTTACCGCACGCCTAATAATGGTGTTGAATTTAATGGTAAACTTAATCTAAAGATTTCATATTTAAGAGATCTGTTAGAAAATAGTGATGACGTTAATTTGGTCCTTGATACATATTATGATAACAATAAATGTTTTATTGGATTTAATGAAGCATTTGATGCTTATGCGGAAAACAAAAGTGATTTAGAATTTAAAAAAGAAGAAACAACAGTGATTGCTTTCTTATCTATATTAGATTTATATTTTGAAGATAATTTCAAATATGATTTAGACCAAATTATAGAGTCATTAAATCAAGAATCTAATTATTTTGATGGAAAAACTAATGATAGATCATACATGTTAAAGGTTATTTTTGTTGAAAAACACGCACAAGAAGGAAATTATTATTTATTTAAAAAATATCCACATTTATTAGATATCTTTAAAAAATATTTAGATGATTTAATTAAAGAAGATGATATGCTTGCGCTTAAGGCAAAAGCATACCTTGATTACGAAGGTGCTTTCTTTTGGCCTATTAACTATAGTGAAGCGGAGACTTTACTTTTAAAATTATATAATTTAAAAGATTATGATGCGGCTAACACACTAGGTTATTTGTATTTTTATCATAATCCTAAGGGTGAACCTGATTATAATAAAGCGTTCATGTACTTTTCAATAGGTTCAGCTTTTGATATTACTGAATCTAGATATAAATTATCTGACTGTTTAATTCAAGGTCTTGGAACGACTAAAAACGAACAGTTAGGGTTTAACTTATTAACTAGGCTTTATGTAGATATCAGGGATGACTTTAGAAATGGAAATAAGTTATCAAAATATGCTGATGTTGCGCTTAGAATGTACGATGGATACGATAAAAATATAGATAATGATCCGCTTGAATTTTGTCTAAGACGAAAACTTCATTTAATTACTGAGGCAAAGTATGCAATCGAAATGAGAAAAAATACAATAGATTATATAGGGGATGACTTAGTTTATAATAAAATTTGTGATAAGTACTGTCTATACGAATTTAAGCCTTTAGAGGATAAAATATATCTTACAGATGATTTAATGTTAAGAGAAATATTAATTGATTGTCTAACATTAGAGGAAAATGAAAAAAACAATGTAAAAGTCGATTTTAAGTGTACGAATAAAAAAGATATTACTATCAAAATTAAATTCAATAAAAAACTTGATACTAAAATGCTTGTGACATTTGTTGATTATGGTAAATCTATTTTAACAGATGAATTAATTATTAAAGGAAAAACAACTGTTGATTTTGCTGATTCCGCAAGTTTTAAAGATGTATTCTTTTTCTTAAGAGAAGTTAAAGGCAACAAATATTTATTTGTTGGAGGAGCAATCAATTGTATTGTTGAAAATCCTTATGTTGTATTACCTAAGAAATTAAAGAAAACAGGTCGTTTGCATAAATTTGTTAGTGTATTATATAATGATCAGCATTTATCAGACAGACTACCTATTTTATACTTAGCTGATGGATTTGATCTAAAAGAAAATGATAGAGTTTTAATTAATCGTATTTATGCATTTGAAGAAGCTACTGTATATAAAACTTTTGTTTTATATGAGTCTGAACTAGATATGAAAATAAATGAATATGAAAGAATAATAGATAAAGTGGAATCTTTTAGTGAAACAAAAGAAATCGCTGATTTTGTAGCTTAACTTGAAAATAATAGGATATTAAGATTTGAGGTAAAATATGAAAAGTATATCAAAACGTGTTCAAGATATTAAACCAAGTGAAATAAATGAATTCTTTAATTTATTATTGTCAGACAAAAGTGCTATCTCACTTTGTGTAGGACAACCTAGCTTTAAGACGCCAGATCATATTGCGAGCGTTGCATCTAACTCAATTTTAGAAGGAAAGAATTTCTATACAAGTGATTATGGCTTACCTCTTCTCAGAGAAGAAATTTCAAAATTTTTAAATAGAAAATATCACTTAAGTTATAATATGAATGAAATACTTGTAACCGTAGGCGCAAGCGAAGCAATTGATTTAGCAATTAGAACGCTTATTGAAGAAGGGGATGAAGTTATTTTATTTGACCCGGTGTATGATGCATATACTCCTCTTGTAAGACTTGCGGGCGGAAAAGATGTTCACGTTTTACTTAAAGAAGAAAATGGTTTTAAAGTAGATGCATCTATTGTTGAATCAAAAATAACTGATAAAACAAAAGCTATAATTATCAATTTCCCTAATAATCCTACAGGTGCCGTAATGAGTTTAAGTGAACTTGAAGATTTGGCTAAATTATGTATCAAGCACGATTTATATTTAATTAGTGACGAAATATACTCAGAACTTACATATGAATCTATTCATGAATCTATTGCCTGTATTGATGGTATGAAGCAAAGAACTATCTTAATTAATGGATTTTCTAAAGCTTATGCAATGACTGGTTTTAGACTTGGCTTTATGTGTGCTCCTCTAAACCTCATTTCAGAGTTTAAAAAATTACATGCATTCGGGATTGTAAGCTGCCCTTCGTCTTCACAATTTGCGGCGATTGAAGCTCTTAAAAATGGAGATAACGATGTTAGTTTCATGAAAGAAGATTATAACAAAAGAAGGATATACACATATTGTCGTATAAAAAAACTTGGTATACCATGCTTTAAAGGTGAAGGCGCATTCTATTTCTTTCCTTCGATTAAAGAGTTTGGTATGACTTCTTTTGAATTTACAAAAAAACTACTTGAAGAAAAACATGTAGCTGTAGTTCCGGGCTCAGCATTTGGTGATAATTATAAATACAATATACGTATTTCTTACACTGCAACTCTTAGTGATATTGAGAAAGCATTCGATCGTATAGAAGAATTTATTTGTGAATTAAGAAATAAAAAGTAGAAGCACTTTTGTAAACAAACATTAATCTATTGAAAAAAATGTTTTAATTATATATAATACTTGTGTATTTATAAAACAATGATGAAAGAGTAGTAAATATAATAATTCTTTACAGAAAGAGGGAAAGATGAGAACCCTTAGGATAGTTATATTGAATTCACTTTCTAGTGATTCTAATCAAATCCGGGTGAGCCCGTTATAGCGTAAAGTGTGTAATGTATATTACAAATTAAGGTGGTACCGCGGTTATGTCGTCCTTTTTATTAAGGGCGGCTTTTTTTTGGAGGTAAGATGTCGTTTATTCGTTTTTTACAGGCAATTTTATATGGAATTGTTGAAGGAATAACAGAATGGCTACCAGTGTCTAGTACCGGACATTTAATTATTTTAAACCAGTGGTTTAAAATAAATGAAACGTACGGAGATTCTTATTGGTCATTTTTCGAGGTTGTCATACAGCTAGGCGCAATCCTCGCTGTAATTGTATCATTTTTTAAAATATTATGGCCATTTGGTAAAAGTAAAAGTAGTGAAGAAAAGAAATCTACGTGGAGGCTATTACTTCATATAATTATAGCTTGCATTCCAGCAGCTGTAATTGGTCTTATATTTGAAGTAACTGATATATCTAGTGCTTTAGATAACAACGTTTGGATTGTAGCTACAACACTCATTATTTATGGTATTTTGTTTATTCTAATTGAAACATTTGTAAATAAGGATAAAGAGTTTAAAATTAATTCTGTCTTTAGCTTTACATGGAAAACAGCTTTAATTATAGGACTTGCACAAATACTTGCTTTAATACCTGGTACATCGCGTTCAGGCGTTACAATACTTTGTGCTATGTTAATTGGTGTAAATAGAGAAGAAAGTGCTAAGTTTTCGTTTTTACTTTCTATTCCAATTATGTTAGGTGCTTCACTAGTTAAAGCATATTCATTTACAAAATCAGGTGTATCTATGGACACAGAGATGGTAATGTTTTTGCTTGTAGGCTGTGTGTCAGCTTTTATAATATCTATATTAACAATTAAATGGTTACTAAAATTTATTAATAATCACGATTTTAAATCGTTTGGAATTTATCGTATTATCTTAGGTATTATTCTTATAATACTAATTATTGCATTAAACTTATAATGGAGGAAATATATGAATATTAAAGAAGATTTAGAAAAAGCATTAGAAAATGCAAAAGAAGCTTTTTCAAATATTAAGAATAAAATCGAATTAGCTAATGAAAAAGCAAAATGGTTAGGAAAAAAAGGACCACTTGCCGAAATTATGGCTAATATGCGTAATTTAAGTCCTGAAGAAAGAAAAGAAGTAGGTCAATTATCTAATAATACTAAGCAAAGTATTTCTGAGGCTTATGAAGCTAAACTTAAAGAATTAACTGAAGCTGAAATCAATGAAAAAATTAATGCGGAAAGAATTGATGTAACACTTCCTGGTTACGAATTTAAAACAGGTACAATTCACCCATTAATTAAGACTATTGAGGAAATGGAAGATTTATTCATAGGACAAGGCTATGCGGTAGCTGAAGGACCTGAAATTGAAACAGATTTATATTGTTTTGAAAAATTAAACTTACCTAAGGGTCACCCAGCTCGTGATATGCAAGATACTTTCTATATCGATGCATTACGTTTACTACGTAGCCAAACTTCACCTGTTCAAGCTCGTACTATGGAGCTTAAAGAAGGAAAGCCTATTAAAATTATTTGTCCTGGTAAGGTTTACAGAAGAGACGCCGACGATGCGACTCACTCACATCAATTTATGCAAATGGAAGGACTTGTTTTAGGTAAAAATGTTACTATGGCCGATCTAAAAGGTGCACTTTTATCTATAGCACGTGCTATGTTTGGTAAAGAACGTGAAATTCGTCTTCGTCCATCATTCTTCCCATTCACTGAGCCAAGCGTAGAAGTAGATGTATCTTGTGCTAGATGTAATGGTGTAGGTTGTCCTACTTGTAAAGGAACTGGTTGGATTGAGGTACTTGGCGCTGGTATGGTTAATAACCACGTACTTGAAATGTCAGGATATGATCCAAATGAAATCCAAGGATTTGCCTTTGGTGTAGGTGTAGAACGTGTTGCAATGCTTAAATATGGTATTGATGATATTAGAAACTTCTATACTAATGATATTAGATTCTTAGATGAATTTAAGGAGGAACGTTAATATGAAGGCTTCATTAAATTGGTTAAAAGATTATCTTAAATTAGATAATGTAAGTAATGAGGAATTATTCAAAATTTTCTCATATCATATTTCAGAACTTGAAGATGCAAGTTATTTATGCAAACTTGATAATCTTACTATCGGCCATGTTTTAGAATGTGAAGAAGTAGAAGGTACACATCTTCACAAATGTCAAATAGAGATTAGAAATGGCGAAGTAAGTCAAATAGTATGCGGTGCACCTAACATGAAAAAAGGTGCTAAAGTAATAGTTGCATTGCCAGGCTGTGTTTTACCAGGTGATTTCAAAATTAAGCCAAGCAAAGTACATGGTATTGAGTCAAATGGTATGTGCTGTTCTCTTCAAGAATTAGGAATTGAAGAAAAATATGTACCTGAAGAGTTTAAAGATGGTATTTATTTGTTAGACGAACAAGCACCAATTGGCGTGAACCCATGCGAGTATTTAGGACTTGATGATTATATCTTTGACCTAGATCTAACAAGCAATAGATCAGATTTACTTTCAATAGAGGGTATAGCTTATGATTTAGGTGCTAATTTAAAGCAACATGTAGAACCTAAGAAGTTTGTATTAAACGAGACAAGCGAAAAGAACGATATAAATGTAGAAGTTAAGACTAATAAGTGCACTAAATACTTAACACGTGTGATTAAGAATGTAAAAATACAAAAATCACCTTTATGGATGCGTGAGAGACTAGTCGCAAGTGGTATTAGACCAATTAATAATGTAGTAGATATTACTAACTATGTATTAATGGAACTAGGACAACCACTTCATTCATTTGACTATGATAAGCTAGGAAAAAATATAGTTGTAAGAGAAGCTCGTGACGGAGAAACTATCGTTACTCTTGATAATGTTGAAAGAAACTTAAAAGACGGAGACATTGTTATTACAAATGGTTCTGATGTATTATGCCTAGCTGGTATTATGGGCGGAGCATCTACTGAAATTACAAATGAAACTAAGAACGTAGTTTTAGAAGCAGCTTATTTTGAACCACTTCAAGTTAGAAAAACTAGTAAGAGACTAGACTTAAAGAGTGAATCTTCAACAAGATTTGAACGTACAATTGACTTTGTTCGTGTTAATAGAGCACTTGATTACGCGGCTTATCTACTTAGCGAGTACGCAAGTGGTTCTGTATTAAGTGGAGTAAACGGCTTAGACAACGCATATAAGGCAAAGCATGTAAGTATTACAACTGATAAAATTAATAAAGTTTTAGGTACGTCCTTTACTGATACAAATACTAAAGATTTCTTTGATAGATATGACTATTCTTATACATTTGATGGTACAAACTATGATATAGAACTACCATCAAGAAGAATGGACTTACTAGAAAGTTATCAAGATATTATTGAAGATGTTGCACGTCTATATGGTTATGATTATATTCCTACAACATTAGCTAATAATGACTCACAAGGTGGATTAACTGAAAAGCAACAATTTGTTCGTTTCTTACGTCACAATTTAGCTGGATTAGGACTAAAAGAATGTATTAACTACTCACTTCAAGACACTGAATCATTAAATGATTTTGTAACAGACGAAATGTCTGATGTTAAGATTTTAATGCCTATGACAGATTCTATGCAAGTAATGAGACATTCATTAATTAATGCGTTACTAAAGAATATTAGCTATAACAAAGCTCATAAACAAAATGATTTAGCTTTATTTGAAATTGGTAAAGTATATACAAATGAATCTGAAACAAATATGTTTGCAGGCGCATTCGAAGGCTTATTTGAATCTTCTTTATGGCAAGGAAAGAAGAATATTGTTGATTTCTACACTGTAAAGGGTATTGTTGATACAGTCTTAGATAAGTTTGGCTACAAGACTAGATACGAAAAAATTGATGATAAACTAGAAAATTTACATCCTGGTAGAAGCGCATATATTTATGTCGGTGAAACAAAGATAGGATTTATTGGTGAAATACATCCTAGATATGCAAAAGAACATGATTTAGGTGAAGTTTATGTATTTGAAATTAATCTTGATTTACTATTCTCTTTAAAAAATCATAATTTTGAATATAAATGTATTTCAAAATATCCAAGTGTTACTCGTGATTTAGCTATAGTTGTTGATAAGAGTATTTCAAGCGAAGAAGTTATTAAAGTTGTTAACATGGTAGCTAAGAAATACTTAAGAGATGTTAAAATATTTGACGTTTATACTGGCGAAAATGTTGGTGAAAACGAAAAGAGTATTGCCTTAACTCTAACTCTTGAATCTAGCGAAAAGACACTTGAAACAGAAGATATTGAAAAAGTTGTAAAATCAATATTAAATAGACTAAGTGCACTACTTAATGCAAGACTTAGATAAACTTGACTTTGTAAAGTAAATATATTAAAATACGTTAGAAAAATTAACCTTGATCCCTTGCCCCTCGAAAAATCGGGGGGGGGGACAGATTATTTATTTCATTTTGGATCTTGGTTTTTACCAAGGTCTTTTTTCTTGCCTTGGAGAAAGGATAATAATATGAATAAGAAATTATTACGTAAATTAACTTTAAGCGCAGTAACACTTGGTGTGGCAGGAGTCACTGCGACTACATCTACATTCGCTTGGTTTACAACAAATGGTAAAGCTACTGCAAGTAATATTACAGGAAATGTAACTGCAAGTGATGCTGTAGTTTTAATAAAGAGTCCTTTTAGTTGGGCAGAAACAACTAAAGATAACAAAGATAAAAGTACAACACCAAAAACTCCTGTATATACAACAGATGGATTTGTTGAGGTTGATAGTAGTAGTTCGTCAACTCAAGTTCATACAAATTTCTCAACTTCAACTACCTTACAAGCTGAAGGCAGTCAGACAGATACGTTAGCTCCTGTTGCGATTAATTCCACAACAGTAGGTGATGGATTTGTTGAAAGAAGTTCGGATACAACACATGAGTATAACGCAGCTGCTAACACTTCGCATTATCTACATTACCAAGTAGTACTTGCAATAAGTAGTTTAGATAGTTCAAGCACTTACGAAGTGAAGATGACTTTACCTAGTCTAAATACTAGTACAAATACTCAATATTTACTTGCGGATGCGGGTACTAATAATAAAGCAGGTTCAAGTGTAAATGTAGGTATTAAAGATGTGCTTAGTATTGGTATTAAAAATACTATTGTAAGTGATCAAACAACCGCAACAACATACGGATTAAGTAATGGTGTTAATTTAGAAAAAGAATCCGGAAATGGTAAAACTCAACAATTTAGTGATGATGCGACTGGATATTATCATGCAATTAGTGATGTCACTGACGGGGCTGATGCTGTCACATACTACAATAATGTATATGGTCTAACTACTGATGCAATCTCTAGACCAAAACATAAGAAAACTAGTGATTCTACAAGTGGAGAGCTAGAATATTCTACTTATTATAATCAAAATGCATTATACACGGTAAATAAAAAAACAGGTGATGATACTACTATTGAATCTATTACTTGCGACAATAAAGTAATTTATAAATTATCTAATACTGAGTCTGCTGTTGTAGTAACTGACCTTTATTTTTTTATCGATGGTTGGGATTATCAATGCTTTAATGCAGTTGGTGGAATGAATTTGTTTCAAAGTACAACAAACGACATTACATTTAAAGTTGAAAAAGAAACTAAAAGTGCATAAGCTTAATTTAAAATTAAAATAATAAGAAAATTGTCAAATCTTAAAGATTTGGCTTTTTTCTTTTGTAAAAATAGCTAAATATGATTTATAATATAGATATACGAAAGGAAGATTTATTATGAGAGCTGCTTTAATTGGATATGGAACAATGGGTAAAATTATTAAAGAGGAGTTAGGACCTGAATGTGTTTGCATTATAGCTCCGCAAAGCCCAGACTTATATACATCTATTTATGAATATGAAGGAAAAATCGATGTGATTCTAGATTTTTCAAACCCTGCCAATTTAGATATGATTTATGATTACGCAAAAGAAAACAAATGTGCTGTTGTTATTGGTACAACAGGATATACTGAAGAACAAATGAAGAAAATTAATGATTTAGCTACTACAAATGCTGTATTAATTTCAAAAAACTTTTCTGTGGGCGCAAACTTAGTTAATAGAATCATTAGACTAATTACTCCAAGAATTTGTGAATACTACGATATTGAATATATTGAAAAAGGTGGATCAGATAAAATTGACGCGCCATGCAAAATCACAAGTGAAATGCTTATTGATAGTTTAGTTGAGGCAACTCAAGGAACGCCTAAATACGGAAGACAAGGTAATAATAGAAGAGAGAATTCAGAAATTGGAATTCACCAAATTAGAGGCGGAGAAATGCTTGATGAACACGATGTTTTATACATTGGTGAAGATGATATGATTGAAATAAAACATACAGGAATTAATAAAGCTCGTTTTGCACGCGGCGCTATCCAAGCTGCTGATTTTTTACTAACAGCAGAACCTGGTATGTATAATATGGAAGATATTTTATTTAAGAAGTAGTGTTTTATGTTTAAAGTTTGTAAATTTGGAGGCTCAAGTTTATCTTGTGCCACACAATTTGAAAAAGTTAAGAATATTGTATTAAGCGATCCAAGTAGAGTTGTAGTTGTTGTTTCAGCACTTGGAAAAAGAAACAAAGAAGATTATAAGATAACTGATTTATTATATATTCTAGAATCACATGTTAAATATTCAGTGTCTTATACAGATATTTGGGATTTAATATTTAATCGTTTCGTTCAAGTTAGAAATGAATTAAATATTGATTTTGATATTGAATCAGAACTTAATAAAATTAAAAAAGAACTAAATAAAAATACACAAGAAGATTATTTAGTAAGCCGTGGTGAATATTTAACTGCTAAGTTAATGGCTTCCTATTTAGGTTATACTTTCTTAGATTCAAAAGATTTAGTAATATTTGATTACAATGGTAATTTAAACGAAGCAGAGACACAAAAAAGGATAAATGAAGCTTTTAAGGTTAATAATAAAATAGTTGTGCCCGGATTCTACGGAGCATATGTAAACGGCGAAATTAAGTTAATGAGTCGTGGTGGATCTGATATTACTGGTTCTATTTTTGCAAATGCGATAAACGCAGGAATTTATGAAAACTTTACAGATGTATCTGGAATTCTTGCTTGTGACCCGAAACTTATTGATAATCCAAGATCAATAAGTGAAATCACATATCAAGAATTATCAGAATTATCATATATGGGCGCAAACGTTCTTCATGAAGATACTGTATATCCTGTTCAAAAGCTAAATATACCTATTAATATTAAGAATACTAATGATCCTGATAATAAAGGCACTTTAATTAAAGAAGAATGTAATGATAATACAAATCTTGTTACCGGAATAACAGGTAAAAAGAATTATGCATCAATTACTATTTACAAGTCTCACATGTCTCGTGAAATAGGTTTTATTCGCAAAGTATTATCAATATTTGAACAGTATCATTTATCCGTTGATCATATTCCTTCAGGAATTGATTCATTTTCAATTGTTTTACCTATGGATTCAATTGTTAAAATTAAGTATGAATTGATATCTAAAATAAGTGTAGAGCTTAGTTGCGATGTTCAAATCGATGAGAATTTATCTTTAGTCGCAATTGTAGGTAGAAATATGAAAAACTCAGTTGGTGTATCAGGAAGAATATTTAAAACACTTGGTGTTAATAATATAAATATTAAGATGATGGACCAAGACCCACTAGAATTATCTATAATCGTCGGTGTAAAAAACGAAGATTACGAAAAAACTATTAAGTTATTATATAATGAACTTGTAGCTTAAAATAAACAAAATAACTCTTTAAGTATTATTGCTTTAAAGAGTTATTTTTGAGTATAGTTTCATTACTTATTTAATTTGAAAACGATTTATTATAAAATATTATTAGTAAATATATTTTATTTATAGATTATAAATTATTAAATGAAATTAAACATAAAGAAAAGAGAGGTGTAGTCGGCAACGACGAGTATTATGTATCATTCAACAAGAGGGAAAAAATTATATAGTTCCAAAGAAGCCCTTATTTTAGGATTAGCTCCTGATAAAGGTCTATTTATTCCAGAAAATATTCCTCATTTTTGGTTTAGTGAAGAGGAAATGAATTTCACTTATAAGGATCTTGCAAAAGAAATATTTAAATTATATTTCGAAGATTTTACAGAAAGTGAATTAGATGAGGTTGTATCTTTATACAATGAAGAAAACTTCCCACACAAAGAAATTAGTTTATCAGGTACTACAGATTATGCATTCCTAGAACTTTACAATGGTCCTACTTTTGCATTCAAAGATATGGCCCTAACTGTTTTACCTAAATTTATTGAAATTGCAAAAAGAAGTGAAAAAGTAAGTAAAAAGACTGTAGTATTAACGGCTACTAGTG
The DNA here is from genome assembly GCA_963621965.1 of Alistipes finegoldii. Taxonomy (GTDB): domain Bacteria; phylum Bacillota_I; class Bacilli_A; order Acholeplasmatales; family Anaeroplasmataceae; genus JAEELC01. Next base: position 17,691 of record CAVFGN010000008.1, read on the forward strand.
GAGATACAGGTAGTGCAGCTCTTGCAGGATTCTCTAAAAATGATAAAAACAATATTGTTGTTTTATATCCAGAAGGAAAGACAAGTTATATTCAAGAAGCACAAATGTTATCATTTAAAAATGATCATACATTTCCTATCGCTGTCAAAGGAACCTTCGATGATTGCCAAAAACTTGTTAAAGATATATTTAAAAACGAACAATTTGACACGCTTGATTTAATTAGTGCTAATTCAATCAATATAGGACGTTTAATTCCACAAATTGTTTATTATTACTATGGATACAAGGAGTTAGTTGATAGAGATTTTATCCTATATAACGAAAAAATTAATATTGTTGTTCCATGCGGAAACTTTGGCAATATTTTAGCAGCTATCATTGCATCTAAAATGGGTTTACCAGTTAATAAGATTGTTTGTGCTTCAAATGAAAACAATGTTTTAACTGATTTCTTCACAACTGGCGTATATGATGCAAATCGTGAATTTTTGCAAACTAATAGTCCGGCTATGGATATTTTAGTTTCTTCAAATTTAGAAAGATTATTATATTTAATCTATAAAGATACTGATAAGATTAATGAAATTTATAAGTGCTTTGAAGAAAATCATAAGTTTTGTATTAACCTTGATGATATTAAACGTGAATTTCCTAATTTGATTGCCGGTTTTGCGACTAGAGGCGAAACTATTGACTCAATTAATAAAAGTTATAAGAAAAATAAGATTTTAATTGATCCACATACTGCCGTTGGATATAAAGTATATAATGATTCCTTAAAAGAATTAGGTTATTCATTTACTTTAATTGTATCAACTGCATCTCCTTATAAATTCTCTCACACAGTTTGTGAGGCTTTAGGAATAAGTGGTGAAAACGAGAAAGAAAGAATTGATGCAATTTATCAAAAGTCTGGTAAAAAGATTGATAATAGACTTTATGACTTTTTATTCCAAGACCATAAACGTACTAGTGTTGAACTAGATGAAGCTTATAAATATGTTACTTCTTTATTAGGTAAATTAAATGATTAGAATTAAAGTTCCGGCTACTAGTGCTAACTTTTGTATTGGTTTTGATACACTTGGCGTAGCTCTTAATATTTATAATGAATATGAATTTAGTATTTCTGAATTTGATTATTTAGAAGGTTTCGATAAAAAGTATATGAATGAAACTAATTTAGTTTTAAGTTCATATAAAGAATTTTTCAAAGAATTTAATCTAGATTATATTCCAATTTCAATTAAACAACTTAAACAAAATATTCCAACTTCTAGGGGTCTAGGTTCGAGTGCTGCTTGTATAGTTAGTGGAATATGTGCGGCTAACGTTATATCTAAAGCAAATTTAGATAACGAGAAATTACTCGAGCTATGTACAAAAATAGAGGGGCATCCTGATAATGTTGCGCCATGCCTTCTTGGTGGCTTTGTCGCCTCTGTAAATGCAAACAAAGTATATACAACAAAGTACAAAATTTCACCTAGTTTCAAGTTTAATGTATATATTCCTGATACTAAGCTTTCAACTAGTGATGCAAGAAAAGTATTACCTAAAACTTATACTAGAAGTGAAGTAGTTTACAATTTGAGCCGTATTGCATTGCTTCAAAATGCGCTTAAAGATGGAGATTTAGAAACATTAAAAGTTATTTTAGATGATAAGATTCACGAACCTTATAGAATAAAGTTAATTCCCCATGCGAGTGAACTTAAAGAAGAGTTATCTAAAGAAGGTGCTATTACTCTTATTTCAGGCTCGGGTTCGACTATGATTTCCGTATCAAAAGAGAATATTAACTATGTACCAAAAAATTTTAAAAAAGTAAAAGTTCGTATTGTTAATTTAGGAGCTCAAATTTATGATTAATATAGGCCTTTGTGGATATGGCACTGTTGGAAGTGGCGTATACAAAATAATAAATGAAAATAAATATCTAGAACAAAATGTTCGTGTTACAAAGATACTTGTTAATGATATTTCTAAAGACAGAAATATTGATAAATCATTATTTACTAATAACTACAAAGAACTAGTTAATGATAAAGCTATAGATGTCATAATAGAATGTATTGGTGGCACTACTTTAGCTTATGATATAGTAAGTGAAGCCATTAAAAATAAGAAACATGTAATAACAGCAAATAAAGCATTATTAGAGAAATATTTATGTGAGCTTACTAAAAGTGCTAAAGAAAATAATGTTAGTTTACTTTTTGAAGCTTCAGTTTGTGCTTCAATTCCATGTATTTCTTTAATTAATGAAATATCTTTATTTGATGAAATTACATCAATTGAAGGAATAATTAATGGATCTACTAACTATATTCTCACTAGATGCAATGATATATCATTTAGTGCATCTATGGAAGAAGCAAGAATCAAAGGCTTTCTTGAAGCTGACCCAACAGACGATGTTTGCGGGTTTGATGCTTTAAGAAAGATTATTATATTATCGCGCATTGCATATAATGCTAGTTTTTCTAACAATTATAATATTACAAGCATTACAAGTTTAAGTGAAAATATATTTTCTTATGCAAAAAATAATAATATGGTAATTAAATATATTGCATCAAGTATAAAAGAAAATGATACTATTTCTATTTCTGTATTACCAACATTGATTAAAAAAGATAATTTAATTTCATATATTAATTATGAACAAAATATAATTAGACTTAAAACTAAATATTCGAACGAACAAACCTTAATAGGGTACGGGGCTGGTAGTTTACCTACTGCTAGTGCTATTATTAATGATTTAGTTAAAATTTTAAATAATAAGAGCTATTCATTTGAATTTGACGATAATTTAGAATGCAAACCATGTAATTATGACTATATAATTGAATCAAATAATGATTTAGACATTGATTACAATGAAAAAATCGGTACTTTATATATTGTGCGTAATTTGTCTTTTGAAAAACTTGACTCAATTAAACCTCAAATTGTAACGTATGCTAGAATATACTAAAAATTAATAATGAATAAATATACTAGATTTAAAATAATTAGGTCTAGTATTTTATTTTTGACTACAAATTTTATACAAAAAATTCATGAGTTTTTTACGTATTCAAAATTATATTTTGCAAAAAAAAATTTGACTACAAATATCAAAAAATGTTAAGAAAAAAGTTTTTAAATTAATAATTTTACAAAAAAAATAAATAATGCTTTACCTAAAGGATTTTTATTTTTGGCACTTAAATTTTGCGATTTTAAAGCCTATTTTAAGTTTAAAATCAAGACTTTAAATAAAAAAAATATATATTAAAATAAGTATGTATTTTGGAGGAAGTTTTATGCTAAACGATATATTTTATTTTATTTCTGAAGAAGAAAAAAGATCTATCAAAGAATTAACACAAGACTTAGATTCACATGTTGTTACACTTATTAAAAAGATTGATAACAGTGGTGAAAAATTTGGAGAAAAATTATTAATACTTAATAATCAAAATGATGTTGTAAAACAAATTTCAACGACAGGTTTTACACATTTAGTTCTTGATAGAGCTTATGAAATTAGTCTAGATAGACTTCACTAAGAGTAAGAATAAGACTTACTCTTTTTCTTTTGGGATTAAAAAATTTAAATGTTATTATTTGAAATCAATGGTCTAATTATACTAGAAAAGGATGGTGCGCCAGTTCGGTGCATATAACACAGTCGGTGAGATTCCGACCTAGAAAAGATTAGCACTTCATCTAGTACCAAGACCTTGGAAACAAAATCGTGAGATTAGGTTTAAGCGTAGGTTAGGGATACTATAAGCATAAATGCGAAAGTGTGAAGCGATTCAGCCTCGTTAATTATAAATAGTGGAAGTATAGATGTTCATACTCATTGAAAGCAATACCGGTAGTATCGATAATGCGAGATACTATGAGAGTTCCACCTGGGTCAATAGAGCTAGGCGTGTAGATTAATGATGTTATATGTATACCTAGGAGAACTTTATACTTCCTAAGGACAGGTAAGTGATATACCAAGAGCTTGAACCTCAAGATATCATAACAGGTGTAAAGTAGTCGGAGCCGACGTAGTACTAATGATGGTAGTAAAGATACCGGAGGGAAGGAAGGCTACTAATAATTGCTTCTTTATATGTAAACATTTTATACACTAGAGGTTTATATAGAAAATGGAAAATGAACGTAAAGATATAAGAACATTAGCTAAGAAATATGATAAACTACAAACTCTAATGAATTACATAAATAAAGAAACATTAGTTGAACAATTTAAAAAGGAAGATAGTAATAAAGCAAGTGGAGTAGATAAAATTACAAAGGTTGAATATGGTCTTAAGTTAGAAGAACATATATCCCTAAAACTAATGGAAAACTTAGACCACTTGGAATTCCTGCATTTGAAGATAAGTTTGTATAAGGCTGTATGGCTTATGTACAAAATGAGATTTACGAAACTAAATTTTTAGATTGTTCATACGGCTTTAGAGAAAATCGAAATTGTCATATGGCTATTGAGGAAATTAATAATCATATAATGAGAGATAAGGTAAACTATGTTCTTGATTGTGATATTAAAGGATTCTTTGATAACGTTGACCATAAATGGTTAATGGAATTTCTAATGCATGATATCGGAGATAAGAACTTCTTAAGATATATAGTGAGATTTCTTAAGAGTGGAGTTATTGAAGATATGAAATATCACGAAAGTGATAAAGGATCACCTCAGGGTGGCTTTATCTCACCGGTATAAGCAAATGTATATTTGCATTATGTATTAGATTTGTGGTTTATGTATGTTAAGAAAGAATACAAAGGTGAAATGTATTTAATAAGATATGCCGATGATTTTGTGGTTCTATTTCAATATGAAAACGAGCTAAGGATTTCTACAATAAACTGATAGAAAGATTAGCAAAATTTAAACTCGAGTAAAGGCAGATAAAACAAGGATATTACCGTTCGGAAAATATAAAGGCAGAAAAGATAAGTTTGATTTTCTCGGCTTTAAATTCAATAATGGTAAAACAATTAAGGGCACATATTGAAGACATATACTAACAAGTAGAAAGAAATTAAAGGCTAAGAGACAAATTGTTAAACAAAAGATTAAAGACAATAGACATTGTCCATTAGCTGATATTTTCAAAACCTTAAATCAAAAATTGATAAGACACTACAACTACTATGGAATAAATGGTAATTAGGAGAGCCTAGTTATGTTCTATAAATATATCAAATATACTTTATATAAGTGGTTAAATCGTAGAGAAAAAAGGAAGTATGAAGTATGGTGATTATCTTAGAATTTGGACATATTATATAGAAGAACCAAGCATAATTATTTAAATCAAGTGATGTGTCAAGTTGTATTGATTTAGTCTATATGACAGGTATACTTCCTATTAAACGTTATTCAACACAATCAACTTTAAACATGTTTACAGAATATAATATGTTAAGATCTCGTGGTCTTGAGTCATATATCGGCTTTACCGAAGAAGAGGAAAATGGATTGTGCTTGAAATATAACAGAGATTTTAATGAGATAAAAGCTTGGTACGACGGATATAAACTAAGTGGTGTAGAATTATATAATCCTAAATCAGTTGTTGAAGCCGTTCTCTCAGGAGATTGCTTAGACTATTGGGTTCAAACAAGTGCTAGAGAAGCTGTAACAAATTATATGAATTATGATGATGGTGAACTTAAAGGCTTAATCACTAAGGTGATTGCGGGAGAGATGGTAGATGTTGACCCGCTAATGTTTGATAATGACTTAACTAAAGTTAATTCAAAAGATGCAGCCTTAACTGTCTTAATTCACTTAGGATATTTAGCATATGATGCTAAAAATAAAACTTGTTATATTCCAAACTATGAATTAAAGAAGAATTTATAAATGCAGTAGATTGCCTAAATTGATCAGATATTTATGATCCAATTAAAAATTCTAAGAAGTTATACGAAGAAACACTTAAAGGTAATACAGACTTTATAAATGAAACTCTTGATATTAATCATAAAGAATTAGCTTCTATGTTTAATAAAAACAAAGAAGATGTATTATCAGTTATAGTTACTATATCTTATTATAGATGTAATGAATTATATTATGTACGTAAAGATACCTGTGCTTTAGGTAGAGCAGATATTACGTTTACTCCGCGTGACAATTTGCATATTCCATTTGTTATAGAACTTAAAGCTGATGACAGTGCGCAAAGCGCAATAGATCAAATAAAGAATAAAAACTATACAGATGTATTTAAAGGATATAAAGGCAAAGTGTTACTACTTGATGTGTCTTACAACTCTAAGACATTAAAACATGATTCTAAGATAGAATATATAAAATTATAAATATATGTGTAATTAGACTCTAGTAAGATAGATTACTAGAGTGTTTTTAAAATGAATTTTGTTTGGTCGCATATTTTATATAATCTTAATATTATTTTAAGCAAATAGAAAGACAAATTAATTAATTATAACTATAATTGTATTAACTCATTTAAAAAGGATATGATTTTGTGCAACAAACTATAGATATGACTAAAGGAAAAGAATGGAAAACAATCTTAATTTTTGCAATTCCAATCTTTTTTTCAAATTTATTTCAAACACTATATAATATTGTAGATAGTGTTATAGTAGGTAATATGATAGGAAAAGAAGCGTTAGCTGCTGTAAGTAGTAGTGGTAACTTGATATATTTGTTTAATTCGTTTTTCATTGGTCTTTCAAGCGGTGCCGGTGTAGTAATTGCAAAGTACTTTGGCAAAAATGATATAACAAATATGCGTAAAGCAATCCACAATGATTTAATTGTAGGAATTGCCTCATCAGTTATCTTAACTACCTTAGGTTCTATTTTAGCTCCAACAATTTTACGTGCTATGGGAACACCTGAAGATGTGTTACCTAATTCTATATCTTATTTTAGAATATATTTTATTGGTGTATCATCTGTAATTTTATATAATACATTTGCTTCAATCTTGCAAGCTTTAGGTGATTCTAAAAGACCATTAATGTTTTTAATTATTTCTTCGTTTTTAAATGTTGGATTAGATATATTGTTTATTAGTGATGCAATAGGCCTTGGTGTTGCGGGAGCTAGCCTAGCTACAATTATAAGCCAAAGCATTTCCGCTATTCTTGCATTTATAGTTTTACTTAAAAAAGATACTATTTATCATTTATCTTTTAAGGAACTAAAAACAGAAAAAGGAATGTTAAAAGAGATATTATATAATGGTATTCCTTCAGGCATACAAAACTCAGTAATTGGATTGGCTAATGTAGTTGTTCAATCTAATATCAATTCTTTTGGTTCTAATGTAATGAGTGGATGTGGTGCTTATTCAAAGATTGAGGGATTTGCATTCTTGCCTATAACTTGTTTCCAAATTTCACTCGCAACATTTGTAAGTCAAAACTTAGGAGCCGGAAGTATAGAAAGAGCTAAGAATGGTACAAGATTTGCAATTATTACATCATGTATTATAGCTTTATTGATTGGAATTATAGGTTACTTCTTAGCTGATAAATTAATTGCTTTATTTGTTTCCGGAGAACCTAGTGAAATAGAAGATGTTATAAAATGGGGCGTTACAGCATTACACACTGTATGTTTCTTCTATCCACTTTTAGCTTTTGCCCATTGTAGTGCCGCATTACTTAGAGGATCAGGACACGCAATAATACCAATGGTTATCATGCTTTCAATATGGTGTGTGTTTAGAGTAATCTATGTTACATTTATGATGAATGTAGTAGCTCACGAATTGTGGCTTCTTTATACTGCTTATCCCGTTACATGGGGAATATCAAGTGTAATATATTTTGTATTCTTAAAATGGTCTAAGTGGTATCAAAAAGATTTGTGGGCTAAGAGCATATAATAATTTAAGAAAGACTTCGTATGGTCTTTCTTTTTTTATAAATTATACGCATATCTTTTGAAAAATTTAAACATTAATAGTATATTTTGTATAAAGATTATATCTTTAGTGAGGAATATTATGGAAAAAGAAAAAATTGTTATTGATGATTTCGCAAAAATCAAATATTTATCAAATCCTACATTTTCGCCAAATGGCCAAGTGTACGCATACAACGTATCAGAGTCTAATCTAGATACAAACTCTTATGATTCTTATATCTATTTACACAAAAAAGATAAAGATATTAAACTAACTAATGGTAAACATGAGCTAGGATTTTTCTTTTTAGATGATTCTACTATTGTATTTCAAAGCGATAGAAAAGATTCAAAGGCAAACGGATCTAAATTTTATAAAATAAATGTAGACGGTGGAGAAGCTGAATTATTTCTTGAATTTCCAATAAACGTATTAAAATTACATAGGTTAAAAAATGGTGACTTTTTAGTATTAGGATCATTTGATCCTAAGTGGCCTGATTTATATAAAGGCGAAGAGGACTACATAAAGAAGGCTAAAGACTATTACAAAGAAAACGAAGACTATGAATTTATCGAAGAAAATCCTTGGTGGTGGAATGGTTCTACATTCACTCGTGGTATAAAACAAGCCCTATATTTATACTCTTTAAAATCAAAAAAACTTGAATTATTATCAAGCAGTAATGTTTCTGTTAATAGTTTATATGTATCTAGTGATGAAAAATATATTTTCTTTAGTGCTTTAACAAACAAACCAAAAAATGAATTTGACAAGTCAGATATTTATTCACTAGACTTAAATAAAAAGATAAGTGAGTTGATTATCCCTTCTAGCAAATTAAATGTTGGTGAAGTATGTTTCTTAGATAGTGAAATTATATTAATTGGAAATAAAAATGAATATGGAATGAATACAAATCCTGATTTCTATAAATATAATGTGCAAACTAAAGAAATAACTTTAGCTTCAAAATTTGGTGAAGCTATAGGTTCAAGCGTTGGAAGTGATGTAAGATATGGTGGTGGACAAAGTTTAAAAGTAGAAGGAGATACGATTTATTTTGTTTCTACTATATTTGATAGTTCATATTTATATTCTTATAACAACGGAACTATCAAAAAAGTTATTGATAAAGATGGTTCAATTGATTCGTTTGATATTTATAAGGATAAATTAATTATGGTCGCATTATACGATATGTGCCCTCAAGAAATATATAATGAACAATTTAGACGTGTTACAAACTTTAACACAAAGTTTGTCGAGACTAAAGAAGTAGTAATTCCTGAAACATTTAATTATATTTCAAATGACAAAGAACTACATGGATTCGTATTAAAGCCTACAAATTATGATAAAACAAAGAAATATCCTGCAATTTTAGATATACATGGTGGACCTAAAACTGTATACGGAAAAGTGTTCTATCATGAGATGCAACTATGGGCTAACATGGGCTATTTTGTTGTTTATACTAACCCTACAGGAAGCGATGGTAGAGGTAACGAGTTTGCAGATATACGTGGTAAATACGGCACAGTAGATTTTGATGATTTAATGACTTTTGTTGATGAAGTAATTAAGAGATATCCTGAAATTGATACAACTAATTTCTTTGAAACAGGTGGATCATATGGTGGATTCATGACTAACTGGATTATAGGACATACTGATAGATTTAAGGCATGCGCAAGCCAAAGATCTATTTCTAACTGGGTATCATTTTACGGAATAAGTGATATTGGTATTGGTTTTGCAGGTGACCAACAAGCATCATCTATTTTTGAAAATCCTGAAAAATTATGGTTCCATTCTCCGCTTAAGTATGCTTCAAGCGTAAAAACACCAACATTATTTATTCACTCAGAATGTGATTATAGATGTCCTGTAGCTGAAGGAATGCAAATGTATACAGCTCTTGTTGATAAAGGCGTTGATACTAAACTTGTCTACTTTAAGGGCGAGAACCACGACCTATCAAGAACTGGTAAACCAAAACATAGAATTAAAAGACTTTTTGAGATTACAAATTGGTTTGAAAAATATAAAAATTAAAATTAAAGCTTACAAATTTTTATTTGTAGGCTTTTTAAAAACTGTATAAATATTTATCTGATTATTTGGTATAATAGTATACGATTGTGAGGTTTATTATGGATAGATTAGATAAAGTATTGGCTCATTTAAATTATGGCTCAAGGAAAGAAGTAAAAGCTTTAATTAGAAAAGGTTATGTAAGAGTAAATGGAGAAGTTATTTATTCTGACGACACTAAAGTCGACGCAGAAAATGATGAAATAATCATTTTTGATGAAACTATTAAATATGATAAATATGTTTATTTAATGCTTAATAAACCCTCAGGTTTCATTAGCGCAACCTATGATCCTAGACAAAAGACTGTACTTGACTTAGTGCCTGAATACGCAAAGATGAAAATATTTCCTGTTGGTAGACTTGACATTGACACTGAAGGCCTACTTATTTTAACAAACGATGGACTTTTATCTTATAATTTACTATCACCTAAAAAGCACGTTAATAAAAAGTATTACGTTGAATTTAGTGGAGAATTTAGGGATGAGTATTTTGATTCACTTCGTCGCGGCTTAGATTTGGGTGATTTTGTTACTAAAAGTGCAACTTGTAAGCTTTTAAGCTCTAATTCTTGTTATATAAATATAAGTGAAGGTAAGTATCATCAGGTTAAAAGAATGTTTGAAGCTTTAAATATGAAAGTAACTTATTTAAAACGTGTTGAATTTAAAAATCTTGTGTTAGATCCTTCACTTCAATTAGGAGATTATAGAGAGTTAACAGTGGAAGAAATAGAGGACTTGAAAAATGAAGAACGATAATGAAAAGACTAATGTAATGCGTATTTTAGATCAAAAAAAAATCAAATATGAACACAAAACTTATGAAGTTGATTTAAATAATTTAGACGGAGTACATGTTGCCAACTCTATTGGTGAAGATCCTAAATATGTTTACAAAACCCTTGTTTGTGTATCTAGTAGCAAACACTATTATGTTCTTGTAATAAACGTTGAAGATGAAGTTGATTTGAAAGCTGCTAGCGCAATTTTAAAAGAGAAAAATTTAGAACTTATAAAAGTTAGTGAAATTGAGAGTGTAACAGGTGGGTATCAAAGAGGTGGAACAAGTCCTATTGGTATGAAGAAACAATACAAAACATTAATTGAAGCTAGTGCTAAAGATCTTGATAAGATTATTGTTTCAGCAGGTAAAAGAGGATATCAAATTATATTAAGTCCAAGCGATTTAGCTAAAGTATGTAATGCAAGGTTTGAAGTGTTTAAGAGGTAGTATGTCAGATAATTATTTAAATAAAATACTTAATAAATTATTAGATGTTGGGAAAAGAAATCAATTAATAAATTTTAAAAATAAAGTTACATCCTCATGCGAGTTTTATTTTGAGGATTTTTACTCTTTTTTTGAGGAATTTAAAAGTGGTGAAAAGTTTGCGATCGCAAAACTATTTTCAAATCTTGATGAAACAATTACTCACGATTTAATTACTCAAGGCGACTATGAGGATAAGTACAATGTCAGAGATGTTGTAACGAATGCGCTTGGTAAAATGATAGAGCGAAAAGATAAATATGAGTTTTTTGAAATAGAGGAAATAAAAAATCGTTTTTCGCCTAAAAAAAATACAAATTATTTATATCCTCTTTCTTTATATTCTGTAGCGCAAAGAACGCTTCTTAATTTGAAGAGAAAAGCTAGAATTTTTAAAGAAGAAAATGGAATTGATACTTTATATATCGCTTTTGGGCTTTTTGAATATGAAGCTGATAATACGCGCTATTTTGCACCCGTAAGTTTTATTCCTGTAAATATCACAAAAAATCATAGGGATGAGATTTTTATAGAAGCATCAGATGATGATTTTTTAATCAACGAAAATTTTATACAATATGTAAAACTTAATTTTAATTTAAAATTAAGCCCAAAGAATTCTGATTTAAAAGAATATATTGAAAACTTAAGACGTGAACTTGAAGGCGTAAATATTAGAATTTTAGAAAGAGTAGCTATATCTCTTTTTAGTTTTGGTAAGATTGCGATGTTTAACGATATTAACGAAAACTTTGATAAAGTTAATGAAAGTCCTCTTGTGAATTTATTTAAGGAAGATGTAGTTAATAACATTCATAGCAAAAATGAAAAGTTAATACCTTATATTGTTGTACCTGCAGATAAAAGTCAAAGAGAGGCAATAGATAAAGCCCTTAGTGGAGACTCATTTGTTCTTGAAGGACCTCCGGGAACAGGTAAAAGCCAAACTATCACTAATATGATTTCCTCACTTATCGGAAATAATAAAAAAGTATTATTCGTTTGCGAGAAACAAAGTGCACTAGATATTGTATATAAAAATCTAGTCTCTTCTAATCTTTCTTGTTATGCACTTCCAATTTACGATAATAAAGCAAATAAAAAAGAAGTAGTCAAGAATATATTTGATAATATTGAAAACAAAAATAAATTATCTACCACACTAAATTCTAAGGCTTTAGATTTAGAAAAAAAATATAGTGAGGCTAATGAGTTTTTTGATAAATATAATCATTTATTAAATGAAACAACAAATATTGGTAAAACTATATATGAAATTTTAAATGATTCATTATCTTCGCCTGTATTTAATAATTTTAAATATAATAATATTTTATCCTTAGACAAGTCTTCATATTATGATTTAGTAAAAAGTAGTACTATTTTAGAAAAATCTCTAGAATCTATTAATTATAATCCTAAAGGACACCCTTATTTCGGTTTTACAAAATCAAAAATAAGTGATTCTGAATTAAATTCACTTATTTCAACTATTAATAAATTTTGCATAACTCTTGAAAAGATATGTAAAGAGTATAAAAACATAGATCAAAATTTAGTTCCTCCTTCAATATATGAAATGACTAGTTTTATAGAACTTTTAAGTCTTATTAAAAATGATTTTGCACTTGAGAACAAAGATTTCAATCATTATAATCTAGAAGAAGATTTATCTGCCTTATGTCAAATCATTGATTTATATAAGAAAAGTAATGAGTTAAAAGATTATCTGATGAGTCATTACAAAGAAATTATTTTTGACATAGATTATGAAAGCGATTTAAAAGATTTAAAAGAAAAATATAATAGTCCTATAAAGAGAATAATGGGTTATTCTAAAATTTTTAATAAGTATAAAGATTTATATACAGGAAGAGAACTTGATTACAAAACATTAGTCTATGATTTAGAAAAGTTAGAAGAATTTTATAAAGTATATGAGAAAACCTCAGAAATTGATGCTAGATTAAAGACTGAATATCCAAAATACTATTTCTCGACAAAAACTGATTTTGATAAATTGATTTCTCTGCTTGAATATTTAATTAATTTCAACAAAAGAATAGAAGAAACAAAATTAAATAAAAAGATGATTGTAGATTTAATTGTTAGAAATAATCTAAATTACGAGTCTCAAGCTTCAAATTTAAAATCTTATTATTTGTCGATTCAAAAAAATTTAGAAGAAATTCTTACTTATTTTGAACCAATGTCTTTAAATTTAACGCTATTTGACCTTCTTACTAAATTAAAAACTATAGTTTATGAAAAAGATTCGATATATTCTTATCTTGAATTTTTAAAGGACACTAAAGACATAGATAAAGATATTAAGAAATTAATATATAGTGATTCAAATTTAACTAACTTTAGTTTAAAGTTTATTGCAAGTATAAATAAGTTATATCTAGAAGAATATATAAACTCAAATAATGAATTTGATTCATATACAAATGCATCTTTTGAAAAATTTTCTAATGATTTTGTATTACTCACAAAGGACATATTTGAAATAGCTAAGATAAACATTGCCGATAATATAACTAGTACTTGGCCTAATTTAAATAGTATTGATGAAAATAATCTTGAGGTTAGTATTTTAAGAAAAGAAGTATTAAAGAAAAGAAAACTTATGTCTTTAAGAACTTTATTTAGTCAAATTTCAAATTTAATTCAAACATTAAAGCCAGTAATTATTACATCTCCTTTATTTGTTAGCCAATATTTAGATAGTAATAAATTTCATTTTGATACTGTAATATTTGATGAAGCCAGTCAATTGACTGAAGAGAACACAATTGGTTCAATTTATAGGGCTGATCAAATGATCATTGTTGGGGATAAAGAACAATTAGCACCTACTTCGTTTTTTGATTCAAGTCACGAAGATGAGGATGATGATTATTTAGTATTCAGTTCGGTTTTAGATAAAGCATCTTCAAAGCTTGAAAATATTATGCTTAAATGGCATTACAGGTCTAAATATGAATCATTAATCAATTTTTCAAATAAAAACATTTATAAAGATTTATACACCTTCCCATCAAGCACACCAGATAAAGAAAACGGGCTTCAATATATTGATGCGAACGCAATATATACAAAAAACTATTGCATAAATGAGGGTGAAGCAAGAAAAGTAGTAGATACATTATTTGATTTAATTGAAAGAACTGAAAATAAATCAATAGGTATTGTCACATTTAACATGAGTCAAGAAAATTTGATTTATAAGATGGTTGAAAGGCGTCGCAAAGAAAATAAAAACTATGAAGACTTTTTTAATGAGGAAAAAGAAGAACCTTTCTTTGTTAAAAACCTTGAAACAGTTCAGGGGGACGAAAGAGATATAATTATTTTATCTACGACATTTGGTCCTGACCAAGATGGTAAACAAAGTTCGAATTTTGGTCCTATAAACAAAGAGGGAGGATACAAAAGATTAAATGTAGCAATCACTCGCGCTAAGGAAAGACTTGTTGTTATAAGTAGTGTTGACACATCTTTAGTATCTTTAAAAAGCCTTAATAATAAAGGCGTTTCAATGTTTATTAATTTCTTAAATTATGCCAAAAACAAAGAATCTATTGCACAAAAATCAAACGATACTTCATATTATTTAAATTATGTTAAAACTTATTTAGAAAATAAAGGACTTTTTGTAGATACATACATAGGAGACAATAAGTTTAAAATTGATTTAGCCATCAAAAGTGATGATAAATATGTTGGTGCTATAATTCTAGAGAATGGGAATAATTTATTTAACGAAAATTATGATAATTATTATAATCTAAGAAACATCTTATTGAAACGTGGGTTTGAAGTGTTTTACTTATTCTTAACTCCAAATATCAATCAAATTAATACAAAACTTGATAATATTTATAATAGTGTTTCAAAGATAGACACAAAAATAGAACAAAAGATTGAAATATCTGAAGAACAAGATTTAAAAACATATAAAGAAGAAAATACAATCGATGTAGCTACTTTGTTTGAAGTGTACCCTAATATTGTTGATATTATAAAAAATGAGACAAATAATAATTTAGATTTAGAAAGTACAATATTTAATATTCTTTCTCGTGTATCTCCTATTAAACAAAGTGAATTTGTAAATATACTTAAAAGCGAATTGAATCTAGAAGAATTAGATATTTCAAATGTGCTTAATAGCCTTAAGGCAAAGAAAAAAATATACATAATAGTTAAATTTATTTTAACTAAAGATAATGTTATAAGTCCAACGTTTAGACGATGTGAAGCGTCAGCTTCTTATAATAGAAAAATTGATGAATATTACATAGAAGAACTTGAAGCTGGATTTTTAGAGGTAATTAGATTTGTAAAAACCACAAGTAAAGGTATATTATTTTCTACATTTAATACTTTAATAGGATATGCTAAAGAAAGTAAGGTTACAATTGATACATTTAATAGAGTATTATCTAATTTATCAGATAAAGGTGAAATTAGTCTAGATAATGACATTATAAATTTGATGTAGGACGTTTTATTGAAAAAAAGTGATAAAAATTATAAAATAATATAGGTGATTTTATGGCCCGATTAAATTGGAAAGGCGGAAACATGTTATATCCGCTACCTAGTGTTATTATTACAAGTAAATATAATGAGAAGACAAATGCTTTTACAGTCGCATGGTGTGCAAATGTTTGCACTAACCCACCTGTAGTATCCATTTCAATTCGAAAAAGTAGAATGAGTTACGATTTAATAAAAAAAAGCGGCTATTTTGTAATTAATCTAGTTAATGAAGAATTAGTTAAAAAATGCGATTATTGCGGTGTTGTAAGTGGTAGAGAACACGACAAGTTTAAAGAGTGCGAGTTTAGTGAAAACTATATTGATGAATGTCCTGTACCAGGGATTTTAGAAAGTCCTGTTAATATTTTTTGTAAGGTCAGGGAGATTATTGAACTAGGAAGCCACGATATGTTTTTAGCTGATGTTATTAAACTTAATGTTGACGATAAATATCTAGATGAAAAAAATAAACTAGATCTAGCAAAAGCTAAACTTGTAAGTTACAGTCACGGTGAATATTTTTCACTAGGTGAGAAACTTGGAACATTTGGATATTCAGTGAGGAAGAAAAATGAGTAATCAAGAATTATTAAATAAAGCACAAAGAGAATATATAGATTTAGGAGAATATGTAAAAGAACTTTGCAAAAAAACAAATAATGAAACAAAGACACATGATCTACTTGTTAGTTTAGATATTACATTACAACTTATGTTAATGTATTTAGCTGTATCTAATTTAAATACGCCTGATTCGGAAATTAATTTTATTAAATTATTAACAGTTGAAAAGGATGTCATTGATGTTTATAACGAATATAATAAGACTAATGTTACTTGGGAAGATTTAAAAGAAGAAAATATGGATTCTTCACTACTTAAAGAATTTATCGATAGAACATATTTATTATATAAACATGATCTTGACTTATTCTCATCTTTCCTAGCAAGCTTAGACTCAAAAACAGAAGAAGATAATTTAGCCTTTATTACTAGAAAAATGAGAAATATCTTAGTAATATTTACTAGCATTAACAACGAAACTGATGAAAGATTCATTGATTTTATCATTGATGAAGTGTTCGCAAAAAAATATAGGAGTTTAAAAGAAATATTTAAATCTATTAATATTTCATTCTAATTTATGAAACTAAAAAATAAAATTCCACCATATATTTTGATAATTTTAAGTTTTTTTGTTGTAATCGTATTTGGTACAGTTTTACTAAGCTTGCCAATAAGCACGAAAAATCACATTTCTGTAGGATTTATCAATGCACTATTTACAACTGTTACAAGTGTTTGTGTTACGGGTTTAACGACAATTCCAAATTTAGGTGAAACTTTCTCACTATTTGGTAAAATAGTTATAACAATATTAATGGAAATAGGTGGACTTTCTTTCTTAACTCTTACTATATTTTTCCTTGTTGTATTTAAAATAAAATTAGGTATTTCTGAATCTTTCTTGATGCGTGAACAACTAAATCAAGGATCTATTAAAGATCTTGAAAAATTAATAGTACGCATTGTAAAGATGACTTTAATTATTCAAGCGGTTTCTTCTGTTCTATTTACTTTTATATTTTATTTCTCAAAAGAAATGGAATTTAGCTTCTTTGAATCTTTAGGAATTGCAATCTTCCACTCAGTATCATCATTTAACAACGCAGGACTTGATATACTTGGTAGAGATGATTCTCTTAAGATTTATCAAAATAATATCTTAGTTAACTTATTAACTATTATATTAATAGTATTAGGTGGAATAGGTTTTAGTGTAATTATTGATACATGGAATAACAAGAAATGGTCTAAACTTAGACTTCATACAAAAATCACATGGCTTACAACACTTATTTTAATCGTAGGTGGTACTATTTTAATTAAGTGTTCTATGTGGAACGGGGTAACGCTACTTGAAGCTTTATTCTTGTCAGTTAGCACAAGAACTTGTGGTTTTTCAACTTTTGATTTATCGACTATGAGTAATTCTTGTTACTGCATCGTACTTATTTTAATGTTTATAGGTGCTTCAAGCTGTTCAACAGGTGGAGGCGTTAAGACTAGCACTGTCTTTGTTGTAATTAATTTTATTTATAATTATGCGCGTGGAAGATCTAATAATGCTTTTTATAGAAGAATCAGTCAAAAAGTATTACTTAAAGCTTTAGCACTTATTAACTTTGCACTTATATGGAATGTATTAATTACTTTACTTATTTGTGCACTTGAACCTGAGACTATGGCTTTTAAAGATATATTATTTGAAGAAGTATCTGCTTTCTCAACAGCAGGACTTGCGACTACATCTACAGCAAGTTTTACAATGTGTTCTAAATTATTACTTTGTTTATCTATGTTTATCGGTCGTGTTGGTCCTTTAACATTCATGGGTATGATGAATAAAAACTGGTTAGTAGAAACTAATGAAAAGGTTAAATTTGTTGAAGAAAATATAATGATTGGGTGATAATATGAAGAAAAAAATATTAATTATCGGACTTGGAAGATTCGGTTTATCTATTGCAAAAACTTTATCTAATATGAACGTTGATATTTTAGCTGTTGATAATAAAAGTGAACCAGTTGAAAAAGCTAGTGAATTTTTACAATTTTGTGAAGTTTGCGATACTTCAAAAAAAGATGTTCTTGAAGAAATTAATGCACATACATTTGATTCTGCAATTGTGTCAATTGGTAA
This sequence comes from Alistipes finegoldii, assembly GCA_963621965.1. Classification (GTDB taxonomy): domain Bacteria; phylum Bacillota_I; class Bacilli_A; order Acholeplasmatales; family Anaeroplasmataceae; genus JAEELC01. The sequence goes on from CAVFGN010000008.1 coordinate 36,237, forward strand.
TTTAGAGTCTACATTTTTAACTGTCGCAAACTTATCAGAGCTTGGGGTGAAAAACATTTATGTGCGTGCCGAATCTAACGATTATGAAAAAATTTTAACTAAGCTAGGCGCAACTAACGTAATAATTCCCGAAACTAGTGCTGCTACTAGTTTAGCTCATGAAGTTGTAAGCCAAAATGTTCTTGACTATTATGAAATATCTAAGGATTATGGTGTAGTTAAAGTTGAAATACCACAAAACTTTCTAAGTGATACATTAATCAACCTTGATATACGTAACAAATATGATGTAAACATTGTAGGAATTATCAGAAATGAAAAATTCTTTATTCCAAAAGGTACTGATTATATTTTACCGCTTGATGTGGTATTAATTGTAGGAAAAGATAATAAAATTACAAAATTTGAATCAGATATTAATTAGTTTTAATTAATTCTTGAAAAAAATGCTTATATAGTTTATTATATTCTTAATTTTTATTGTTAATTGTTTATTGAATAACTCTTTAAGGAGCAAATTATGATTATAGTTACAGATTCAGCTAGTGATATTAGAAAAGAAGATATTGAAAAACTTAATGTTAAGGTTGTTGCTTTAAACATTTCGTTTGGAGATGAACATTATAAAGATGGTATCGATCTTGATATCGATACATTCTATGAATATTTAAAAACTAAAAAAGATTTCCCAAAAACTGCGTGTCCTAGTCCTCAAGATTATCTAGATATATTTACTAAGGCTAAAGAAGATAACGAAGAAGTTTTATGTATTTGTTTATCTAGTGGATTATCTAGTACTTATCAAACTGCTTGTTTAGCTAAAGATTTAGCTGAATATGATAAGATTCATGTTGTAGATTCATTAACATGTTTAACAGGTGAACGTTTAGTTGTTACAAATGCATGCAGATTAAGAGATGAAGGAAAGAGTGTTACAGAAATTGTTGAAGTTTTAAATGATATAACTCATAGAGTTCATATTTTCTCAATTGTTAATTCTTTAGAGTATTTCTATAAGGGTGGAAGAATCTCTAAAGCCTTATATACAATATCTTCAATTTTAAATTTCAAGGTATTTATATCTCTTGATAAGGACGGTAAAATTGTTAAACCAGGGCAAACTATTGGTTTAGCAAAGGCTATTGGTACATGTTCTAAAGACTTTAATAAATACCCATTTGATAAAGAATACGGCATTTGTTACGGTTATACAACTGACAAAGATAATTTAGATAAACTAATTAAAAAGAGTTTTTCTCTAACTGGGCTAGATGCTTATGATTTAGCTCAAATCGGACCTACATCGGGATCTCATATTGGTGAAGGTGGCATTTGTTATGCCTATATTTCACAAAAGGAAATTGACTAATGTATTTTTACGATTTTTTAGCCTTAATACTTGGCGTTCTTGCAATTTATTTAAGTATTTATTACATTGTAAGTCCTAAAAGTTATAAGGAAAGATTATTTAAAAAACATTTTAAACATAGTGAAATTTTATATAAAATTTTAAATATTATATTTAGTTTTATTAGTGGCGCAGGACTTTTAACTGCGTCATTATTGAATTCTTTTAAAGTAATAAAGAGTGATAATAATAGTTTATACTTTACTATTGCTTATATTGTACTTGTCATCTTTTATCTAGGAAGTTCTAATATTATTGAACGCATTTTTGTTGAAAAAGATGTTAAAGTGGTAAAAATAAAAAAATAGTGCTTAGTTATTAAATTAAAAAAACCTATTTACAAATAGAAAAAAAAGTCTTATAATAATTAAGCGCAGTTGGAACATTAGCTCAGCTGGATAGAGCACTCGCCTTCTAAGCGAGCGGCCAGAAGTTCGAATCTTCTATGTTCCGCCATCTTTAAAAACATCGTTACCTATTAGGTAACTTTTTTTTTACAAATAATTGTAAAGTATACTAAATTTGATATATAATAATAAGGCACACTTATGAGGTGAATTATGAAATTAGAACCAATTGTTATTTCTTTATTAGATACAGATTTATACAAATTTAATATGAATCAAGTTATTTTCCACAAACATACTGATGCATGTGGAAGATATTATTTTAAAAATCGTAGTGAAGGTGTTAAGTTTACTAAAGAAATGGTTGAGGAAATCAATGAACAAATTGATCATTTATGTTCTTTGTCTTTCACAAAAGAAGAACTTGATTATCTTCATTCTATTAGATTTATTAAAAGAGATTACGTAGAATTTTTAAGATTATGGCATCCAATTAGAGATTATGTTAAATGTTATTTAGATGAAGCAGGAGAACTTCAAGTTGTTGTTGATGGCCCTTGTTTCAGTGCAATGCAATTCGAGATTTATATTCTTGAAATTATTAGTGAAGTTTATTTTAGAATGTCTTACGACTATGACACTTTAGTTCAAAGCGCACGTTTGAAACTTGATCAAAAGATTAAAGATATGAATAGTGGAAAATACACATTAAAATTTGCGGAATTTGGTTGTCGTAGAAGATTATCACGTGAGTGGGAAGGCGAAGTTATTGAACGTTTCGCAAAAGAAACTAATAACTTACTTGGCACAAGTAATGTATATTTTGCAAAGAAATTTAATTTAAAACCTATTGGAACATATGCACATGAATTTGTGCAAATGTATCAAGGTTTCCCTAAAATTCCTCTAGCATACACAAACTATTATGCAATGAAAGACTGGTTTGCAGAATATAATGGAGATAACGGTATTGCTTTAACTGATACAATCGGAACAGATGTGTTCTTACTTGATTTTGACTATCTTAACGCTCATTGTTATCAAGGTGTAAGACATGATTCTGGTGATCCTTTTGTTTGGGGAAACAAAATTATTGAACACTATAAGAGTTTAGGTATTGATCCTAAGACTAAAACGCTTCTATTTAGTGACTCTCTAAATTTTGATAAAGCACAAAAAATTTATGATTACTTTAAAGGAAAAGCTATAGTATCATTTGGTATAGGAACATTTATTTCAAACGATACATGTGAAAAAGCTTTAAATATAGTGTTAAAACTACAATTTATCAATGATCGTCCTGTTGCAAAACTAAGCGATGACACAGGAAAACTAATGAGTAAAGATAGTGATTTTACAAACTATCTAGAGCGCTCAGTTAAATTCAGATTTGAAAGTGAGAAAGCGAAGTAATTCGCTTTTTTGTGCTATATTTTCCAAAAAAAATAAGCCAATTTAATATACTAAAATTAAGGTTGTGATAATATGACACAAGAAGCAATTATTTCCAAGTATAAAAATAAAATACAAAAAGTTGAATCGAAAATCTTTAAATTAGAAAGCAAGACTAAACTTAATAAGTTAGAAGAAATTAAACTTGAAGATTTACGTAATGAAAAACTTTGTCTTATTCATTTAGAAGAAGTAGCAACAACTAATTACGATAATCTTAAAGTAGAGAAAGCTATAACAAAAGAAAAAAAGAAAAGATATAATATTTTATATGGTAATTTATTTTCCACTATTTTAATGATTTGTATACCTTTAATGGTTTACCAATTCTTTAATTCTTTTTATAATTTACTAGACCAAATTATGGCCGCAAATATTGCGCAAACAGCTGTTAGTAAAATTGGAGTAATTTCGCAACTTAAAAATGCAGTTTCAGCATTTGGAGCTGGTATTGCGGGCGGCGGCAGTGTATTGGTTGCACGTTATTATGGTGCAGGTGATATGGATAATGCAAGGCATAGTGGAAGCAACATGTTATTTATATCTTGCGTAATGTCTGCAATCATTTTGCTTATTTTAATTCCTTTAGCTTATCCAATTTTAAAAATAGCACAAACTCCAGATATTGATTCTAATACTATTACATATTTTGTAATGTGTTTAATTGAACTAGTTGCAGTTTCCATCAATAATATATTTATAGGGCTTGAAAAAATTAAAGGTAATAGCAAAAAAATCCTTTATTTAAACGTGCTTATGTTACTTGTAAAATTAGTACTTAATTCTATATTTGTTTATGTAATAAAAGTAGATAATATTGCTTATCTAGAACTATCTACTATTATTGGTCAATCAATCCTTTTAATTATTGGAATAGTTATTATGTTTAGTAATAAAAACTTACTAAAACTAAGCATTAAACAAATGTTACCAAAAAAAGATTATATAATGCCTATTATTAAATTATCAGTGCCTATTTTTTTAGGTAAGTTCGTAATGAATATCGGTAAATCTATTGTAAACGCTCTATGTGGTTCTTATTATAGCGAAGCTACAGGTGGTTTAATTACAGGAGCTTTAGCGGTTTCTAATAATCTATCAGGTCTTGTTACAAGTCCTGTTTCTGTGTATGAAGAAGGACAAAGTTCTATTATTAGTCAAAACATTGGAAATAAAAATATTAGAAGAACTATGGATGTATTTAAAACTACTTGTTTAATAGTACTTTTCTTTGTAGTTGTTGGCTTTGTGCTTATTAGATTTGTATTTTTAGATGAACTTACAGCTTTGTTTTCAATTACAAATAATCAAACAAATAGTGAAATATCAATGACTGATTTAATTAAACAAATATTTTTCTTTGATTGTTTATCTATCCCGTCTCTAGGCCTAGCTAGTGCAGTTCTTGGCGTTTTGTATGGATACGGAAAAACTTTCTTATCTGGTATTTTAAACGGTTCGAGAATATTAATTAGAATTTTAAGTCTAGTAGTACTTCATGCGTGCGGAATAAATTATCAAGCAGCTGGTATTTCAATGGGTATTTCAAATATTCTTATCGGAATATTAAGTTTAGTTGCTTTTATTATTTTCTATATTAACTTAAGAAAAAATGGATATCAAGGCATGTATTTAACTGATGAGCCAATTCAAAAAGAGGATTTTAAATTATAAGTTTAATATTTTATAAAAATTGGTAAAAAATGGAAATAAAATTGTTAAATATAATTGAAAATGAATTCTTATATTAGTATAATTTAATTAATAGGAGATATATTAATATGTTTGGAAAAAAGAAAAAGGAAGAAGAATTAAGAGCACAAAAGGAAGAAAGAGCACGTCAAAAATACGAAGAAAACAAAAAAGCAGAACGTGAACAATTAGCTGCATATTATAAGTATGCGCGCGAATACGATAGACTTCGTGAAAGTGGTTTATCAGACGATGAGGCTCGACAAAAATTAGATAGTAAAAGAAACGAGATTGAAGTAGAAATTGCTTCATCTACTAATCAAAACCTTGTGACTCAAAAAGATGAAAAAGAAGTAGTAACAAAAAATGAAGAAGTTAGAGAATTAACAAATGAAGATTTTACTGAACAAGAAGAAAAAACAGTTGTTAAGAGAACTAAAGTAAATGAAAAAGTTATTTATGAGACTAAACCTGTTGATGAAGAAGAAACTAAAGAAGAGCTAAAAGAGGAAACAATTGTGAGCGAAAATAATCTAAACACAGAAAAGAAAAATGTAGAAGATAGTAATATCAAAGTTTTATCTGAACAAGATCCTAATGATAAAGTTAATGGAAAATACGAAATATTCCAAGATAGTGATGGATTTAAATATCGTTTGGTAGCTTCAAATGGTCAAGTTATGGCTACTTCTGAGGTTTATACTACAATACGTGGTGCTCAAAATGGTATTGAGACCTTAAAATCAAATAAAGATACTTTAATTACACGTATTGAAACAGATAAACATAAGAAAAGCCAATTTGTTGGTTTAACTGTTCAAAACAAGGTTTTAATTCACAGTGCAAATTATCCTAGCCGTACTCAAGCTGATAGTGCTATCACCTCTGTTAAAAACCTTATTCCTGCGACTAAAGTTGTCTTAATTAAAACAATGAGTGAAAGTAAGCCTGAACTTGTTGATAGAAGTAAGTTTATACAAGAAGCAGCTAAGGGTAAATATATAATAGTAGCAGATGCACAATCTAATGCCTACCAATTTGTTTTAAAGGCTTCAAATGGTCAAGTCATCTTAACTTCTAAACAATATAAATCAGTTCTTTCATGTAAAGGTGCTATTACTAAGTTTAGAAATGAAGTTAAAAATGGTACATTCTACACTGTAAAAGATAAAAATGGACAATACCAATTTAGATTATATAGTCAAGCTAATAAATTAGTTCAATCAGGTATTTCATATAGCACAAAAGCTAAATGTATTTCAAACATTGAATCAATTTGTAGATTTATTGACTCTGATATTATTGAAAAATAATAAATTAAACAAATGCCCAAGATTTATTCTCGGGCTTTATTTTTGGTGAATTATGAATGATAAAAAAATAAAATTAAATTATAAAAGAACGATTAATATATCACTTGCCTTCTTCTCTATATTAATGTTGTGGCAAGTATATAATACATATTGTCCTTTGTTTTTAAAAGATTTACTTGGAGATAATAAAGAATATTTAATCGGTATAATTATGGCACTTGATAATGTGGTCGCACTTTTTATGTTACCGCTATTTGGTAGATTATCCGATAAAACAAAAACAAGATTTGGAAAACGTATGCCATACATTATAACAGGTATGTTTTTAGCAAGTCTAGTATTTCCTGTTATCGCTTATGCATTTATAAAAAGAAGTGCTGTTCTTTTAATTATTACAATGTGCGTAATTTTGTGTATCATGCATATGTATAGAACACCTGCAGTTTCTTTAATGCCCGACTTAACGCCAAAGCCTTTAAGAAGTAAAGCTAATGGAATTATTAATTTAGTCGGTTATTTAGGGCCTATCATTGCTGGGGGAGTCGCAATGTTTGTAAAATATGATGAACATCCACTAGTTCCTTTTATTATTGCATCTATTTGCTTAATTATATCGGCTATAATACTTATTTTAACAATTAATGAAAATAAGTTGCTTGAAGAAGTAAAAGAAGACTTAGAAATTGGTGAAGAATTAAGCCAAACCGTTGAAAGTGTAAAAGAGGATAAACCAATTTCAAAAAAGGATATGAATAATTTAATAATTATCTTAATTGCAACTTTCTTATGGTACATGGCATTTAATGCACTCGAATCATTTTTGTCTCTTTATTGTGAAGAAATCCTAGGGGAATCAAGATTATCAGGAAATGTTACAATAATTCTTACTATTTCTAGTGTTATTACTTTTATTCCTGCAGGCGTCTTAGCAAATAAAGTAGGTAGAAAAAAATCTATTTTAATCGGTTTAGTATCTTTATTTATCGGCTTTTTAGGAAGTGCAATAGTAACTACCAAACTTAGTGGTACATCTATGCATATTATATTTTTCATATTTGTTGTATTTGCAGGAATAGGATGGGCTGTTATTAACGTATCAAGTTATCCGATGGTTTGTGAGTGCGCAAATCAAAAAAATATTGGTAAGATTTCAAGCTATTATTATGTAGCAAGTATGTTAGCTCAATCTGTTACTCCAATTATTATTGGTTTAATTATGTCTAAAATTGGTTATGAACCTTTATTCTATTATTCAAGTGCTTTAACTGTTATCGCCTTTATTGTATTTATGTTTTATAGAGAAAACAAAGAAAAGGTTGAAATTATTAAAAAAGGTTTATTTGAAAGCTTCGATCAGGATTAATTATGAAATTATTAATGAAATGGCAAATGCCTTTTAAGGAAAGAATTAAATATACAATTGCTTTACTTTGTGCTGTTTTATTTTGCGTACTTGGTATTGTTCTTACAATAACTAAGTTTAACAAAGATATTAGTGCGATAATTATATGTTCGTTAATTATATTATTTTCTCTATTGTTTATACTTATTCTTAACAATAGAAGAACGTTAATATACGAAGACAAAGTTGTATATATAAATGCATTTGGTTACAAAAAAACATTAAAAGGAAATGTATCAGATTTATTTATTCTAATACACAATAAGAAACACAATAAAATTTATTTAACGGCTAGTTTCAAGGGTAACGATGAAAAATTAGATGCAAGAATAATGTATAATGATGTTTTAAGAGAAGAATTAAAAGAGCTAAATATAAAGCATGATGTAATGCTTAATAAGTAATTTAAAAATGTTGAGATAATTATCATTTGTTATCTCAATTTTTTGTCTTTTTAATACATAATGAATAAATTTATGGTAAAATTATAATACTATAGTTTTTGCTTAAAAAGAGGTTTTTATGAATATATTATTCGGTGGATCATTTAATCCTGTTACAAAAGCGCATCTTAATATTATTAAATTACTTAAAGAAAAATTTAAGCCTGAAAACATCGTTGTTATGCCTGTTGGGGATAATTATACATGGAAAAATATGGCAAATTTTAGTGATCGCTTTAATATGTTAAATCTTGTTAAAGATGATTTTATAATTAGCGACTTTGAACAAAAAAACACAAAATTTAGTGGTACATATTATACTCTAAATGAATTATCAAAAAAATATAATGACTTGTATTTCTGTATAGGAGCTGATAATTTAGATGCATTTGATAAGTGGATTAATTATAAGAACTTACTTCAAGATTATAATATAATTGTATTTGAAAGACCTGGATTTAAATCTCGAAAAATAATTGATAAAAAATATAGTGAATATAAAGAAAAATTTCATATTTTAGAACTTAATTTAGATGTATCAAGTTCTCAAATTAGAAGTGATGTATTAAAATATAAAGATTATATAGACGAAAAAGTATATGACTATATTATTAGACATAATTTATATAGGAGGGATATTATGTTTTACAATGGATTTTTGCGTGTCGCATCAGTTAGTCCTAAACTTGAAGTGGGAAGCCCTAAATATAACATATCTGAAATAATGAATTGCCTAGCTAATATTTCAGCTAGTATTGTTGTATTTCCGGAACTTTGCGTAACAGGCTACACTTGTCAAGATTTATTCTTCCAAGAATCGCTACTTAAAGATTCTAGAGAAGCACTAACATATTTTATTAACAATAATACATTTAAAGGTATAGTGTTGCTTGGAGCTCCTTTTGAGTTAAATGGTTCTTTATACAACGCAAGTTATGTTATTAAAGAAAACGAATTGCTTGGTATTGTACCTAAGAGAAGTTTGCCAAATAACAAAGAATACTATGAAAAAAGATGGTTTAAATCTAGTTTAAATAATGATTTAACTAGTGTTTTATTTCTAAATAAAGAAGTGCCATTTGGAAATATTATATTTAAAGATATTGAACACGAACTAAATTTTGGTGTTGAGATTTGTGAAGACATGTGGGCTTCTATAAGTCCTGGTAATATTTTAAGTCAATATGGCGCAAACCTAATTTTAAACTTATCGGCTTCAAATGAGACTTTAGGTAAATCGGAAATTAGAAGAAATGCTGTTTTAGAAAACTCTAGAAGAAATTGCGGAGCTTATGTATATGCAAGTGCTTCTGCAAACGAATCTACAAGTGATACTGTATATTCAGGACATAATATTATCGCAAGTTTAGGTAAAATTATTTGTGAAGAAGAAACTTTTGATACAAATTCTGTAGTACTTTATGGTGATATTGATTTAGGAGAAATTAATTTCAAAAGAAGAATGAACACTAATCTTCATGATGATTTTAATTTGAATTTTAAATACACTATTGTGCAGTTTAAACTTGATACGTGTGATGACTACACATTTGTCAATAAAATAAACAAGCATCCGTTTGTACCTACAAATGATTCCGACGGTTTAAGAATATCAAATATTCAGGAACTAGGTTTATACAAAAGGTTGTCTCATACACACTCTAAAACTTTAGTTATTGGTGTGTCAGGTGGCTTAGATTCTACACTTGCATTGCTTGTAGCTTGTCAAACATTCAAGAGACTAAAAAAAGACCCTAAAGACATAATTGCCGTTACTATGCCAGGATTTGGTACAAGTTCAAGAACTAAGAATAATGCGTTAGAGTTAATGAAATATTTAGGCGTTACAGTTCTTGAAAAACCTATTGACAAAATATGCATTGAAACATTTAAATCAATTGATCAAGATATTGATAATCACGATGTAACTTATGAAAATGTTCAGGCTCGTGTAAGAACTTTAATACTCATGAATATTGCAAATAAAAATAATGGTATAGTTTTAGGTACGGGGGATATGTCTGAGCTTGCGCTTGGATGGTGCACATATAACGGAGACCAAATGTCAATGTATGGAATAAATGCCGGCCTCCCTAAGACACTTGTCGAGTATATGATAGAATATTATGCAAAAACTAAATATAAAGATATTTCAAATGTGCTATTTGATATTATTGATACACCTATCTCTCCAGAACTTTCAGGAAGTGATCAAAAAACTGAGGATACAATTGGAAAATATGAAATTAACGACTTTATTTTAAATCGTTATTTATCATGTGGAGACGATAAGAATCGTATTGCATTCTTATTAACAAAAGCATTTAATATTACATATCTAGATGCAAATAATGCTGTAGACAATTTCTTTAATAGATTTTATAAACAACAATTTAAACGTCAAGCTTTACCTGACGGACCAAAAGTGTTAGATATATCGCTTGCGCCTAGATCTGATTTTAGACTACCTTCAGATATTTCGCGAGATTAAAATGGAAATAATAAAAGGTGTTGTAAAAGCTATTATTTTCGAGGCAAAAGACTCTACTTATAAAGTAGTAATTGTTCAAACTAATGACGAGAAAAAGACTGTTACCGGATATTTTCCTCAAATCGATAAAGATGCTTGTTATACTTTTGAAGGCGAAACTGTTAAACACGCAAGGTACGGGGAACAATTCAAATGTTCTAACTTCACTCGTGATAGTTTCGAAAATATTGAAGGCTTAATCTATTATTTATCTAGTAGAAGGTTTGAAGGAATAGGTGAAGTTACTGCTAAAAAAATCGTTGATACTCTTGGACTTGATGCTATAAATAAAATTATTGAAGATCCTGATTGCTTAGAGAGTATTCCAGGTATTACAAAAAAGAGAGCCTTAGCACTTAGTAAAGCTATCAAAGATAATGAAGAAATAAATGATATATTTGTCTCCCTTTACTCTTACGGCCTATCTATTAGTGCGGCTAATAAGATGTATGTAAAATACGATAAAGATGTATTAAAAAAGATTAATGAAAATCCCTATATTTTATGTACTGATATTGAGAACTTTAGTTTTAAAAAATGTGATGCAATCGCAAAAAAGATTGAAATTGATCCTCATGATAAAAGAAGGCTAAACGAAGGTGTCATCTATACTTTATTTAATCACACTTATTCTTTTGGTAATACTTTTATTGTGTTAGATAATTTAATTAGAGAAAGTATTAAACTCTTAGAAACAAGTGTTGATTCATTTTCGGATCAAGAAATTTTAGAATCTATCTACTTTTTAGAACAAATTAATAGAATTAAGATTATAAAGAGAAGAATATATCCTTACAATTTGTATTACGCAGAAACAGAAGCTGCAAGAATACTTAAACAAATGTTAAGTTTTAAATATGAACGTTTTGGAGTTCAAAGAATAGAAGAAAAATTAACAGAAGTTGAAAATAATCTTCTTTTTGAATTAACAAGTGAACAAAGAGAAGCTGTAAAATGCTCGTTAAGAAATAAAATATCGATAATTACAGGTGGTCCTGGTACAGGTAAAACTACTATTTTAAAAGTAATACTTAATACTTACTCTCTATTAACTAAAAAATCACTTGTTGATTTATATAATAGTCATGAAATATTGATGGTTGCGCCTACGGGCCGCGCTAGCAAGCGTATGTATGAACAAACGGGAGTGTGTGGGTTTACAATACACAAAGCCCTTGAGTACGATAAAGATAATGAATTTAATAAAAACTCTCTAAATAAACTTAACGCTAAACTTTTAATAGTTGATGAATCTTCAATGGTAGATATTGAACTATTTTACCATTTGCTTGATGCGCTTCCTTTAAACTCTAGAATTATATTTTTAGGAGATGTGAATCAAATACCATCTGTTGGACCAGGTAATGTACTAAGTGATTTAATCAACTCAAATTTAATTCCAATCTCTAGATTAAATCTTGTATTAAGACAAGTAGAGGAATCTAATATTATTAAATTATCTACTAGTATAATTAATCAAGAAATTGATTTTTCTATATTTAACGAAAGAAAAGAAGTATTCTTATACCATTTAGAAAATTATGATATTATCCCCTTTATTCTAAAGTTACTTCACAAATATAAACAAAATAAAGAAGATTTTTATTTCGATTTACAAATACTTTGTCCGATGTATTCAACAATGTGTGGTATTGATAAAATAAATGAAGCTATTCAAAGTGAATTTAATGATTCTATTGAACAAGTAAAATACGGAAATCATATTTATAAAGTTGGGGATAAAGTATTACAAACTCAAAATAATCCGGAACTTGAACTTAATAATGGTGATATCGGTATTATTAAATCAATAAATAAAAATGATAAAGAAATAATTTTATATATCATGTTTGATTCTAATATGGTTAGATATCCTTATTCTAATTTAGATGAACTTACGCTTGGTTATGCAATTAGTATTCATAAAGCTCAAGGTAGTGAATATAAAAATGTGATAATTCCAATTGTCCCTGAGTTTTGGACTATGTTAAGAAAGAAGTTAATATATACTGCTATTACACGTGCTAAAGAAAAAGTTATAATACTTGGGAATGCAGAGGTATTAAACAAAGCTATTAGAGTAAATGAAGAGATTAGACTTACAAGTTTAACACTTTTTTTAACTCTTGAAGAAACAAACGCATTAGATAGAGAAGAAGAATTTACAAGTAGTCCTAAAGATGAAGATACTAAAGAAATAAATTATATTAAAATAAGTGATCCGACTAGTGCTTTTGATACGATTTTAGAAGACTTAAATGGCATCACTCCGTTTACTTGTATGGAGGAATTTGAAAATGATTAAAGATGAAAATTTTAAATTAAGAAGTGGATACAATATTCCATCAATTGGTTTTGGTACTTGGCAATGTAGTGCCAAAGAAGCTTATAATGCAACTTTATTTGCACTTAAAAATGGGTATAGACACATAGATACAGCGCTAGCTTATCAAAATGAAGAGGCAATTGGTAAAGCAATTAGGGATAGTGGAATAGATAGAGATAAAATTTATGTTACAACTAAGCTGCCTGCCCAATATAAAACTTACGAAGAAGCTATTAAATATTTTCATGAATCTTTGAACAATTTAGGTCTTGATTATATTGATTTGTATTTAATACATGCGCCATGGCCATGGTCGAATGTTGGTCTTGATTGTGAAGAAGGTAATATTGAGGTTTGGAAAGCGTTCATTGATTTAAAAAAACAGGGTCTTGTTAGAAGCATTGGCGTTTCCAATTTTAAAGAGAATAATTTAGATAATATTATAAGAGCAACAGGTGTAATTCCTGATGTAAATCAAATTAGATTCTTTATAGGAAATACACAAGAAGGTGTTTTAAAATATTGTAAAGAGCACGATATTTTAGTTGAAGCTTATTCTCCGCTTGCAACAGGAGAAATACTAGGTAGCCCTCAACTTGACGAAATTGCTAAAAAATATAATAAAACAAAAGCCCAAATATGCATTAGATATTGCGTAGAAAGAGGCACATTACCATTGCCTAAGTCAACACACGAGAATAGAATATTAGAAAATATTGATATAGATTTTAAAATTGAAGAAAAAGATATGGAATATTTAAATAACTTACATATTGGTTCATCTAGACCGCTAAGAAGTTAAAACTGTTTGACATAACTAACAATTTCAAATATAATCTTTTTGTTAGTCTAAATTAACAAAAAGGAGATTATATGGAAAGTTCGACAAAAGCTATTGCTAAAATGCCCAAAAGTATAATTGTTAGATATATTTGTATTTTTCTAGGTATTATTACTTTTGTACTTGGCACTATTGGAATTGTACTACCTATTTTACCTACTACCCCTTTTTATTTATTAACCGCATTCTTATGGGTAAAGGGTTCAAAACGTTTTTCAGATTGGTTTTTAAACTCTAATTTATATAAAAAGCATATGAATACATTCGCAAAACATAAAGTAATGATTTGGTATAAAGAACTTATATTATTGTTACTTGTATCTGCTTTATTACTTACAACAATGATGTTAGTCAATAATAAAGTCATGAATTTCATTTTCCCGATTTTGATATTTTGCAAATATTTTTATTTTGTATTATTTGTTAAACCGATTTCCCGTACGAAATATTTGCGTATTCGCGAAAACGATTTATTAAATTATGGTGAATAAATATGGAAACGCGTTTTATATCGTTAATAGTATCATTATCTATTATTATAGTTTCAATTTCTACAATAATAATTCGTTATATTTGTTCAAAAAATAAGAAAAATGACGAAAATTAGTCTTTTAAAATGGCACAAAATAGTGTAAAATAAATCGTATTTTAATAGAGCGATGAAATAGATTCTTTAATTTGCGATTTCTAGAGACTGATTGATGGTGAAAATATCAGAATTGTGGGTTAAAAGAGGCTGCTATGGAGCTTATTATTTGTGATTAAGGTGCAGAGTTTATCTCTGAACTAAGGTGGTACCGCGTTTTTTGACGTCCTTAGATTTAAGGACGTTTTTTATTTTTTTGGAAAGGAAATAATATGAAAAATTTAAAAAGTTATGAAATAAGACAAATGTGGCTTGATTTTTTCAAGTCTAAAGGACATTTAGTAGAGCCAAGTGCTTCTCTAATTCCTCAAAATGATAAAACATTATTATGGACTAATGCAGGTGTTACTCCACTAAAGAAGTATTTTGACGGATCAGTTGTACCTGAATGTCCTAGAATTACTAATGCACAAAAGTGTATTCGTACTAACGACATTGAAAATGTAGGTAAAACAGCCCGTCACCATACATTCTTTGAAATGCTTGGAAACTTTTCTATTGGTAATTATTTTAGAAATGAAGTTTTACCATGGGCTTTTGAATTATTAACTAGTAAAGAATGGTTTGATATTGACCCCGATAAATTATATATCACATACTATCCTGATGATACACAAACTCGTGATTTATGGATTAAGTGTGGTATGGATAGCAATCATTTAATTCCTCTTAAAGACAATTTCTGGGAAATTGGTGAAGGTCCTTGCGGTCCTGATACTGAAATCTTCTTTGATAGAGGAGAAAAGTGGGATAAGAGAGGAAAAGAATTAATCGAACAAGATATTGAAAATGATAGATTTATTGAAGTTTGGAACATTGTATTCTCTCAATATAACTCTAAAGTAGGCGTAGAACGTAAAGATTACAAAGAATTACCTGCTAAAAATATTGATACTGGTTCTGGACTTGAAAGACTTTGTTGTGTTATGCAAGGAACAGATACTAACTATGAAACTGATTTATTTTTACCTTTAATTAAGAAAGTAGAAGAAATTAGTGGTGTTAAGTATAATGGTCAAATGGCATTTAAGGTTATAGCTGACCATGTACGTACTGTCACATTTGCAGTAGCTGATGGTGCTACTATGTCAAATGAAGGTAGAGGTTATGTATTACGTCGTGTATTACGTCGTGCTGTTAAATACGCAAAGAGTCTTGGTATCAACAAACCATTTATGGCTCATCTAGTAGACGTAGTAATTGATATCATGGATCCTTTCTATCCATATCTTCATGAACAAGCTAATATTGTTAAGAAAGTCATAACTCAAGAAGAAACTAAATTCTTATCAACTATTGAAAAGGGCGAAGCTATTTTTAATGAATATGCTGCAAACGCAGAAAAGTCAAATAAAGTTATCGATGGACAAAGTGCGTTCAAATTATTTGATACTTATGGATTCCCTTATGAATTGACAGAAGAATATGCACTTGAAAAAGGTTTGACTGTTGATAAAGTTGGATTTGACGAAGCGATGAATAATCAAAAGGAACGTGCTAGAAATAGCCGTAAGACTCTTCAATCTATGAAAGGCCAAAACGAAGAATGGATGAAATTTAAAGACAGTTCTTTATTTATTGGCTATGATGAAGAAGAGTCTACATCTAAAGTTATTGCCGTGTTTGATAATGGTATTGTTCTAGATAAAACACCATTCTATGCATTATCCGGTGGTCAAGTTTGTGATAAAGGTACAATTGATGGTATATCAGTTATTGATGTATTAAAAATGCCTAATGGTCAACACTTACACATTCTTGAGGAAAATGATTTCAAAGTTGGAGATACAGTTTTAGCTCAAATTGATAAAGAGTATAGAAATGCAATTAGAAAGAACCACTCAAGTGCGCACTTATTCCAAGCTTCTTTACAAAATATTTTAGGAAGCCATGTTCATCAACAAGGATCAATGGATGCTGCTGAATTCATGCGTTTTGATTTCAATAACTACAACAACTTAACCGTTGAAGAAATCTTAAAGGTAGAAGATTTAGTAAACACTTGGATTAAAGAAGGTCACGAGGTAGTTACTGAAGTTTTACCTATTGAAGAAGCTAAGAAGAAACATGCAATGATGTTATTTGATGACAAATATGGTGACACAGTTCGTGTTGTTGAAATGGGTGTTTCTACAGAGTTCTGTGGTGGTACTCACGTTAAAAATACAAGTGAGATTTTAGACTTTGAAATTCAAAGTATTGAATCAATTGGTTCTGGTATTTTTAGATGTAATGCATTCACTGGTAAAAACGCATTTGAATCTCTTCAAGTTTCTTTAACTAATAAGAAGAATGATTTAAATACTATTATTCAAAAGGGTAAATCTATTGTTGAAAATGCTAAAAATGACGGTATTGAATTATCGTTCATTGATAATTTTGATTATGAAAATACTAAGGGCTACAGATACGTTCTTAAATTAAATGAACATATTCAATATGTATCTAATTTAGTTAAGGAACTTGACAAGAAGTATAAAGATCTTATTAGTCAAAATGCACTTAGTTCACTTGATTCTTATGAATCTCAAATTTCAAACAATACATTAGTAATTAAGGAAGAAAACAAAGATACTAATGTGCTAAAAGACCTAGCTAGTGCACTTGTTAACAAATATTCACTTCGTGCTTGCTTTATTTCAAATGTAAGCGGCGATAAATTATCATTCGTTTGTGCTACAAATGGTGTTATTAATGCTGGTAATGTTGTAAAGACTGCTGCTCAAATTTGTGGCGGTAATGGTGGTGGAAAACCTACTATGGCTCAAGCTGGTGGTAAGGATGTTTCTAAACTTGAGGAAGCAATTAACGCTGTAAAGGAATTACTTAAATAATGAAGTCAATTGGTTTAGATTTAGGAAGCAGAACGTGCGGAGTTTCAATTAGCGATGCACTTGGTATGATAGCTAGAACTTATGATACTATCAGATTTGAAGATGACGATTATGATACAGCATTAAAAAGTGTTGTAGATATTTGTAAAAAAGAAAATGTTACAAATGTTGTATTAGGAAATCCTAAACATATGAATGGGGACGAAGGTATTCGTAGTCAAATTTCATATGATTTTAAGAAACGTTTAGAAGAAAATGGCTTAACTGTAACTTTAATTGATGAAAGATTAACTACAGTTGTAGCTGAAAGAAGCATGTTAGCTTGTGATTTTTCAAGAAAGAAAAGAAAACAAAAGAAGGATGAAGTTGCTGCAGTTACAATTCTTCAAGATTATTTAGATTCGAAGGGAGGATTTAGTTTCTAATGGATGATAAAACTTTAGTTATTACTTGTGAAGATGGTAAAGAGATAGTTGTAAATATTATCTTTACTTATCATAGTGACGAATATAACAAAGATTATGTTGTATTCGAAGATAAAGACGGCGTTACAAGCGCTTCAGTTTATAAAGATTTAGGCGAAGGTAAAGGCGAACTATCTGAAATTGAATCTGACGAAGAATGGAATATGTTAGAAGAACTTCTTAATAAAGATTCAGATGATGAAGAGGATGAATAATGGTTGAACTAGATGAGAAAAAAAGAGATGAACTTTTAAATTTATCTTTTTCTCCTAAATTAGAAGAAATGCGAGAATATGCTAAAAAAAATAATGTTCCTATCATACAAGATGAGGGTCTTGCATTTTTGAAAGCCATTGTAAAATTATATAAACCTAAAAATATATTAGAAATAGGTACAGCTATAGGGTACTCATCATCACTTATGAGTATCTATAGCGGCGCTTTTGTTTACACTGTTGAACGAGAGGAAATTATGTATCAAGAAGCGAAAAAAAATATTGCCGATCTAAATTTAAGTGATAAAGTTCATGTTATATTTAAGGATGCACTTGAAATCACAAACGAACTTGATAACTTAAAATTTGATATGATATTTATTGATGCGGCAAAAGGTCAGTATACTAATTTCTTTAATAAATTTTCTCCTTTACTAAATGATAAAGGAATAATTGTAACAGATAATATGTTATTTCATGGTTTTTTAAATAACAAAGAGGAAATTAAGAGCAGATCTCTTCGCTCTTTAATGCGCAAACTACAAAATTATCATGATTTCTTATTAAATAACGAAAATTATGATACTTCTATCTATAATTTAGGTGACGGCATGGCATTATCCATTAAAAAGTAATATTTAAGATAATCCAATTTTTTTGGATTATCTTTTTTTTCTTGTTTAAAAAGGTTTTAATTTCAATTATAATATAGATGTTTGGTGAATATTATGGAATGTGCAGATAAATATAGTTGTTATGTAAAATTATTAGAAAAAGAATTAGTACCGGCTATGGGTTGTACTGAACCTATCAGTTTAGCATATTGTGCTGCTAAAGCTCGTCAAGTGTTGGGCGAAATACCTACAAAAGTTGAAGCTTTTGTTTCGGCTAATATTATAAAAAATGTTAAAAGCGTTATAGTTCCTAACACAGGAAAGTCCGTTGGCATTCCGGCAGCTATTAGTGCAGGTATAATTGCCGGACGTGCTAGCGATAAACTTGAAGTATTAGCACATGTAACAGACAAGCAAATTATTGAACTTAAAAAATATGCAATAGATACACCAATTAAAGTATCTAAAATTGATGATAATCATATTTTTGATATTGGTATTAAAGTGTATTCTTGTGCACACACTGCTTATGTACGCATTGTTGACAGTCATACTAACATTGTAGATATAAGATTTGATGATAAACCGCTTGAAATAAAGAGTGAAGACGTATCTTGTGTTAAAGAAATTAAAGATGACAAATTTGACGAATTTATTAAAAATATTTCAATAGAAGATATCTATGATTTCGCTTCAAATGTTGATTTAAGTTTAGTAAAAAAAACTCTTGATAGACAGATTAGCTACAATATGGCCATCGCAAACGAGGGTATGAAGAATAATTATGGTGCAAATATTGGTAAAGTTTTAATTGAAACTTACGGGGATAATATCAATATTAAAGCTCGTGCTTTTGCGGCTGCTGGAAGCGACGCTAGAATGAATGGCTGCGAGTTACCGGTTGTCATAAATTCTGGTTCAGGAAATCAAGGTATGACTGCAAGTATTCCTGTTATTGTATATGCACGTGAACTTAAGAAAACTGAAGATGAACTATATAGAGCACTACTTATTTCAAATTTATCAACAATTCATATTAAAACAGATATCGGTAGACTTTCAGCATATTGCGGTGCTGTAGCTGCTGGATGTGGCGCTGGGGCTGGTATTTGTTATTTGCTTGGTGGCGACTTAAAAGCAGTTTCACAAACTTTAGTAAATGCACTTGCAATAAATTCGGGTATCGTATGTGACGGGGCTAAATCTAGTTGTGCTGCAAAAATTTCATCAGCCGTTGATGCAGGTATTTTAGGATATTACATGTATAAACATGGTAATATGTTTAAAGGTGGAGATGGTATTGTAAAAAAAGGTGTTGAAAGTACAATACATAATGTTGGCCTTCTTGCATGCAAAGGTATGTGCGAGACTGATAAAGAAATTATTAAGATTATGTTAGATGAAGAGGCCTAAATGAACGAAATTATTGGTGATGTATTTAATATAATTGATAACAATAAATGCGTTGAAGGTTGTACTATATCAAGACTTGTGATAAATAAAAAAAATAAATTATGGTATTTTTCGCTAGCTAGTGAAACTGATATTAGTGCTGAAATATTTCCTTATCACAAATTTATTTATCTTTTAAAAGGTAGACTTAAGATAGTAGAAAATGGTATAGAATACAATTTAAACGAATGCGAATCATACTTAGGAAAAATAAATTCAAAATTAGGATTTGAGGCAATTGAAGATTCAATTTATGTAGAATTAGAAATTAAAGGAGAAGATTATATGAATAAAAAAATTAATGCAGGTGAAGTATTTAAATTAGAAAACTTATTATCTTATGAAGAGGGTAGAATTGTTAACATGGACATTATGCATAACGATGAAATGAAGTTTGTGATTATGTCTTTTGATGCAAATCAAGCTTTAAGTGAACATGCAGCTCCTGGTGAAGCTATGATATTTGCACTTGACGGAAAAGCTGTTATTGGTTATGAAGGTAAAGAATATACGCTAAAAAAGGGTGAAAATTTTTGCTTTGCAAAAGGTGGATTACATTCAGTTAAAGCAATTACAAAATTTAAAATGGCTTTAATTTTAAGTCTATAATATAAAAGAACGATATCATTATTTTTCTGATGTCGTTCTTTTTATTACGCATTTATCTATTAAGTTTTTTAAATATATTAGTGCATTGAATTCGCGTTCATGAATCATTTTCCCGCAACCGGTTTGTTTATTTGTTTTATACATTTCAATTGCTTCATCAATTGTAAAATAATAAGGGTCAAAAGATAATTTTTTCTCGTAATCTAGTAAATGAGTTTCGTGTTTTTCTAAAACTTCTGCATAAAAGTAATATTCAACATCTATTCTATTTAATAACTTATATTCAATAGAAATCTTACCAACCTCATTAATGTTTTTAATACTATATCCAGTTTCCTCTTTAATTTCTCTTTTCAAAGCTTCGACTAAATCTTCGTCTTTCTCTATTCCTCCACCAGGGGTTTCAAAGTGATCTCTTTTGCCAAATGCATCAGTACCTAATATATGTAATAAACAAAATTTATCACCATTAAACAAGAAACAACGTGCCGCATGTCTAACATAAAATTTTGAATGTCCTCTTTTATAATATGAGTCTTTAATTAATGGATATATTTCTTTCATAAGTCACCTGTAATATGTATGAAATATTATAATATAAACTATAAAAATTTAAAACAGACTTGACAATAATAAAAAAGATTATAAGATATTTAAGATAGATGTTCCTTGAATAACCATCTATAACTAACAAGGAGATTAAAATATGAATAAACAAAATAAACTACGTTTAGTAGTAAAATTAGCTGTGGTAGCTGCTATATATGTAGCACTTACTTTAGCCCTTTATCCGCTAAGTTACGGTGCTATTCAATTCAGAGTTTCTGAATTCTTGATGTTGCTTGTATGCTACAATCCAATGTATGCAATTAGTTTAAGTGTTGGATGCTTACTTGCAAACATCGCAAGTCCTATGGGATTAATTGATATAGTATTTGGTACTATTGCGACAATATTATCGTGCATTCCGATGATATTCATTCGTAAAAACAAATATTTATCAAGTTTGTTTCCTTCAATTATAAATGCAATTATTATTGGTCTAGAATTAAGATTTGCATATGAAGTTCCTTTTTACTTAGGCGCTATAGAAGTATTTATTGGTGAATTTGTTGTCGTATCATTAATTGGTGTTCCTGTATTTAAATCACTTGAAAAGAATAGTAGAATTGTTGATACACTTGAACTAAAAGTAGAAAAAGATAATTCACGATTATCTAAAATTCTGAATTCTCACATGCTAATAAATTTAGCTATTTTTGTAATATCTATAGTTATGTTTTTTAAACTTGGCGTACATTATGTAGCTTTAGAAGACGGTAGTTATCAAACTTATTCATTATCTTATTATACATTTGATAATGATGGAAACAATATAGCGTTTATATTATCAATTTTAGCTGTATCTTTTTTATCTTTCTTATCAAGTTTGTTATTAAAACAAAAAACAAGTTCTATTTTAAACTTGTGCTTTAATGTATTAAATGTTTTATTAATTGTAGTCGCTTTACTATTAGTACACAAATATGTAACAAATATTGATTTTAGATTCTTCTCGTACTTTGTTCTTTACATAATTGGTTTTTTGATAGAATTATATTATTTCTTACAAACTAAAAATAAAGAAGAAGAGAAAGAACAAACTAAAGTATATGAAAATTTATAGAAAATGACTCATGCAACGCATGAGTTTTTTTTCTTGACTAAGGTTTTTTTTCTCGTTATACTTTTTATGGTGAATTTATGAAGTATTATATTTTGAAATCTATTAGAATTTTAGCTTATATAGTTGTTGGTGTTGTACTAATTATTGGTGCATATAATTTTTTGGATAATTTATTAAATTATCTTAATTTAATTGTTGGTATTGCTGTTTTATATGGTTCAACTACTGCCTTTGTACTTGCAATCAACAGGAAAGCTTACAAAAATGAAGATAACCATGTAGGTACACATTTATTAATTATCATTTTCTCAATCATTATCATTTTATCTAAGTATGTTAACAAAGATTTAGAATTTTCCTTAATTTGCACACTTTGGGGAATTTCTGCAATCATTACTGGTTCGGTAAGAATTAACGGATCAATCTATGATTTAGCTCGTAAAGAGCTAAAAGGTGTTAATTTGGTAGAATGCCTTGAATCGATAATTGAAATAGTATTAGCAGTTGTGCTTATTCTAAATCCAGCAGAACATGTAAAGACGCATATAGTCTTGCTTGGAGCTTCTAATATTTTATTTGCAGTAATTTTATTAGTTCATGAAATCAAATTTAAAAAAGAAGTTAATAAGGTCTTAGAAAAATAAATTATAAATTAAGTATTATTATGTTGAACGTGTTTATATCATGTTCAACTTTTTATTTTATATTTGTTTCAATGCATAAAAAAAGATGCTAGAAGTGATAATTCACTTTACTAGCATCGAATTTTTAACCATTCAAATGAGATTCTTGAACTTTTTCTTGTGCATGAACTAAATCGTTAATAGGATTATTTTCTTGTTGTTTTGATTTTTCATGATTATCAATCATATTTTGAATATAGTCTTTCTTGTAAGCACTCTTTAAAATTAGAGGAACAATAATTGAACTAGCAACAATTAATATGATTAAGAAAATCTTGATTCTATCATCAACTAATCCTGCATCAATTCCTTTTTGAGCAGACACTAGACAAACTTCAGCACGTACGCACATTGAAGCGCCGCAACATAAGGAATCTTTTAAACTATTACCTGTAACTTTAGCCCCTACGGAAGCACCAATGAATTTTCCAGCAATAGCACATAAAATAAACACTACACCAAATCCTGCAAATGATACAAAGGATGGATCAGCAAATGCAGACCAATCTGTTGAAATACCGATGTTTGCAAAAAATACTGGAGTGAATATAATGTATGATGCGATTGATGTACGTCTTTCTACATATTCTGTAGAAGAACGACCGGCAAGAATTAAACCTGCAAAATAAGCACCTGTAATATCAGCTATACCAAATAATTTTTGACTTAGGAAAGCAACTACAAAGCAAAAACCTATACCATATATTGGGATTCTTCTATGATGAGGATATTTCTTTTCTAAGTGTTCAAATAATTTTCTTGTTAGATAACCTAGTAATAATACAAAAACAAAGAATAATATTGTTTGTAATACTACAGTCATAATGCTTGCAACTTTATCAGGCATTATATAAGAGAACATTTTAGTAAATGGACTTGTAGTAAGCACACTAGAATCTGCGCCACCTGCTCCTGATAAGCTTAGAACTACAGATAGGATAATTACACCAAGTACATCGTCTAATATAGCTGCACTAACAATAGTTGTTCCGATCTTTGAATTAAGCTTACCCATTTCTTTTAGGGTTGCGACTGTAACTGAAACACTTGTTGCAGTTAAGATTACACCATAGAATATATTTGACCAAGCATTTTCAAATCCAAAGAAGATACCAGCAAATACATAGCCTAAAACTAAGCATAGAACAACGTCGAGTACTGTAATAACGAAAGCAGAAACTCCACAAGCTTTAACCTGCTTTAAATCTGTACCAAGTCCGGCACTAAATAGAATTAAAACTACACCAAGTTCCGATATAAATGCAATACCTTCTTTACCAGATTCTGTAATAAAGTTGTTATTTACTGAAGGAATTAAAGCTATTAATCCTATAACAATACCAGTTAATAACATGGCTAAAATTTGAGGAAGACCTAATCTTTTAGCAACAACACCAAAAAACTTTGAAACAAGAAGAATTAAACCGACAGGAAATAATACTTCGTAAGCACTAATGGCTAAAATAGAATTTATCAATTTTATCGACCTTCTTTTATTAAATTCACAAGTATATATAATAATAAATTTTTACAAGAATTACAACATTTAGTCTACAATTTTAGGCGGTAAACCTTCTTTTTTAACTAAATTCTCGTTATATATTATATCTAGAATTTTGCTAGCACGTATTTCAAGGTCAAAAGACTCATTTATTCCTTCTTTGATAGAAGTATATATAGTTATATTTTTTTTGATTTTGTTTAAATATTCTTTCCCATTTTGATTGAATCCTAAGACTCTTATATAATTGGAATTTTTTAATGATACATTTGATCTAATATTCAGTAATGAAGAAATAATGAATCTTTTTATCTTAGATTCACTATAACGTTTTGTACTTAATTGTTCGATTAGTTCTTCATAATTCTTATATTTAACTTTTAAAGCTCTATTACTAATTCCTTCTATATTTTCTCTATTTTCTGTATTGTTTAAAAATGAATATTTAATTAGAGGCAATAATTTGTTAATATCTCTAAAACCGTATTTGATAAAATCCTCATTAACATAGTTTGGTACAAACTTAGAGATATTATCTAATTTTCTAATAGCAGTTGCACTTTGTATATTTGAAAGATTAAGAGAAACATCATTATAATTTGCGTTAACTCTACTTATAAACTTTAATTCAATTTTTGAATTTATTTCTTTTATAGCTTTAAAATAGAAATAATTTAGTAGGTCGTTTGATTTGAAATTGATATTGTATTGCTCTAAAGATTTTGTAAAAGAAGATTTAAAAGAAAAGCCTTTATTTAAATAAGTATTCAAAATATTTTTAAACTCTTTTGTATGTTCTATCTTATCTATTTTATATAAGAGATTAATTTCACTACTTTCGGAACCACAAATAATTGTATCGACGTTGCATAAATTTAGAAAATGTATATTTGAGTAAGCAAAAGTAGAAGCGCTATTCATTGAATAATATATGGGATTTGAAATTACTATATCACTTCCAAGACTTAAAGCCTCAGTGGCTCTAATGAATTTATTAAAAACACAAAGATCTCCTCTTTGACTAAATTCACTAGACATTATTGTTATTATTAAAGAATCAGGATATAACTCCTTAACTTTATTATAATGATATAAATGCCCGTTATGCAAAGGATTATATTCAACTATTAAACCAATTACTTTCATAAAATACCTTCATAAATTTAAGTTATCCTTATTATATATAATATAGGTTTGAAAATCAAAAAGGAAATTTAAAATAATTCTTGACATATATAATTTATAGGAGTATACTAACAAAGGCTTTTAAAGCTAACAACTTAAAATTGATTAATTGAATACTTTAAAAATATTTAAAAAATTATTTGACTTAAAAAGTTTTAAGTGGTAAAATAATTAAGCGCTTTAAAGCGTGAA
>CAVFGN010000009.1:0-58530 GCA_963621965.1 Alistipes finegoldii
CAGATTGGAGTACAGATTATTCTTTATTTTATAAAACTGGAGAACGCGTTGATGGAAGAATCACTGAATAATATCGGTAATCTAACAGATGTTGACAAAAATTCGATTGTACAACCAAACGATAATAACACATTAATGGAAGAATTACTGAATGATAAACAATCTGTAGATGTTTTAAAATGGATATTTAGAAATAAAATAAAAAGCATCGATCAATATATGTACGAACATAACCTATCTTTAGAAAAGGTAAAAGATGAATGTGTATCTAAAAGTTCTAACTTATCTAAATCAAATAGAGATTTTATGTTATTTATAGATTTTAACTTATTGCAAAAACTTTTTAATACCTCTTCTAGAGAAAATGACAACTAAAGAAAAAATAATAAATGTTGAAGATTGGTTGGTAAATAATGATTTAGGATGTGACATTTGGAAAAAAAAATATCAATATAATAATGAATCTGTTGATGACTTTATAAAAAGAATTTATGAAACATTAAAGTTCCATACTACCGCTCGTACTTTTTCAACAGAAGAAATAAATGAAAAAATAAATAAATATTTAATGGATTTAACAATTGTACCCGGAGGCAGTGTACTTGCCTCCGCTGGTACAAACCAAAACACATCCTTATCAAATTGCTTTGTAGTAACACCACCAAGTGATTCCATAGATTCTATTTTAGATACAGCTAAGGATATCAGTCAGATTTATAAACGAAGGGGTGGCTGTGGTATTGATTTAAGTAATTTACGTCCTAATGGTGCCGATGTGAATAATTCAGCAAAAACTACATCAGGACCAGTATCATTTATGGAACTATATAGTTCTATAACTAATACAATAGGGCAGTCAGGGAGACGAGGAGCATTAATGCTTTCAATTGATGTTACACATCCAGATTCTTTAGACTTTATAAAATCTAAACAAGATCTAACTAAAATCACAGGTGCTAATATATCTGTAAAGATTACAGATAATTTTATGAAAGCAGTAAAAAATAATGAAGATTTTCTCCAACAATGGCCCTGTGATATTACAATACCACAAGCACTATTAAACATTAATGATTTAAAATATAATGACTTAAACCAATATTATGATAAAAGTAGCAATACTAAATGTTACTATAAAAAAATAAAAGCAAAGGAACTTTGGAATGAACTAATTCATTGTGCTTGGAATACTGCAGAACCAGGTGTTTTATTCTGGGACACTATATTAAATAATGATCCAGCATCAATCTACCCAAAATTTAAAGCAGTTAGTACTAATCCTTGTTTTATAGGAGATACTAAAGTATATGTTGATGATCCAAGAGAAACTGTGACAATAAAAACACTAGCCGATTCAGGAGCTACTTTTAAAGCGATTTCAGCCACTTTTAATGGTAGCTGGTGGGATTTAGAGTCAAAACTAGCAGTAGCGTTTAAAACGGGCGTAAAAGACATTATAAAGGTAACTTTTAATAACAATGCATACATTAAATGTACCGTTGATCATAAATTGGCATTAAGTGATGGTTCTTATATAGAAGCAAAAGATTCTTTTGGATGTGAAATATACACATCAGATGGGGAATCACTACGAGTGATAAACATCACTTATGCTGGTAAAGATGAGGTATATGATTTATCAGTACAAGATAATCATAATTTCTTTGTAAAACCTAATGAAAAGAGAAACGCTAAATCAGATAAATTTATTTTAGTACATAACTGTGGTGAAATACCATTAGGCTCATATGATAGTTGTAGATTAATTGCAATTAATCTATATAATATTGTAGAAAATAAATATACCGATAAAGCTTATATTAATTTTGAAAAATTAAAAGATGTTACTCGTGTTGCTCAAATGATGGCTGATAATTTAGTTGACGCTGAATTAGATGCAGTTTCTAAATTAATTGAGTTAACCTCTGGTGATGAGCGATTGCTTTGGGAAAGCATATATGCTATTGGTAAAGAAGGACGTCGTACTGGGGTAGGTTTTACTGGTTATGGTGATATGTTAGCTGCGTTAGGTAAACCTTATGGTGATCCTAAAACTACAGAAGAAGTAATGAAATGTATGTTTATTACGGAATTTAAAACAAGTGTAGAATTAGCAGATAACTTTGGTAGTTTCCCTGCTTATAATGACTTGCTTGAGTTTGATAAATATAACTATTTTAATCAAAAATGGTTAACATGTCCTGAATTACAAAGTGTTTATGATCAAATGCATAAAGTGGGACGAAGAAATATATCATGGTCAACTTGTGCACCTACTGGCAGTATTAGTCTATTAACAGGCACTAGTTCAGGTATTGAACCTCAATTTGCATTATATTATAATCGTAGAAGAAAATGTAATCCAGGAGAAACAGGTGATTATACTGATCAAAATGGTGTTTTATTTACTACATATACAGTAGTTGCTAAAGCATTTAAAGAGTGGATGGATATAACTCATCAAGATACTTCTTTACCCATAGAGGAATTATATAAAAGATCCCCTTGGTATAAACAATGTGCCAATGATTTAGATCCATTAGTGAGAGTAAACACTCAAGCACTAATACAAAAGTATATTACTCATAGTATTAGTTCAACATGTAATTTATCTAATGATACCTCTGAACAAACGGTAAATGATATTTATATTGCAGCATATAAAGCGGGTTGTAAAGGAATTACTTGTTACAGAGATGGCTGTAGGTCAGGTATTTTAATTAAAGCAGATAAAAAACCAGCAGAACAGAAACCTGTTCAAACACTTGATTCTATTTATCCTAAATCAAGGAAAAAGCTAGGAAATAAATTATATGGAACAACAACTCGTTGTAATACAGCTTGTGGTACCTTATATATAACAATAAACAAAGATGCTGATGGTAATATTGTGGAAATATTTACAAATGCATCAAAATCTGGTACTTGCAAGGCTAATTTAAATGGTGAAACCAGAATGGCATCATTAGCTCTTCGTTCTGGAGTTAAAGTTGAAGAAGTCATTGATCAATTAAAGGGTATTCATTGCCCTGCTTGTGTAATGGCTAAAGCTAAAGGCAAACCACTTAGTGGCTGTAGTTGTCCAGATATAATATCTAAAACATTAAAAGATATTTATAAAGATAATTCAACAGAAGAACAACCTGTTGAAACATTAGAAGATTCTGAAAAATGTCCTGAATGTGGTGCTAAATTAAGCCACACTAGTGGATGTGTTACATGTCCCGAATGTTCTTGGTCTAAATGTAGTTAACGGTTATGAGAATAGTAAAATTTGCCTATAATGATATATCTGATTTAAAAGCTTTAGAAGCTATAGTTAAAGACTATCAAGATATAGAAATAAAAGCTTATAATGAAAATGTATATAAAGAGAAACGAAAAGCATACCTATTAAAAAGTAGATATGGTGCAAAACTATTACCATTTCTTATATTAGAAAATACTGTTAATACTAATTTTATTAGAGTATTTTATCAAGAATCTGGAGATGTTTTAACAAATTTTTCAAATTATTTAAAAAAAAGGAAAAAGAAAAACCTTTCATTTTTTATTCCGTTTATAAATAAATGTAAAGAAATGAATATTCCTTTAGAAGATATTCATAAATTTATAGATAAAAACTATTTATCAACAATCTACAATAATAAATTATGAAGGTAAATATAAAAAAATTAGTTTGGAATGCGCAAATACCCAAATATGCACATGATACAGATGCAGGTTTAGATTTAGTTGCAGTTTCAAGAGATATTGACGATGATGATGTATGTGTTTATGGAACTGGTCTTTCGATTGAAATTCCAGAAGGATATGTAGGATTGATTTTTTCAAGAAGTTCAATATCAAATTACGATTTATACTTAAGTAATTCAGTAGGAGTGATAGATAGTGGATATAGAGGTGAAATATTATTAAAATTCAAAAAAACTGGACCAACTATATATCAAATTGGTGATAGAATCGGACAATTAATTATTTTACCATATCCTAAAATTGAGTTTACAGAAACACATAATCTATCAACCTCTGATAGAAATGAAAATGGATTTGGGAGTACAGGACAATGATGGTAAATGAAAAAACTTTATATAAAATAAATGTATCGAGAAAAATATATACAGCAATAGTAAAATTAACTTTAGACTCTAATGAATATTCAGTAACTATATCTAAACATTACTATAGCAGAGTTACTACTAATACCATTAAACGAGATTATGCAGATTGCGGACTAACGCTTCGACAATCCGCTTTAAAAGAATTTAATAATCAAGTACGATTGCTAGAAAAAGAAGGATATAAAGAATCAAAGACATCGGCATATAGATTTAAACACTATTCGAATGAACGCTTGTATAAAAATTATGGTTCAATTTCTTATGATTCAAAAAATATTCCCATTCCTATGAAAGGATTTGATTCTGAAAAATGTGTATCTCAAACATTTGAAAATACCTTTTTATATGTTCAAACCTATGATTTTCCAAGGTGTATTGTCTATAAAATAAAAAACAAAGTAAAATCTACTATAGCTATACCACAAGGATTATTAGATAAATTATCTGACTGTTTTGATGAACAAATACAGTACTTTGATTGTGAATTTGATGAAAAAGAAAATAAACTTTATATATATGATTTTGTTTCAGATCAACCGTTTAATGAACGAACCGAAAAACTAGATATCATAAGAACAAAGATACCTATTTTTTGTGAAATACCTAAATGGAAAGAAATATCAGGTTACTTGAGAATATTAAATGCCTATACTAAAGGAAAAAACCAAAATTATAAAAAATTTTATTTAAAAACCCTAACAAAACCATATAAACCAGGTATTTTAAACAAATTATATATGATTGATTTTAATCCAAAATTATATGACTAAAGAATTTTTATTAAAATTTATTAATCATGAACGATTATCAATAGAAGATGTCTCAACTTTTATTGTTGATTACTGTAAATTATGTGGAAAAAGAGAACCTACTGCTGAAGAAATCCCAGTATTATTACAATTAATTCAAGCAGGAGCTTTTGATTTAAACTATGCTATTGAACAAGCAAGTTTAAAACTCAATTTATGTATAGTTCGTATCATAAATAAAAACGGTCAAGTTATATCACAATATATTGAATAACCATATAAAAATTTAAATAAATTAAACAAAGAGCCTCATTAGTGTGTTACCACATTAATGGGGCTTTTTTTTTCAAAATTTTATATACATACATAAATTATTTATCTTTGTGAGAAATATATATAAAATACAACACATATGTTTGCTACTAATCCAGATTATTAGTCTTTTTTAAAAGATTTTAATATTCCCCAATATTAGATATCCCCTGATTCAAACTTTGCGATTTATAATCCATCTATTTTTACATTTGATGAGACTGCTGATATGGAGTCAAGTACTCCTAGTTTTAACTTAGAGGACATTGATAAACAATTTGATGTAAATAAAATATAGGAAGAATATTATAGATTGAAATTATTGGAACAACTCCAAAGAGAAGAAAAAGAAAAAGAAGATACTTCTGTTGATGTATCATCTCTAGAAACTACTTCCCCTAAATAGAAAGAAGAAAAACCAGTTCAATTATCGTATTCTTCTGATAAAAATTAGACAGCTAAATCTTATGTAAATTATTTAATGACAAAACATAAGCTATCTAAAACAATAGCTTGTGGTATCATTGCTAATTTAATGATAGAGAGTTCATTAAATCCTTAGGCAAAGGGTGATAATGGTACTGCTTTTGGTCTTGCTCAATGGAGAGCTGATAGATTACAAAATTTAATGACATTCTCTAATAATAATCCAACAATTGATAAACAATTAGACTTTATAATACATGAGCTAAAGGACGGTTCTGATGCTGGTGCTAAAACTGCTTGGATTAAAATGCAAGCTGCTAAAACAGCGTCTGAAGTTGCAAAGATTTTTATGGAATCTTATGAAAGACCTAATAAAGATCCAAATGTTAATCATATTGCAAAACGAGAAAAATATGCAAGTCAATATTATGACAATATTGCATAATTTTAAATAATAGTTAAACAAAAAAAAATAGTCATACAGCAATGTATGACTATTTTTTTTATTCTATATAACCTAATTCTTCTAACATCTCTAAAGCATGCGTGTCTTTCAATGAAGATGACATTTCATATAAAGCCCTACCAACGGTTTTATCATTACCTGACACTACTTGTATTGCTTTAGTACCAAATTCTTTTAACACATTTAAACCAACTATAGGTAATCCCCCTACTGGGGTAATTACAGATTGCCAAATACTAAATTCAGAAGAAACGCGTTCATTATATTTTTGATAACGAGACAAGAAATCAAGCATTAAAACCGTTTCTCTATCTTTAGATAGGTTTTTATCTTTCTTTTTCTCTTTTATCATTTTTGCAATAAGCAATCCTAATGAACCTAACAAAGCATATACACAAACATTAAATAAGAAAACTTTAGTATTTGCTATTTGCTACTAATCTTCAGGATTAGTACTATTTAATTTTTCTTTAAATTTAGTATTACTTTTAGGATTAAAAATATCATTTAATGTTTTACAGAAAGAAATAACAAGACCTTCTGGTGAGTTGGAAACCCATTTCATATATAAATCTCTACGTTTTCCGTTTTCATCAAGTTCTTCTTCAGTAAGAACAGGTTCTCCTGTAATATCATCTATAGATTTTACATATAAAGGTTTACCCTGTTCATTTTGAACGATCTAATATCGTCCAATCATAGTGTTTCCATTTCTTGTAGAAAATAATTTTTTACATTCACCTGCTAAATAGGTCTGGAACATCATAAAATATAAAGCAAATTGACCTTTCTAATAATTAGCTCCTAATTCATGATCATAAGCACCTAAAACAGTGTTTATTTGTTCTAAAATAGAAGCTCTCTATGTTGGTGTGTATGCATCTGGTAACTTATCACCTTCATGCAAAGAATAACCCTACATATTAAACTCTCTTAACATGGCTAAATATAAAGCTTTTGACTTAAAGAATGCTTCTGAAGAATAATTAGGTTCATTTCTATGATTCCAATATTCTTTAAATCGTTTGTCTTTAGCCATATCATATATTAATTGGTTATCTTTGGCAGTATAAGCATCATAACACCCATCTTTAATCATGCAGGCAATAAAGATAGCATTACGATTGAAAAAGTCTGGTGCAGTACTAGTTAAATATGCTAACTATTCCATAGCATTATGAGTACCATATTTATCACGAATAGTCTTCAAAACAGTCATATTGATATCTCGGTTAGCAATACCATACCTATTATTTAGCATTGTAACCTTACCAAAACTGCCTATATCAAATAAATCATGTTGATTATCATCTGATGAAAACAGACTATATACCTAACCATAGGCTTTAATCATATCTCGTAATGACAAGTCACCACCTTCAAAGAATCCAAATTTAGCTTTAGCTAATATCTTTATAGAAGAAACAGACATTTCCTTAACAAATAAAGGTAATCTAAAGCCAATTTTTAACAAACTATTTACGGAACGTAAGCTAGATATGATCTTATTAGCCTATGCTAAATCCGATTCAGCAATATTACTACTATATAAAGCAATTTTAATACGATCTCTGATTGTATCAATGGTAGTACTAACATCTTCACCTGTAACTGCTGCATACATATTTAAGTAACCAATAACACAATCAATCTCTTTTAAAGTTGTATCATAATAAGTTTTCCTAATATTAGAAAAAGTAAATTCTGCAGCAACACGTTCAACATTAAATTCAAAATCAGATAAAACACTATTATTCAAAACGTTTTCACGGTCAATATCTTTAAATTGATCGTACATCTACATTTCTTTCATTTCTTTATCTAAATGGCTTAATTCTTCTTCATTTAAATTATTAGGATTAATCTTCCAAGACCAAGTATTAATTAACTTTTCCCAAGTTTTTTTAAACTCATCTCTTGAAGTTAAAGATTTTAATTTATTAATCCTTCGAGTTTTCATTAAAGGATAATATAATAATGTCTAATTTGATTTTAGAGCATTTTTATATTCATTAAACTATTTAGAATGTAGTGTTTTAAATTCTTTATAAGAACACATTCTTAATTCTGGTGTAAGATCATCATATCTAATTCTATTAAAATACCACAATACGGTCTCTAAATATTCTTTATTTGCTTGTGGCATGGAATCTTCATAAGGATTTAGTAAAATTAAGTTAGGATTAACCTCACCATTTGAATCTAATTTAAAAAGTTGTTTATAAACAGAATCTGGATCAGCAATGAAAAACTGATAGGCTTGTGATTTATAAGTGTTTAAAAACTTATCTGTAGCCTAAAATAACTCATTATTACTTTCAATAGTTTTTACACGAACCTTTTGAATTACATCTAATATTAATTTATTAGTAGCATGAACTGTATTATCAGGATTTGAAAAAGCTATAGCAGTATAATAACCCTACGTAACACCAGTTAAAGTATACCCAGTAGCTGAATATTTAGCAATTTTACCATCATTTTTAAATATATTATATAAAACACCTAATGTGTTTTCTCTATCGATTGCTCGTTTTGAAACTTTATTAGGATTTATATATATCCCCGATAAATGTAGTTTTACTCTCTGTAAAAGACGCTCTAGTCGTACATATTTATTATTTACATCATCCTATGTATCACGATTTTCACTTAAATACTATTTATATTGTGGTGAATTATGTAATTGATCTAATTTAGCATCAATAATTGCTATACGTTCCATTGGAGTTAAACCAGCTTTCATAAATCCTTCAATAGAAGTAAGTTCCCCTAAATCATAAGCTTCAAATTCCCACATATCCGATTTAACATCAGAAATAAAATTCAATTCAACAGAACTTAATAAATTAAATTCAGCATCAGACTTTTTAGTTTTTAAAACCTATAAAGTATTTTGATAATCAGATAAACCATTCGGATCGCCAAAAATTCTACCATTTGACATGTTTAACAGAGATACCTTTCCGACGTCTACACTAGATCCTGCGTGCTATAATGTATTAGCATATTGATTAATGGCTATCATAGCTTTCATCATCAATATACTACCTTGTGTAGCTTCCACTACTGTGGTTCCGTGCAATTCATAATCAGAAAAAATATCACCTAAAACAGAAAAACCTTTA
Source organism: Alistipes finegoldii (assembly GCA_963621965.1). Classification (GTDB taxonomy): domain Bacteria; phylum Bacillota_I; class Bacilli_A; order Acholeplasmatales; family Anaeroplasmataceae; genus JAEELC01. The sequence continues at coordinate 9,203 of CAVFGN010000009.1, forward strand.
GCTCCTTTTACAGGATTCTTATAATCTTCGGAATTAGGATTATAATCTAATACAATAAATTCATACACATTATGCACTCTATCGTATAATGGTATAATACCTTGTGCTAATAAGCCTAAATGATCTTCTACAACCCATTGACCATATGTATATTTTACTAAATTCTAAGATAGAGCCTAACGGTCAGTTTCATGCGTATTATTAGATAATAACTACTATAATCTAGTAATACCATCCATAGCATTACCCTCATCATCAAAGATAGTACCTATATTTATAGCAGATTGAATACCTTTATAAAAAGAATCAATATATGTCTATTTCTTTTTATTTCTACGCTAAACCTACTGTTTAAAGAATGCTTCTTTATCCATAGTATAAGTAGTACCATTACTTCTAATAAGAGTTACAAACGAATTGTCTTTTTTAGAAGCATCTACCATATCTCTATCAGAAGATCTGTAAGTGTCCTAAACAATAAAATAATTGGCTTTAGCATTTTCAAAATGCTATTTTTCATATTCTATTTGTCTTTCTAAAGTCTTATGTCTTGCAAAAACCCTAGCCAAAACATCATTCATCTTTGATTGTTTTTCAGCTATTTCTTTTGAGTTATTAACAACCTCAACAAACATATCATTGATGTCTGAAATTTTAGATCCCGCAAAGGCATTAAATGAAGGGGCTTCTTCAGTTGCAGTAAATTTAGAACTAGCTGATGTTGGAGCATTAATATGAATAATTCTTATATCATCAACATCTATTTCATTATTAAAAATAGTTTTTAATAAATTTTTATATAACTCTAATTGCAAAACATTAGAATCTGAAATGGTTGAAGACGATCCATAATGAGTTTTATAATCATAAATAATGACTTTACCATTACGATCTACTGCTATACAGTCTATAATACCTCTTATACCATCTACTCCTTCTGCTTTTAAGTCTTGTACAAGCTGCGAATCTTGATTTAAAAATGATAAAGGTACAGCAATAGGGACTTCAGTTAAAACCATTCTATAATTTCTAGGATCAAAAACACTATCTAATCCAGCTGTAGTATTAGTTGCTTTATTTAAAACTGCTAGTCTATTATTTAAAAAATCTTTTAACTCATTAATAGTATCACTATTATCATCTAATGATAAAAATAATGTAGTATCAGTATCTTTATTAGCAGCTGTTTTTGACTTTACAAAGTTAATAGTATAAGTTTCTTTGTCAGATTGAAACTTAAATGTCATTGGTGAAATTTCATCCCAATCCGTTAAACGAGTGCCACCAAAAGATTTAGCTAAAGCCTAAATTCTTTTATTTACTTCCTTTTTTACTTCTTCAGGAAGGCCTACAAAAGGTGTTTTATCCCCTAAATCAACTGAAATTTCTTCATTTAATGCTTTATTATAAGTACTTAAATATGCATGAATTAAAGTACCCATATTGGTATATAAATGCTTCTTAAAATGTTCAATAACAGTTGTAGGTTCAGTATATTTTTCACTTAATACTTTTTGTACTAAAGATGTTACGCCAATACTTTTTTTAATACCATATTTAGCTTTATTAAAATGATCTTTTAATGCTTTATTAAACGTTGCCTTATCACTTATAACAGTTTTACCAGAAAAGAAATAAATCGGACTTTTAGAATCTATCCCTTTAGCTAAAAAATCTAATGCTTCTTGATAAGTATTAAAACTAATCTTATTAGCTTTTCCATCGATTACATATAAACATCCCATAATTAACACTCTCTTTTAATTTCATTCATTTTTTGCTGCATAGCAGTAGCTCTTGCTAATGATTCTAGATTTAATCCAGCTTGTAAACCCTATATAAACAAATTTACAACTCCATTATTATAATTTTGCAAAAGGCCTTTCAAGTTATTATTATATAACCAATTATTGTTATTATTATTAGTTTTAAAATTAAATAATTTTTTAAATTCAAAACTTATTAAATTCATAATATTATCAATCTTTCCCTAGTTAGCTTCTCTATTAGCTGCATTAGTTACTATATTAGTAACATGATCAACAATTGATTCCTCAATATCTGTATATATACCTTGATTAGAATCCCTCCGTTTTAATTCAATTAAAGCTCTATAAACCTCGGGATCTCTCATTCTTACATATGCTAATAATATGTGAGTAAATTCGTGAATGCCACTTTCTAAAAATGATTCTCCATTTTTATGAGCCGCCACATTTATATAAATACTTTTATTATCAGTCCACGCTAGCTTGTCTTTAAATTTACCATCTGTTTCTTCAACAAATTCAACTGGAATACCTAACTCATGAGCAAGATAATCAAAAAAAGCCGATTCGTATTCAGATAATGATATATTGGTGTTTTGCTTAAAACTTTTACTGGTATTAAGTCTTTTAATCGGATCTAACGTATAAACACTCTCAATATCTGATGATATAATATCAGTTAAATCAAGAAAGTTATTCTATGAATCAATCCCATAGATACTATTACCCCTTTTATAGAGTACATAATATAAACCATCATTAGTTCTAATTATATCGGTAGCATCAATCTATTTAAGATTATTAGAAACATCATCACTATAATGAAAACTCTTTACCATATAGCTACCCATGTCATAATCTTGATTAGTTTTAGACGATTGTAAAATTTTTGAAAACTATAAGTTTTGAAAAAACACAGTAGAAGACTCAATCGAAGTAATATCATTAAAATTAATGCTATATTGAGTGCCCAACTTGTCCTATACTAATAAAAGATTATCTGATAAAGTTTTTAAATAATAATAAGAATTACCGTCAGTAGTTATTCTATCACCCAAAGTTAAATTTCTTAATATAAGAACTTTTAAAGGCGAAGTCTAAAGCTTTTCACCTTTAAACTATAGATTTTGAGCAAAAGAAGTTTCAATTTTATTGATTTTTGAAACTGGCTAATACCAAACATCTTCTATATTTAGATCATCAATTTTTATTTTCTATATTTGATTTTTTTGATTACTAATCCAAATAATATCTTGCACTCGCTTTAATATCTTATAGTTTTCACCATTATAATTTATAATATTATTTTTGGTTAGAACCTAAGATTTTTCAGAATTAGAGCCTTCAAATTTAGTTTTTCCTGTTGTTGCTATAGATACAACATTAAATGATTCATTGGGTGTTAACAACAACTTTTTTACTTGTGCTGTATTTTTTGAATAAGGTATTGTTATGGGTACAACCGTGTTTTGTTCTAAATCATACCCATATTCAACATTATTATATAATTGCTTAATTTCACCTATATATAAATAGGATTTACCATCAATAATTACAATATCCCCCTCTGTTGCTCGATTTGTATATGATAATGTCTCATTAGTATCAGCGTAAAATGTATCATTGACAGTACCAACACTTGTTTTGCCTTTTTTATAGAAGATCCACTATTTATACTATGATTCAACTTCTCGTTTTTTCTGTTTTTTTATTAAATCCTAATCCTCTTGATTATGTTCAATATAATTTTTTAATTTAACACCAATATCAACATTATATTTTGAATTTGGTAAAATCTCTTGCAATTTAGTTAATCGTTCCTCAAGGGAACCAAATGATGTTAATGCTTGAGTTAGTACATCATATAACTAGTAAGCTTTTGTGTCTTTACTACCATTTTCAAAAAAAGAAGAACTAATTAAGATTCTAGGCGTTGAATCAACTAAAATAGCTTTACAAATATTTTCATCATCAGTTATGTAAAATACCGTAGAATCTAAGTCAACATCGCTGTTGACTAGATTCCACGTATTTTTTAACATATTAACTATTGATTCATGTTTTTCTGCATCAGCTATTTGTGCTGGGTTCTTTAATGAAAAACCATCATTTATAACATCTGTTATTGGTATGTATTTTTCTTTTAAAGAGGAAATAGTGTTATAAACATCAGAGGCTGAATCACCTTCCTGAAAAATAACATCATATTCACCAGTAATAGAATTTTTTATTTTAATTACGCACCCACTCATAAATATTATTTTTAATCACAATTTTCGTATTCAACTTCTAAATTAAATTCAGCCTTCAAATTGTCAATAAACTCTTTTAAATTATCAAGATTAACTTCATCACTTAATAAAGGACTAAATGTATAAATTAATTCAGTAGGCTAAATGCTATAATACACATTAGAATCAAATTTAGGCTTTACTATTGTACCCTTGTTAAACGCAGATACACCTTTTAAATATAATTCCTAAAATAAATTTCTTTGTTCAATCTTTTTAGCATCATCATTTTGATATGAAGAAAAGTCTAAATCTTTTTGATAGTATAATTTATTTAATTCATCATTATAATGATGATGGTCAATAGCATCAATATCTATAATAGCTTGCATTTTTCCTAATTGTCGCTTTGTAGTAATCAAGTCATAAAAATACAATAACTCACCAATTCTTAAAGGTTGTCCTTGCATATTAGTAATGCCACTATTTAGTAATGCTATACTTCTAAACGAGGCTCTTAAATCAGTCATTAACTCTTGAGTGTATCTTGACTCAAAATCATATTGATTAATATCAATATTATAATATGAAGATCCATCTTTATACGATGTTTGTAACTGTAATTTATCAATAAAAATATTCTTATCTTTAAATTTGGGCTTTAAATACTGTGTTATATATGTATCCATAAAAGATTTAAAAGTTTCAACACCTGTTTTTGAGCCTAAATCAAATGTTACAAACTGTGGTGGTAATGGCACCTACAGTCTTAAATCTTGCAATTGTTTTCCTAACTGATATGAAGAAAAAGTAAATCGTTTTTGACTTTTTAAGAATTCCCCAATAATATAATGATGCCAAATCATCTATTTTTGGGGTGTAGATATTTCTAATTGACCTTCTTTTAATTCTTCATAATTACCAGATGTAATTAAATCAGGATTATAACTTACAAACGAAGATAATGCACTTAATTTATTAATATCGGTAATACAACGATTGAATGACTCTAACATAGCAAAGAAATGATCACTATTTAAAATCACGTCGAACGCGTTTATACACAGTTTATTTTCATTGTTTAAAGCAACTAAAATTCTCTAATAATCTTTATTACTAACAAACTATTCCAAATTAAAAGGAGAATTTATTACTGTCATAATAAAACCACCATCAATATCCGATAACTAATATTTTGCAATAAAATCTTGGATACTCTATGGGACTGTGAATGACTTCTTAATATTTGATAGACTATTTAAAAATGAAATAGCTTCAGTATAAGAGGCTGGTACACCTCGATTGATTTTAAAAAATCTTGCTAAATTTGAAAATTCATCACCTATTTCAAATATAGTCTGTAATCCATGTTTAGTTTCAGAATCAACCTATAATTTAGATATAATTTTACTAATAGAAGGTTTTTTACTTACAAATCTATTTACTTCGAGTTCATTTACAACGTCACCCACTAATGTATAAAATACGGTTAATGATTCCTCAATGGAGAATCCTAAAGAAAATAAAGATATAAGACCTTTAGCAGTATCTTCATTACAATTCATCTTTTCAAGAGAAAGCTCTTTAGCATTATCCACGGCTAATGAAATTAAAATAGATAAATTATCACCTAAATTTTCTTGATCTTTTATCTGATTAAAAGCATTAATTACTTCTTTACTTTTTTCTGTATAAGCAACCGCTTCAGAATCCTTAAAGAAATTAGCGATTTTTGAAATTGTTTTTTTATCAAACTAAACATTAGAAAACCTATTTACATTAGTTTTTTCAATCCTTAAAGTAAAAGTACCGTCGTTATTTGATATTATTTTTGATGTAAATGCTGGAATTTTCTCACTAAGTGCTGTTGCTTCTTGTTCTGTTAATTTTATATTAAATGCTATATTACCAAGATTAAAAGCTGCAATCTGATCATATTTATTATCTAATATTTTTTTATTAAAATACTGCTACAATGTAGAAGACACCTTAATACCATTAGCAAAAATACCAACACATTTTTTACCCACATAATTTTTATGAATCATGCCGTATTTTAATAGAGGATTATGTATATAATCGGGATTTTTACTACTTTTAAATACAGAATCTAACTTTGATAAAACATTATTAAACGGAGCAGAATCCATAGGCTATGTAGAATGTTCTAGATTTTCTACATCAGAACTTGCATCAAAAATTGTGCTAACAATCTTATTTTTTAATCCTTTTTTAGATGGTTCGTATAACTAATGATTATTTATCTTTTCAATAATATTAACAACATCAGGACTAGTACTTTCATTAAAAGTTAATGTTAAATCAGAACTGTTTATAGCTCTTAATAAGTTACCTAAAAATTTAACATCAGCATTATCAGCATTACCATAAGCTTTTTTATAAAAGGTTACAACAGATTCAATATATGGTGTAAAAGTATCCTAGTCGCCTTTAAGAATTATTTTATCTTTTTTGGGTAATGGTAAGAAGGACATTGACTCCGATAAAGATTGCTTACTAGAATAATCAAATAAAGGACTCCAAGAAGCAACCCTGCCTTGAGAATCAAGACTATACATTATAGTAAAGTTTTTATCAATATCAAAGTCAGAACCCTAAAACCACATTTGCCACACATTAGTATAGCAATCATTAGTATTGCTTTCTAAAAATGCAACCGTCTTCATCGCCATAAATGAAGAATAAGATTGTGATGGAATACGTAGTGATACTGAATCATTACTCATCTCAAAAGATGATTGTAATTCATTATATTTAGTGTCAATAAAATCATCTTCATAAGTTAATTTAGTGTCTAAATTAGCAACTTCAGAACTTAAAAAGTTATTGAAAGAATGAATGAAACTATATTTTTCACCTTTATAGAAAAAAGAATCACTATCATCTTCTTTTGTTAAATTTTTAACATAATTCCTAAGATTTACACCATCAGGAATAGAAATATATAATTCAGAATCTCCTTTTTTAATTAGACTGCTTCTTCCAGAAGGCGCTTCGCATATTATATTTTGATTTTCATCAAAAAACTTCCAAAGACCATCAACATCTCTTTCTGGCATTATTGCCTTATCATCAAATGTAAACTCACCGATTACAATAGTTTTTTCATTATTTTTTATAACAACATAATCCTTACTGTCTTTTACTACATCTTCATCTATGTTAAGATCTAACATATCTGAAATAACAGAAGACATATGACCTTGACGCTGTACCTATAATAATGATAAATCTCCTAATTTATGTGCTTTTCTATTTACTTTAGGTAAAATCTATTCTCCTGGTTCAAATTGAATATCAGAAAATCCTTTATATCCTGGATTGTTTTTAGCAACTGATAAATTAACTAATAACTACCTATATTCTAATAATGCTTTCTTGTATTTTGGATTAGTTTTATCACCCTATAATGCTAGTAATGCCTAAACTTTTTCATTACACCAGAAATTTTTTCTTATTCCGTTTTCCTTATATGTAATTTGTAAAGGTCGTAAATCTCTTGCTTTAGTGTTGTCTAATATAATTTTAACACCACCTAAATTTAATTTAGCTGCAATACCCATCAAATGTTGAGGAGTCTCAATATAAAACTCTTCTTCATGCTCTATAGAGCCATCTTGATTTAAATATTGAATAATAATATTATCAGAGATATGTAAATCAGCAACACTATTTATTTCAGGTTTAACAAAATCTTGCGAATCTAATAATAATTTTATAGTTTCTTCTGGTGTATTACCTTTATAGCCCTTCTCTTTTGCTATATGTAATAAGTCTGTTGTAGTGGCATATAAATGCTGTCCGTTTTCATAATAATCATACACACGGATAGTATTATATGAAGGGTTCATAATGGCTGCAACACCGTTGAATTTAGTCTTTAAAGATTTATTTGTTAAAGATGATAAAATATTAGAAGCTATTTTTGAAAACAGTGTTCTGTTACTAATTCCTATTTGTAACTCATTTAATTCAGGATTTTTTAATACATCTTGTAACGCATTATCAACTATCATTCTAGCATCACTAATATCTTTTGCTGTTTCAAGGCTTCTTAATAATGCATTGCTGATACGCGTTAAAACCTTCTGACGTTCTTCATCTGAATTAAATGTAATACCAAGATCAGCACCTGCCATCACAAGCTTGCTATAAGCATCATATAATTCAGAACTTCTTTGTACTTTAACACCATTAAAACCTATTGCAGATATAACCTATGTAGGTCCAGCAACTAATGATTCATCTGCTTCGTGAGTACTATCATTTTGAATGCCTAATAATTCGGTAGAAATAGTATGAGTTTTTAAAGTATCATGTCCTTCCCACGCTTTTTCAGAATTACAATTTATAATACCAGATTTAATTGAATCTTTGGTTACATATTTAGCAACCATTTGTTGTTTAAATTCGGGTTTTACATAGGCCACAAAGTTAGCACAATATTCAATAGAAGCCTCATTAAATGTACCAAATTCATCTTTAGACCATTGAGCACCTAATGCTTCCCACAAATCAGCTAAAGTATTAATAGGTTCACTAAAAACTTCAGTATTAGAATCTACTGTATAATAGGCAGCCTTTAAGCCCTGTGCGTCTAAAACAAGATTTCTAAACATAACTTCTTGACCATTTAAAGTTAAGAAGATAGGTTTTTTCCACTTTTTATTTAAGACATCTATATCAGCGGTGTCTATTCCTTGCATTACACAAGGTTCACAAGAACGTTTGAATAGTTCAACTGAATTTCTAACAATGTTATCACCTTGCTAAAAAGTAACACCATTCCAACGCATATAGTCATTATTACACTCATAATCTGCACATTTAATAGCAGTTACACTACCAGCTTGAATACCAAAACACAGGTTCTTTTTACTACCTTGTAAAAAATGCCCATTTTTACAAGATCTATTTTCAAAATACGCCCAGATACCATTAGATATACACTCACCATCATGAACTGGTTGTCCTGTGTTTTTATCGCCTTGATAATTTACAAGATTACGTTTTAATGACTCGATAGGAGCAATCTTCATTCTGGGGGAAATATGAAAAGACCCCTTTTCAGTAATGGGAGAACTTCTATAAGGTATAATGGTAGATACATTCACATTACCACGTTTAGTACTAGTAACATATCTATCTTGAATTTCATTAAACAAGGTTTTAAGTGTAGCATTATTAGCATCATTATTATTAATAGCAGTACTAATTAATTGTAAAGTTTTTGCCGTTACATTTATCTTTGATTTACCATGATTTAAAGGTGTCTAAGCTACAATCATCATGTCTGAATCAGACATTAAGACATCATAGTAAAAATATAATTCAACAATCTTATTGATAAGATAATCACTTTTTGTAGCCGGATTTTCTGTATATTTTAACTGTTTAAATGAATCTCTCGGTGAAAACTTTTCATTACCGTTAAATGCATATGATCCTGTTAATCCTAAAAAAGTATTTATTTCATCAATATGTTCCTTAAACCAATCTTGATTTGGTAAAGTAATATAACTATTTAACCCTTGTAACTATTCACAAAATTGTTTAAAAGATTGCTGTATATAAGCATTATAAGCTTCTTCTGATTGTGCTAGAGCGGTAAAATAATATAAAGATGCATTTAAAGAATAATGATCTTTTTGTTTTACAAAATCATTATTTTGAGTTAACTAAAAATTAGGATTCCTTGCAATGGCTTGTTCCACTAAAGCATCAAATGCTTCAATAGTAAGATTATCTAATTCTGTTTGAATAACTTCTAAACTTAATAACGGATCACCTGCAACTGTAATTGAAGAACCAAACAATTCATTATATTTTGCTATAGTAGATTTTGCTAAATAGTTATAATAAGCACGATGCTGCTCAAAAGCCAAATGTTTTAAATTAGTAGCACCAATAACATCCCTATTATAACTAACCCCGCCTTGAGAATCTTCTTTTAACAACTAAATGGAATCCATAAATTGACGGCTTTTATCAGAAGCATCATAAGGCTATAATGAAATCATACCATTTTCAATGGCATTTTTGAAAAAATAAGTGCCTAAAGCATGACTCATCATCTCTTTAACATTTAAAGCTCCAGCATGAACCTATTTAATGCCAAAATCAACTAAAGTCTTACAAACGACAGGAGTTTTAAATTTTGCTCGTTTATGATTAATCACAGTAGATACATCATCACGGGCTAAAAATACATTCTAACGTATCTATTGGGGTAATTTTTGTATTAATGATGTGTGTCTATTAACTGCTGCAGGAATAACATGATTTGGAATCTAGTTACCTGCCAAATCAATCATTTTTCTTTTATAATTAGGATCATTAAGAACTAATAAATTTGAAAATTGTATCCAATCAGTACTTTTTAAATTGTCTATTGTAGACTCAATTTCCCGTTTGGGAAATGCACTCTATCTAATTGCTTTATTGATAATATTACATAACTAAATTGCAGTATTAATAATAGGAGTTCCTAAATCTGCTTTATCGGCATCAGCTATTGATTTTAAATCAATACCAAACGCATTAAAAAACCAAGTATAAAACTTATCAGAAAAGATCACCTATGTACGTCCCAACTCATTACCAGCATCATCATATATAAAATATGGTGAATAATAATCAAGAAGACCTTTTTCTAAATTAAAAGAAATAGTGCGTTTAATAGCTTCTCGTACCTAAACTTTTGATTTACGTTCAGTAGTACTAATATGTTCTATAATATTACCAAACTCATCTGTTTCTGTAACACTATTGATACGGTTGGTATCCAAGTCATCAAAAAAGTTTTGACGCATGTCAAAGACACCATAAGCTTTTTGATCTTCTTCTGAAGACCGATATTGTTTTTTATAATTATTTATTGCAGATTGAAAATTAGTCAATGCCTATTTAAAAGAGTTTTTAATAGCATTATCGAAGTCTAGCTAATCGACAAACTATATGATATGATCAGTCCGAGTGGAAATATCCATATTAGAAGAAAAATCTAATACATCTTGTATACGTACCGCTTTTATAGATCCGTCAACTCCAAATAAGTCATAATGCGCATTTTTATCATATAATTTCCACAACCCAATACGGATTTTTTGTAAATCTTGTTCAGAAAGATAACCCTAAATTTCCCCAGTAACTGATGTTATTGGAATACTATAGAACCATTTTTTAAATAATTTATTTTCAAATTTTTCGGAGTCTTCCTTTATTTGTGAGTTATCATCAGACTCATAAACCTAGTCTTGAATTTTTGTTTTCTTGATACTATATTTATTTGTAGAATCAGTAAGTTTACCCTTTTGTGATGGGTCTATTTCAAGCATTATAGCTAGGTTTTCTATAACATCATCAAAATGTAATAATGTATAAAAAGCAGCAACTTGCTGTACTAATGGATGATTTAACTATAAACTTTCTAAAGCCTCTTTAGTAGGTAATTTACTAGCAGCTTCAGACATAATAGTGTCATAATCAGCTTCTTTATTTAACTTACCAAACTTATATAAAACACGTTTATCATAACCAGCAAGGACACAACATTTTTCAAATAAATCATTCATGTATTTCTTGATATTACCTTGAATATCAGTATCTACAAATAATTTACTGTCTTTTCCATTGTTTTCCCAAATACACATAGCATTAATAACATTATCAAGCTATGTCTTTGTTTGCATATTTAAGCCATCCGTAAAGATTGGAATAAATCGAGCTGCTGATTTTATATTTACCGAATAAATAGATCGGTTTGGGAGTACATTTAAATTACGAGGATTTAAAACGGAATTCACATTATTATAAGAAGATAACCGTAATAACTCCTATTTTATTTTTTTTGATTTTAAACTTTTAGATAAACAGCCTGTGTGCAATATTTGTTTAATTTCAGATTCATTTTTTATATTTAAATCCTATAAAACCGTATACACCATTCTATATATCTCTTTGCGAAAAGCCTTATCACCCAGCTTGTTAAGCTCGGTGATAAGGGTTTTAGACGCATTTTTTATTTTTGTAAAATCAATATTACAATAAGTTGCACTCATATTTTATTATTTTAACATATTTCCTTAAAGAGATCTTTTAATTCTTCTTCTAAATTGTAACCATCAACATGTTCTCTTACTGCAGAGATTTCTTCTTCTAAAAATTTATTATTAGCTAAAAACTATTTTAAATCTTCAGCAGACTATATTGAATCATCATAAGGTAATGCTTCTACACGTTTTTGAAGTTCATCAAGATTGATACTATTAGTACTACTTGTAGTAGTATTAGTAGTAGTACTAGTAGTAGTTGATCCCCTAGATGTCGTTTTATTGTTAAACTGTATTATTTTTCGACTAGGCTCAAATACATACTATACATAAAAATTATCTAAATTTGTACTTGATTTTATATCAACATCGTCATATTCTTTTAACCAAAACTCATTATGAAAATTACCTTTTTTTAGCTCTATATTCATGCTTTCAACAGCATTTTTATACGAAGCTTTACCTCCAGATTTAACATTTTCTGAAGTAGGCATGTTTGTACCGTCTGGGTTTAAATTCTTTCCATCTTGGGTAAATAAGTATTCTTGACAAAAATCAGTAATAAATTTATGCAATTGACGTTTAGTAGAAGAGTCTATTGATGCTGCATCTATACCAGCTTTAATATCAGTAATCCTCCCGTATAGGATATTTAAATTATCTGAATTGGGGTTATTATATACCTCTGTTTTAAATGCTTTTGTTGCGGGATCAAGACTTCTAGATATTGCAAATATACCAGAAAGTTCTTCAATTTTAAAGTTATCAGGGTTTGAAGAATCGGCTACTTTAAGTTTAAATAATGCTTCAGAATCATCTTTTCTACCAAATATATTCCATAATTGGTTCATTAATTGCCTTTTAGAAATATAATTTTTATCTGAAGATTTGGTAGATAAACTCGTTGCAAATCTTTGCACTAAAACAGGAGCGCACTCATGAATAGATGATCTACCAGGTACAAAACTATCAGGAACAGCAACTGCCCATAAATGATTATAAAATATATTTTTATATGAATTTAGATAATCATCATCAACACCGACTTTATATTCCTTCATAAAAGCTTTAAAAGCCTACCAATCTTTAGAAGAATTCTAAAAAATTCTAAATCCTTTCTGTACATCAAGATGATAACCTGTTTTATTAAAATCAGTTACTTTTAAATACCCGTTTTTATCGACAGCTTTTGCTAAATTGCCTAATTTACCACTTCTAACTTTAGATAAATCCCTGCCTTTTAATCTATACGGACGTGCTCCAGATACCTAACTTATGCAATTATTAAGTTTATCGCCCCGTAGCATTTTACCTTCGTTTTGTAATTGTTCAATAATAGAAGTCTGTGGGTTAGGAATCTATAACTCTTTATCAGAAGTCATTAATGCACCAGCTTTATCATAAAAACGAACCGTTCCTAAATAAACAGTAATACCCTCATAGTCACCAACCAACAAATGTTCTCTGTCAGAATTTCTCTTTGAGAGATCGTCAAATGGCTTATCCCAATAAATTACATTTTGCTAAGAGATTACTCTTAAATTAGTAGCCTTATTTAAAGCAAACTATACAAAGCGTTTATAGGACTCTAATGCAGACTCTAAATTAGAGGATAACCCAAATTTCTTTAAATAAGCTTTAAATCCAAAGGCATCAGTAGATGCATTGATATTTTTTAAAATACGGTCATAATTTAAAGTACCATCGTCATTAAAGCACTCTTCTGTAATAATACCATTACCTAAATAGGTGTGGTAATCATCAAATACTGCTAAATTTTCAGAATGCTCTTTAATAGTTTCTATAAATTCAGAATACTATTCTGATTCTGAATCATCAACAGCAGGTTCTGATGTTTCAGAAATACTCCCTTCTTCGGAAGATTCAGTAGTAGGGGCTGCCGTAGGAGAAGATGGGCTTGGTGTTGAAGTACTTGTACTTGAGGTTGATGTGCTTGAAGTAGCGGCAGGTGTAGACACTTCAGTTAATGACTCAATAAACTCTAATAAAGGTGGAACGAACTCATTATTTATGTTTTCAGTATCAGTAACATTACCGTTATCAACCATTAATGATTCATTTTCTTCTGATTTTAATCCTAAATTGGAGAAGAAATATTCATCAGGTTTACTTAAATTTTCAACAGCTAAAACAAATTCTTTACCGCGGCTATTATAAGTATGTGCCTTTTGTAATTCAGTGTCAATATTTAAACTTGCAGTATCAGCCTTTAGATTATAAGCAATAAAAATATCAGACTCACTACCCTAAATATCTTTAGTTTTATGGTTTTCCTCAAAGACCTAATATTGATTATCGGAAAGACCAGCTGCCTCTAATTGTTTATGTAATTCAGAAGATTTAAAATCAAATCCATTTGAAACTAAAATAGATAATGTTTTACCAGCTTTAACTTTTTCAGCAATACTAGTTACAATTGCAGGATATTCAGTAGTATCATTTGAATCTACTATTTTTGTACCCATCAGTTGTCCAGAAGTAGTCTTACATTGAAGCTTGTACTAATCAAAGTAATTTTTTACATTCTTTACAGTTTCAGGAGAAATCTATGGTTCTTCTACAGCATTAATAATGGGTTTATTCTCATCAGCTTCACTAAACGCCTTGGCAATAATGGACATATTTTGTGATACACCATTATTAGCACCGCGAATAGATTCTACCATATAAGGTACTCGCTAATTATAATATAGATTTACATTAGCACCTAATGTAATACCATTTACCTTAATGTGAAACCCTTTCTAAAATTCATCACCTATAATAAGTACTTTTAACTTATCCTCTTTTGCCGCTAACTTCTTAAGAATTTCTAATGTAAATGGGTCAATCTATGTACTTTCATCTAAAAGAGATAAAATTGTCTCATCACTTAAAGACCAATCTTTTATAACTTCATCGATATCACTAGATACAATATCTGATAACTCTATCGATTTTAACCTAAAAGTAACATCGTCATCCGTATGCTTATCAATAGCTATAGTTACCTTTAATAAGGTGTTACCATCAGCATCTGTAATATTATGTACATAATCACCAGTTTCAGGATTATCAATTTTTATATCAAATGATCCATAACTATCAGCAAATAATTTACTATAATAATCTGATAAGACTTTAATGCTACTAGCATCTAAACCAAGTTTTTGCCAGATATTATTATCATTACCCCATATAGTATATGGACTTTCTGAAATTCCTAAAGCTTTACAAAATTCTTCTGCTTTATACTATGTTCGTGAAGAAGCATTTATAGTTACACCACTACCATCAAAGAAACTAAGAATAGCTTTAGAAATAACACTTGATTTACCACAACCACCAGTACCACTTAAGAAAATAAAAGGACCATTCTATAAGAAATTATAAGATCCGGGGTTTTCTTTTGCCTTCTATTCATATTGCTAATATAAAACATCTTGTGCATGTTTAAATAACCCAATGGAATCATTTAATTGTGCATATAAAATAGATGTGATCATCTATTGGTCATAGCGACGTGATACAGCTGCTTTATTATTTTCAATAAAGTCTAAATATTTTTTCTCTAATGCTTTAGGTGATTCTGATATGATTGTCAAAACTTTTAACAATCCAAAATAAGGATTTACAGAGAATGTACCGTCTTCATTTTCAGTAACCGCTTCTGTTGATTTAATATAATTATTAAAAGCGGTTTCATTTTTTTCTAAAAATGATTGAATTAAATCCTTTGCTTTATCTAGCCGAGTGTTCTCATCTAATGATTTAAAGTAATTATGAATGTCTTGTTCTGCTGCAAGCAGTTTTTTATGAATATCAATATAATCATCAGAATCACTAAAATCTAAAGCAATGGCAGGGAAATCAGCCATCTCCTAAAAGAAATTAGAATAAAAATGAAGCAGCCCTTTACTCTGTCTTATTTCATTATCATGATCAGCTTTTACTTTAGATTGTAGCTTATAAGTATAAACATTTTGTAATAAATCTAAATTCTTTACTAAATCGTTTAGTTTATTTAATGTGTTTAAATAAGTATTTTCATCCAATGAAACTAACTCATCTTCGGCAACATCACTTAATTTATATAAAGAAGCGAAATCATTAATTTTTGAATTAATGCTAGGAATTGAATACTACAAGCCTGGTAATGCTTCAACAGACATTTTTGTGTCAACAGCTCCAGAAAGCAAAGCGGCAAATTCCATAATTGAAGATTTAAACCCATCGATTATGGTATTTAATTCTTCAGGACTCAATTCAAATTGAGATATATCTGCAAGTTTGTTTATTTCGCCTTCTTTGGTAACTAAATACTCAAATATATTTAACGCTTTATCGTTATAATGTTGCTTTCTAAGCATCTCACGTAAAGCTTGTTTAATAGGACTTTCTTCTATTTGAGTTAGTTTTTTCTGTGATAATTTAGTAAAAGTACTAATATCTTCACGTTGAAAGAAACCATCGTCATTTAAATCTATAAGTAAATCCAGATACAAACTAGCGACATCATCCTAAATTACTAATCCTTGTTTTTTAAAAATTTCAGTAACTAAAGTATCATCATAAGCATCTATTCTATCTTTTAAATCTTTAGATTTTAAGGCCTCTGAGATTAAAAGAGTAGCATTACTAATAGTAAGTTTTTTAGCATCTGCTTCTGATTTATTATAAGGATCTGCTTGATAAGTATCAACCAACACGGCAAACGAACTCTTATCAGAAATAGCAGCTTTTATTAATGGTTTTAATACTTTATTTTCAAAATCAACAACGTGTTCTGCAATAGAAGAATCTATTTTATTACCTGTTCTTTTTAATAAATCAAGAATGGCATTTATTCTAATAGCATTAAGTGATTCAATTAATTTGGGATCAATAGTTTCACCTATTTTAACCCCAAATGAGGGTACATTACCTGCAAGGGTAATACTTGTACTTGTGTTTGTAGAAGAAGCAGAATTATCAACCTCACTAAATAAGTTAATAATCTCATTCACATAAGGATTATTTATCTGTTTTGATTTTATCATATCATTGATATAATCAATAACATTTAACACATCCTTTTGTGTCCATTGATTATTTTTAGTAATACGACTGAAAACAGAATCAAATAGTTTCCACATAAAGTCTTCTATTTTCTTCTTATTTTTATGATCATCCGTAATGCCATTAATAGTTAAATAGTCTTTTACTTTTTTAGATATATTAGAGGCTATCGACTCTCTAACATTAAAAGACTGAGGATTTAACTAAAGTAAATCCATAGTTAAATTCAAGATGACATCTTCAGTCAAATCACCTTCTTCTGTTTTATATAATATCTCATTTTCAGGAGATAAACTTGAATTCTAAAACCATATTTTACTGTTTTCAGAATTTAACAAATCTTTTAAATATGGTGATAATTCTTTAGCGTTTTTTAAATATGTTTCTGTTAATTCAGCTAAATATTCATTGAATGAATCAGGACTTAATCCATTAGTATATTGATTATATTCTTCTGTTACTTGAGCTAATGTTTTTTCATTACCAGTAGCTGTTTCGGGAAAATCTTGTACATTTTTACGATATTTATACCAAACATATTCTTGTAAATTAGTAGCAAAAGGCACTCGTTTTTCTTCACCTTCAAACTGTGAAAATATACCAATACCATTTTGGTACATTTTATGTAAATCATATTGTAAAGAATATTTAAATGCGTGCTTTCCACTCCAGAAATTACGAACATTAGTTAAAGCTTTTTCAACTTTTTCTTCCAATTGTTTTTTCTTTTCAATATATTTAGTACCGTCTGCTTCTATTTCAGAATCGTCATCACCATTCTTTTTAGACTTTTTCCTATTTGGGCTATAGTGAATATAAGCGTTTAATTCATTTGTAGCATTATTTAGTTCTTCTATAGCGGAAGAAAAGTCATCTAAAATATATTGTGTGAATAAGCCTTTATTACCGCCTTTATTTATTTCGGAATGAAGAACAGCTTCTATTGTTTCATCTACTGTTGAAAATGGCATATATTGCATAGCTGTTTTAACAGCTTGATCAATATTCTATATCATTTTAATAGTAGTTTCAGCAACAGCATCAATCTGTGTTTGTCCTGATGTTGATAATGTAATTTCTTCATTACCAATTTTAGTAAGTTTAGGAGAGCGTTTAGTATTTAAAACTTTAGCATAACGCTTAACTTCTTGAATAACCTGCTCAGTTTGTCCATTTAAAGCATACTGTACTAAAGACTTATTTACACGTCTTAAATTAGGATCAGAACCAGGTAATACATTCATTTGAAGGTCAAATAATGCACCGCCAACGGCACCGCCTACAAAGGTAGCTAAATAACGTTCTAAACCTTGTTTACTAAAGACATTATTGAAACCACCAAAAGATGCGTCTTTTGACATCCAGCCTAAATAAGCGGCGGCATCTGCCATACCTTTAACAGCATCTTGAATAATTTCTTCAGTAACCTCTTCAGTACCTTCCACAATAGCACCACTCCAAGCACCATAAGTGGAATACTTTAAATTAGCTAAAAATTTTCTAAATGAGCTACCTATTTTTTTCTTACCAGTAGCATCAAGATTTCTCATTGAATTAGCAACATCATCCCATAAAGGTCTAAAAGCTTTAAACATACCGCCAGCATTTACCTCTTGGTGATAGCCAGTAGTTTTATCTAACATCCAAGTACCAAAGCCATTAAGACTTTCATTATAACGCATAATACCGTACAGACCACCTGTAGATACCAGAGCTATTACTCCTGCTTCTCGATCAGAATAACCAGCATTTTTTGCTTGATTAAAAGTATCAGATGCTGATATTAAAGACATATATCCTAAAGATAAAGACTTTGCTAAATCACTTTGTTCTTTTAGCTGTTTTATATAATTTGGAGATCCAACATCACCTAATATAGGTTTTAAATGTTTTGATAAACTAGCAGCAGCACGCTGTTGGTGCAACTGACCAAACACATCACTTAATAAAGTGCCTATATTTTCAAAATTCCAAAAACTCTTACGACCTTCTATAGAAGTGCCTGTACCCCATTTAGCAAACCAGTTTTCAGCTTTAGTAGCTTGTTTATATAAATTAGAATGATTATCACCAACACCAAAGCTTTCAATAGCTTTATATAAGGTGGGTAAAACAGCAGCTGTACCTAATGCTGCTGTTATACCACCCATTACTGGGGCTACACCTGGAATTACATACGGAAGTACTGCAAAAAGAGTCTTTGCGGCAGTACCACCAATAGATTTAGTGTAACCATCTGAATCAAGAAAATCAATTTTATTCCAACGAGAATCTTCACGTGTTAAAATATCACCTATCTTAACGATCTCACTTTCCATGGCCTATTCATCAGGCATAAATTCAGTGTAATACTCGCCGTTCTTATCTTGCTTAAATTCCCCCTTAAAGTGCTAAACACCAAATTCATCAATCGTATCTTCCTAATATTGGGCATATCTTAATGGCTTACCAAAAAGTTTATCCAAAAATGGCATATCTTCTGGTGTATAATCTAACCATTTATTATTGATATTATCCCATATTTTATGCTATTGTGCTAATTCATAGGGAGATAAAGTTGGATCTTCCAGTTTATTAAAATCAGAAACACTTAACCGTTGTTTGAAAGGGTTTGGAGTTTCTCTAATAATAGGAGACTCATCTTTTATTTTACCATCTAAAGGACGGAACATACTGTTTTTAGAATATTCTAAATCCTTTTTAAGATTATCCATTAAATGGCTATCTTGTAAATCATTCCATTTCTATGCAGCCTCTAAATAATAAGCTTCAAACTATGCATTATTAAACACACCGTCTTTAGAAAAGATTTTCTAAATAACAGAATTTTGTTTATAATCATCCATAGATAATAACTATGTATTAGAAGCATTAATATTATTTTGTATAAGCTCCATTGTTGTCGCATCTGGAGCATTTAAGGTTGCCATTAAAATATCGTTGGAATATTGTGATTCATTCATATCTTATTAAATTTCTGTATCGTACATTTGACCTACACTACCGTTAATTCTGCGTGCAGGTTCTTCTCCCGCTTGTTGTCTCGTCATAACTTCATTTAGGTCCTATTTAGGAACTTGAGGACCACGATTTTCATATAAAGGAACATTAACATTTGCATTTTTATCTATCTTTATAAATATTGGGAACGTATACATATCATTAAACATTGCCCATGTAGGACGTTCACGTTTATATTTATCATATATTGAATGCACATAATCAGTAACGCTGTCTTCTTCCTTACCCGTAAGCTCTTTAACATAAGCAACATCTGAAATATCATCATCCTCCAAATAACCATAGGTCATAGCGTAATCCTCCATTTTACCGTTTTTAAATATGATATTACCCTATGCATCCATTTGGAATGGTAAACCTTTTTCAGTAAAGTATGAATTATAAGTAGCTGCTTTAGTTAAAGTATCCTCAAAAGTCACTTCTGCTAATTCTTGATTTATAGAATTTAAACCTTCCATAGCTTTGAAATCAATATCACCATTATGATTAACAGGTAATGACACTCTCATAATATCTACATTAGGATTATGTACTACATTCTGCATTGTCTCATAATCGACTTTCTTATTACCAATATAAAGTTGATTTGTATCAAACATACCTGGTAAAAGACCTGAATTTAAGAATGTATCTCCCATTACACCACCAGTAGGTATTGTATTTTTATTTGTATCTGTTAATGCTGGAAATCTACTACCCTAAAATGTAAATGTATATTGTCCATTTTCAGAGGGATCTCTCATTGTTACTGTAGCTCTATTTATATTACCATCAACAAAAGCCTATGATGCCGTCATACTATATTGTCGTTCAGCAGTTTTTGCTGCACTCGATTTGATAGTTTGTTTCTCTTTAGCTACCTGTTTTTTATTCATAAAGATGGCCTCTTGAATCAATGGTATTATAACCTTAGCAGGTTCAGAAGTATCTATTCCCTGACGCACTGTAGCATTAGCTAATAATGTGTTTTTAGATTGCTATGGTAAAACCTTCCAAATATAAGATGCAGCAATTTCCATCTTATCTTGAAATGCTTGAGTAAATCCATTAGTAGTAGAAATTTCTTTTTCCACCAAGGCATCCTCATATAAGGATTTCAAATCTTGTAACGCTTTTAACTGTAACTACGTTGGTGTATTTTTTACAATACTATTACCAAACTCTCTATATAAATTTGTATAATCAACTTCAGTAAGTTCAATATCGCCCATCTTGGTGACCAAATCAAAAATCTAATCAGAGATTTTTTTAGTACCAATACTTGTTTGTATGCTACTAAATACAGAACTATTAAAAGCCATAGAAGGAACAGCTGTAGTGGCACGATAATTAGCCAATTGACTGTTTGTCAA
This sequence comes from Alistipes finegoldii, assembly GCA_963621965.1. GTDB lineage: Bacteria > Bacillota_I > Bacilli_A > Acholeplasmatales > Anaeroplasmataceae > JAEELC01. The sequence continues at coordinate 30,706 of CAVFGN010000009.1, forward strand.
TGCCATTACTTTTTTACGTTTCTTTTCAAATTCCTTCCTAGACATAGTTTTACAAACACCATTTTGATCCAAAGTCCAGATTTCACCATGCTCATTAATAGCTATTTCGTTTAATGCATCGTTTGACTTTGCGTTTGCAACACTTTCGTCAAACATCTTTTTATTATAAATAGCACTATTAACTTTAGAAGCTAATGAATACATTTTACTTCTACTAAAAGTTTGTGATGTAAATGGAGTAGCTTGTTCCATTGATGCTATTTGCTGTAAAATATATTGATAATCAGAAGGTAAAACTTTTTCTTCCAGATCTTTTACTAATGACTTGTCAATTAAGTCAAACCCCTCATCATCCTTCTCTTTTGATTTGGCTGTTGTAGTAGCCGTAGGCTATACCGTTGGTGTTTCCCCATATGGTAATATTGTAGGCGTATAAATAGCAAAACCATCACCACCCTGTTGAAACTTCGGCAATAACATACCGCCTTTCTTATTTGAAGTAACAGGGCTTATAGAAGTTGTAGTTGTTCTAGTGACAGTTCTAGTTGGAGTACTACGCTATACAGAGCCAGTTGAGTTGGATTTTACTGAAGAATAATAAAAAGGATTTCCAAAGATCATGCTTCCAGCAGACACAGCAGCATCATAATTTCTTTTAGCTTTTGTCTTTGCCTATTCAAACTTCTCTAAAGCTAGTTTTTGTTTATTTTCATCATCACCAGCGTCTTCAAATTCCTTTTTATATGTCTCATATGCTGCAGCTACCGCATCCTCTAAATCATATCCTGCTAACTATTGTATTCGAGCATTATGCTTATCAGTATAAGCTTTCTTTACTGCAGCAGAATTAGCCACAAGTTCCTAATCAGCAGCCTTTCTGGACATGTAATCGGCATAGTTCTTTGAATGACGAGCATTAGCATCTATTAAGTCATTTTGATATCGAATTTGAGCATTCTTATTAGTAACCTAATTATTGATAGCATCATAATATTCATCTTTTTTTTCTTGGTTTTTAACCGATTCATTGAATATTTGTTCAGACTGAGTTATTGCAGGATTAATGATTTTATTCTAAATATTTAATTCTGCATCTAATGCAGCTCCAATATATTTACTTAAATCAGTTGTTTTAGCTTGATTCTATACTTGATTACGCACTTCAGCAGCGTGTTGTTTTGCAGCCTATAATTGATTAAATCCATCTTTTGTTGATGTGTAAAATCTCATACCTTTTTCATAAGGCAGTTTAGCTGACATTCTATTACGCATAGCAGCTGTAGTCTAACCGTAGGCATCTATCAGACCTTTTAAAGTATGTAGTGGTGTCAGGTCAACTCCTGATTCCTATTCAAATCTAGTTGATGAGGATGTTCCTGGACGTTCAATAATAGGAGGCAATTTGGGCGGATCATCAGGATTATCATCAGGATTATCATCAGGATTATCATCAGGATTATCATCAGACTTAATTTTCTAAAATTTATAGTACTTACGATTAGCATCACGCCCTGTTGTAAACTGTAGGTCTAAACCATGAGAATTATCTTCAACAAGTTCAAAGCCTTTTTCTTTAAACACGCTATTTAGGAGTTTAACTGTTTCTGGTTTAAGAAAATTACCAACACGATTATATGTTACTTCTCCAAAAAGGTCATCTCCCTCAAAAGGTTGACCTGCCTATGGCATAACATCACGTGTTCTCGGTGTGTTACTATGAGTCCAATTAAACTAGTCTGAAAATATTTTCTAAAACTCTTTCTAATAGTCATTTACAGTAGCATCAGATGCTTTATACGCTTTGTTAGCTCCCACATCAGATGCCTAAAAACCAGAATTTTTTAAGATACTATAATATTTATCAAATAACGTATTAAATGAATTAATAAATGTATCTGCATCAAACTTACCATCCTTTTGAAACTACGCGTCATCTAAAGCTCGCTTAAAAGCCGCTATCTACTAGGATGATTCCCATGTATCACGAGACCAATCATTTGCCATGTGAGCTTCATTAGAAGCCTAAGTATAAGTTGTTCTTTTATCAGTAGTGGGCATATTATTTCATTCCTTTTAATATTAATAAGCGTTCTGCCATTAAGCCTCTCTAAGCTCTATCAGCTTGCTTTTCCAATAAATCCAAAGAGTGTCTTATAGCCTTCTATACTGCTATAGTTTGTTTATTATGTTGCTCTAAAGATTTTAAGATTAGTCGATCTTCAAGACTTAATGATCCCCCTTTTTTAAGTTGTTCCAGTTTATTTCCCCTTTTTGAAAAAGGTATTTGTAACTAACCATCAGAACCAACAATCGGTTGAGGTGTAGGTGTAGCAGCAGGGGCTACTGGAGTTGCTGGTTTAGCACTTGATTTTGCAGAAGGCTTTGCAGAAGGCTTTGCGGAAACTTTAGGTGTTACCTACTTAACTTTTAATTTAAGTAAATCATCGATATTATATTTTGAATTTCCAAAAGCCCTTAATTGTCTTTTATTTGTTAAACCAAAAACATATTTCAACAACTCTTTAGCCTATTCATTTGTTGTAAACACCTATTCGGCATCAGATCTAGAAATCCATTTATTTTGTTCTTTTAAAGTCTCTACAACAGACTTCTAATAATCACTGAAACCGTCTACAATATCATCAAAATCATCTTTTAAGACAACATCTGAACCTTTACTGTTTAATGATTTAACTTGGTTTTTATCCCAATCAAAATTTAATTTATCAAAAAACTTGTTAGAATTTGCCTTCTCGATATTTTCAATTTTTTCTATAACTTCTTTACTTGCACCCTTTTTTTGTGCATCAAGAGCTTGTAATGCTGCTTCTTTGATTTCTTTATCAGACATACCACGCGTTACGTTAATATCAACATTCATGGTTTGTTTGTTTCCAGAAATCGAAACTTTCATAGGTTTACTTACGGCTTTTAAATCAGTAGTAGCAGCTTTTAATGCTTTTAACTGTTTTGTATTTAAACGACCAGATACTATAGATGCAACAATCATACTCATTGTACGAACATCTTTAATGTCAACCCCCGCTTCATCTTCAGTTATCATTTTACCAACAGTAAAAGCACCAACACCAACATTTGCCGTTGCAGCCATTCCCCGAAATACATTTGGATGATTTAACCCGAGATTAGCCAGTTTTTTCACACCTGCACCAACAGTTTTTGCAGGACTAGTGATTAACATTTTACCTGCTTCTTTTATATTTAGACCGTATAAACCTAATGCTGTTTTTGCAGTTGCATTTTCAATAGTACCAGGTTTTACAGTCTTAGCAGTAGACTTTAAAACCTAATAAGTCTCTTTTGAAATATCCCCATTTTTCCAAGCTTCTTTAGCTGCTGTTAAAATCTCATCACTTGCAGATGCAACGGTCTTACCTTTAGGTACTTTAGCATTCTTTGCTAACCATTTAGCAGCGTCTGCTGCATGATCGGCTTTACTAGCTACTTTAGCAACTTTAGCAGCAGTTTTTGATGCCCCTTTAACTAATTTAGCAGCAGCAGCTCCTGGTATAAATGCAAGTGCTGCTAACCCTAGATTAATACCAATGCTTTTCAATAATTCACCACCACGAGCACCTTGAGAATAATCGTTAGCAATATCAATAATACCAGCTGTTAATCCTAATACACCACCGAGTGGTCCACCCATCATACTTGCAACATCAAGTACACCAGAGGTTATTGTTGCCATGTCACTATAAGTGAGGGGACCATCACTATTGCCACCAATTCTATAACCAGGAGTAACTGGAGGAGTCGTCACATAAGGTTCTTCTTGAGCAGCAGCAGTTTGCTATGCCTCTAATTGAGCTTTAAGTGCAGCCTATTTCTATAATTGTTGTTGATACTATGCATATGCATGAGCCCTTTCTTCATCAGTAAGAAACGATGCTCCTTGTTGAGCATATTGTATTATACCGCCTTGTTTTTGAAATTTTAAAATCCTCTCTTTAAAACGGTCGTTCGTTAAATAGGGTTTCAATTTATTGTATAATTTTTCTAAGTCCTGTTTATTAATCATGTTATCGTCTTTAGCTAAACAATATAACCAATAAACTGCTTGTGCAAATCCTCTATCATATGGATCTCTCTCATTAAAGGGATCAAGTGAATTTGTGGCATTTTGTATTATAGTTTTTTTTTGGGTTACGCTTTTGTTATTATACCAGTCGTTAAAGTCACCAAATTTATAGGTATACCCCCAAAATGTATAAGTACCATCATCCGTCATATGCTTAACAAATGTTCTATTATTATTTTTTGGAAAAGAAAACTATAAGTCATTTGACCCCTCATCTGAGGACGAAGAATCATTAGCTTCACCAGTTACATCGTTTGATGTGAGATATGTTATATTACTATTATTAGTTTTAACTCCCGTTTTTAACGGTGAGCCATCCTTACTTATAGTAAATCCGTTATTATTTTTACTTATAGTAACTTTTTCCCAAACATCCCCATTTTTTATCCAAGCGTCCCCCGTATTACTATCCTCATCATATATTATAGTAAAATTGCTGCCATTAGCAGCATCATATAATGTCATTTTAGTTAACCGTGCCTCGTTAACACTGTCATTAAATATTGCACCATCTACGGTCTAACCAGATTTAATCGAAACCTTCGAGTTATTTTGGGTTTGTTCTCTAGAAGAAGCCTATGAGCTTAAATAATCTATTATAGATTGTGGATAATTCGAATTGTTATCCTTTTTCACATATTGTAAATAGCCTTGATTATTTTTATAAATATAGCCGTCATCTCTTTCAATAACACCAGTCACACTAGTACTGTCATCAACCCAGTTTCCCTCTTTAAGTATATACCTTTTCACATGTTTATTACCTGTAGAATCTGTAAACTCCATATAACGAGTTGTACTATCATTAAACGATGTTGTAAAGCCGTCTGTAGGAGTGTAGCCCTCGGGAGTCCAAGCGGGATTCCATGTATTAGATGTAGCCTACCATGTAGGTGTAGAACTATTACCAGGTGAAGGCTGATAATAACCCTATAAATCATCTACGGTAACACCAAGCTTCATTAAAGCCTATGTTATCTCGTTATCTGTAGCAGATGAGGCGTCCAAGTTTAGCTCGATACCCTTTGATTTAGCAATCTTGTTTATTGTATTTATAATATTAGCCCTTCTAGTATTAAGCTCAGTTAATGGGCTGTCATCTAAGTCAGATTCAAAATTACTACGATTACCGTTATAATATGTCGAAACAAGGTCATCCACAAAAGACTCTGTAGCATCTAAATTATTATCTGTAGATGACTCTTTCTTACTATTATCAACAGGTTTTTTTAATCCCAATAAATACTCAAAATTCCTATCTGCAAGGTTCGCAGAATTAGTGATATTACCATTATTATCATAAACAGCATCATCATCAGATATAAAATCCAATTGTTTATGATGTCTGATATTGTCAATAATAGTATCTACCTATTTCATATAATCATCATATTCAGAGCCTCTTAATGTTCGTTTCGCCCAGTTCTAATGAGTATTATAGATAGTCTCTAAATTATCTTCCGTAAAATCCTTATTAGCACCATTAATGCTATATGTATATTTTCTATTACTTCTTAATACATAAGGGTTTTCCGTAGTAACCTTATCAAAATCACCTGATAAAATATCGGTTAACAACTGTTCGTTATCCTTATCTGATATTGTTTTACCATCGGTTGTTTTTTGTACAGCATATGTACCTGAATTATAGTCCATCAGAGAGGTTAACATATTATAAGTATCATCAATAGTATGATCACTTGTATTATAAGAACCGTTTGTACCAGTTAAAGCACCATCTATTTTTTTCTAAAGAATAAGCTTCATCCAAGCAGGATCATAACTATCTGAATTTACATCAACACCCTTTCTAATATCTCGAGCCAGATTTTTTTGAATCTATTCTATTTCATCATTTGAAAGTCTATATCCTTCTGGTAATTTAAAAAATTCATGATCGGTAGCTTGAGTATAAGCTTCGGTTTTCCATTTTCTTTTTTCGGAAGGTGATTGATAAGTACTAGGTTCTTCTGTTTTCAAAGCCTCGGTCTCATCATAATATTTTTTACGAGCCTTCTTATAGTTTTCCCTAGCTGCCTTTTTTGCAGAGTGTTTAGTTCCTGTAATAGCTGTATCAGGAGGTAATCCCACCCCACTTGAAGAACTTGAACCGCCTTGTATAATTGTATTACTCATCTTTTAATTATTTTATATAAATTAAAAAAGGTAACAAGTGGTCTGCCCACTATGTGGCACGCTTGTTACCTTACAAAACTTAATTTGATTAAATTAGCGAATCCGTACAATAGAACCACCACGACGAGCATACATAGGCTCTTGCGGAGCTTCTTGAGGAGCACCACCACCTTGAGCCTGTTGCAAAATTAACTCAGCAACAGCTACAGCAGTTTCCATACCAAGCTTTTCAATTAAAGCACCAGCTAATTGCTCAACCATCGCAGGGTCAACTCCCTGTTGAGGAGCACCACCTTCAGGACCTTGAGGTTGTTCAGCAGGAACCCCCTCTTGAGGAGGCATAGCACCTTCTGGTGCAGCTTGGGGTGCATCCATAGGACCACCTTCTTGTAAAAATTTTAATCTCATGTTACTTAAATTTAATTAATTAATTAATTATTAACCCCACCAACAAAGTGAGATCTATAGTATCATACATTACTACAAATGTATATATAATATAGGTAATAACCTAACAATCTTTTTATTTTAAAAAGCTTTTAAATAAAACATTATTATTTTACAGATTGAGCAACTTATAGATACAATCTGTTAATTTTTCAACTAGTTTTTGTCTGTTTGCAAAATACTTTTTACAGTCGTCTGGATTAGAGCAAAAACAGATTTCAACTAATATATTCTATGCGTTAAATCCAGATAACATTCCTAATTTGGAATGTTGTCCTGAGCCTTCTGATTTAACACCTCTAGATCTAGTATCTAAACAAGAGGTTATGGTATATAATAAAGATTGAGCAGCTTTTTTTTCAAAATCAGAAGCATTATTTGGAATAAGGATTTCAGTACCTTGAGCTGCTTTAGCAGAGGCTGCATTGAAATGTATATCTATACTTAAATCCTCACCAAATAAAAGTTTTTTTAAAACGGCAATCACTGAAGATAATGATGCTGTGTTATTATCTGTAATAGCCTTTACATTGTATTTCTATTTTAACAGATCAACAATATGATCTCTTAACCAAATAGTTTCAGTACCTTCGTCTAAAACTTCAGAAAAATACATAGGAGAACAGGCTCCAGTTTTGGGTCCAGTATGACCAGCTATAATTGCAACCTTCCGTAACATTATTCACCTTCCTTTTTTAGTTCAACATATTGTGGTTTATTAGATTCCTAAATAGTTAAAAACTCAAAAAGTTTTTTACCTAGTTTTTTATAATCTCTATCCTATTTAGTCTAAAAGGCTCGTTTAGCTAGTTTTACTAATACTTTGGTATTAGGACGACTAAAGATACGCTCACCACCTTGTAAGGTCATTTGAACATCTCCGTTTTCGTCTAATACTAACATCTTGCTTCGTTCATTTAATTTAGTATTAGACTCATCATCAAGAAACTCAAGCTCATCACCCTTTTTAACACCAGAATGGGCATTTAATTCAAGAACATAAGTAGTCTTTTTATAGCTTACTAAAGCATCATCTTCAGGTTCTCTAGTGACTACTTTCATTACTAAACCTTCATCATCAATGAAAATCTAATCTAACGGGATCAGAGTATCTTCCATAGTCATGCTTACCTATGAATCTTCTTCAAAGATAAACAAAAGCCCCTCATCTTTTGGTAGAGATTCAACACCTTTTAAACCCTTTTTTCTAGCTTCTGGTGTGTCAGCTACCTACACATTATAAACCTAATCATTTATCCGTACTTTCATTTAATATTTCTCCTGTATTATCTTCAGTATTAGTAATAAGTTCTTTGGCTAAAATTTTACCAGCTTCAATAGCAGCATCATCAGTACCCTCTTTCCATAATTTTTCTAATTTTTGGGTAATAGATAATTCTAAAATAACCTCTCCGCATTCGATTTCAGCATGTTGAACAATCTCAACCTCATTAGTTTCAGGGTTTACATCCTATGTAATTACTGGTATGCCTTTATGAGTAATCTATCCTTTTAATTCAGGGTTGATCTTTTCTAAATCGTGCTTATTTTTATGTAATTCACCTGAAGGAATTACACTACCACCATTCTAGAATGAATCAACCTATACACTAGTAGGAATATAAAAGCCCTCTGGAATAAAATCCTAAAATGGACATAATGGTTTTCTGTAAGACTTATAAAAGTCTAAATAATCCAGTCGAGTACCTGTTTTAGCTAAAATAGCAGAGTAATCATCACCACCTTTTAACTATGCTTGTACTGAAGTATTAACATTATTCATGGTTTGTTGTCTTGCTTTATTTTGTTTATTTTGTGAATCTACTAGAGCTTTTGCAGAAGCAAATTTTTCCTATTGTTTTTGAACACGCAATGTATATGCTGCAGATGCACCACTTTTTGTAAAAGCAGCTAATGGATTTAACGGATTACCTCTAAATTGTTTACCTTCAACAGAGTAATCTGCAAAGCCTGAAGAACCAGTATCTAAATCCGTATCTTGATATTTTTCACCAGTGGCTTTTGATAAAAAATTAGCACCTTTTATAGCTACGGCTGCGACCTAACCCCAAGGACCAAATTGGGAAGCCACATTAGCAGCAGTATCTGATGCTGCGTCTATTGAGTCTTTTTCAAACCCAGTAAGATTTCCCGCAGCATCAAGTACAGCCCCAGCAGCCTATGCTGCCATACCAGCAGCTTGCTGCTTAATGGAGGTAGCATCTCCTGTTATTGAAGGTGTTCCTGTTTCTGTTTCTTTGTTTAAACCAGTCGTACCCCCTTGGTCAAACTTAATAATATATTTTCTATCAATCATATTAACAATAACTATATTCAAATAAAGTCTATACACCGTATATTAATGCTAGATCTTTACCACTATAAGTGATTCTAATACGAGCATATTTATCCCGTAGTCTTGGCTATGCTCTCTTTGAGAGTTCCAATTCACCATAAGCGTTTAATACGGCATATCTTATATTCATAGGTCTTAATTCAACAAACCACTAATCTTCCTTGTATTCGATATTACCACCTACACGACCGTGTGTTTTTATATCTTTACATTTTTGTATAGATAACATACGTTCTTCATTTCGGAGTTGATCCTCAACAATATCACAATCAGAAGTATTATTATAAAATTTCTTATCAACATCAGAAACTTCATAAGTCCAAGCACCATCAATAAGTTTCTTTATATAACGTAAATAAGGAAGTTTTGGAACTACTTTATTTTTCTATAAGTCCTTTATCTCTGGATACTCAAAAGGAGTTTGACGATCATAAGTCATGTTTAAATCAGTCCAATACTCTTCCTAAATATCTACATCATTATACAATGATGGTGGATATGTTAATAAAAACTTATAATGTAAGTTTAATTGATATATGGTTGAAGATACTTTATTACAATATTTTATTAACTCCTTATAAGGATACCATTCATAACTATCACCAATAACTTCAACTGAAATCTCATCGGGTTGTACGCGGTTTGATAAAATCATTAAATTATTAAATATCTTCTATATAGTAGCCGTTCCGCACACAACAAATTCAAAAGAGAATGGATAAGGTCTTCCATACCATTTAGATGGTTTTATAGTCCCTTGCCCATCATAAATTCCTGCTTGACTATGCTTCCATATCTTACAATTTTTCCTTGTATTACTTATCAGATTTATCTTATAAGTGGTATGTTCTGATTGCCATTGTGATTCTTTGTTTTCAGAAGTAGAAATTATCTTTGGCTTCTTAATAACAAGTATCATGTTGGCAGCTTCTGTCAAGAGTTCTTTTAACTTAAATGTTATTGTATATTCAGATGATCTATTGAGGTGTATAATTCCCCCATCATATGATTGATCAGCCTCCTAAGAGGTATAACTACTAATGACTTCAAATCTATCAGCGTCTTCTGATGTGTCGTCTATCTCGACAAAATATTTACCATATTTATTTTTAAAGTCTATCTCTGTTAGTGCTTCTCCCTATACTTTATATGTAAATGTCCATACTGGATCATCAACCTCATAATTATCTAAATTAGAACCGTTACCTTCTTTGTGTGATATTTCAAGAGTTATATTTTCATCGATATTGATTAAATCATTACCATCTTTATTTGAACTTAATAACCCATCAGAATAATCAGTAGTTAAAGTATTTTTTACATCCTATAAATTTAATGAGAAAAATACATTATCAATATTCTCTGAATAAGAAGGAATCCAATCATAGAATGTTTGAAAAGATTGTTGATATTCATTATAACATAGATTCCATTTGTTATCCCCATTATAGAAAGTAAACATTACATCACGCTTATTAGCATTATAATGTGTTTTTACATTTCGTTCACCAATTTTGAATTTCAGATCCCATTCTGCTAAATCAATATTTTCATTTAAGAATCTTTGTACTTTAAAATCACTTATACATTGTAACTGATTACCAGCATATGCCCAGATTTTTTTAGCTATAGTATCTACACCGTAAACTACCTAACCTGTATTTAAAACGGAATCAGGCCAGAACGAACCATACATATCTGATACTACAATTGGGTCAGGTAACACTTCACCACTGGAAATAGACACCTAGCCACGCTCATTAGCGCCTGCCATGATACGTTCATTTATAGGTATCAATAATACACCATGTTCCATTACAGCTAGTATACCTTGATAAACTGGTACCATTTTTACTAAAGCACCATAGGTTTTAGTATAGTCTTTATAGTTATTATATGTAAATATTCTAAAACTATTTACAAAAGAGCCACTCTTTTGTGCATCAGAAAATACAATACGCGTATCATATTGTTGCTTAATATAAGGTATGTCTGGTAAATGAATATTAAATCTTGATGATGTTATATTATTAGTAGCTCCATTAATTAAACCAGATTCCGCTTGTTTGAAAGTGTTTGATAAAGACATTCGTTGTAACGGATAGAAACTACGTGGTTGCTAGAATATTGCATATTCCTATGTGTGATACACATCAATATCACGCATACATAAGTTATTATTGGATAACACCTTTACTGTTAACCAATGACCTAATCCTACCGAATTTACATCTGAACGGTTTATATTCTACACACCAAATTCAAACCAAGTATTAGGAATACCAAACTTCTCAAGACCGCCGCCTACAGAATCATATTTTGAATCGGTAGGTAACATAATTTTTAAATTTGCACCTTTATAATTAATATCTTCTTCATCAATCAAGGACATATGAGCTTGTATTAGTGATGAAACTATATTAAGTCCACCTATACCAGCGGGGTCTAATAGCTTTAATGTAATTAAGATAGCCGCTAATGGATCACCAGTGTTTTTACTAGCAGGTGTTAATCGTAAATTAGTAAACCATCTTTTCTTTATGTTTTTTAGCTTATCGAGCTTGTACCAATCACTGAAATCATCAGGAGAATCGTCATCCTTCAAATTATTTGTTGTTCCATAACTCGGGTTTAACTACATTTGAATCATTTCATAGATTTGTTCTTTCTCATCAGTTGTTAATGGTATACCATTACTTAATTTCTTAGTTGGAAGAAGTTTAAAGATCATCTTTGCCTTAAACTTGGGAATGATCTCGTTTATAAATGTCCTTGTTTTACCTTCGTAAAATTTAGTTACAACTAAGAAATTATTATCCCAACATGTTGGTTCAACTATCTTATCATTAGTGGGAAATTCACTATCTATGAAATTTCTCATCATACGATGAGTAAAGTTACAAATAAAGCAATCACCTCTGTAAAAACGAGCCGTTGTATTTTGTATGCCTGCTCCTTTATATTCTATACGATCACTTATTGCAAAATAAGGAGCGGTATCATTTTTTCTTATGTCATCCTAAATCTTTTTAGATTTTGTCCATAAAAATGGACTTGATGTGTCAAAATTTTTATCCTTTATGTTATAAACATAGCCATAACTTAATGGTGCTGAAGTTCCTACATAAGTACCAAATAAACCACGTAATAGCTAATCCTATCTACCTTTATGCCAAATGTAGTTAGACACTTTATTTTGATTAAAAGCACTGTTTGCATCTAAATCAGATGGTAAAATACTACCTTCTTTATCCCAATTATTAGTAACACTTAATGCTTTTAATACATCGGATTCTTCACCAGCTCTAGCTGAAAAATAATCAGTTCCATTAGTAGTAAGATTCATTCCTGAATTTACCATTGTACATTTTGAATAAATATGAGTCAGTTCGGCTGTGTCTACTGGATTACATCTAAAATCCATTGGCTCATCATTTATATCTATACAACTACTAGAAGTCCTAGCATAAGGTTCTAACCAAAACTATGTAGATGTAAATATCTAGTTAAAGGTAGGCTCTTTAATAACAGCATCAGGTACAATTAAAGCCTTGTTAGAAACATGGGACTTTAATACAGTAATCATCTCTCTACCTAATAGATGTGTTACATTAGTCTATGTAAGTGCTTTTGGACCAGTTTTAGCTGTTCGTAAAAAGCTTTCACAAAAATAATTTGAATTGTCTGTTTTTTTAACACAAGGGAAATTATTATATCCTTCAATAGTCTTACCAATTGCAACGCCCTATGCCAATATAATTGGTTTTCTTTTTTGTCTAACAAAGAAATAACCATTTATATATTTAGATATGTTTTTATTTTCAGTACCTGTGAATAAAAACCGTACCCCTAAAGGATAAGTACCATTAGATGTTAAAAGATTCTACCTACGAAAAGTGGTGATACCGTATATGTTTTGACACATCTATGTATCTAACACATATCCAAAGTCATCATATTGGAGCTCTTGGTTATCATCAAGTTTCTAAAAAGACAGGTTTTTATTCTCCATATAGGCATAGTCAACACCTTGTATATCAAACACAGGAGATAATGAAAAATCCTTTAAGATATAGACAATACCAAACCTATAAAATTCCTCGGGCCAATAACCAGTTCTATAATAAATATTTAATGTGTTATAATAGCCATAAGCCCTCGATTTTGAACTAAAGTCTTTAAAATTAAAGTCCATCATACCAATACTTTCACCACGTGTTTGTATTGGATAAAAATGTAAACTAAACTCTTTTAGATCTTCATAAGGAACATAGGATTTCTGAATATTACCCAAAAACAATCTGTTTTCAGTTACTACCATAGTTTTCGCATGTTTTATATATTCAAACTATGCGTTTATTTCAGATAAGGAACACTACTTTTTAGTTTCAGTACCATAAATATTTAAAACAGTTTTCCCTATTCCTAATATTGGAAACTTAGTTAAAATTTCATAAGCCTCGATAATATCTTTAGAGTCTTGTCCCGACGTTGATCTAGTATAATAAACCTTAATAAAATCATAACTTCCGTCTAGATTAGATAAATTAAATCCTACAGATTTATTGGTCTTTTCATTTTCAAGACCCATTCTAATAGAATAAGGATCATTTATAGACCCAATATGTACCATTACTGGTGCTGACTCGGCTACAAAATCTGACATATTACCATCATTATCCATTAATCTAAAATAGAAATGATATGTACCACAAGGTAACACGCCGTTTTCCTAAAGACCTGTAAATTCTAACTTTACAATTTTAGTAGTAAATTTCTATAAACTAGTATCTAACTCTAGATATTCTTCTTCATAAAGATTAGTATCTTTATTACCAATATGATCTGGAATAATATATGTTTTATCCTCGGCCACAGAAAACCTAGAGTTAATTAACTTAGGTATATTTACATCATCATTTAAAATCAAGTTTACAGAACCATCAGAAAAATCTTGAACTTCTATTTGTACTGGATGATTTAAATCAAACTCTAACTGGTCTGTTTCAAAATCTTTTAATGCACCATTTTTATCAATTAAATTTCTGAATGGTGCATATTTTGAAACTAAATCGCCTGATATAACTTCATCAGCTAATGATGCATAAAATGAACAGTTTAATGTAAAACAATTACTTATATCCGTATTGTTAGAATTATCATACCTATTGATATTGTTTTCTATGAAAGAATAATCAGTACCAATAGTTGGTCTTCCAGATGTATTTATTGTAGCCATATAAACTTTATTAATCATTATATATTAAATCAAACAACGGATATGTTGGTAATACGGTCAATTCATCCCAATCATTTGGCCAATTTACCTGGTTAGTGCTTAACTAAGCTAATGTGTCAGAAGCCTTTTTACTATCATTAAATTGAAGATAGATACCTTTTGACATAATGTTATCCCTATGCTCAAGAGCAGCGTAGAGATAAACATTTCTAACTAATAAGACACCATTTCCAGTCATCTATACAAAAGGCTCGTATTCAGAATCATCTTTTAACGAAGATAAATCTATTTTAACAACATATCGTGTATATTCATCATTATTAGCTATAGATATAGTTTTAGTAGAACTAAAATTAGTCATTGATGCCTCATTATTTTCATCAATTGAATTGACTGCCCAAGATATCTAACCTTCAGTTGGATTCTAGCTCAACGAGAATACTAAAGAACCATTACCCCGAGCATAAAACATAATATAATAAATTATTCCAGCACTTAATGCAGACTCTGCTTTCCAAAACTATATTTTATTATTGAAAGCATAATAATTATCAGTAATAACAAGAGATTTAAATTCAGGGTTATTTTCTTTTCCCTTTAATAGAAACTTATCTTTCATACTGAAACCGCCAGATCCAATTATAGGAGCAAATGTTAGTAAACTTGACGAGATTGTAGCGCTTAAAAGCTAATCTAAATCAGTAGAATCAATTGGTTCTCCTGCACCAGTACAAATAAGTTTTTCACCATTCTTAAACACATAACCAATCTTACCATGCCACGTAAATGAAATATCACCTTTAGAGGGACTCGTTATGGTTATGTTGTTCATTTTATATTTTATACGTTCTACATTAGGTGGTGAATCGGGGATAACTTTTATATAAGTGTCATCATGCACAGCATTTCCACAAGAATAATTTTTATCGTGCATTTCCATACGAGCATAAAAGTTCGACACAGGACCTATAACCCCGATATCTCTCTTTAACGAAATAGATTCATAATTCGTTTTTGATATAGGTTTATTTGAATTATCATTTACCACAGTAAGCTTGAATGTATCTATATCACCTGTCTTTGAAGCAGCATTATTATGGACGCCCTCACAAATAAAAACATCATTTAACTACAATTTAATTGTTTTATGTTTGTTTGAACCACCAGCCCTATCTATTGGAGCAAAACCCCAAGTAAAGCTTCTATTTATTGTAGGCACAGTAATTTCATATTCCCAAGATACCTTATTAAGTTTTTTTAAATAAAAAGTCTTAAGAGTTGGTTTTGTTATTTGAATATCTTTACACTCCCCCCAATTTTCAAGATATTTTGCACCCTCTATATGAGAGAAAAGATTCCACCAATCACCCCAATATTTATAGGATGCATGACCAGGTCTGTAATTAACCTTATAGGGTTCATTAGTTAGCCTACCCTAAACACTTTTATATTCAAACCAAGTTTCATCAGTAAAAAAGGTATCATATAATTGTTTATATTCCTATGTGGGTGCCTAATTAAATATTATAGAACTCCCTGCATGTTTTAATGGAGTACCAAGATCAGTATCTTCATAATAATAAGTGTTAAACATGTTTATTTCAGCATCTTGGAATAGTTCATCATAACCATTTAACTTATCAAAGTTTGAATAATCATCCAAAAAGACTTTACTTTTAAACTCAACATCTTGCGTTCTTGTATTAAAGACCATATCATTTATAGTCAAATAATCCAAATTTTTACCCAAAAGATGATTATAAAAATAAACATTATATATAAAATCATAGTTTGGTATGTCAGTATACATGCTAGTATTTATAGTAAACTAAGTATCCTATAAGAATGACATCTTATAGCTATCAATAGCTACAGACTTATTACAGACAAATAAAAAATCATTATTTTCAGCAGAAGTACTTCTAGCAAAAACACCAGTAAGTATATTACTAGAAGTACTACGATAACCTAACATTAAATTTTGAGATTCAACACCTCTATCTAACTTAATAGTACATGCGGTGTCGCCATCTTTAGGAATATAAAGATTCCAAGTTTCTCTATCATCGTCGGCAATTAATTCATTATTGTTATAATCGGGAAACTTTTTAGATATTATATCACAAGAAGGATGGTATTTACCCTGTTCATCTTTGTAGTCCTAATAGTTCAATTTTAAGACATGCTTAGCTTTACCATCAGCGATTTCTTTAGTACCAACAGTATAAAGCGTGCCCTCAAGTCTTACTTGATCAACCTTAATCCAAGACGGTTGGTACACAGCAATACCATCAAAATGAATTTTGAAAGTACCAGTACCTAACTATTCTACATCGTTTATTTGATAATTAGGATAGTTAGGAATTAAATTAAATATATATTTATAAGTTGTTTTTTCATAAACTGTGGGTTTTGTTGCCGTACCTCCAATAACATAGGTTACATTGGATTTTACATCAACATGAAATGGATATAACAACTTAAATAATGCAACCGAACTATTTTCTAAATAAACAGGTACTTCAACTATAGCATTTGGTGCGTTTGGAGTATGAGATCGCATAGATGTTATTGTATAAACAATACGACCTAGTGTAATCCTACTTGATACGCCTATACCTGATGAATTCGAACTAGTATAAGAAGAAGTATATCCTGACTCTAAAGTACTTTTACTATTTATTCTATTAAAAAGATAAAGAGGTGCATCTTTTAATGCAAACATATCAGATAACGCAATGGTCTATAATGAAGTAGTTTGTGAAGTACCCGAGCCTGAAGAATTAATAGGCTTTGAATCTACTAGTTGCGATGTTGTCTTTGAAGCTATCCACTGATTATTAGTAGGAGCTGGCATATAATTTTCTTTAATACCAGTCCATAATTTATTTACTATTTCTTTCTATTCTTCGGTAAAACCGAATTCCTAATCTGCCTATTCTTGTGGAGAGCAAAACCTTAAAAAGCCAAATTCATAATTAGCTTCCTTATTAGATTTAGAAACATCTGCTTTTGTTTTTACTATAGTAGTAGCTTCTTTTACAGTTTCGAAGTAAAAATCTAACCCAATAATACCCTTTTTAGTATTTGGGTAGAAAAAACTTTTAGCAAATAAAATATCTACTTTATTCCACTCATAATCATTATATATATAGTAATTAGGAACCCTTGTAAAACCGCTTGCAAACTCATAACTTTCTGTATACTATTTAGAGTTAAGAGCCATAGTAGAACTAGGAACACCTACATAAGTAGATCCAGATGATTGTGTACCCCCATTAAAAGAAAACATACCTTTAGTCTACTCATCTTTAAATATACGATGATCTTGTGATAGTCCAATATTATGGTATTTTATCTTAGTTGAGACAACACCATCCTTTGTTTTTCTTTCAATACAGGATATATATATTGTAATATATTCTTTATAAACTAGCTTGTAATCTATGACTTCTGGACGCACCCATCTTATAAATTCAGCACCGTCGGTATCTTCGGTAAATGATACCTTTGTGATCACATTTGTGTGTTTTTTAGTATCAAAGCTTGTACATACTTGTACGTCTATCTCACTTTTAAGTGTATCTTTAAAATAATCTAAAGGAAGAGTTATATGCCACATACAGTTGTCAAAATCAATACTACCACTAACAATGTCAGTAATATCTTGATTATATGTAGTATTAACAAATGTGGGTGTAAATATACGTTTATCATCACCAGATGACATATATTCTGTATTCAACCCATAGAACATATAGTTAGCTAATTCCTATGTTGGAACTAATGCTTCGTTACTTAAAAGTAATTGGTTTTTTTCAGAAAATTTTCTTCCATTTTTAAAAAGGCGGTTTGGATCTTGATCTAAATCTGCTTTAAAAACTTTGTTATCCATAGAATATGGATTCAATTCCTAACTTCTAAATTCAGGGGATGGGAAACTGCCAATTTGAATTTTTTTAGTGGTAGTAGAATCATCACTTTTTTGTCCTAAAACAAAATATATAACACCACCATGTTCCTTTACACCTAATGGTATATAACCAGTAGGTAATTCTACACGTTGGGTATCAACTAAACCATTACTATTAGTAAAGGTATATACTAAATAGGTATTACCCATATCGTTTTGTAGAATAAACTCATTACCATTAAATGTTAATAATGTAGCATTTTTAGCATCTGTCAAGGCTTGATTCCCTACAGCAGTAGGATCTAAATCCATCATCAAGCCCTTCTAAAAAGTATTTACAGCAGGTTCTTTAGCCATATCACATCCCTTAAATTAAAAAAATCGTTTAGATTTTATGATCTTTTTAAACGCATCACTACGTCTTTTTTCCGTACAATTACGCCATCTCTGTGTTAATACATCAGATGATATCCTCTGTGTACTAACAATGTTTTTCATATTCTTATTACATGACTTTACAGCACATTTCATTATGTGTGCTAAAGTATACATATTTAATCCATAAACAACAATCCTATCCAAATCTTTATGATCAATATTTGGAAATGCATCATAAACCTTTGGCATATAATCCTTATACGAAGTTATCATTAATATTTCTTATTTTTTACATTTTCAAGTAACTTATTAGCCATTGCTCGACCTAAAGTTATAATTTTAGATTTAAATCTTTTTTTCACTCTGTATCTAAAAGCAACATTTGCAGCTGTAAAATGTGTTTCTATTAAATCATAATTATAATACAACCCCATATTCCGTCTGCGTTTTAATTCCTCACCTGTGAATTTCTATATTTCAAATGCAGCAATATTCCTAGTGGGGGTAAAAAAAGTATTATTATTATCTATGATATCTTCAATCATTATATTAATGAACGTGGTTAAAACTTTTCCACATAACTTTAATGGATTGTTTTTATCGTATTTTCGTATCTCTTTTAAAAATCTACAATTTATAAATAAATCCATGGTCTTTAAAGCACCATCATAACGCTTATTTGCCATAGGGCTTGTATGAGTACCCATAACTTTTTCTATTCCAAGTTGTTTTAGCATCTAATATGTCGTTTATCTCATTCTGATTCAAGTAATCAGGAACACGCGCTTGTGTACACCGCTTTAGCCACATATTTTGCTCATTGGAAGCTAACTGTAAAGAATTAGCATCCGTATTCTATACCGCCTTTTTATAAAAATAAGTATAAGCGCAATAAGACATTATGGCTTGTATCTCTTTAAGAGATAGATAAGGTAACCCCTCATCATCTAAATATAATCCTTTGTAAATAACATTTACTGAATCAAATGGACTCTAAAAATACAATTTATCTCCGATTTGTCTATATGAGACTAGTTTTCCAGATTGATATAAATCAGATGTTGGTAACTTCTCATATTCAATTGATTCTTCTACAGCGGAGCTTAAAGAACCTACAGAGTTAAACTTATTACTTGTTTTTTTAAAGTCTTCCTAATTAGAGGTAACACTTTCTACCACAAAACAATTACATGGAAGTTCTGCTTCCCAAGTTCCTTCTCCATTTGGATGGACTGGTAATTTAGCACGATAAATCTTACAGTCTTTATTACCTATATAATTCCATGCTATTAGTGCTGCTGTTTCCATAGTATCAATATTCATATCAATACCATACAGCTCATGTAAATTACTATAAACTGTCTGAAAAGGAAATTTCTGAAAAGTACTCATCGCGGTATCTGATTATTAGGTTGTGGTGGAACATAATTAACTCTATAATATTTGAGTTTTTTATCTGTCAAAGACTGCTTAATTTCAGAGTCTAAAAATGACATATTTCTTGATTCCTATTGACAGCAGGAAAACTCTTCAACCTGCCGTAAATCTTTAAATATTCCCACAACAGTAATACGCTCTAAAAGAGGAGCGTTGAATATCCACCCATCATACATATTATTTGAGTTAGGAGTGGTGTCTAAAAATACATACGGTTTATCTTTTCCAACCATTTTATATTTATGCATAAGATAACTTTTATCCGTATATACTTTAAATTGAATTTCTCGATTAGTTGATCCAATAAACTAAATTGCATCATCACCAAAATCATTTAGTAATTGAGGAATTTCAAAATGAGGTATACGAGAACCTACCTCATCACTAAGTTCTTTAGTGCCGTCTTCCTTTACTGCACAACACTTGTTGATATCTGCACAATCAACAGGAATACAAGTAATTGCAGTATATAAATCCTTTTTTGATATTAAATTCTTTATTATATATTTTTTTAATAATAAAAGCCGTTCATCAACAACATCTTGTTCTAACTATTCTAAACTTATTGTTGGGTTAGATACAACACCAACTAAACCAGCTACAACATCATTATATATGGCAGATGCCAATTCGTTTACTATCATAATAGAAAAAATAAAGGGGACAGACGGAAAACCCGTCCGCCCCTCGGTTAATAATTTGCTTATTATCAGCTGAAAATATTAAGCTACAGTTTCAACAGTAGCACCTACAGTGGCTAACTCTGTTTCAAGTTTAGCAGCACTTGCGGCATCACAATATAAGATGTGGGTGGTTTTTGATTTTACCTCTTGACCTACACCAGCAAGACCAGTAAGTTCGGGACGATCAGTACGAACATGAATGGTATATTGTGTATAAACAACACCAGCTACAGGCATTTCACCAGCATGAGCTGCACCCCAGTGAAGATTAGCTACAGATGGGAGACGAACATTCTTGAACATCCAGCGGGTGTCAAATACACCAGGATGACCAACAGTTATCTTCTTGGTAACATCACGATCTTCGTGAGCTTCATAACCAGTAAGACTGGTAGAAACAGCAACTACTTTAGTTTTATCTTCATCAAAATGAACATAAGAGTCTTTAACTGTCAAAGTCAAAACACCAGCCGCAGACGCAATATCAAAAATCTTGGTAGATTTCAAAGTCTGAACTGTTTTCAACGCTTTAGCAAAAGCATCAGCAACATCAGCAGCAGCCTCTCCAGGAGCTACAGAAATCTCTACTGGAATAACCATATGGTTACGAATAGAAGCATTTTTGAATTCAGGAGTTACATTACCAACCTGTTTCAAATCAAGAACTAAACGATAAACTAAAAGTTTTTCATCTGCAGGAACAGCACTAAAAGTCAGTTCAATCTTTTCAGGACTAGCTGTTTTACCCTCGCGTTTAAATACAGCAAGGATTTCATCTTTTTTAGCATTAAGAACTTTCTTAATATCAAGTTTTTCTGCCGTAGCTGTAATATTATCAGCCCAACCATTTAAAATGGTTTCAGAATTAAATGCAATCATTTTTTCTTAAATTAAAATTAATAAAATCTAAACCCTATCATAATAGGGAAACCTAATCTATATTATTTGCTGGCAACTGGTTCAGTCGGTATAGTTTGATTAACTGCAGTATTAAGTTGAACCCTAGGATTACCAACGTTCTCTAAAATAAGTTTTGTCATTCTGTTAATAATTTCATATACCACATAATCAGGAAATTCTAACATCTGACTATTATCTTCAATATCATCTAATTGATCTATCGTAAGAGAGATCCGCTATGGAACTTTTAAATAATCAACGAATAAATATTGAGGCACAACGTCGTCTTTGGTTTTTCCAAAACGTATTTCAATACGACTCCTTTTGCTATTACCATATCTAATATACGCTTCTTTTTCATTTTGATAATTTACATTACCAGCATCAGTAATTTTAAAGAATGTATTTTCAGAACGTATATTTGCTAAACCAGGCATTGCCACCTCTATTGTATTTGAATCTACTATATTAACCTTTAAAGCCTGAAACTCTGGATCATTATTTTTAAGCTTTAACAGCTCTCGGTAAACTTTAGCAATCTAATGCTATTTTAATCCCTTAAAGGATAAAGATTTATTGTTTGAAGTATCCATACATTCAAACTTTAAAATATCATTAAAAGACGGATTTGTTGTGGCTATTGTCACCTTATATAACTTATAAGTTCGGTCAATAGCTTTACGGTTTTTCTAATGAAAAATGTCTCCGCTTTCAGATTCACTTTCAATATCTATTTCGTTTATATAATAATACGGATTTTTATATGAAGGTCGTAAATAATAGTTACTAATAACTTGAGGATTAGCATCTGATGTCAACCTTTTTACACCAATATATTCTGAAGATTCTGTAGTTTGACACTTTGTATGCTTTTTAACATTAAATTGCACAACACAGTTTAATATGTGAAAATAATCTTCAGGAAGAAGTGTATCATACACACATTGATAAAAGTTATCACCAGTCTGGTCTTTGCATTCTTTAAGATCTAACTTTACAGTACTACGCAATGAGCGTAAATCATCAACACGTTGTTGATTAACCTCATAAGAATTATACATCTCATTTACATACTGCTAAGTGGCTTTATTTAAAAAATACAGAAAATCACTTACAGATAAACTAGGTGCTTTTACCTTGTTTAACTCTATTAATACATCTTCATATATTTCATATACCGTCATTGTTATTTCTTTTTAGTAGTTTTAGGACTAGATACTACTGGTTCTTCTTCTTTTTCTTGTTCAGCAAGTTCTGCTTTAGTTGGTTTCTTTTGATATTCAGGATATGTTTCCTCAACAATATACCCTCGTATTTTTTGATTAGCAGGATCTTTCAACCAAGCAATACAAGCATCATCTGTAACTCCTAATGCAATTTTATCACCATACATAAATACACCTTGTCGTTCACGAAGTACACCTCGATTTACTGCTTCAATAAAAAGCATTCGTACTTCAGTATCTGTGCCAGTATAGAGATCAATAATCTTTTGTGGATTACGTTTTGCAAATTCAGAAAGGAAATCTTCAATATCAGCAGGATATGCATTATCCATACGTTTTCCAAGAAGTTTACATTTAATTTTCAACCCTTCTGTAGTATCTGTAAAAATAAGATGTAAAGCTTTATTCTGAAGTTTAGCTTTACTCATCTTTATTTCTGTTGAACGGCCTGGGTGCTCAATATACAAAACTGCACGACCATCGTGCTTACGAGTACCATCAATCAATAAATTACCGTTCTTATCTCGTGCATCTCGATCTGGAGCAATTAAAACACAATTTTTAATGGCATCCCAACGAGCTTTCTGTAAAGGATTATTCAAATCAAAAACACTACCATCCTTTACAACAATACTTTCATTTTCACCAACAAATTGTTGCCCTGAAGCCTTATCAGCTTCAGAAAGAATCATATCACCATGTTTATCAACCTTACGAACACAGGGTGGATACATACCAGTTTTAGGGTCTTTACAAGGATTGATATGATAAGATTGTTCTGCTTTACCTACCGCAGAACGAATTACAATAATATTTTCCAACATATAACACTGTCATTTACATAGTTTTATTCATCTCTCATAGTAAATATAATGAGAAGGGGTCTATAGACCCTCTTCTCATTATTTATTATCTAATTCTTCAGAATTATACATTCTGAATTAAAACTGCGCTACGATAGGGGCAGAAAGCAGCAATGCCGCAATAGCCAGTAATCACATATTTGCTACCAGCAACAGGCGACGAAACGATACCATCGGTAGAACCATCCAAACCACCAACACCAGCAATCTGGTTGAGGTTATATTGACCTTTACCCTCTAAGGTGAACCCTTGAATAGCGGGTTTACCAGAAGCTTTATCAGCAGAAAGGTCAATCATAATGGCATAACCACGATCGTTATATTCTTGCGATAAAGCACGGTCAATCTTGAAGATAATCTCATTACCCATAAAGCTATAAGCAGCATATTCAGCGCCAATCTTCAATTTCTTACCTTCAGTTTCAGAATAAACTTTAGCATCAACAGCGTGGAAATTAGCGAGATGCTCGGCGAGAACAACTTGAACATCACGATAGCAACGTTCATTGGCGATGAACATATAGGTGTTACCCTGTGCATCTTCAGACTTTTCAGTCATAGCCAAAAGAACATCGTTGAACAAGTCAATAGATAATTTCGAATATGCAAACATATTAGCATAACGGTTGATCTGAGTGATCAAACCGTCACCCTGAATCAACGGACGACCAGTAGAAGGATCAATCAAAGTGCATTTACCATCTTTATCCATGGTAGTTTTATCCAAAAGCATAGAATTGTTACGATCTTCCATAAAGGTATCTAACAATGCTTTCTGCACTTTAGGCATTTTAAAGATTACTTCTTTGTAATCACCAGCACCCTCACCATTTGCAATTTTTACAAAGGTTTCCTCCATACGCGCAAAGCGGGCCGACCAAGACAAGTCATGACGAATTTCTTTGAGCCAGTTGCGAGCTTTCATGATGTTAGATTGATATTTGGTATAACCAATCTCATTCAACTCTGGCATAACAGTGCCGATCCAACGGGTTTCAGTGCCTTCTTTAACAACTGAAGAATCGATGCTGTCTTCCAAAGAACTATCAATGATACGAACTGAATATTCCCACAAATCAGCGGCTTTAGCCAAAGGCTCGTGTAATACTACCAATTGTTGTTTAGTAGGAACAATCTGCAAGGTATCATATTTCTCATAGTAGCGTTCTGGGAAGAACAATGTGAATTCTGCACCATAAGCACCTGCTTTATCATCAGGAGTAGCACTCAACGGTACCAATTTAGGATCCTGAATATCAATCTGCCATTCAAAGCACATTGAATTAATTTTTTGGAAATTGTCACCCTGTTTAGGAAGATGATGGATATTACCAAGACCTTCAGTCAAGAACGACATAGTATAGCGTGGATAAAGCTACGAAACAATTCCCATCCGATAGGGATTTTCTCCCAAGAATTTACTAAAGTCATGATACAAACGCGGTCCGCTCATGTTTTGACGGACGGTTGTAAACGAAACTTCCATTCCCATAATTAATTATTTCTCATTTTAAATAATCGGACATTTTATATCTATCACCTGTTGACTTAGTGTCCGATGTTCTACGAACAACAGGAGGCCGACCAACTGACGTAGGTTTATATTTAGCTAATTCCCTAGATAATCTACGGGCCGTATCTCGTTCTTTCTGATATGCGTCTGTCAATTCACGCATGGCCTCTTGGCCTTTAATGGCGTACCATGCTAAATTAAACAACCCCTCAGGACTCTGGGTGTATTTATAAAACTCACTTTTACCATTTACATCCTCATCGAAAAGGAAACGCATAACGTCTTCTTTATCTTGATTGTCAATCATAAAGGCATCATGTAGCGTATCTGTATCTCGTGCTACAGCTAATACCTGCTGAATAGCATCCTGACGGAGATTATTACGCTGATTAACGACCTCTTGCGTTTTTTGTCTGCGTAAGGTCTCTTCATCAGCCTTAAAACTCTCTCGGATTTTTTCTATCTTTCTGTTAAATCTATCTTCATTTTCAAGCTCACGTTCATACTCATCGTCTAATTCCTCATCAGACAAATCAGGATAACGTGACTTCAAATCAGCTTTGAATACCTGCTCATCAGTATAATTATCAACATTCGGAATAGAAGAATCTCGATAAGCATTATCTTCTGATAATGTTTTAGCTTCCACAGCATCAACAATATCTTCTAATGTGGTGTTTTCTGAACGAAGAAAATTAATCAAACTGATTTCATAGTCAGAAAGCTGAACATCTGGAGTGTCTAAAATATCTAATTGCTCCCTCTTACTAAGCTTATTAAAAGGAACATATTCATGTTCACCTTTATCATTTATAATATCTACACCCTGATCTGAAATACCTTTATTTCGTAACAAGGTTGTTATCAAATCTTTATCTTTATGAGAATCATTTAATATAGAACCAGCAATACTGCTAGCTGAATCCTCTGCAGATCCTTCTTGCATGTATTTTGAATCCTCACCAAATAATTGCTCTTCTACAGAGGTGTCTGCTGTGGATTCCATATTTTCAACATCCACAGGTTCCCCCTGATAATCATCAAAATTAATTAAATCATCAGCCATAAAACAATAAAATTCATTTATACATTTTTACATTAAACATCTAATATAATACAAATTTAATATAATTAAGCTACAGTGTAAAACATTTTTAAAAAAATTAAATTTGTAAAAAAGTGTTATCTCTTGATAAAAAGAATAACAACATGATTTTATATATCTATAATTTTATAATTAAAATATTATAACTTTATGAAATAAATTTATCCAACTCTTTCTTAATCCAAGTTTTTTCTTTTAGTCCGAGTTCTTTTTTACCACATGGGAGTCGTCCTTCTTTTACACGGTTATCAAAAGTTTTAATGTTCATATTAAGATATTGTGCCGCTTGGGTTCTACTCATTCTTTGTTCTTTATTTGATAAATTAGATATTGTGTCTAACACTGTCTATAGTTCATCATCTGAAAGATTTGAGTTACCATCTTCCAAAGCTTCTATTATATTTTTTAATTCCTTTATTAAAACTTTTATAACTTTATTTGAACACTCCATAATTTATTTATTTATAAAGATTAATATAATTAATTTTTCTACCGTTTTTAAAAGAGAATGCAGGAATTGAGAGTCTGTTAACGTTATATATAGGAGTCTGTCTACTTTGTATAAAAGTACGAGGATAAGTACCATATGCTGTTACTAAATCTACACGATCCTCTGTAGTGGTAGGTCTAACTCCAGATACGCTGTACTAACTTATATAAGTATCTTCCTCAGGAGTTGTAATATATCCTGCTAAAGACGGTACTTCACGTATTAATTCCATTATAGAAATTAGATCTGTTGGGTTTATGCCGAGTTGACTCGCAAACTGAAAATCGGTTGTATTATAGTGCTTTCCTTTAGAATAATAGTCTTTAAGCATATTCTAAAAATTTGGCATTG
Organism: Alistipes finegoldii; assembly: GCA_963621965.1. Classification (GTDB taxonomy): domain Bacteria; phylum Bacillota_I; class Bacilli_A; order Acholeplasmatales; family Anaeroplasmataceae; genus JAEELC01. Next base: position 57,845 of record CAVFGN010000009.1, read on the forward strand.
TCATAACACGTCGATATACGCTAGCTAAATATGGGTTATTTGTTTCCAGCTAATCAAGTTGCCTCTATATAACTTTTTCATCCCCTTTTGGTATTAACCGATATACCTCCTAATCATAACCGTCGCTAGGCGATGCCAGATAAGAAACCTTAGCTCTCTATACTGGTCCATAACCAGAATCGTCAGGAGTCGTTCTACGACTCTGATTTACTCCAGGTCTAGTTTGAGGAAGATATGGATCTTCCATTGTCGTTGAATCGCCTAATCCTAATGCTGCAAATGTTCTATCACCTGCTAAACCGTCGACCTTTAGGCGGCCATGTCTTTTCTAAAACTCGCGTACTGCTTTTAAAGTTTCAGGTCCAAAAATACCGTCAACTTTTATTCTTGCCCCCCCCTACATCATTTAATGCTTTCTATAACTCTTTAATCTAATCTTTTGTATAGCGTCGATGCCATGCTATTTGTTGTTGATCCGTCATAATTTTTTAAAATAAATTAGTGTTTAACTTAAATTTGTCTACATTAAAATACAAGACTCCGCCTAAACGTTGTTTTTGTATTTTATTATCTATAATAGACTGACGAGCAGCCCCAGCATATCCTGGTGTACCTGTACCGTCATCAGCATGTTTCCATTCATAATATTGTCTATAGAGATCATCTATCCAGTCCATTCCTAAATG